>JAUXTN010000248.1 GCA_030684355.1 Pseudomonadota bacterium
ACATGGGCCTGCCCGTCGAAGACGCCGGGCACCGGCGGCCCAACATCCGCCGGGACGGGTACGTCCGGAGGGCCGCCTGGCCCACGTCGGCAGTCGGGAACGGAAGCCCCCAAGCCGAGCTTCCCAGAATCGTCCCCTCCCGGCCCCACATTCCTCGGGTTCAGATTCTGAGTCCCGGCATTTCCGGCCGAGCGGGCGTCCAGAACACCGTCTCTGACACGCCGAGATAGCCAAGGATCAGCAAGGCAACCTCCGATAGGCGCCCGGGGACGCGCCTCCAGGGGCCGCCCTCGATGCGCAGGCGGAGGGCCTGCATCCCGCCAAAGTGCTCCATGGCCATCTCCGCGGTGAGGTTGGAGACCGGTCGCTTGGTGAACGGATGCATGATCTTCTCGCCGGCGTCGCGGGCGGCCTTTCGCATCTGGAACTGCCAGTAGTTCCGGACCATCAGCGCCAGGACCATCACCAAGCCCAAGGCGCGCATGCGCGTGGGGGTCTTGAGGAACATGGGTGACACCGCAGCGGGCCCCTTCAGCCAGCGGAAGCCCGTCGTGCCCTCCACGATCCCCTGGTGTCGATACTCCGCAAGGATGCGTGCGTCGTCCCATCCGGGCGTGTCAAGATGGTCGGTCACGAGTGGGAAGCACGACGCGTGTCGCCGCTCGTGAACTACGGCATCTGGGTCGAGCTCCACGCCGGCGCTCACCACCCAGACGATCTGCGTCGGGGCCTCCTCGCCCTTGGGAGGGCGGCCTCGCTTCGGCCGTGGCAACAGCCGCGTCTCCGCCTGCGCCGTCAACACCACGCGATGGAACCGGAGTTTGGGGAGAGACTTCTGCGCTATCCAAGGGCCTCGTGCTCGCAGGACGCAGGCTTGCGGTTCACGCGCACCACGGCAGCCGCCACGCCCATCTGTTCGGCCGCCAACCGGCCTTTCAATTGCGCCTCGAAGAGGGCCGCCAAGCTGTCCGAGTGGACGATGAGAAACCGCATTGTCTCGACGCTCGGCACACCTTCCGTGGGGCCCGCTGCCCCTCCTTCGGGCGGGCGGTGCAGGAGGACTGGGAAGGGGGCCTCCACACTTTTCCCGCGATACAAGGTGGGTGGATCGCCTTTCAACCGTCCTGGATGGGAGCCGAGGACTGGCCACTGGGTCACGTCGGTCTCACCCGCCCACGCGTCGCGCACCAGCTCGGTTCGCAGGTTGTATGCGTCGGGGAGAAGGGAGACGAAGTGGAAGCCCGCCGAGAGTAGTTGGCCCAGAGTTTGTCCGTCGACGAGCTTGCAGTCACCGACGACGGTGACATCGTCCTCCTTGGGTAGCAGCTTGGCGAGTCGCGCGAGGTGGTCGCGGTTGGCGAGAGTCGGAGGTGTTGCCATCGAGCGTCGTGCACACCAGCGGGATGCCAGCGCTGCCGTGCAGCGTGAGGCCGAAGACGAGTGGCTTGAGGTCGGGGCGGAGGTCCTTGGAGTGGCCGAAGGTGGGCAGGGGGCCGCACGGCGAGACATCGGCGTACTCGCCATAGAACGAGTACGACGTGAAGTTTTGGTGGACAGAGTAGGTGGTCTCGCGGCCCGGGCGCTCGAGGTACCGTTGCACCACCGCGGCGAGCAACGAGTCGGTGCCCGTGGCGTCGAGGTGATCCAGCGCGGCGGCGAGGCGGCTGTCGTCGAAGGCGTCTGCCTCCCGTCCCTTCCCAAGCAGCAGCTCCACGTCGGTCCGCCCGACCCAGTGATCCATCCTGAACAGGGCCACCCGACCGCACAGGATGTTCAACATCATCGTCACCACACAGTCGGCGTCGGAGACGCGAGAGAGCCGGTGTTGAGGGAGCGCCTCGTCGATGATCGCGTGAATGCCGAGATGATCGATCAGCGCGCGAAGCACAGGGAGATGAGCCACCGGAACGCCCACGGAGTCGACTTCTGGAAGTTGCGTGTCTACCGCTCGCGACACATGCGACACATCGTCGCGTGTCTCGGCATCCACGGGATTGTCTTCACCAAGGCGAGACCTGCCCCGCGTGTGGCGCGCCGCGTCCTCCACGCCCCAGCAACGCAAGAACCTGCTGCGGATCCTCGTCAGCGAGGTGACGCTCACGCCCATCGACGTCCCGATGCGTGCCACCCGGGTCCAAGTTCTCTGGGAGTCGGGCGTGGTGACGGAGCACCAGCTACCGCGGGCACGGTACGCCGGGGGCGCGCGAGCGAGTCGTGACGCGGAGGCCCTCGTTCGGCGGCTCGTCTCCACCGGCGCGTACGACAAGGAGATCGCGGACACCCTCAACCACGAGCGCGCGGGCGGGCGCAGGTGGACCGAAGAGGCGGTCGCGCGCCTGCGCTTGCGCTTGGGAGTGTCCAGGCCGTTCGCGACCCCGGCGCACGAACCCGCCCCGGACCGACGCGGTGACGGGCTCTGGTCTTCGCGCGGCGTCGCCAGGCGGTTCGCCGTGAAGACACGCACGGTGAGCGGCTGGGTCAAGCTGGGCGTACTCGTCCCGGTCGACGGCGGAGGGCCCGCACGCGCGGCTTGGTTCGATCTCGACGACGACGCAATCCGGCGGGTAGAGGCCTACCTCGCGACCTCCGCCAAGTTCCACCGCCGGGGTGCATCATGAGCAGAATGTCTCGATCTTACCGTGGCCCATCGGGCGGTACGCCTTGGTGAAGACAATCCCGTGGATGCCGAGACACGCGACGATGTGTCGCATGTGTCGCGAGCGGTAGACCGCCCCGTTGTCGTAGTAGACCCGGGCCGGCTTGCCGTACTTCTGGAGCGAGCGTCGGTAGACGAGCTCGAGCGCCGGCAGGTCGCCCCGGAACGAGAAGCGGCCGTGCAGGCACATCCGCGAGTGGTCGTCGAGGAACGTGTAGAGGTACGCCCGGCGCTGTCCGCCGCGCTTCTCCGGGTCGGGCAACAGCGGCCCCTCGAGCATGTCCGACTGCCAGAGCTCGTTCGGGAACCCCGCCTCGAAGCGGTCGAGGTCCTCGTTCGAGGCCTGTCTCGGGCGACGTGCCGAGAGGTCCTGACCCTGCAGCGCCCGGTGGACCGTGCTGCGTTTGGCTTTTCCGGCCTCGATGTGCCCGAGCGCCTCGGCGATCTCGATGAGACGGTCGAGCGACCGCGCGGGGACCTCGCGCTTGAGCGCGCAGAACAGGGCGATCTCCTCCTCGGTGAGCACGCGGACGCCGGGGGACGCCGTCGGCGCGTCGCGCAGCGCATCGAGCCCGCCGAGGCGGTAGCGGCGTACCCACGTACGCGGCGATGGCCTGGTAGCGGGCCAGGGCCCAGGTGTCGGACAAGTAGACCTCCACGGTGTCGGCAGCCAGCGTGCCCGGCCTCGTCGCCGCCCTCGACGACGGTTCGGATGGGATCGGCAAGGCGGGCGTGCCGTCGTTCGCCAGGGCACATCCCAGCCAGCCCTCCCAATCGAAGGTCAGGCGCTGGCGATGTTCAGGGGCCCGTCCAGCCTCCGTCGAGCCAGAGCCAGGAGGACGGTGCGAGAGGCCGCACCCGCCTCGGCGCCGCGGTGCAGGAAGACGAGCCCGGTGGCGAGTGCGTAGATTCGTTCCGGGTCCTTCCACCGCCGGCGCCGGATGCCATCCGGAGGGGACAGTCCCCCTGGAAACAGCCTCTCGACTGGCTGTGGCTCGAATCGTTCGATGACGGCGGTGCGAAGGGCCTGCTGCAGCCGTACGGCGTCGGGGAGCACCGCGCTCAGCCAGCGCTGCACCGTCCGCCGGGAACCATGGCCTTCGAGCGCGGGGTGAAGTTCGTCATAGGCGTGGACGCCGAGCCCCGACGAGAGCCACGCCCAGAGCTTCACCAGCAACACCAGCAGGACGACGTGCCGGCGCCCGACCTCGTCAGGGCTGCGGTCCAGCCGCGTGGTCGTCGTCCCGTGGAGGCGCCAGCGCCGACGGAGGACGGTCGCCACCCCCACGCCACGGTCCGTGAGGACCAGCAGCCGGCGCGGCTTCCAGTCGTGCCTGTGCCACCCTGGGCCGGGACGCTCCTCTTCGTGGAGCCACGCGCCATCCGCGCGGCTCGCGTACGCCCCGATGATCCCCGCCCCCACCATGCCCTCGATCTGGGGATCGGCGACGCGGACGGCATCCCCTGGTCAGCGCCGCCGTCCCAAGGCCATCAACCGGTGGATGGGTTTGGGATGAGGGATCCCTGTGTGGAACGGGGGGCTGCGGGGGTGGGAGGAATTCGTGGGACAGGACAGGCGTGAGTGACCGGCCCCGGAGCAGGAGCCGCTCGGCAAGGCTGTCCTCGATCAGCATGAGCATGGCTTGGTCGCGCTCGGCATCACTGTCCGCCAAGCAGAGACTCGCGTGCGTGTGCCATGGTCCGAGCCCGACCGAGGGGTCATCGTCGCTCCCCTCCTCCACACGGCGGACGAGGTCGCCTCGGGCGAGATCGCGCACGCCATCCGCTTCATCCTCCGCAACGAGTCGATCCGCTCGGGTGTCTACATCCACCCCGCCACCCACTCGACCGGCGCGGCCACCGGCGCCGAGACCGCGCCGCCGTATGGCGCACACCTCCGCTCGCGCGCCGACTACCCGCTCGACACGCTCCCGAACGACGCGTCGCGTACGGTCGCGCGCGCGCTCCAGACCTACGGCATGTACCTCGCGGACGGCGGCAACGTCGCGCTCCCCGCGCGGAGCGACCGGTCGACCACCGCGAACTGGGCCGACCTGATGGAGTCCCGCGACTCGAGGCGATCCAGCCCTCGGACTTCGAGCTCCTGCCACTCGGGGCCCCGATCGACCTCACCTACGACGGCGTCCGCACCGAGCAGCGAGGCGCGCCCGGCCGATCAGAGCTGGTCGATCCAGTCCGCGAGCTTCTTGCGCACGGGCCCGGCGGACTCCAGGTCGCGCCGGTCCTGCAGCAGCTTCTTCGCCTCGGAGCGCTTGCCGATGCGGCTCCCGATGTCGAACACCGCCTCCGCCGCCGCTACCCGCACGCTCTGGAGCGGATCCGCGAGGTGCTTCGAGGGCACGGAGAGGCTGCGGCTCCGCTCGCCGATGGCCTGGAGCGCCTCGACCCGCGCGTCGTCCCCGCCATTGGTGGCCACCCAGCCCGCGGCGGCCTCGTGATCGCCGGGGCTGCCGGTGCCGCGCTTCCAACGCGCCCGGACCACGCGCCAGGCCTTGAACTGGACATCCGAGTCGGAGTCGTTCTTCAGCACCCACACGATGGCGTTCGTCATCGAGGCGTCGGTCTCGTAGCGGACGAGCGCGTCCATCCGCGACTCCGCCGTGCCGCTCTTCAGCGCGTCCGGCACCTGCTCCACCGTGAACTCGCCCGCAGGGGCGGCCACGGGGGTCGTCGCGGCGGCGGCGGCCGGTCGGTTGCCCCCCTTCGCGCCGATGACAGGAATGAGATCGAGCGCCGCCTGGTCCTCGGGGGTGTACGGCCGCGCGGCGACGGGCTCCGGAGCGTCCTTCTTGATGCGGTCCGGGGCGACCCGCGCGAGATCGGGCCACACCTCGACCACCTTGCCGCTGCCGACGATCTGGCGGTTCTCGGTGCCGGCGAGCGGCGGCCCCAGGAGCACCAGCGGCGCGTCCACCGCCAGCCCCTGCACGGCCCCCGCCTTCACGAGCGCCTGCCCGTCCTGTCGCGTCATTTCCCACACCGTCACCGCGGGGGCCACGGGCGTCTCGACGACCACCGGCTCCTCGGTCTTCGTGTCACCGAAGCCGCCGCAGGCGAGGAGGACGAACAAGGAACCAACGAGAACGGGCGGGACATACGAGCGCAACGCGGCCTCCGAACGGGAGCCCCGCTAACCGGAACGCCGGTGTTCCACCCATAAGGGCGCCTCGCCGACCCGATAAAGTGAGCCAGGACGTGCGCTAGCCGGCCTGCCTACCACTCCTCCATCTCGCGGCACGCGCTCGCGTCGCAGGAGATCTTGGTGACCCGCGCCGGATTGACCGTCACGTCGCGAATCTGCACGGTCTCCCCGTTGAGCAAGGTGACGTCGGCGGTGTAGTCCCCCACGGCGACCTCCCCCACCCCGAACACCCCCGCCCGCCCGGTGAGCACCAACCCGGACGCCTGCCCGTCCAACGCCACGATCCCGGTCCCTTGCAACCCTCGCCCGCCGGACACGGTGCCGGGCCGGTCGGGCCGCGACGGGGTCGAGGGAGTCGCGGGTGTCAGCGTCGGCGCAGACGACCCGGTCGGGCGCGAGGAGGCCGTCGGCGGGGTCGTCGGCAGGGTCGTCGGTAGGGCCGTCGGCGGGGTCGTCGCCTGGGTCGTCGCCGGGATGGTGGTCGACCCGTCGTTCCCCGGTGTCGCCGCGACAGCGGCTCCCGGTGCTGCCACCGGCGCCGACTCCCCGACCGGCGCCGGCGCCCCGACCGGCACCGGCACCGGCACCGACCCCGTCGGGTCCTGCGCCCCCGATGGCGCCCCCACCGCAACCGGCGCCCCCTCCGCTCCCGTCGCAGCCGACGTCGTCGGCGAGCCCGGCTCCGTGGACGTCGGCGTCGTGCCCGTCCCGCCCCCCCACATCCACCACGCCCCTACCCCGAGCACCCCCGCCCCGAGCACCCCCACGCCCAGGAGCGCGACGGTCCCCATCGCCGCCCACATCGCCGTCCTCGGCTTCGGCGGCCCCTGCATCCGCAGCGAGGCCTCGCTCGGCCGCTCCAGCATGACCGTCCCGACGCGTCCGCCTCCCTCCCCCTTCTTCCGTGCCCGCATCGCGGGCGGGACCACTCGCTCGGCCCAGTCCTCGAGGATCATCCCGCCGAGCTGTCCGCGGATGCGCGCGAACGACCGTGCACAGTCACGTGCCGACGGCCGCTCCCCCGGCGCGTGCGCCAGCATCGCACAGATGAGGTCCCGCAACGGCAGGCTGGTCTCGCGGATCTGCCGCCACGCGCCCGCGAGCTTGATGCCCGGCGGCACGCGCTCGAGCTCCATCGGGCTCTGCCCCGGCGGCTCCCCGGCGAGCATCTCGAAGAGCGTCACGCCGAGCGCGTACACGTCGCCCGCGAAGGTGTCCTCGCCCCGGAACCGCTCCGGCGCCATGTAGGTCGGCGTGCCGTAGACCGCGGTGGTGGCCCCGGCCTCGCGCGCCGAGAAGTCCGCGCGCGCCACGCCGAAGTCGAGCAGCTTGACCTCGCCCTGCGCGGTCACCCGGATGTTGCCCGGCTTCACGTCCCGGTGCACGAGGCGGATCGGGCGGCCGTCCGGCCCCGGCTGGGTCGCGGCGACGTGGAGGGCGTTCGCGATCTCCTCCGCGATGGCGAGCGCCACCCGCGGCGGCAGGGGCCCGTCCTTCACGAGCGTGGCCACGTCGCAGCCCTCGATGTACTCCATGACGACGGACCAGTGCCCGTCGAGCTCCACGAGGTCGTCCACGCGCACGATGGCGCGGTGCCGGATCATCGAGAGCATGCGGGCCTCGTCCCGCAGGCGCTCCAGGAGCCCGGGGATCGCCGCCTGCTCGGGGCGCAGCACCTTGATGGCCACCGTCCGCTCGATGCCGGTGCCCACGGTGTCCGCGAGGTACACCGACCCGAAAGCGCCACGGCCGAGGAGCTCCGTGACCCGATAGCTGCGTACGCCGTTCATCCGGGGGGAACGCTACCATGCGGAGCCCTCGAGGTGGGGGTAGACTCCGGCCACGATGTCCCGCTTTCTCGGCCCACCCCGCCCCACGGCGCCCCTCGCGCGCGGCCTCCGTTGGGGGCTGGTGCTCGGGGGGCTCGCCGGGTGCGGCCCCATGGACGAGGACTCGGGCGGCCCGGAGATCGTGCTCGTCGACGTGGACGGGGACGGCTGGGCGCTCCCGCTCGACTGCGACGACACGCTCGTGGGCATCCACCCCGGCGCCACCGAGCGCTGCAACGGCGGCGACGACGACTGTGACGGGCAGATCGACGACCACCCGATCGACGGGTTCTGGGGTTGGCTCGACATGGACCGCGACGGCTGGGGAGACGCCGCTACGCGCGACCTCTGGTGCGGCGACTTCGAGGCCGTCACGCTCCCCTGGGTCACCAACGACGGGGACTGTGACGACGGCGACTTCACCGTCCACCCCAACGCGGTCGAGACCTGCGGGGACGCCACCGACGAGGACTGCGACGGCAACCACAACGACCTCGGCGCCTCCGGCTGCGTGCCCTGGTACGAGGACCTCGACGGGGACGGCGTCGGCATCGAGAGCGACCGGTGCCTGTGCGAGGCCGAGGGCAACTACAGGGCGGCGTCCGCGGGCGACTGCGACGACGGCGACCGCGAGCGCATCGACACCTGCGGCGTCTCCGGGGCCCACAGCCTGGAGAGCGCGGACATCGCGATCGTGGGCGCCTCCCCGCGGGACGGCGCGGGCTCGGCGGTGGCCGCGGTGGGCGATCCGGACGGGGACGGCTGGCCGGACCTCGTGATCGCGGGGACCGGCACGCGAGCGACATGGCGCCTCGTGCGCGGGCCGTACGCGGGCGACAAGGACCTCGGCGCGGCGAGCGCGGTCTTCTCGGAGTCCACGCTCTCCTCGGCGGTCTCCGCCACGGCCTCGGGCGGCGTGGATCTCGACGCGGACGGCGCCGACGACATCGTCATCGCCGGCTACGGGCTCGACGGCGCGTCGGGCTCGCGCTGGGTCGGCGTGGCCTACGTGGTGTCCGGCGCGGTGTCGGGCACGGTCGACCTCGACGCCGCGGACGCCCGGTTCCTCGGCCCGAACACGACCGCGCAGTTCTCGATCGACGTCGCCGCGTCCCCGGACACCGACGGGGATGGCATCGGGGACCTCCTGGTCGGCGGCACGTGGAGCGAGAGCGCGTGGCTCTTCCGCGGCCCGCTCGACGGCCCGATGGAGACGGCGGACGCCGCGCTCACCCTCACCGACGCGGGCGGGCGGCTCGGAACCTCGGTCGCCGCCGCCGGCGATGTCGACGGCGACGGCCTCGCCGACCTCCTGGCAGGGGCGCAGACCGCGGGCGACGCATCCGTGGGGGCCGCGTGGCTCGTGTCGGGCGGGACCTCCGGGCCCATCAATGAGGCCGACGCGACCGCCGTCCTCTGGGGGGCCGCCCCCATAAGCTTCACCGGGGCGAGCGTGGCGGGCCCGGGCGATGTCGATGGCGACGGCTACGACGACGTGCTGGTGGGCGGCCCCGCGACCGTCGGCGCGATGTTCCAGGCGGGCAGCGTCTGGCTCGTTCACGGCCCGGTCTCCGGGTCGTTCGCGCTCGACGACGCCGCCGCGCGGGTGGACGGCATCGCGATCCAGAGCGGCGCGTTCGTGACCGGGCGCGCCGGCGATGTCGACGCCGACGGCGCCGCCGACCTCCTCGTGGGGGTCCCAAACGCCGACACGGTCGGGACGCTCGGAGGCGCGGCGATGCTCTTCTTCGGACCTGTCTCCGGCACGGTCCGCACCGTCGACGCCGACGTGCGCCTCTACGGCCTGGCGGCGGGGGACACCGCGGGCACCGCCGTCGCGGGCGCGGGCGATCTCGACAAGGACGGCTACGACGACCTCCTCGTGGGCGTCCCGGGGCTCGACCTCGGCGCGCTGGATGCCGGCGGCGCCTACGTCTGGCGCGGAGGCCCCCGATGAGATCCATCGTGACCCTCCTCCTGCTCGGCACGCTCGCGGGCTGCGAGTGGGTGCGCATCCCCGAGAACGGCGCGGTCTATGACCTCGACGGCGACGGGTGGGCCTCCGACCGCGACTGCGACGACTTCAACGACAACGCGTACCCCCTCGCCCACGAGAGCTGCAACGGCGTCGACAACAACTGCTCCGGCTCCGAGGACGACGCCGACGACGCCACGGTCTGGTACCGGGACCTCGACGGGGACGTCTACGGCGACGCCGGCGCGTGGATCACCGCCTGCGACGCGCCGATCGGCTACGTCGAGGCGCCCTTCGACTGTGACGACTCCGACGAGGACGTGTTCCCCGGGGCGCTCGAGGACGACTGCACCGATCCGAAGGACTACAACTGCGACGGCTTCCCGGCCTCGTGGGACAACGACAACGACGGGGTCGTGGGCTGCCTCGACTGCGACGACGGCAACGCCAGCCGCCACCCGGGCGCGGTGGAGACCTGCAACGGCGTCGACGACGACTGCAACGGGATCGCGGACGACGGGGACCTCCCCACGCACACCTGGTGGTTCGACGGCGACGGCGACGGGTGGGGCGGCGACGACATCTCGCTCGACGCCTGCGCGCGGCCCGACGGCTTCAGCGCGACGGACACCGACTGCGACGACGCCGATGCCGCCCGGCACCCCGACGCACCGGAGGCCTGCGACGGTCTCGACAACGACTGCGACGACGTCGTGGACGAGGCGGACCGGTTCGGGAACGACCGGTGGTACACCGACCTGGATGGCGACGGCTACGGCGACGCCGCCACGTGGGAGGCCTCCTGCGAGCCGCTCCCCGGGCGCCTCGCGATCGGCGACGACTGCGACGACGCCGACGCCGCCATCCATCCGGACGCGACCGAGCACTGCGACCGCATCGACGAGGATTGCGACGGGGTCGTGGACGATGACGCCGTCGATCCCCTGACCTGGTACCGGGACGACGACCGCGACGCGTGGGGCGACGACACCGACATCGCCCTCGCCTGCACGCGGCCCGCGGGCTTTATCGCCCTGCCCGGAGACTGCGACGACAGCGACATCGACGTGAACCCCTCCGCGAGCGAGTACTGCGACTCCGTCGACGACGACTGCGACGGCGAAGTCGACGAGGACGACGCCGTGAACGGGCTGCCCTGGTACGCGGACATCGACGGCGATGGATGGGGCGACTACGCCGACGTCATCTTCGCCTGCGCCGCGCCGCCGGACCGCATCGCCGACGGTGGCGACTGCGACGACACCGACATCGCCTTCCACCCGCGCGCGTTGGAGATCGACTGCAGCGATCCCGCCGACTACAACTGCGACGGCTCGACCGGGCGCGTCGACCTCGACGTCGACGGCTGGTCGGCCTGCCAGGACTGTGACGACGCCGACGCCGACACGAGCCCGTCCGCCGAGGAGACGTGCAACGGCTCCGACGACGACTGCGACGGGGACACCGACGAGGACGCCGCGGACGCCCTGGCCTGGTACGCGGACGTGGACGGCGACGGCTTCGGTGACGACGCCTCGTTCGACCTCGCGTGCGACGCGCCGGCGGGCGCGGTGGCGGTCGGCGGCGACTGCGACGATGCCACGTCGGCCGTGAACCCGGGCGAGCCCGAGGACTGCGCCACGCCGGACGACGACGACTGTGACGGCGACACGAACCTCAGCGGCATCGGCTGCACGGACTGGTACGCGGACGGCGACGGCGACGGCTACGGCGCCGAGACGGGCGCCTGCCTCTGCGAAGCCGAGGAGCCCTACGTCGTGGCGGTCGCGTTGGATTGTGACGACGCCGACCTGGCCGTGAATCCGGACGCCGTGGAGGTCTGCGGCAACGGCGCGGACGACGACTGTGACGACGCCGCGCCGGGGTGCGGCGTCGCAGGCGAGCGGTCCCTCGTCGAGGCGGACGGGAGGATCGACGGTGCCGCCGCGAGCGACGGCCTCGGCACCTCCCTGGCGAGCCCCGGCGATCTCGATGGGGATGGCCTGGACGACCTGCTCGTCGGCGCGCCCGGCGTAGACGACGGCGCGATGGGAGCCGGCGCGGTCTACCTGTTCGGGGGCCCGGTGACGGGTACGAGCACCGCGGACGCCGATCAGACGTGGCTGGGCGAGGCCGAAAACGACAACGTCGGCGGCGCCATGGTGGCGGGCGACTTCGACGGAGACGGCCTCCAGGACCTCGTCTTCGGTGCGCCCTACGAGAGCAGCGCTGGCGCACTTGCCGGCGCCGTCTACCTCCTGCTCGGGCCCGCGGTCGGGGGTAGCCTCTCCAGCGCCGACGCCAGGTATCTGGGCGCGGATGCCGACGACTACGCCGGCATCTCGCTCGCGGCCTCGCCGGACAGCGACGGCGACGGTGACGAGGAGCTCGCCGTGGGCGCCTCCCGGGAGACGCTCGAGAGCGGTGGCGCCGGCGCCGTGTACGTCTTCGACACCACCCCGCTCGGGACCGGCGCGGTGGCCGACGCACCGGGGCTCCTCGTGGGGGCCACGAACGGCGACTTCTTCGGCCGCGCGCTCGTCGCCGGCGACATGGACGGGGACGGCCTCGGCGACCTCGCGGTCGGCGCCTACGGAGACGACGGGGCCACGCTCAACGGGGGCGCCGTCTACCTCTACCTCGGTCCCATCGGCGGCCGGGTGGAGACCGCCGGCGCGGACGGCGTCCGATACGGGCTGGGCTCCTCGGACTTTGCCGGGTACGCCCTCGCGGTCGGCGACACCGACGCCGACGGCTACGACGACCTCGTGGTCGGCGCATCGGGCAACGACGACGGGGGGGCCAACGCCGGCGCCGCCTATGTCGTCCGGGGCCCCATGCTCGGCACGAGCTTCGTGGACGACGACGCCACCCTGCTCGGTGAGCCGAGAGACGGCGCGGGCCTCGCGCTCGCGGTCGGCGACCTCGACGATGACGGCTTCGACGACGTGGCCGTGAGCAGCGAAGGAACGCTCTACGGCTCGGCTGGCGCCGCGTGGGTCGCCTACGGGCCGCTCGCGGGCGTGAGCAGCTTGCAGGACGCCGAGGCGCTGCTGATCGGCGAGACTGCCGGCGACGACGCCGGGACCGCGCTGGCCATCCCCGGGGACCTCGACGGCGATGGGTTCGGCGACCTCGTCGTCGGCGCCGCCCAGGCGGACGGCACTGCCGGAGACGCCGGCGCCGTCTACGTCATCGGCGGGGGGCCGGGGCTGTAGGCTCGCTCCGGGGGGCGGCAGGGCCGATTCACCCGTGACTTCGGGGCGTTGCGGGGGCGGAGCCCCCGCCCCAAGCGCGTGTCCCCCTACTTCCGCTGCTTCTTCCGCGCCTTGCGGGCGTCCTTGGTCTTCGCGCGCCGCGCCGCGAGGTCTTCCTTGGTGAAGGCCGGGAGCGCGGGCGCGCCGCCCTCGCCGCCCATCCCGCCGCCCATGCCCATCCCCATACCGCCGCCCATGCCGCCCGCCTGGGCCATCTGGGCCATCTGGCGCTGCATCTGCTTGGCCTGCTTCAGGTTCCCGAACATGCCGGACATCGTGCCGACCTGCTTCATCATCTGGCGGGTCATCTTGAAGCGCTCGTAGAGGTCCTTCACCTCCGCGAACGTGCGGCCGGAGCCCTTCGCGATGCGCTTCATGCGGGAGTCGTTCAGCTTGTCCGGGTTGTGACGCTCCTGGTTCGTCATCGACTGGATCATCGCTTCGACCTTGACCAGCTCGTAGTCGTCCAGCGCCTCGGCGGGCACCTGCGACATGAGCTCGTCCATCATCGGGAGCTTGGACATCACGTCCTTCAGGCTGCCCATGGACTTGATCATCTTGAGCTGCTGCGCGAAGTCGTCGAAGGTGAAGTCCCCCTTCAACATCTTCACGGCGTCCTTCTCGGCCTTCTCCTTGTCGACGACCTGCTCGAAGTCCTTCATCAGGCCGACGACGTCGCCAAATCCGAGGATGCGGCTCGCGAGGCCCGCGGGACGGAACTCCTCGAGCTTGTCGAGTCCCTCGCCCATGCCGAGGAACATCACGGGCTTGCCGGTGACGTGCTTGATCGAGAGGGCGGCGCCGCCGCGGGCGTCACCGTCGAACTTGGTCAGCACGAACCCGGTGAAGGCGAGCCGGCGGTCGAACTCGGCGGCGGTGCGGACGGCGTCCTGGCCGATCATCGCGTCGCACACGAACAGCACGTTCTGCGGGTTCGTCTTCGCCTTGATCTCGTCGAGCTCGGCCATCAACGTCTCGTCGATGGCGAGGCGCCCGGCGGTGTCGAAGATGACGACGTCGCGCCCGATGTTGCGCGCCTGGGTGACCGCGGCGGTGCAGAGCTGCACCGGGTTCATCCCCTTGATCGAGAAGACCGGCACGTTGAGCTTGCGCCCGATCGTGACGAGCTGATCGACGGCGGCGGGCCGGTAGATGTCGGCGGCCACGAGGAGCGGCTTCTTGCCGGCCTTCTGGAGGTGACGGGCGAGCTTGCCGGCGGTCGTCGTCTTGCCGGAGCCCTGGAGCCCGACCATCATGATGAGCGTGGGCTTGCCTTCGAGGTCCAGCCGCGCGTCGGCCGGGCCCATGAGCTCTTCGAGCTCGTCGTAGCAGGCCTTGATGAAATAGTCGGCCGGGCCCACCTGGAAGCCCTTCGGCGCCTTGATCTGGACGACCTTGCCGAGGGTCCGCTCCTTCACGCGTGCGAGGAAGGCCTTGACGACGTCGAGCTCGACGTCGGCTTCGATGAGGGACACGCGCACGTCGCGGAGAGCGTCGGACACGCTCTCCTCCGAGAGCTCGGCCTTGCCCTGGAGCTTGAGGCGGGCGTTACGGAATCCGCGAGAGAGGGTTTCGAGCATGGCGCGCGTCTAACCGGTCGTGGTTAGGGACGGCACCATGCAGATCGAAGAGCATCGCTTCCGCCAGATCGTCGTCACCGCGCTGAAGAACATCGCGCACGAGGTCGACGCCATCGACTCGGACGATCTCGACCCCAAGCTGGCCGACGGCGTCTTCCAGGTGGACTTCGAGACCGGCGGCGTGTTCGTGCTCTCCCAGCAGGTGCCCGTCCGCGAGCTCTGGCTGTCGGCGTTCTCGAAGGCGTGGCACTTCCGCTACGAGGCGGGCGCCTGGTTCGAGCGCGACACCAACCAGCCGCTGGAGCGTGTGCTCTCCGAGCTCTTCACGAAGCGGCTCGGCAAGCCCATCCAGCTCACGAACCCGGGGCCGGCCGCGTAGGTGCCCCGCGCACGCGCCAACGGCATCGAGCTCGAGTACGACTCGTTCGGCTCGGGCGAGCCCATCGTCCTCGTCATGGGCATCGCCACCCAGATGATCTTCTGGGACGTCGCGTTCTGCGAGGCCCTCGCCGCGCGCGGCTTCCGGGTCATCCGCTTCGACAACCGCGACATCGGCCTCTCGACGCGCCTCACGGACGCCGGCATCCCCGACGTCCCGCGTCTCCTCGCGCGCGCGTTGGTCGGCCTCCCGGTGACCGCGCCGTACACGCTCTCCGACATGGGGGCGGACGTCGTGGGGCTGCTCGACGCGCTCTCCATCGAGCGCGCCCACGTGGTCGGGATGTCGATGGGCGGGATGATCGCGCAGCACGTCGCCATCGACGCCCCGGCGCGCGTGGCGTCGCTGACCTCGATCATGTCGAGCCCCGGCGGGCGTCGCCACTGGATCGGCCAGCCGCGCGCGCTCTCGGCGCTGCTCGGCGGTCGCCCGAAGTCCCGCGAAGAGGGCGTCGAGTTCCTGGTCGAGGTGCTCCGCGTGCTCAACGGGCCGGCGCTCCCCTTCCCCGAGCCCGACGTGCGCGTCCGCGTGACCGAGGCCGTCGCGCGGTCGTGGCACCCGGCGGGCTTCCCGCGGCAGTTCGCGGCCATCCTCGCGTCCGGCAACCGCACGGCGGCGCTGGCAAAGCTGCGCGTCCCCACCCTCGTGGTCCACGGCGCCGCGGATCCGCTCATCCCCGTGGCCGCGGGGGTGGCGACCGCGCGGGCCATCCCCGGCGCCGCCCTCCACATCGTGCCGGGCATGGGCCACTCGTTCCCCCCGGCGGTCTGGGCCGAGGTGACGGACGCCATCGTGGAGCTCGCACAGGGCGCCGGGCGAGCCATCCGCTGAGCGCCGGGGCTGGGGTCGCCACGGTGGCGCCCGCGCGGTGCGTCAGGAGCGGCCGGTGCTCCCGAAGCCCCGATCCCCACGGTGTCCCACGGGGAGCTCCTCCACGAGGGTGAGCTCCACGGGAGGGACCGCGGCGAACAGGATCTGCGCGATGCGCTCGCCCCGCACGACCACGAACGGCGTCGGCCCGTGGTTCACCAGCGGCACCTGGATCTCACCGCGGTAGTCGGCGTCGATGGTCCCCGGCGCGTTGAGCACGGTCACGCCGTGCTTCGCGGCGAGGCCGGAGCGCGGGCGCACCTGCCCTTCCCATCCCTCGGGGATCGCCAGCGCGATGCCCGTCGGGACGACGCGCCACTCGCCGGGCGGGATGCTCAGGTCGACGGCGGCACGCAGATCGAAGCCCGCGGAGCCGGGGGTGGCTCGCGCGGGCAGCGGGAGGCCCTCCCCGTTGGGGAGGACCTTCACGTCGATCACCACCACTCCGGCCTCCATTGGTGGAGCTCCAAGCGGTCCTGGAGGCCGTGGAGACTAGGTGTCCTCGAGGGCTTCCTTGCGGGAGAGGCGGATCTTGCCGGCCTTGTCGATGTCGATGACGCGGACGAGCACCTCGTCGCCCTCGTTCACCACGTCGGTGACCTTGTTGACGCGCTCCTTGGCGAGGTGGCTGATGTGCACCAGGCCGTCCGTGCCGGGGAAGATCTCGACGAAGGCGCCGAAGTCCGTCACGCGCTTGACCACGCCCACGTAGAGCTTGCCGATCTCGGCCTCGGCGGTGATCTCGCGGATCATCGCGATGCACTTGGCGGCCATGACCTGGTCGGTCGACGCGACGTCGACCTTGCCGGAGTCGTCCACCGTGATGCGGCAGCCCGTCTTGTCCTGCAGGCCACGGATCACCTTGCCACCCGGCCCGATGAGCTCGCGGATCTTGTCGGACTTGATGTGGATCGTCGTGATGCGCGGGGCATACATCGACAGCTCGGGGCGCGTGGCCGGGAGCGCCTTCATCATCTCGGCGAGGATGTGGAGCCGACCCTCGCGCGCCTGGGCGAGCGCGCGGGACATGACCTCGCGGGGCACGCCCGAGATCTTCGTGTCCATCTGGAACGCGGTGATGCCGGTGGTGGTGCCGGTCACCTTGAAGTCCATGTCGCCGAGGTGATCCTCGTCGCCGAGGATGTCGGAGAGGACCGCGAACTCGTCGCCTTCCTTCACGAGGCCCATCGCGATGCCCGCGACCGGCGCCTTGATCGGCACGCCGGCGTCCATGAGGGCGAGCGTGCTACCGCACACCGACGCCATCGAGGAGGAGCCGTTGGACTCGAGCACGTCGCAGGTCGACCGGATGACGTACGGGAACGTCTCCTGGGCCGGCATGACGTACTGGACGGCCCGGTGCGCGAGGGCGCCGTGGCCGATCTCGCGGCGCTTGGGGCCGCGCATCGGGTAGGCTTCGCCCGTGCAGAACGGGGGGAAGTTGTAGGTCAGCATCCAGCGGCGGAAGCTGCCGACGGAGCCGGCGGAGTCGATGCGCTGGGCGTCGTCTTCCACGCCGAGGGCCACGACCGCGAGGGCCTGGGTCTCGCCGCGGGTGAAGATCGCCGAGCCGTGCGCGCGGGGGGAGACGCCCACCTCGCACCAGATGGGGCGGATCTCGTCGGTGGCGCGGCCGTCGATGCGGATGCCCTGGTCGATGACGCGCTTGCGCATCTCGTTCTTGACGACCTTGTCGACCACGTCGGCGGCCTGGGCGCCGACCACGGCGGCCTTGGCCTCGTCGTCGATGCCCGCGGTCGCGGCGGCCACGCCGGCCACCTTGGCGGCGGCGAAGGCGTCACGGCGCTCGTGCTTGCCGGCCACCTTGAGGGCGGCCTGCACGGCCGGCACGGCCACGGCCTTGACCTTCTCGGCGGTCGCGGCGTCGAGCGTGGGGGCCACGGGGGCCTCGCGCTTGGCCTTGCTGCCGGTCTTGGCGCGGAGCTCGTCGATCGCGGCGCAGATCTTCTTGATCTCGGCGTGCGCGAGGTCGAGCGCGTCCATCATGGCGGCCTCGGAGACCTCCTTGCCACCGCCCTCGACCATGCACACCGAGTCGGACGTGCCGGCGACGACGACGCTCATGTCCGCGAGGTCCATCTGCTCGCGTGACGGGTTGACCACGAAGGCCCCCTCGACGCGGCTGATGCGGACGCCGGCGCAGGACTGCTTGGCCGGGATGTCGGAGACGTGGAGCGCGGCGGAGGCGCCGGCGATCGAGAGCACGTCGGTCTCGTTGGCGGGATCGAACGACACCACGGTCGCGATGACCTGGGTCTCGTAGCGCCAGGTCTTCGGGAAGAGCGGGCGGATCGGGCGATCGATGACGCGGCTCACGAGCGTCTCGCGCTCGTTGGCACGGCCCTCGCGCTTGAAGAAGCCGCCGGGGATCTTGCCGTACGCGCCGGTGCGATCCATGTACTCGCAGGTGAGCGGCATGAAGTCGAAGCGGGTCGGCGCCGTGCCGGCCGTGGCGGTGCAGAGGACGATGGAGTCGCCCTGGCGGATCGTGACCGCGCCGTGCGCCTGCTTGGCGTACTTGCCGGTCTCGATGGTGATGGGGCGGCCGCCGATCTCGACGGTAACGGAATGGATATCCATGTAGAACCTCATAGTTGGGGGCCCGGATGGCCGGGCGGGCGCACACCGGATCCATCCGGGCGCGCGGGTTGCCCACCGTGAAGTTCCCTCGGTCCACAGGCACCGTAGACCTGCCCGGAATGAGCTCGAGTCAGCGCCATTCCTTGATGGCGTGACCGCGCTCAGCCCGCGGAGGTCTGCGGAGCGGAGGAACCCCTTCGGCGGGGAGCGAAAGCCTAAAAGAGCGAACGGCAGCCGAAGCTGCCGTTTCCTGTCAGCGGCGGAGCCCGAGGCGGCTCACGACCGTTTCGTAGCGCGTCCGGTCGATACCCTTGAGGTACCGGAGGAGGCGGCGACGCTGGCCGACCATCTTCAGGAGGCCGCGACGCGAGTGGTGGTCCTTCGCGTGGTCCTTGAAGTGGGGCTGGAGGTAGTTGATGCGCTCGGTGAGCAGCGCAACCTGGACTTCGGGGGAGCCGGCGTCCACTTCATTGATGCGGAACTGGGCGATGATCTCCGCCTTCCGCTCGTCGGTCATGGCCATGTCTTCTTCTCCTGGTGTACGTCACCGCTGCCGGGTGGGCATGGCCTGGGGCGGTCCATGATGGTGCCCCATCCCGCCCGGTTGCAGTGAACGGGTTCGCCGGCCCTATTAGCCGACGCGCAGCGTCGCGTCAAGCCGCGCCCCCACGGAAGCGCGCGCTCGAACCGTGACTCAGCTCTTCTCCCGCGCGAGGTCCGGGCGGACGGCCTCGGTGCGCGCACGGGCCTGCTCCCGGCGCCAGGCGTCGACGCGCCCGTGGTTGCCGGAGAGGAGGATGTCGGGCACCGCCCAGCCGCGGTACTCCCGCGGGCGGGTGTAGTGCGGGTACTCCAGCGTGCCGGAGGAGGAGAACGACTCGTCCGAGGCGGACGTGGCGTTCCCGAGGACCCCGGGCAGGAGCCGCGCCGTGGCGTCCACCACGACGAGCGCCGCGTACTCGCCGCCCGTGAGCACGTAGTCCCCGATGGAGACGGTCTCGTCGACGAGGTGCTCGCGCACCCGGGCGTCGATGCCCTCGTAGTGCCCGCAGACGAGCACGAGGTGCGGCAGCGTGGCGAAGCGCTCGGCCATGCGCTGATCGAAGCGCGTGCCGGAGGGCTCGAAGAGCACGACGTGGCTGTCCGGCCGGCGCACCGCCGCGATGGCGGGATCGAGCACGTCCACCCGCATCACCATGCCGCTGCCGCCGCCGAAGGGCGCGTCGTCCACCGTGCGGTGGCGTCCGAGCCCGTGGGCGCGAATATCGTGGACACCGAGCTCTACGTGGCCGGCCTCCAACGCGCGCCCGATCATCGAGTGACGGAGCGGGCCCTCCACCATGTCCGGGAAGAGCGTCAGCACATCGAAGCGCATCACTCGCCGAGGCTCATGGCCCCGGTAGCGACGACCACGCGGCGGCCCGCGACATCGACCGAGCGCACGTTCTCCGGCGAGGCGATGACGAAGCCTTCGCCGGCGTCGGTCTGGATGACCCAGATGTCGCGCTCCTGCCCGGTCACGACGTCGATGAGCGTCCCGAGGGCCGCCCCCGACTCGTCGAACACGGGGAGGTCCATCAGGTCGTGGATGTAGAACTCCCCTTCCGCGGGCGGCGAGAGGACGGCGCGATCGACGACGATCGCCCAGCCCATCAGCGCGGCGGCCGCCTCAGGGGTGTCCACCCCTTCGATCTTTCCGAGCACGCGCTTGCCGGCGCCCGGGCGGGCGACGATGCGCACCTCACGCCGCTCACCGGCAGGCGAGACGAGCGTGGCGGTGCGCGCGGAGAACAAGGTCTCTCCCTCGCGGTGGTGCAGCATCAGGCGCACCTCGCCCCGGACGCCAAAAACGCCCGAGACTTCGCCGAGAACGACCTCGTCCAAGGGATCCTACTCTTCGCCGCTGGAGGCGCCGGGCTCGAGAAGCTCGAGCACCGCCTTGCGCCGACCGGCGGAGGCGGAGAGCACCGTACGAATGGCCCGCAAGGTGTCCCCTTCGGGACCCTTGATCCGAGCCACGTCCTCGGGTGCCACCGTCAGCTCGATGAGCACGGAGGCCTCGCCTTCGACCGTGTTCAACCGCACCGCGTCAGGATTCCTGACGAGACCGCGGACGAGGTGGTCGACGACGGCCTTCACGCCTGGCTCTCGACCGGGGGCGCGGCGGCACGGGCCCGCTTGAGCAGGCTGCCGACGGTCTCGGAGGGCTGGGCACCCTTCGAAAGCCAGTAGTCGGCCCGGGCGAGGTCAATGTTGACCACCGGGGGCTCGACCATCGGGTTGTAGTGCCCGATCGACTCGATGCTGCGGCCATCGCGAGGGGAGCGGGAGTCAGAAACGACGACGCGGTAGAAGGGCTTCTTCTTGGCGCCGAGACGGGTAAGGCGAATGCGGACCATTCAATCTTCCTGGGCTTGCGAGCCCGGGCCATTATGGCATCCGGGACTCGTCGTCAAGCGTCCCATGACGCTACGGGCTTCTTCGAGGGGGGTTCCGCGCGCGGGCCGCGGCCAGACAGGGCTCTACAGGGGGATGTTCCCATGCTTCCGGGGCGGGTTCGTGTCCCGCTTGTTCTCCAGGGCGTCGAACGCCTCCACGAGGCGCGCCCGGGTGTCGCGCGGCACGAGGATCTCGTCCACGAAGCCGAGCTCGGCGGCCCGGTACGGGTTCGCGAAGCGCTCCTTGTAGGTCGCGACGAGCTCCGCCTTCTTGGCGACCGGATCCTTCGCATCCGCGATCTCGCGGCGGTGGATGATGTTCACCGCGCCGTCGGCGCCCATGACCGCGATCTCCGCGGTGGGCCACGCGAGGTTGAGGTCCGCGCGCAGGTGCTTGCTGTTCATCACGCAGTACGCGCCGCCGTAGGCCTTGCGGGTGATGAGCGTCACCTTCGGCACCGTCGCCTCCGCGAACGCGTAGAGCAGCTTGGCGCCGTGCTTGATGATGCCGCCGAACTCCTGCGCGGTGCCGGGGAGGAACCCGGGCACGTCCTCGATGACCCAGAGCGGGATGTTGAAGGCGTCACAGAAGCGCACGAAGCGCGCGGCCTTGATCGACGCGTTCACGTCGAGCACACCCGCGAGCACCGCCGGCTGGTTCGCGACCACGCCGACGCTGCGGCCGCCGAGGCGACAGAAGCCCACCACCACGTTCGCCGCGTACTCGGGCTGGACCTCGAGGAAGCCGCCGTCGTCCGCGACGGCGTGGACGAGGTCCTTGATGTCGTAGGGCTTGTTCGGGTTGGTCGGGACGAGCTCGTCCAGCGCGGGGATGACGCGGTCGGGCGGGTCCTCCGTCGCCTTGCGGGGCGCCTCCTCCATGTTGTTCTGGGGGACGTAGGTCAGGAGCTCGCGCGTGACCGCGATGGCACCGGCCTCGTCGGGGGCCGCGAAGTGCGCGACACCGCTCACCTGCGTGTGCGTGTCGGCGCCGCCGAGCCGCTCCTGGGTCACCTCTTCGTGGGTGACCGCCTTGATGACGTCCGGCCCGGTCACGAACATGAAGCTCGTGGCGCGCGTCATCACGATGAAGTCGGTGATGGCGGGGCTGTAGACGGCGCCGCCCGCGCACGGCCCGAGGATCGCGGAGAACTGCGGGATCACTCCCGAAGCGAGCGTGTTCCGCAAGAAGATGTCCGCGTAGCCGCCGAGGCTCTCGACACCCTCCTGGATCCGCGCCCCGCCGGAGTCGTTCAGGCCGATGACCGGCGCGCCGTTCTTCATCGCGAGGTCCATCACCTTGCAGATCTTCTTCGCGTACGCGCCCGAGAGCGAGCCGCCGAAGACCGTGAAGTCCTGCGCGAAGACGTAGACCAGGCGCCCCTCGACGCGGCCGTAGCCGGTCACGACGCCGTCGCCGGGAATGCGAGCCTGGTCCATGCCGAAGTCGTTGCAGCGATGCACGACGAACTTGTCGAGCTCGCGGAAGGTGCCGGGATCCAGCAGGAGGTCGACGCGCTCCCGGGCGGTCAACTTGCCCCGGGCGTGTTGACGCGCGATGGCGTCGGTCCCCCCGCCCTCTTCGGCGAGATCGTTCATGCGCTCCAGGCGCTCGAGCAGCTGGCGACGTTCGGTGTCCACGTGGACCCTCCCTACGGAGCCGCCATGTAGCACGCGCTCAGGCTTGTGGTTCGCTCACCCAGGCGGTACCGTGCCGGGGTCGTAGGAGACCCCCATGCGCAGCCCCTTCCTGTTCCTCTTGCTCTTGACCGGCTGCCCGAACCCGGATGGGAAGGACGACACCGCCTCCGTCGGCGACGACACGGGCGGGGACACCGATGAGGTCGTCTACGATCCCGGCTGCATCACGATCGACGGCGGGGGCGGCTACGCCAACCTCGCGGACGCCGTCACCGTCGCCCAGGAAGGCGCGCTCATCGAGCTGTGCGACGGCTCGTACGTCGACGCCGTCACCGTCGACAAGTCGGTCACCATCCGCGGCGCCTCGGTGGACGGCGTGCACCTCCTCGGCTCCGGCGCGGACATCCCGCTCACGATCACGGGCACCGGCGTCACCGTCGAGAACCTCGTCATCGAGTCCGCCCGCACCGGCATCGACATCAAGAGCGGCGCCGAGGCCACGCTTTCCCAGGTCACCATCGCGGCCGCCGGGAGCTGGGGCGTCTCCGCCACCGGCGCCACCGTGGTCATCTCGGGGCTCACGCTCATCGAGCCCGCGGCGGGCGGGGTGCAGGTCGCCGGCGGGACCGCCGACATCGACGACGCCGTCATCGAGTACCCCGGCGGCATCGGCGTGGACATCTCGGACGACGCTGTCGTGTCGCTCTCGAACACGACGATCACCGGCACCGTCATGCTCTCGGACGACGTGACCGACGGCTTCGCGGTCAACATCGACCAGGGCACGCTCTCGATGAGCGGCAGCGCGATCGTCGGCGCCGACGGGATGGGCATCTACGCGAGCGAGGCGGACATCACCGTCGTCGACACCACGATCGCCGACGCCGTGTACCTCGCGATCTACGGTCTCGATTCCGTCTACGATCTCACGGGCCTGACCGTCACCGGCACCGTGCTCCAGGGCATCTACGCCACGGGTGACAGCTTCTCGATGAGCTCGTCCAGCGTCGTCGCGGACTCCGAGCTCTCGTGCAGCTACCTCTACGAGGAGTGGAACTCCTCGTACGGGCCGTGGTGCGGCGGGATGTTCATCGTGGCCGACGCCACCGACCTCACGGACGTGGATGTCTCCGGCTGGAACAACTACGGGTGGCTGCTCGTCCCGAACGCCGCGGACATGACGACGGTGTCGGTCACCGGCGGCACGGTGGACGACGTGGGCCGTTGGGGCGCGTACCTGGTCTCGGCCGAGGGGACCGTCTCGGGGCTCACCGTCTCGAACTCCCGCGAGCCCGAGATCGTCGACCCCTGCGCCGGCTACATCAACCAGTCCGCGGGCCTGCTCGCCGACTCCTCCGAGCTCACCTTCGACGGCATCACCGTCACCGGGAACGCCGGCTGGGGCATGAGCCAGCTGCTCAGCACCTCGACGATCACGAACAGCACGTTCTCCGGGAACGGCTGCTACACGTTCGTGAACTACCAGGCCTCGGCGACCATCAGCGGCACGACGTTCAGCAACGGCGCGGCCAACGGCGGCATCTACGACAGCGAGGGCGTGCTGGTCCTCGACGGCAACACCTTCAGCGACAACAGCGCGGGCGACTACCAGCAGTACGACTACGGCGACTACATCTACACGTACTCGGCGAGCGGCGGTCAGGGGCAGGACGTGTTCGCCTACGGCACCGGCGCCCTCACGGTGACGAACAACACGTTCAGCGGCGGCGACGGAAGCGTCGGGGCCTACCTCGCGGGCAGCGTCGAGGTCACCGGCAACACCTGGACCGACTACGAAGGCACCGTCTTCGCGGCCAGCTACCTCACGGCGCCCGCGTACTTCGCCAACAACACGATCGAGGACGTGGCCGGCTCGGTGGTGCAGGCGAGCTCGTCCGAGGTCGAGGTCGAGAACGTCCAGATCGGGAGCACCCGCGCGTCCGATCTCATCGAGGTCTCGTACTCCTACGACTACGAGGACGACACCCAGGACTTCAGCGGCAGCTACACGACCTCGAGCTCGTCGAGCGTGTTCTACGTCACCGGGTACTACTACGACGACGGCACCACGGTCACCGACGAGCCCGGCTCCTTGTCCATCGCGGACGTCTCCGTCGGGAGCGCCTACGGCACGCTGCTCTACTCCTCGGACGGCGCGCTCGACGTGACGGGCCTCACGGTCGGCACCGTCGGCGGCAACCTGCTCGGCGGGTACTGGTACGGGTACGGGCCGGACGTGGAGATCTCCGGGGTGACCGCGGGCGCCGTGGCCTCCACCGCCTTCTCGGTCTACAACAACACCCCCACGGACTTCGGCACCCTCTCCCTCACGGACGTGGCGGTCGAGAGCGCGGGTGGGGACGCCATCTACACCACCGCCGTGGGCGGGATCGTGCTGACCGACGTGTCGTTCGGCAGCGTCTCGGGGGATGGCCTCCAGACCCTCTCCCGCACGTACGACTACACGTACGAGTACGACGCCGCGACCGGCAGCTACATCTACACCTACGTGGATCTCGACGCCGCCACCGAGGTGTCCATCGACGGGCTCACGCTCGCCAGCGTCACGGGCAACGGCCTCACGTTGCAGGGCGGCAGCGCCGACGTGACCGGGCTCGTCGTCGACGCCGCCACGGGCAGCGGGCTCGACGTCGAGGGCCTCTCGGCGCTGACGATCCGCGACTCCACGATCACGGCCCCGGGCGCCTCGGGCGTGACCAGCACGGACAGCTACTCGTACTACAGCTACGCGGAGAGCACGTACGGCACGTCGGAGGGCAGCAGCGCGATGACGCTCACCAACGTCACCGTGACGGACGCCGGCGCCGACGCCTACGCGTTCGACGGCGGCACGGTCACGATGAGCGGCACGAGCGGCACCTCCGCGGGGGGGAGCGGCCTCACGCTCACCAACACCACCGCGGACGTGCAGACGAACACGTTCACGGGGAACACCGAGTACGGCATGACCTGCGACGAGACGGTCACGCTCGCCACGTGCGCGGGGAACGACCTCTCCGAGAACGTGCTCGGGACGCACCTCGACTGCTCGGACACCTGCGCCGAATAGCGCTCCGCTGGCGACGCACGGGCGTCCCTCCGGGGGCGCCCATCTCGTTTCGTGGATCCGGCGCTCGCCGGCCTGACGATAAACAGGCCGTGTGGTAGCCGGCCTGGCTACGGGACGGTCTCGCTCCACCCGTCCGCGGTGAGCGCCACCGGGCCGGCGTCCCGCCACCAGCCGCCGTTGGCGCGGGTCTGGCCATCCACGCGCCACTCCAACAGGATGTCGGGCGGGCGGCCGCCGCCGGTGATGACGCGGTCGGGGCGCCCCATGGCGAGCACCCCGTCGGGGACACGACGCGCGGCGAACCCGGCGTCGGGGGGAGCCAGGGCGCCGGGGACCGGGAACCCCGTGGCGAGGGCGGGGAGGCCGGCGGCGGCGGCGGCACCCGGCGGGGCCTCGACGTCGACCGGGACGGCGTCGAGCCGGACCGTCGCGCTGCCCGCGGAGACGAGGAAGGGGCCCAGCACGGTGTCGCAGGGGCCCTCGGCGCGGAGGTCGACGGAGAGGCGGCGGGTGGTGCGGCCGGCCTCCACGTGATCGTCCTCGACGATGCGCTGGAAGCGGAGGCATCCCGGGTCGGCGCCCTCTCGCGCGATGCTGATCTCGGCGGTAGGGAGCGCCGACACGGTGATCTCCAACGTGACGCGGCTCCCGATGAACACCGCGCCGTCGGGGCCGCGGACGGTGGCCTCCAGGGGCTGCGCGGGGAGGATCCCGGCGAAGGCGGGGTGGGCACGGGCAGCGGCGAAGTCGGGGTCGTCCGCGGCCTCGAGCGCGGACCGTGCGCCGAGGGCGAGCGCCTGGGCGAGGTCGGCCGCGGCCTCGTCGAGCCGGCCCGCGCGGGCGCGGTAGGCAGCGCGGTTGTACCAGGCGACCCCGATCTTGGGATCGGCATGGAGGAGCTCGGAGAGGAGCGCGTCCGCCTCGGCGAGCTGGCCGGCGTCGGCGAGGGCCTTGGCCTCCCAGAGCCGTAGCGCGACGCTCCCGGGATCGTGCTTGCGGGCCTCCGCGAAGGCGGCCGCGGCGTCGGCGGGGTGCCCGGCGTCCAGCGCGGCGCGGCCGTCCGTCCAGTCCTTCAGCGACGCGGCGAAGGGCTCCAGCGCGGGATCGTCGCAGCCGACGAGGAGGGCGAGGATCGCGATCACAGGCGGATCGCCCCCACCTGGCGCCCGCCCGCCGCGCCATCGCGTCGGTAGGACCAGAACCCCTCGCCGCAGCGGGTGCAGTAGGGCAGCCGGTCGACGCGCACCCCCTCCCCTCGCAGGATCGCCGCGTTCGCCTCCCCGAGATCCACGTTGCGCTCCCCTACCCGCCAGCCCGCACCGGGCGCGACCCGAGCCACGGCGTCGAGCACGTCGTCTCCGACCTGGTAGCACGCGCCGCAGATGCTGGGCCCGATGGCCGCGCGGACCTCGGTCGGCGCGCAGCCGGCGGCCTCGCACACCGCTGCGAGCGCGGCCCGGGCGATGTCCGCGGCGGTGCCCCGCCAGCCCGCGTGCACGGCCGCCACGGCACCGGGGGCGCTCATGAGGATGGGGACACAGTCCGCCACCCGAACCGCGACCACGACCCCCGGCAATGTCGACAGGATGGCATCCGCCTCCACCGCCGGACTCGCGTCCTCCGCGCGCACCACCCGCGCGCCATGCACCTGCGAAACCACGCGCACCGGCCCGACGGTGTCCAGCGCGGCCAGGAGGCGCGCCGCGGCGTCTCCGTCGGCACCGGCGCGATGATCGCCATCCCGAACGCCGGTGAACGCGTGTAGCGTCGGGGAAAGCAGGGTGCTCGCGTACATCAGGGCAACGTGCCCTCCGCCGTCGTGCGGGGCAAGGGCGCGAGGTGGTACGCTCCACACATGCTCGTGTCCGTTTCGATGCTGCTGATGGGGTGCACGGGGAGCGGTGGGGCCGCGTACACGCTGCACCTCAACCCCGTGGTCGCCAACCCGCAAGCACCGTTCGACGGGCTCGATCGTATCGACCTCGTGCTCACGCCGGCGGACGGAGATCCGCTCCGGGTGCCGCTCGACGCCCCCACGTCGGGCTCCACCCCCGAGGTGACCGGCCTGCCCGAGCTGATCGACACGACCATCACGGTCGAGGGGTACCGCGACGGCGATCGTGTCCTCCGCGGCCTCACCGAGCCCCTCACCGCGACGAGCGGTGTCGTCGAGGCGACGGTCTTCGTCGCGAGCACGGAGGCGACGGCGTGGATGGGCGCCCTCTCGGACGGGCTCCACATCCCCATGCTGGCGCCCCTCGGCGGCGGGCGTTTCTGGCTCGCCGGCGGCCTCACGAACGACCTCAACAACGCGCCGGGCAAGGGCCAGAAGTCCATCTACACGCTCACGCTCGCGCCGCCGGGCGAGGGGCTCGCGTTCACGAACGTCGGGGACCTCCCCGCCTACGAGACGAACGACGGGGCGAGCGAGACCACCCGCGTGGGCGCGGGCTGTACGCAGCTCACCGTGAGCGGAGCCGATCAAGGCAAGCTCCTGGTCACGGGCGGGGCGGCGCGGGATCCCCTGGGGGACGGCGGCGAAGCGTCGACCGCGGTTTCGCTCTACGACCCGACGACCGACACCTGGGAGGACCTTCCTCCGCTGTCCACCCTCGAAGATCCGCGCGTGCAGCACCTCGCCGGGGAGAACCTCCTCGGGAACGTGGTGGTGTGGGGCGGATACGGGCCGCAGGCGCGGGGCGGCGGGGTCAGCCTCAACAACTCCATCGAGTACTACGACCGGGGCAACCGCCGGTTCACGAGCCTCGGCGAGACCAACCTGGGCCCGCTGGACGCCATGATGGCGGACCTCGGGGCGGACGGCACCCTGATCTGCGGCGGCGCGGACATCGACGACAGCGTGTGGTCCAGCGTGAGTTCATGCGTACGCGTCCGTCTCGACGGCTCGGGGATCGACGGCTTCGAGTCGATGCTGGAGGGAGTGGCAGGCGCCTCGATGGTGACCCTCGCGGACGGCAAGGTGCTCGTGACCGGTGGCGCGGCGGCCGAAGGGGCGAGCACCTCCGACGACATCGGCGCCCTCGACTCGGCCTGGCTCTACAACCCCTCCACCGGCCGCTGGGGGGCCCTCGCTGCGACGATGAAGATCCCCCGCGCGGGGCACCGCACGGTGCTCCTGGCGGATGGGCGCGTGCTCGTCGTCGGCGGCGCGCAGACGTACAATTCCAACGTGTTCCCGGCGGATCCCGTGCGCTGCCTCGAGATCTACGATCCCGTCGCCAGCACGTTCGAGCTGGCGGACGGGTGCACGCCCACGGAGGAGGCCGGCGGCCTTCCCGGCGGTGCGCTCCTGCCGCAGGTCGCCTACGATCCCGACTACGGCGTGCTCATCGTGGGGGGTGTCGGCGCGGACGGCTCGGCCCAGAGCGGCGTCTCCCTGTTCGTCCCGGAGCTGTGAACCGGACGGGCCGCCCCCGGTCCACGCACTTCAGGCGACGAGCGCCTCGATCCAGGCCCGGCCCCGGTCCAGATCGGGCAACAGCAGGTCCGGGCGCGCGCCGGCGAGCTCTGCTGGGGTCGAGAACCCGGTCTCCACGGCGACCGCGTAGGCCCCACCTGCCCGTGCGCACGCCACGTCGGCGGGGGTGTCCCCGATGACGATGACGCGCCGGAACGCGATGCCGGCGGCACGCGCCCGGTCGACCGCGAACGGGACGAGGCAGTTGCGGTCGGTGTGGTCGTCGCCGAACGCGCCGGCGATCCAGCCCTCGGCGAGGCCGATGGCGCCGAGCTTCAGCGCCGCGCCGGCCCGCCAGTTTCCCGTGAGCAGCGAGAGGTGGGCGCGCCCCGCCAGGCTCGCCACGAGCGCATGGACGCCCGGACACGCGGCGACCCGCCCGGGCTCCCGGAGACGGCCCGCGAGCGCCTCGAGGTAGACGCGGCGGATGGCCCCCACGTCGAACGGCGGCGGCACCGCGATGTCCCACGTCACGCCAAAACGCGCCGCGACGCCGCGGACGATCCCGCCGTCCGTCGCCCCGGCGAGCGAGATGCCCGCGGTGGCGTCGGGCCACCCCATCACGCGCAGGAACGCCACGTCGAGCGCCTCTCGACCGGCGCCGCGGGTGCGGAGCAGGGTTCCGTCGATGTCGAAGAGCAGGAGATCCACGCGCGGCCGTTCCGGGAGTAGGATGGAGAGGTGCGCATCTATCACCCCGACTACCGGATCTCGTGGTGGGACCGCCTGTTGGATCCGGCGGGCACGCACGCGCGCAGCCAGCGCCCCGTCGGCGTCGACTACACGTTGCTCAACCGGAGCGCCGCGCGCGCCGTGCGCGGCTTCCTGGACGAGACGCTCAACATCTCGCTCCTCGGCGACGAGATGGTCCGCATCGACTCCGCGTGGCGCATGCCGGCCTCGCCGGAGGGCCGGCGGGAGCTCATCACGGCCATCGCGCTCCGCCTGCGCTTCGGCCAGGTGCACCCCGCCAACTTGAAGGTACCGGTGGCCCTCCGTTGGCTGGACTTCCAGGACGCGCCGCACGGCACGCGCCTGCTGCTGCGCCTCTTGGACCGCCCGAACCCGGGCCTCCGCAGCTTCGTGGCGGCGGACCTCTCCGAGGACGGGTCGGGCGGCTGGGAAGAGTTCGCGATCGGCGCCGACTGACCGCTACGCGCGCACCCCGTCGGGCACATACAGGCGGCGCCTCTCTACGATCTCCCGGATCCCCGTCGGCACGAGGTGGGCGTACATGCCACCGCCCGCGACGAGGGCGCGGATCTCCGTGCTGCTCACGTCCGGGAAGCTCGGAGCGTCCTCCACGGGCGCCCACCCCTGGCGGCCCACCACGATGAGCGGGAAGCGCGCCCGCAGGCGCCCGATCTCCCGCCATTGCGGGAGCTGCGGCAGCACGTCCGCCCCGACGACGAGGTGGAACTGGTGCTCGGGGTGGCGCTCCGCCAGCACCTCGAGCGTGCGCACCGTGTATGAGGGCACGGGGAGCTCCTGCTCGATCCGCTCGACACGAAAACCCTCGCCCAGCGTGGCGGCCAGGGACTCCGCCATGGACACGCGGTCCTCCCAGGGCGCGAGGACCTTCTCGAACGCGTGGTGGAAGGCGGGGAGGAGCCAGACGGCGTCCACGCGCCCTGTCCACCGGAGCCACGACGCCACCATCGCGTGGCCGACATGCGGAGGGTTGAAGCTGCCCCCGTAGATGGCGACGTGCACCGCGCCTCCGAGGGTGCGTGATAACGTGTAGGGCCCTGGAACGACGGTGATCCGCCTCTACCATGTTGTGAAGTCCTACGGCGAGCACGACGCCCTGCACGACGTGTCGCTGACCATCGACAAGGGCGAGTTCGTGTACGTGACCGGACCCTCCGGCGCGGGCAAGTCGACGTTGTTGAAGCTGCTCTACGGCGCGGAGCGCCCCACGTCCGGGAAGCTGCTGGTCGGCGGGGTGGACGTGGCGGCGATCCCCCAGCACCGGCTCCCCCAGCTGCGCCGCAACGTCGGGATCGTGTTCCAGGACTTCAAGCTGCTGCCCCGCCGCACCGTCGGCGCCAACGTCGCCCTCGCGCTCGAAGTCGTGGGCGCGCCCGCGGAGCAGATCCGACGCCGTGTGCCCGCCGTGCTCAACATCGTCGGGCTCAAGGAGCGCGAGGACTCGCTCGCCGGCGAGCTCTCCGGCGGCGAGCAGCAGCGCGTCGCGATCGCGCGGGCCATCGTGAACGACCCGGCCGTCCTCTTCGCGGACGAGCCCACCGGGAACCTCGACGGGGGCATGGCCGTCGAGGTCATGGAGATCCTCCAGGCCATCAACCTGCGCGGCACGACCGTGCTCGTCGCCACGCACGACCAGGGGCTCATGGACCGCTTCCCCCACCGGCGGGTCCGGTTCGTCGGCGGGCGCCTGGTGCAGACGTCCGCGCGGGCACGCGCATGAAGAGCACCGTCTGGCGCACCGTTCGGGCCGTCCGAGAGCACACGTACCTCGCGGTGGTGAGCACGGGCGTCATCACCGCGGCGCTCGTGCTCGTCGGCATGTTCGCGATGGTGACCACGAATGTGCGGCTCGTGCTTGGCTCCTGGGAGCGCGACGTGCACGTCAGCGCCTACCTGCGCCCAGGGGGCTCCGCCGACGCGCACACGGCCGTGATGCAGATGCTGCAGTCCCGCCCCGAGGTCGCGGCGGTCAAGTACGTCTCCGAAGCCGAGGCGCGCGCGTGGATGGTCGAGCGCACGCCGGAGCTCGCCCCGGTCCTCGACGAGCTCGGCGGCGACGCCCTCCCCGCCTCCCTGGAGATCACGCTGCGGGACGGCCACACCACCCCTGAGGCCCTCGCGGCCTTCGTCGGGTCGATCCGCGAAGTCGGCTCGTTCGACGACGTGGACTACGGCCAGGAGTGGGTCACCCGGGTGGACACGTTCCTCTCGGTGCTCTCGGCGCTCGGGGTGGCCCTGGGCTCCTTCATCGGGATCGCCGCCCTCTTCCTCGTCGCGAACACGATCCACCTCGTCGTCTACGCGCGGCGCGACGAGCTGGAGATCATGCGGCTCGTGGGCGCCACGGACCGCTACATCCTCGCGCCGTTCGTCCTCGAGGGCGCGGCGCAGGGGGCGGCAGCCGCCACGCTCGCGAATGCCCTGCTTTGGGCGGCGCACCGGGGCCTCCTCTCGCGCTTGCAGGAGGTCCTCGCCCTGGCCCTCGGCGGCGAAGGCCTCCGCTACCTCCCCTGGTGGGGCGTGGGCGCGATGTACGCGGCGGGGATGGTCCTGGGTGTCGGGGCGTCGTGGGGTGCCGTGCGGCGCTTCCTGGGGAGGCTCCCGTGAGTCTCCTGGCGCTGGGGCTCGGCCTCCTCCTGGGGCAGGACGCCCCGCAGGTGCTCGCGAACCTGGAGGCCATCGAGGTCCAGATCGACTCGCTCTCCGGGCAGGTCGACGCCCTGCACGCGCGCGCCGCCGCGGTCGAGGCCGAGCGTGCGATCCACACGGCGGAGCTCGGCAAGGCCGACGCGACGCTCGCATCGAGGCGGGCCGCCACCGCGGGCCGCGTCCGGACGTTCTACCGGTTGAAGCGCCGTGGGTTCGCGCGCCTGCTGTTCGACGCCGAGAGCCCCCGGGAGCTCCGGCGCCGCGTGCACTACCTGCTCGCCGTCATCCGCGCGGACGAGTCTCTCGCGCGCGAGTTCGCCGCGAGCCTGGACACCCGGCGTGCGACCGCCGCGCGCCTGGACGCGGACAAGGCCGCGCTGGCCGGGGTCGAGGCCTCCCTCAACGCCCAGCTCGAGGCGCTCGGGGCCGAGCGGGCCCGCAGGGTGACGCTCATCCGCGATGTCCAGAGGCGCCCCGAGCTTGCCGCCCGCGTGCTCCGCGAGCGTGGAGACGCCGCGCTCGCCCTCACGGCGTCCATGCGCACCGTCGAAGCCGCCGCGCCCGCTTCCCCGAGCGACGCCGCGGGGTTCCGCGCCGATCAAGGGCGCCTCCCTCCCCCGGTGCGTGGCGCGGTCGTGCGGCCCTTCGGCCCCTACATCGACCCGACGAGCGGCACCGCCGCGAACAACCTCGGGGTGGACTACTCGGCGCCGCTCGGCACGCCGATCCGCGCCGTCGCCGACGGAGTGGTCACGCGGTCGGCCTACCTGCGCGGCTATGGTCAGATGGTCATGCTGCAACACGGGCCCTACACCACCCTCTACGCCCACGCGAACGGGCTGCGCGTCTCCCAGGGCCAGGCGGTGAAGAAGGGGGACGTCCTCGCCCTCGTCGGCAACACCGGGCTCGCCGAGGACGCCGAGGCGCGGCTCCACTTCGAGCTCCGCTACAACAACACCCCTCAGGATCCGGCGGCATGGCTCGGCGGCCCCTGACCCCACGGGCGTTGCCCATCGCGGCGGCCCTCCTCGTGGGCGTCGCGGCGGGGCGTGTTTCCGGGGCGGTGTACGCCGCGGAGCAGCCGTACGCGGCGCTCGACGTGTTCGCCCGCGTGCTGACGCAGATCGGGGACGCCTACGTCGAGCCCGTCCCCCAGCGGGACCTCATCTACCACGCCCTCGACGGCATGGATGACGCCCTCGACGCCCACTCCCGGTTCCTCGACCCCGACGCGTTCCGCCGCCTGCGCGAGGAGTCGGACGGTCAGTTCGTGGGGATCGGCGCACAGATGCGGCAGGACCCCTGTGGGTTGCGCATCACCGGGGTGCTCGCGAACGGGCCCGCGGAGCGCTCTGGGATCGCCCCCGGCGATTGCATCGTCACCGTAGACGGCGCCCCCCTCGTCGACCTGGACTTCGACGCCGCGTTCGCCAAGGTCCGTGGCACCGAGGGCGAGGCCGTGACGCTCGGGGTCGCGCGCGACGGCGTCACCCGGCCGATCGCGGTGCTGCGCACCCGCCTCATCGAGACCTCGGTCGAGGGCGAGCTGTTCGCCCCGGGTTGGGCCTACCTGCGCATCCGCCAGTTCCGCCAGGGCGCGGCGGCGGACCTCGCGGCGCACGCCTCCACCCTCGGCGGGACCACCCCCCTCAAGGGCGCTGTCCTCGACCTCCGCGGCAACCCCGGCGGGCGCCTCGACGAGGCCGTCGCGACGGTCGACCTCTTCCTTCGCGAAGGGCGCATCGTCAGCACCCGCGGGCGGAACGCGCTCCCCGACGAGACCCACGACGCCACCGCCTCCCGGGGCGACTGGGAGTGGCCGCTCGTCGTCCTCATCGACGGGCAGAGCGCCAGCGCCGCCGAAATCGTGGCCGGGGCCCTCCAGGACCATCACCGCGCGCGCATCGTGGGGGAGCCCAGCTACGGCAAGGGCTCTGTCCAGAGCGTCTTCGAGTACGAGGACGGCTCTGCGCTCAAGCTCACGATCGCGCGCTACTTCCTCCCGTCGGGGCGGCCCATCGAGGACCACCGCGGGCTGATCCCGGACGTGCGTGCGCCCGCGCCGACCACGCCCGGGCCGGCGTTGCTGCTGCGCGAACAGCTGACGAACGCGGCGACGCTCTCGGCTGAGGAGCGCGAACGGCTGCTCGCCCTGGTCGCGCGCCTCCCGAACGATCCCCAGCCACAGCTGGTCGACTTCTCCGGCCGCGTCGAGGAGCGCCTGCCGCGCGACCCCGCGCTCGCGCTGGCGTGGCGGCTCCTCCGGGAGGAGAGCGCGCAGTAGCGGGCGGCGGCGACTCGACGAGCCACCGCGCGGCGTTGCCCTTACTCGGCGATCCGGAAGTGGTATGGGTCGGACTCGCCATCATCCGGGGCGAAGGCCGAGTTCTGCGAGCGGTCAACGGCTTCGATGTAGTAGTCGATGCCGCCGCCGCGATGGTCGCTGCCGCGGATGGTGCCGGAGTAGATGTCCCCCGCTGCGGTCAAGATGACGTTCTCCCAGTCCGCGGAGCCGTCGATCTCGTTCTTGTAGTGCAGGTAGACGAACAGCACGCCCGAGTCGGCGTCCGTGACGGTGGCCTCGATGGACACGTCCGCACCAAACGTCTGAGTGCCGGCAATCGCCTCGTGAAGGATCTCGGGGGCGTCCTCATCGACTTCTTCGACGAGCTCGCCGTCCTTGTTCACGTTGGTGGTCTGGATCGGGTCGTTTTCGCAACCCACGAGCAAGGCGAGCGTGAAGGCACGCAGCATCTGATTCCTCCTGACCCCTTCACTGTGCCGTCGGATCGGCCCCGACGTCAACGTGCGGGTGTGGATGCGCCCTTCTGCACCACCAAGCGGTAGGTGGTGAACTGCGCCTTGCCGGCATGGTAGAGCACGTTCGAGATGAGATCGTACGGCGCGTCCGCGTCGGCGATGATCATCAAGTTGCCGTCGAAGGGACTGCCGCCACCGGCTTCGATGTACTTGATGGTCTCGACGCGGGAGGCGAGTGCCTTGGCGAGGGGCGCGTAGGCATTGCTGGGATCCGCGGCGTCGACCACGCCACCCGGTTTCAGCTTGAGGACGAGCTTCTGATCCACCAGGACCGAGGTCTTGGAGATGAGCACGCTCACCGACGGGACCATGTTGTCCGGCGCGGTGCTGGTGGGAGGACGAAGGTCGTCGTTCAGCGTGATGCTCTCGGGCGCGTCCGCGTAGACCTTGATCAGGTAGACGAGGAGGATCGTCATCACGTCCATCATGGCCGTCAGGTTGAGCCCGGCGACCATGCCGTCGTCATGCCGCTTCTTGCGACGCGAGAAGAGGAACTCGTCGTCCGTCGAGCCGACCGCCTCGGCGTTCTCTGCCGGATTGCTCACTTCTTCACCGCGAGGCCGAGCGTCACGCCCGGGAACAGCGGGTTGTTGGGCTCACCGCGCGCAGCGTCCATCGTGGCGACGACCACCGAATACGGCACCGAGCCGTCGGCCGTGAGCACCATGTTCTCCGCGACCGTGTACTCGGTCTTGTACTGGCGAAGCACCTGACTGAGCTCCTCGTACGGATACTTGTTGTCCTGCTTTACCAGCTCGGTCGCGGGGATCTCGTCCCCACTGGCGAGCACCGCGATGCTCTTGCTGGTGACAGCTACCGTGAGGAACGCCTTCGGCTTCTCGGTCTGACCGCCGTTGGGGTTCGACGAGTAGGAAGGCGCCAGGACCGGCGCCTGGCGCAGCTCGATGATGTAGGCCGTCACCACGAGCATGAACATGATGAGATTGACCATGATGTCCATGTAGGGCACCAGGTTCAGGTCTTGCTCGCCGCCGCCTCCACCAGCCATGGGTCAGCGCGCTCCCTGCGCCTGCGCACCCGCACCAGTCTCGGGGGGCTTGTAGCCCTTCCGCCACTGGGCATGCACATTCACAAAGTGGAAGAGGGCGTGCTCGGCGCGCTCGACCGTCTTGGTCGCCTGGTTGTTGAGGACCAGGTGGGCCGCGATGCAGAACACCGCGATGGAGAGGCCGAACGCCGTGTTGTTCATGGCTTCGGAGATGCCGCGGGCAAGCGCGGCGGCCTTCTGGTCCTGCTGGACCGCGGCGGTGGCCTTGAAGGCCTTGATGAGGCCGAAGATGGTGCCGACGAGGCCGATGAGCGTCGCGATGTTCGCGATGGCCCAAAGCCAGTTGACGCGCGCCATGACGAGCGGACGAACTTCGAGCATGGCCTCTTCGACGGCCATGAGCGGACTTTCGTACCCGTTACGCATGAGCTTCAGGAGGCTGCGGGTCGCGCGGGAGAGGGCGCGTTCCGGCGCGGAGGCACAGACCTTGGCCGCCGCTTCGATGTTGCCCGCCTGCAGATTGCGGTCGACCGCGGCGACGAACGGCTTCTCGTTCATGCGGTACCGGGCGAAAAGCGAGAAAAACCTCTCAATGACCACGGCCAGGGAGATGACCACGAAGACGAGATTGACCAACATGAATGGTCCACCTTCGTGAAAGAACTCCAGAATTCCGTCCATGAACTCTCCGTCCGAGTGTCTACGCTGCGTGGCGCTGAAGCCGAGTGAGGGGGGCGGGGGGCCCGCGAAGGTCTGTCGATGCGACGATCGTATCTATAGATGCGCGAGGTCCGGTCCAAACCGTATTGCCGACAGAGTCTATCACATCGCCCCAAGGAGGCTTGCCGCCGCTGGTACGACCGCTCGGCGCAGGGCCTGCATCCCCTCGGGAAGGTCCAGGTTTCTCCCCCGCACCTTTCGTTGTCAAGCCCATGTGAGCGTCCTCCGTTCCCCCAGAACGACCCGCGGAAGGCTGCTCCACGGGCTGCGCGAGTGGCGTCCGCGAAGGCTGCCGGGCCACCACGAACCGCTGGCTCGAGGTCAGCTCGCGGGCGAATCGATGATGTCCCCAACGAGGTCGTGGGGAGCGGCGCGGGTGATCCGCACGGTCCGGAACTGCCCGGCACGCACATCCGGGCCCACCTCGGAGAGGTACACCAGGCCGTCGACGTCGGGCGCCTGGGTCGCGAGGCGTCCCACCATGACGAGCTCGCTCTCCTTGCTCGGGCCATCGACGAGCACGGTGAGCTCCTTGCCGACGAGGGCCTTGTGCTTCCGACGGCTGATGTCGGCCTGGAGCTTCATCAGCTCCTTCTGCCGGGCGTTCTTGACCTTCTCCTCCACCTGGCCGGGGAGGGTCGCCGCGGGCGTACCATCCTCCTGGAAGTAGGTGAAGACGCCGACGCGCTCGAAGCCCTGGCTGCCCACGAAGTCCCGGAGGACCGCGAAGTCGGTGTCGGTCTCGCCTGGAAAGCCGACGATGAACGTCGTCCGGATCGCAATGTCCGGCACGAAGCGTCGCACGCGCTCGAGGATGCGCTCCTGGCCTTCGCGCGTCACACCCCGCCGCATCGCCTTCAGCATGGGCCCGCTCGCGTGCTGCAGCGGCATGTCGAGGTACGGGACGACCTTCTCTTCCTCGGCGATCGCTCGCAGCAGGCTCTCGGGGAGGCCGATCGGGTAGGCGTAGTGCAGGCGGATCCAACGGATCCCGTCGACCTTCGCGAGCGCCCGGAGCAGGAGACCGAGATCCGTGCCGTTGTTGAGGTCGCGGCCGTAGGCCGTCGAGTCCTGGGACACGAGGTTGATCTCGACCACGCCCTGCTCGGCGAGGCGGCGCGCCTCCGTCACCAGCGACGCGATCGTGCGCGAGCGCATCTTTCCGCGGAGCGTGGGGATGATGCAGAAGGCGCAGCGGTGGTCGCAGCCCTCGGAGATCTTCAGGTACGCCGAGTGCGGCGCCCACGAGTTGATGCGGGGCGACAGCTCATCGTGGATGTAGAGCGGGGTGTCCACGAACGAGCGCGGCGCCTGCCCTTCCCGCGCGAGCAACACCTCGTCGATGCGGTGGTATTCACCGGTGCCGAGGAAGTGGTCGACCTCGGGGAGCTCGTCTTCGAGCGAGCGGCCGAAGCGCTGCACCATGCAGCCGGTGACGACGAGCTTGCGGCAGCTCCCCGACCGCTTGTACCCAGCCATCTCGAGCACCGTGTCGATGCTCTCCTCGGTGGCCGGCTGGATGAACGAGCACGTGTTGACGACGATCACGTCGGCGTTGGCGGGGTTGTCCACGAGCTCGAAGGGCCCGGTCTGGAGCTTCCCGACCATCACCTCGGAGTCCACGCGGTTCTTGGGGCAGCCGAGGCTGATCAGGTGAACGCGTTCCATTCCTACATCGCCCCGGTCTTGACGACCTTGACGCCCGGCGGCGCCACGAAGCTGAACTCGGAGTCAGGAATGTCCTGGTTCATCCGCACAGCGGTGAAATTCATCTCGGTCACGTCGTCCATCTGGTTGACCAGCACGAGATCCTGCAGGACGTACTTCTGCTTCGTGATCGTGAGCTGGATGGACTTGAAAGCGCCCGGCTGCTTCGGGACGAGCTGCACCGTGATCACCGGCTTGCCCGGCTTCTCCGGGAGCAACGTGACGTGGAAGAGCTCGCCGAGCCTGCCGAGGTCCTGGAGGAGGATGTCCACCCCCGAACCGCCGCCCATCTCGGGGGTCTCGTAGACCTGCTTGTCCTTGACGGAGTAGGCCCACATGGTCTTGCCATCGCTCACGTACACGCTGGTGACCGGAAATCCCATTTCGACGCGCATCTTCTGCGGGCGCTCGAGCGCGATGTTGCCGCGCTGGCGCACCTCCATCCCGGTGGCCTTGCTGCGGTCGACCTGCATGAACTCGGCGCGGATGCTCGTCGCGGACCCGTAGGTCTGCTCGACGCCCTTGATGACTTCGGTGACGGTCACCGGTGCAGATGCCGCTCCCGGCGCCGGGTTCGCCGCCCACCCCACCGGCGCCGCAAGCGCCAATCCGAGGAGCAAGGCCGTGAACTTCTTGTAGATCTCCACACGAACCTCTCTTCGGGACCGGGCTTCTACCGCGGTCCCTGATGCATCGCAACAGCCGTTCCCGGCACCAACCCGCCGTTTGGCGTGGTGCTTCCGACCGACCGGCCGAATCTATAGTTGTCCGACCAGCACTTCACGAGGGCGCGCGCCGTCCGCGGGCCCCACGACGCCCTCTCGTTCCATGGTCTCCACGATGTTCGCGGCGCGGTTGTAGCCGATGCCGAGATGCCGCTGGAGCATGGAGGTCGAGATCTTGCCCTTCTGGATCGCCATCTCGACGGCTTCGTCGTATTTTTCGTCGTATTCGGCAGGGGGTTGGTCGCCGTCTTCCCCCTCTTCAGTCGAAGAGATCCGGAGGTCGTACTTGGGCGCGCCCTGGGCGCGGAGGAAGTCCCCGACCCGGTGGACCTCGTCCTCGGAGAGGAACGGCGCGTGGATGCGCACGAGGTCGGACGTACCCGGCCGCAAGAACAGCAGGTCGCCCTTGCCGAGAAGCGTCTCGGCGCCGTTCTGATCGAGGATGACACGACTATCGAGCCCACTCCGCACCTGATACGCCAAGCTCGCTGGCATATTCGCCTTGATGAGTCCGGTGATGACGTCCCGGCGCGGCGTCTGGGTCGCCACGATGAGGTGGATGCCGGCGGCGCGCGCCTTCGCCACGATGCGAGCGATGCTGGCCTCGACGTCGCTCGACGCGACCATCATGAGGTCCGCGAGCTCGTCGATGACGATGACGATGAACGGGAACTTCTTCGGGATCGGGAGGAGCTCGCCGTCCGGCCAGTCCTTCGGGGCGTAGGAGCGGGCCTTCTCGGGCGTCCAGTCTTGGAGCTCCTTCTCAACCTTCTGGTTGTAGGTGTCGATGTGCCGGGTCTGCCAGCGCGCCATGATCTTGTAGCGCTCGTCCATCTCGGTGCACGCCCACTTGAGCACCGCGGAGGCGAACTTCGGCTCGGTCACGACGGGGTGCAGGAGGTGCGGGATGTCCTCGTAGAGGGCGAACTCCAGCATCTTGGGATCGATGAGGATCATGCGGAGCTCTTCGGGCGTCCGCATGAAGAGCATGCTGACGAGCATCGCGTTGACGCCCACGCTCTTGCCCGAGCCCGTGGTGCCGCCGACGAGGAGGTGCGGCATCTTGGCGAGGTCCGTGATGAACGGGCGCCCCTCGGTGTCCTTCCCGAGGATCATCGGGAGCGTGCGCTCGCCGTTCTTGAAGTCGGGGGACCCGAACACGTCGCGCGCCCACACCGTCTGGCGGCGCTCGTTCGGGATCTCGATGCCGACGCAGCCGCGGCCCGGCAGAGGGGCGACGATGCGCACGGAGATCGCCTTCAGCGCCATCTTCAGGTTGTCGGACAGGTTCGCGATGCGGGAGAGCTTCACGCCAGCGGCGGGCTCGTACTCGAACATCGTGATGACCGGACCGGGCCGGATGGAGGTGACCCGCCCGTCCACGCCGAACTCGCCGAGCGTATCGGTGAGGCGCCGCGCCATCGCGTGGAGCACGCTCTCGTCCGTGCCGCCGACGACCGGGGGGTGATCGTCGAGCAAGGAGAGCGGCGGCAGCTGAAACGGCGTGGCCGCCGTCCGCACCGCGCGGCCATCGTCACCGGCGCCTCCGCTCCGCAGGTTGCCGGGGACCACGGAGACGCCGTCTCCGGAGGGGCGGCGGCGTCCCGTCGGGGCCACGCGCGCCGGTCCGGAGGCCGGCACGATGCGCTCGGGGGCCGGGCGGACGGCCAACGGCGCGGGGAGCGGCGTCACGGCCAGGGGCTCGACCTCGTCTTCTTCGAGCTCGTCGTCAAAGGCCGGGTCCTCGTTCACCGACGGCGGATCCGCCCATTCGACCTGCGAAGGCGTCGCCCGCACGGGCACGGGGGACGGCTCCGGCTCCAGCATCCGGACGATGGGCGCGGGCGGGGCCGGATCGGCGGCCGGCGGGGACGGCAGGACGGGCGGACGGGCGGGGGGGGGCTCCCGGAGCACGGCAGGCGGCTCGCGCAGCACCGGGGCGCGGGTCCCCTCCCCTCCCCCGTCGCTGTCGCGCTCGCGGGGCGCCACGACCTGCGGCTCGGCCCACTGGATGGTCGCCGCGCGCTGCGGCGCCGGCTCCACGTTGACCGACGAGGGGGTCTCCGCCGAGGTTCCTTCGGGCCGCGATCCGGCTCGCGTGACCGGCGCCGGCGTTCCACCGCGCAGATGGGCTGGCAAGGCGGGCATCGCTCCGGGGTCGCCTCGGCGGCCGACGCTCGTGGGCTCCCACTCGACCTCGACCAGCGTCCGACCACCCACCTTGGTGGGCGCGTCGCGGTCCGGATCCCCGGTCGTCACGGCCACCGGCGGCGCGGGCGGCGCCTTTCGGGCCGACCACACGCTCGGGAGCTCGGGCACCGGCTCCGCGGGGAGCAATGCGGCGGGGCGCACCTCGGGGGCACGCCGCTCGGCGGGCTCCGGGGCGCGGCGCGCGAGGGCAGCGGGGGCCACGGAGACAGCCTCCTCGGGGGGCATCCGCGCGTCGCGGACCGCCAGCTGCCGCGCGGGCCCGACAACCTCGTCCTCGAGCTCTTGGTCATCGACGCCGTCGTCCTCGTCGGCCTCCTCGCCACGAATTCCGCGAAGCGCGTCGAGCCCCGCGCCGCCGACCCGGAGGGACGCCCGGACGGCCCCGGCCCCGAGCGCACCCACGCCACGGACGGCCGCCGGGGCTCCCTGCTGGACCCGGCTGACGGCCCGCTCTGCGAGCGGCTGCCAATTGATGCGGAACAGGACCGTGGCCGCGGCGAGCAGCCCGGTCCCCACCGAGAGCGCAGCACCGATTCGACCGAGCTGTGCGGCGATGGCATCCGCGAGGAGCAGCCCGACGACACCGCCGGCGGGAAAGGGTGCGCCCGTGCCGACGAAGCCCGACAGGCCGAGCTCGAGTGCGGCCGCGAGCAGCACGAAGCCCATCGCCGCGACCAAGGCACTGAACCAACCGCCCACGGGGCGACCCGCGAGCCGCAACGCCAGCCCCACGCCGACCAGAAGGACCGTCCAGGCCGCGAACCCCACCGCCTGGTAGAGCAGGTCCGCGACGTAGGCGCCCGCGGGTCCCACGAGGTTCAGCGTCTGGCTCGTACCGGCGACGGAGAGCGAGACGTCGTGCCGATCGTAGCTGGCGAGGGCCACGATGGTGAAGGCACAGCCGGCGAGGCCCGCGATCAGTAGGACCTGCCCGGCAACGCCGGCTGACAACGCGGCCGGCAGGAGGCTGCTCGTCGTGGTCGGCTTCTTTCGCCGCGCGGTCCCGTTCGCCTTCGGCCTGGGCGCCGGAAGGTTCGCAGCCGCCTTCGCGGGGGCCTCGGTCGGCCCGCGTTCGTTGCCGGAAGGGGGGGGATTGCGAACGCGTGCCATGGAGCCTCGTCGCCCCATGGTACCCCCTTCCTCTTGACACGTCACCCCGGACCCTGATGGTCGACTTCGGGGGTGCTCGCAGCCTAGAAGGCGGATTCGGGGATGTACACGCGGTCGCTCGGGCGCAGCACGATGTCGGCTTCCTCGCCGTTCTGGATGCGCTTCAAGTTGACCGGGATGCGATCGGTCCCGCGCATGATGTACGCGGCCGTCTTCCGGGCCGTGCCGAGCGTGCTGCCCGCCTGCGTGATGGCCTGCGTCACGGTCATGCCGTCTCGGTAGGAGATGGCGCCGGGCTTCTGCACCTGACCGTCCACGAACACGGACTCGACGGGTGGGACATACAAGCGATCGCCCGCGCGGAGCTCCTGATCGGCCGTTGGATCCCCGGCGTTGATCCGCTCGAGATCGACGGGGATGGTCTCCCGTACACCCGCCACGTCCCGGATGATCGATGCGCGGGTCGCGCTGGCGTCCGCGAGGCCGCCGGACCGCACCAGGAGGTCGCTGACGGTCGTCCGTTCCTTCTCGAAGGCGTACGAGCCGGGCTTCATGACGCCGCCCGTCACGTCGACCGTGCGGCTGGAGTAGGTCTCCACCTTGAGCACGACCTGCGGCCGCGCGAGCACGTTCTTCGCGAGGTGGGCGGTGATCGCGCGGGTCGCCTCGTCCACCGTGAGCCCGGCGACGGGCACCCGGCCGCCGTAGGGAATCTCGATGGCGCCGTCCGCCTGGACGCGGAAGACACCGCTCATGTCGGTTTCGCCCACGACATCGAGCCGGATTTCGTCACCCGACCCGATGGGATAGCGCAGCACGTCCGGTGACCCGCTTTCTGCCGCGTGCGCCGCGAAGGCCATCAACAAGCAGAACCACATCGACGACTCCGGACACCTTCCCCACGATAGCACCCTCGTCCGACGGCGCCCCCTCGATTGTGGGATCCGTTGCGAGGTTCCACGCCGCTAGTACGTGAAGGTCAAGCCGGCGAGGGCCCAGAAGTCATCGTACTGGGTGGCGTAGAACTTGCCTTCTTCGCAGAGACTGTCGAGGCACGCACGCTCGTTCCAGCCGACCGAGAGGCCGGCGGAGAGCGCATCGTTGAAGTTCCAGGCGCCGCCGAGCTTCACGCCGACGTTCTGGTCGTCGCGGGCGATCTCGCCGTGGAAGGCGTCGATGCGGTAGGTGATCTCGCCGGTCAGCCCCAGGCGGGTGATGACGAGGCCCTCGTAGCGCAGGAACAGGTAATTATAGGCCACGTAGTTCGTGAAGAACGCGTCCTGGAAGTCCTTGCGGTACCCCAGCGTGACCTTGTGGTTGCGGATCGGCGCGTACGCGACCTGCGCGTTCACGAGGAGGCCTTCGCTGAACGACGTGAGGTCGCGTGCGAAGTTCTCTTCCCCGATGATCTCGATCTCCTGGCTGCTCCCGGGGAGCTGGCCCGCGGCGTCGAGAACGGTGTCCTCGTCGTAGTACATCTGGCCGTACCCGGCCTCCACGCCAGCCGCGAGCTTGGACGTGAACTGACCGCGAACGCCCCACATCGTGCGCCACGCGAGGGCGTTCGGCTTGCCGAGGTACTGCCCGTAGTCCACACCGTCGGCCTCGGGGCCGATCGCGTACACCAGGTTGTTGTCCCAGCTCGTCCAATTGAGGGAGAAGTTTCCGGTCAGGGAGGTCTTCGGGAGGAAGCGCCACCGGGCATTCACAACCGGGCCGTAGTTGGCGCGGTTGTTGATGTTCGACTTCCCAGCCACGTCCTCGATGAGCGCCGCCGGCAAGGTGTACCGGTCGATGCCGATGTTCCCGAGGAGGTCGATCTCGAGTGCCGACCCGGGGCGAAGCGTGATGCCGCCGTTCGCGTCGTTGGAGAGGTGCACCATGTTGGCGCTGCCGTCCGCAGTCGGCAGCTCGCCCGGCTGGTTCTGGATCTCGAACCGGTCATCCAACCGCAGGCCCACCACGCTCTTGGGGAGCGCCATGACGCCAAATGTCAGGTTGAAGTCCGTGAAGCGGTCGGCGTTCTGGAGATTGATGTCATCCTGGGGCTGGAAGTCGAAGAACTTCTTGATGCCCCAACCCGCGCCGAAGTCGAGCGTCAGCTTCTCGCCCTCGAAGGCGAGCTCGACCTCGGGCTTCACAACCCAAGCGAGGGCGCCGAACACATCCTGCTCGCGGCCATCCGCCAGGTAGATGTTGGAGTGGTACTCCAGGCCTGACATGATCGACGGCGTCAGGACCGCGGATTCACCTACTCGGATGTGGTCACCCGGGGCGGCTACGGCCGACGGAATCCCGCCGACCATCGCCAATGCCACGCAGGCTCCGCCCCATCCTCGAGTTGTCCAACGCAGCATCCCTTCCCGCCTCTACACAGCTTGTTCATCGACTCAACGCCAACAACCCGGCCCAGCCCGTCAGAACATGCCCTGTCCCGACGCCCGCCGCAAGTACCAGGGGCTTACTGCGGCGTGCCGCCGGACTCTCCGGGGGGGTCGAGGATGTCCGGAATGTCGACATCGGCATCGATCTCGTTGTCGTTGTTGTCGGTGACCGTCGAGGACGAATCCCCACGTTCAACCCCGGCATCCCCGGTGCACGCCTGCGCCTCGGCCAGGAACTCCCGGGCCTTGGTGAGCGCGACGGCGACCTTGCGGAACTCCTGATCCGCATGGACCGCGTCGTTCGCAGCCAGGGACTGCCGCATCGTCGTGTTCGATTGCTTCGACACCTCAAGCAGGGCCCGCATGGGGGTCAGCTTGCGCGTCAGGCACTCGATCTCCTCGACGTTCTTCTCCTTCTCGGCGTCCGCCAGGAGACCCTCGACCGTCTTCACGGCGCCGTCGATCTCGGCGAGCGCCCCGTCGGCGAACTGGGTCTTCTCTTTCGGCGAGGTCGTCGAGGACTGCTCGAGCTCACCCGAGATGGCCGGCGTCTGTGCGAAGGAGGGCGTCGCGAGGGCCACCCCCATCACACCGAACAAGAAGGAAAGGCGGCGCATGAGGTGCTCCTGGTCTGCGTAACGCATCGATCATACCCGCATCCGGGCCCTACCGCCCGCAAAAACGGGGGTGGCTACTGCCCCGAGACGACCCACGGAAACTCTGCGACGCTCGCGGTGAGCGACTCGTCGAAGCGGAACCCGCGCACGGCCCGGGTCACGCACTGGCCGAGAGCGTCGTCCCCCGTCGTGTTCTTGACCAGGTGCGACTCGGTCACCTTGCCGGCCATGATGGTCCAGCCGACCGAGACGCGGCCGTTCACGCCGGGGTTGGCCTTCAGGGAGGTCTCGAGGCACGTCTGGATCCGGCCCTGGTTCTTCTTGACGACGCTCGCGATGTTGCCGGCGTCACCCGATTCGACATCGGCGTCGGCCGAGCCCATGTCGACCTTGGCCTTCACGGTCACCTTCGCGGTACCCGTGCCGACGTTGGCGTTGCCGCCCGTCGCAACACCGACACCGACCGTCGCGTCGGCACGGCCGTTGGCACCACCCGACTTCACGCCCATGTTGCCCGCGTCCGCCTGCTCGACGCCGGAGACGCCCGCGAGCGCCCGATCGAGGCCCGCCATGCTCGCGGCGTCATCCCCGAGGATGTCCGTGACAGCGTTGTCCCCGTTGGCATTGCCATTCGTGCCGATCATCTGGAGGAGGAGCGACTTCTTCGCCACGCTTTCCTTGCTGGCCGGTTGTGGGTTGGCCGGCTTGGTCTCCGCCTTCTCGGTCTTCTCGGTGGACTTTTCTTCCTTTTTGTCGGGCTTCGGGCCCTCGGCGTCTTCAGCCGGGGCTTCCTCGATCACGACGATCTTGTCAATCTTTCGCTCGACGACGAGATCGAGGGCGTCCTTCAACGCATCGAGGTCCACGTGCTCGCGCGGAGGCGTCGTGTAGACCCACGCCATGAACGCGGCGGCGATGAGCGAGAACACCCCGAGGAGACCGTGGAAGAGCGGATCGTCCTCGTCCAGCAGGCGCGGGCGGAAGTCGGCGGCGGACACCGCGCGCACGGGCTCCGGCGGCGCCGGGACGAACTGGAACAGGATGGTGGACGAGCCGATCGTCACCTTCCCGCGCACGTTCTCGTTGAGCTGGTAGTAGTAGAGATCCCCCTTCTTGACGGCCTCTCCGCGCTGCCGAATCTCGTCCAGCCCGCGAATTCCGTCCTTCCAGGAGATCTTCCCCTCGACCCAGTCCGGTACCACCAGGATGTAGCTGTCTCCCTTGGCGACGAAGAGCTCGAAGCGCGACGGGAGTTTTGTCCCGGTCAGCACGAAGCTGTTCCGCGGGTTGTCGCCGATCGTGACCGTCTCGCCGATCTTCAGGACCTTCTCCTGGACGATCTTCTGGTCCTGGGCCATGCCGATGCGGAGGACCTTGGGGAGCGACTTCTGGGCGGTCTGGGGGGCCGTGGCGCTCATTAGAGGGGCCTCTGGGTGGGGAGTACGGACAACGATGCGGAGGGGCGGTTCACGAGTTCTTGCATCGGGCCGCAAGGGACAGCGCCGAGAGGATTAGCCGGAGTCGCCGATCGCGACAAAGCGGAAGTGGCGGAACCCACCGAGCCCTGACGCGTAGAGTAGCGCCCCTGCGGCGAAGATGGAGCCGCACGTGCGCATCGGACACCGAGAGCAGGCTTCTCCGCCCCTTGTTCGGCTTGCGCACCCCTTACATTCGCCGCGTGTCCGGGCTCCTGCGGAGACCCGGCGGGCGCGTCGACGCTGGCCTGGCGCTCGTTTCCGTACGAGACCACGGGCCCCCTACAGCGGGAACGGGAGGACGGGAGCCCCCCCGCCCTGCGAGCCAGGCCGCTGGCGGGTGGCGTTGAGGAGGTTCAGAAGCTTCACCGCGTACAGGTCGTTCTCCTCCAGGATCGCGTTCGCCCGGGCCGAGACGAGGCCGTGCGCCAGGAGGAGCGGAACCGAAACGAGGAGCCCGAAGAACGTCGGGTACATCGCGACGGCGATCCCCGCCGCGAGCGTGATGGGCTTGATCTCGGCGGCGATCTGGATGGCGTTGACCGCGAGGATGAACCCATCCACGGTCCCCAGGAGGCCGAGCAGGATCGACACCCCGGCGAGCATCGGCAGGTACCCGATGCGTCGCCTCACGAGCGGCGTGACCTCGAGCTGCTCCTCCTCCATCGCGTCCCGAACCTCGGCTTCGGGCCGGCCGGCACGGACCAGCCCCGCCTTCAGGACACGCGGGAGGGCGGCGGTGGGCTGCGAGTTGCAGAGGCGCACGGCCTGCTCGGGGGTGCCATCGAGCACCGCCCGCTGCACCTGTGCCATGAACGCCGGGGCGTGGATGCCCGCCCGGAGGAAGACGTAGTGGAGGCGGTCCAGCGCGACCGTGCACCCCAGCACGGCGACGACGAGGATGGGCCACATGAAGAGCCCACCGTCCCGCATCGCGTCAGCAACGCCATTCACGCTCGCCTCCAGGCTCGACACCCGATGACGCGCGACACGAGGATTGGTTCCAGCGTCAGAACGGCTTCGACTCGACCGATTGCACGATCTTCGGGAGGAAGCTCTCCTTCAGCTCGAGTTCGTACTTCGGCGTCAGGTTCTGCTTGGTGATGAGGATCTGGATCTCGGGCTTCTGGATCTTGCCGACGAGGGTCTGATCCTCGAAGGTGATCGCCCGTTCCGCGTGGGCCGCGGTCGGGGCGAGCACGAGCGCGAGGAGCAACAGACTGCGAAAGCGGTGCATGATCAACCTCCCCACGGGTCTTGGGAACCATCTCCGGCCGGCTCCGGCTGCGGAGCGGGAGCGGGCGTCGGCGCGGGTGCGCCCCCCGGATCGGGGGATGGAGCGGGCACGGGCGCAGGCTGACCGGGCGCGGGTGGCGTCACAGGCGTCTGATCCGGCGCCGGAGCGGCGGGGACGATGGCGGCCTCGTCTTCCTTCTTGCGCTCGTCCTGCTCCCGCTTCAACCGTTCGTCATCCCGGCGGCGCTTGTCCTCGACCTTCTTCTGCTCCTTCTTGATGGACGCAACCCAGGCGTCGATCTCGTCCGCCGGCTTGCCGCCCGCGCGGCGGTAGTCCTCGATGGACTGCAAAGCCGCGTCGTAGGCCTTCATGTAGTCCCCGTACAGGACCCCGAGGTTCCGATGCGGCTCGGGGTTGCTGGGCGAGAGACGAAGCGCCTCGAGATAGGCCTTCTTCGCGTCCTCGAACCGTCCTTCTCCGCGGTAGGAGATGCCGAGGTTGAGCTGCACGCCCCCGTCCTTCGGGACGATCTTGGCCGCGCGCTCGAGCAGGGGCGTCGCGTCCGTCCAGCTCCGGTTGTCCATGTGGTAGCCGGCCAGGTACAGGAGCGCCGGGAGCTGGTAGGGGTCGAGCTCCAGGGCCTTCTGGAAGCTCTGGACGGCGTCACCGCTGTAATCGAGCCGGTAGTAGACCTCGCCGAGCACCGCGTAGAGCCGGGCGTTGCCCTTGGCGCCGTCGATGTCGTTCTGCGCCTTCTGCAGGGTGAAGCGGGCGAGATCGAACTGCTTCGTGTCCAGGTACACGAGCGCGAGCTCGTTGTAGACGGGGATCGCCTTGCTGTTGATGCCAAGGGCGGCCTTGGCTTCAGCGATGGCCTCGTCAAACCGACGCAGCTGCCGGAGGCCGGAGATCGTCGCGACGCGGAGATCCACGCTATCGGGCGCGTAGCGGGAACCCGCCTGGAAGCTCGCCAGCGCGAGGTCGGTCCGGCCAGCAGACATCGAAATCACGCCGAGGTTGAGCCATGCCTTCGCGAAGGTTGGATCCACCTCGGTCGCGCGGGTCCAGGCGCGGCGCGCCTCGGCCTCCTGACCCAGGATCTGGTGGGCCACGCCGATGTTGTAGTGGATCGCGGCCACGTCCGGGTTCTCGGTCACCTGGGCCTGGAGGACCTCCAAGGCCCGCTGCGCCCGGCTCTGATCGCCGGTCGTGAGCATCGCCGCGGCCTCGTTGACCTGCCGCGCGACGGCCCTCGGACGGGATTCGGCTGCGGAAGGCGGCTCGACCGCAGCACCCGTGAGGGCCGCAGGATCGGTCGCACCGACCGGAGACGCCGGGGTGACGGGCGCGTCGACCGGCGCAGGTGCCGGGGCGGCCTCGACCGGGGTCGGGGTCGCGGAGACGGCCGCGGTGGTCGTTCCGGCCTTCGGGACACAGCCCACCAGCAGCGCAAGCAGCGCGAGGCGAGAGGTCATTGGCCACCTCCGGACGTGGTGGGTTCCAACTCGATCGACTCGGGGCCGGCGAAGGGCACCGCAACGGAGCCCGCGGCGCCGCGCGCTTCCTTGCGCTCGGCCGGGTATTCGTTCGGGTACCGATCATTGAGCGCGATGAGCGCCTTGGTGTTCCACTCGGACCACCGCTTCTCGCCGCGCGCCTTCTCGAGCGCAGCGACGAGACGCGACTTCGCCCGGTCTTCCGCGGGAATGCGGAACTGCTGATCGATGGTGTCACGGAAGATGATCTCTTCGTCCTCGCTTAGGCCCTTGGGCGACGGGATGTTGTACGCCATGTCGGCGTACGCGAAGTAGCCCATGCCTTGCAGGTACAGCGCGGCGGCCGCGGTGTCGTAGTCCTGGTAGGTCTGGATGAGCTGGACCGCGCCCTCCGTGATGATCTTCAGCTCTTCCGGCTTGGTCTTCAGCAGGATGTCGACGTTCTTGGCCTCACTGGTGGTCCACTTGACCACCTTGAAGGTCTCGTACCGCGACACGAGCTGCCCGAGCGCGCCTTCCGCGGCGAGGCTCCGGGTGCGGGCCGTGAGCCCCGCGCCCACGGTGGCGCCGTACGCGCCCTGGACCTGGCTCCAGGCCTGCACGGAGCGGCGGGAGTCGCCCCGCTTCTCGTAGATCTTGGCGGTGCGGTACCACGCCTCGACGAGGTGATTGCCGTCCGTGCGGGGGTAGCGCTTCACGTACCTTGCGTAGAAGTCGAGCGCCTCGGTTTCGCTGACGAGGGCCCACTGGTCCCCCGCGCGCCAATACGCGGCTTCGGCATCCGGCTGGTCCGAGTACTGTGTCGCGTACCGCTCGAACATGCGTGCGGCACCGGCGTGATCGCCGACACCGACGCGGAGGAACGCCGCGTTGAACAGCGCCGCCGGGCTGAACTCGTAGTCCGGGAACAGCTTGACGAGCTGCTCGTAGTACGAGATCGCCTTGTCGAGCTGGAGGGTGGCCGAGTAGCCGTCCGCGATGCGGAAGTAGAGGGCCTTCGCGCGCTCGTCCGCCGGGAACTCCGCGATGAAGCGCTCGAAGTACCGGTTGGCGTCCCGCGACTTGCCGATGAAGTCGTAGTTGTTGCCGACGTTGTACAGCGCGAGGCTGTAGTACTTCGACTTCGGGAACTCCTTCGTGAACTCCACGAAGGCCTCCGCGGCCTCGGCGCGCTCGCCCTTGTCGGCGTACTGCTGGGCGAGGTTGAACTTCGCCTGCTCGCGGATGTCGTCGAACACCAGGGAGTTCTTCGCATCCCGGAGGTCGACCGTCAGCTTGGCGACCTTCTGGAGATCCCCCTCGTTGGCGTAGCTGTCGACCAGCATCGACGCGGAGTAGCTGGCCTCGTCGGAGCCCGGGTACATGGCGAAGATCTTCTCGAGGCGCGGGCGCGCCTCGGCGTAGTGGCCATGCTTGAACAGGATCTGCGCCGGCAGGTAGGCGAAGGCCCGGCGGTTCTTCTCGAGCAGCGGCGCCCACTCCGGGTCGGTGAACTCGCGGACCGCGAGATCGTCACAGCTCTGGATGAACGCCTTGTGCTCGTCCGACATCATGTAGCGCGTGATGTCCTTCCCGAAGGCGGAGCGGTCCACCCGCTCGACCACCGCGCCGGGCGGCACCTCGATGAGCGAGCCGTAGCGGCCCTGCACGATCTGCTCGCGCGACTTCATCAGCTGGTAGCGCGCGCCCTCGCGGTAGGGAGATCGGTCGTTCTTCAGGATCTGGACGTACTGCTTCTCGGCCTCGACGAACTGGTTCGAGCCGAAGAGGCCGAGCGCGCGGTACCACTCGTACTCGTTGTACGCGTCCGCGAACGGGAACTTCTCCAGGAACTCGCCGTACTTCTCGGCGGCGGCCGCGTAGACCTGCGGCGAATTGGTCTCCTGGGCCTGCAGGAGGAGCCGGGTCGCCACATCGCCGAGGGAGGTCTCGATGTAGCCGCGCGCCTTGGCGATGGCCTCGGGGTTGGACTTGTTCGCGTTGTACCAAGGCGTGCCCTCGGTGTACCTGACCGAGAGCTCTTCCATCGCCTTGGCGGAGCGATCGAGGTCCACGAGGCCCATCTTCTTGCCGTAGATCTGCGAGATCTCGTACTGGTAGACGGGGTTCTCCGGATCGAGCGGCCACTTCTTCTGGAGGTACGCGTACGTGTCGATCGAGGCCTCGAACTTGGCCTGGATGAGCAGGATCTCGGCGAGCCGCTCCACGACGTCGTGTTGCCACTTCCGCTCGCCAACCTTGTTCAGGTGGGTCGTGGCTACCTCGACCGGGGTCTTCCCCTGTCGGTCCGCCATGTCCGCGTAGGAGATGGCGAGGTACTCCACGGCCTCGGGCCGCATGTTCGAGACCTTGCCGGTGGTCTCGATGAACTGGGCGTCACTGTAGTCGAGGAGCTTGACGAGATAGCCGAGGGCCTCCTCGTACTCGTTGACCTTGTAGTGCGACCAGCCGAGCTTGTAGATGGACTCGTCGTAGTTGCGGCCGCTCGGCCCGTCCGCGAGGACGGCCTTGTAGTACTTGATCGCGGTCGCGACGTAGGCCGTCGGGTTCTCGCGGGGCCCGGTGAGATCGAAGTAGTACTCGCCGAGCCGCATGTTGGCGTCGTTCGAGAACGGCGAGCCCGGGAAGCGCTCCACGATGGTGAGGTAGACGTCGCGCGCGGCTTCCGGATCGTAGTGCTCGCCGTTCTGGGCGCTCAGGCACCAGGCGAGCATGTAGTAGGTGCTCGCGAGGTTTTCGTACGACGGGTACTGCGCGATGAGCCTCTTGTAGAGGTCCATCGAACGCGTGTAGGTCTTCAGCGGGGGTGGCGGGAGCGCGAGGGTCGGGTTGTTCTCGAGCTGAGCCTCGAGGCGCCCGTACTCCTCCATCTGCCCGATGAACGCGACCTCGGTCTCCTCGAAGTAGAGGTCCGCCAGGCGGAACAACATGTCGGCCGTGTGCGGCGACGTCGGGTACTTCGCGAGGAAGGCTTCGATCCGTGCGATCGCGACGCGCCGGAGCGCGGCCTCGGAGTCCTCCGCCCGCTGGATGGCGTTGCCGTAGCCGGAGGAGATCTTGGCGCGCTCCTCGGCCTCGTAGGTGTCCAGGATGCTGCGGGTGTCAGCCTGCAGCTCCTTCATGCGGGAGGAGTACCGCTCCAGGGTGTCCTGGAACGTGGCCCACTCGGCGGGGTCGGAGGGGCCCGTGGCTTGATCCGCCGCGAACGCCGAAGGCGCAGCGAGGAGCAGCGCGAGCGGAAGGGGAAGCATCGGCGTCCTCATCGGTCGAGGTTCTCCCGGACGATCCGGAACTGATCGTCCAGCTCACGGAGCAGGCGTGCCTGCTCCTTCCCGAGCACCATCATCTCGTCCGAAGCCGCGGCCTTGCGCAGCCAGTAAACGTCGACGATGCCCTTGTCGGCCTCGAGCACATCCGCCCGGAACTCCGCTTCGAGGTCACGGATGCCGGACCGGACGGCCTTCAACGCGACGGTCTCCGCCTCGGCGGACTCTCGCACGATGTCACGCCGGAGCTCCACGACACGCTGCGACTCCCGCGCGAGGCGGGTCCGCACGGCGGCGATCTCCCGACCCTCCGCGGCGGCGAGGACACGGGCAGTCTCTTCGGTGTTGGCCTCGAGCACCTCCACCCCGGCCCACACCCGGTCCGTCTGGGCGTAGACCGTCGAGGCCTCTCCGTCCGTGACGTAGGTGCGGTAGACTTGGAGCTTCCGGCGCAGTTCGCCATAGCGCGCCACGATGGCGGCGCGGCGGCCGTCGTCCCCGCCCGTCGCGCTCTCCACGAGCACCGTGCGCATCACGCGCTTGCGGACGACCTCTCCCTGGAGGATCTCCAGCTCGCCGAGCGCGGTCTCGAGCGTCCGCTGCTCGGTGACGATGGCGGCGCGGACCTTGTCGGCCTCCGCGACGGAGAGCTTGCTCTGCGCCACCTGGTCGGCCGTCGAGGACGCGAGCGCCTTGGCCTCTTGCGCGACCTGCGAGAGTCGGAACGCGCGCTGCTGCACCTCGCGGACCTGCTCTTCGTACGTGTCGGTGCGATCGGACGAGAGGTCGCTCGACGCGTCGATCGCGGTGACCGACGCGAGGACCGATGCCCGATCCTTCTGGATGAGCTGGATCTCGGTGCGGTACTGGGCAGGCACCCGGGCCCGCAACCAGATCGCCTCGGCATCGAGGAGGCGATCCCGCATCGAGAGCGCGGCGCCGCGGATGCCGTCGACCTCCTGCCCGGCCACGACGAAGCCGCCGAGCATGTTCCCACCGCCCGACAGGGCGAGCTCCAGGTCCTTGACGATGCGCTCGCTCGCTGCGAGCTCGGCCTTCTGCTCTTCGACGGTACGCCAGGCGGTGGCGGCCCGGGAGACGTCCTCGTCACCGAGCAACATCCCCATCGCGAACGGGGGGAGGCGCTCGGAGAGGCCTGCCTCTCCGCCCGTCGCGCCTTCGAGGAGGCGCCGGAGCTGATCCGAGCTGTTGACCGCGTCGAGACGCGCCACGAGCGGGGTGTACTCGTCGATGACGCGCTCGTAGGCGACCCGCGCGTCCTCGTAGGACTCCAGCTTCATCTGGAGATGGCCCTGGAGGATCTTCAGATCCGCGGCGTAGCGATGCTCGGGGTACTTATCGAGAAAGATCCCCACTTGCTTCTGGGCGGCCGACCACCACTCCCGCGCCTGGGCGCGGCCCTTCTCCGCGGCGTCCTTGGCTGCCTGGACCTCCTCCGGCGTCTGGCGGGCACGGAGGACGGTGATGGGCTCTTCGGGCGGGAGCGCGGCGCTCGCCTGCTTCACGAAGGTCCAGACGGACTCGTAGAGCTGATCGGCGAAGTAGGGCGAGGTCCCGGGGAGCTTGCCGTACCACTCGCTGGCCAGCGCGAACTCGCCGGTTTCATAGTAGAGGCGCGCCAGCGCGAGCTGCGACAGCTCCAGGATCTGCTGCTGGTCGGGATCGGTGGGCACCACGGTCTGGACCCGCTGGTACTCCTCGATCGCCTGCTTGTAGTTCTTCTCCCGGATCATCAAGACGCCGAGGAAGTATCGGGAACGGGAGTAGTACGGGCTGGTCGCGGGGAGCCCCTCGAACATGCCCTTCGCGCGGTTGAACTCACCGCGGCGGTAGAAGGACTTCGCCAGGGTGTAGCTGATGAGCTCGGTGGTCGGCACCTTGCCCGTCACGATGAAGTCGTTGTAGTACCGGTCGAATCGCTCGGTGTCCCCGATGATGCCGTACACTTCCAGCAGACGACGGATGGCGTCGGGGAAATACGGGTGCTGGGGGCCCTTCTCGGAGATCGAGCGGTAGGCTTCCTCGGCGGTGCGGAAGTTGCCAAGCTCGAAGAGGGACTCGGCGAGGTACCACTCGGAGTCGCGCGCGAGGTCCATGTTCCCGAGCGCGCGGGACTGGACCAGGATGTAGAACGACGTTGCCGCGGCCTCGTAGTCCTTCACCAGGAAGAGGTAGACGGCGTCCTCGTAGCGCTCCCGGGCCTCGCCCACGCCGATGAGCCCGGACCGCTCCGTGAAGTTGCGTCGGATCTCCTCGGACTGCCGCTGGAGAGTCGTCGCTTCGGTTTCCAGATCACGCATCCGGTCCGGCGGCGCCTTCTCCGCCGCGTTCGCGACGGGCGCGAGGAGGAGGGCCAGGATCAGACCGACGCGCGCGGCGCTACCGCTGCTCGGCATCGGAGATCCGCTCGCACTTCAGCTCGAAGTCCACCCGCGCACGCTCGTCGAAGCTGCTCGCCGCGCCGCCCTTGTCGGTCAAGATACTGCGGACGGTGCACGCCTTGCCGAGCTCCGCCTCGAAGGCGTAGTTGCTCCGCACGTCGATCTCGTAGTTCCGCGCATAGCTGAAGATGCCGAAGCCGGTCGGTCGGATCTTGAAGTCCACCGAGAGGTTGTGGCTGCCGGGCGGGATCGCGCCCTCGCTGATCTTGAACTCGCGCGTCTCGTTCAGGCTGCCGTTGGGGTCGGTCTTGCTGAACTTGCTCTGCCCGTCGAGCAGGTAGGTCACGCTCTCCAGCTTGAAGCCTCCGCCCAGGCGGTTCACATGCCACACCGTGGCACGTGCGCCCGTGGAGGCTCCCTGGATCACGATCTCCTTGAGGAGCTGCAACGTCGCCTTCGAGCGGAACACCCGCTCTTTCAGTCCGTCCACCTGCTCTTCCACGTTGAGCAGCTCGCGGTTGAAATCACCGGCGTCATCGGCCGCCGTCATCTCGAGAGGCTCTTCGGTCACTCCCGTGCCGTCCTGGGCCAGGGCGTGCGTGCTCCCTACCCCGAGCGCGATCACGACAGCCCACCAGCGATTACGAAGCATTCCGTTGTTCTCCCGCGATCGGTAGCGCCGACCATACCGACCGCCCACCTACCGTGTCAATGATGAGCCCGCCAACGAGACGAGCGCGCTCGCCCTCACTGAGGCGGAGGCTCCGCCTCGACCCCATCCGCCACGTTCCCTGTCGCCCCGGCCACGGTGAGGACCAGCCGATCATGGGCCTTCCGGGCTCGGGACAGCGCGCCATCGAGTTCGTTGACCAGGAACGTAAAAGCATAGACCTCGTCGTCCGCGGCGTGAACATAGCCAGCGAGGCAATGCACGCCCGAAAGTGTGCCTGTCTTGCCCCTTACGCGCCCCGCCATCCCGTCCTCCCGGAAGCGTGACCAGAGCGTCCCGTCGCGGCCGCCCACCGACAGGCTCGCGACGTACTCGGGCCCCAGGTCTGGGCTCCGGTACATGTCGAGGAGGACGGCGTTGACCGCGCTCGGACGCAGCATCACGTCCCGGGAGAGCCCGGAGCCGTTGACGAGCCGGTACTGGTCCGCCGGAACCCCCAGGCTGGCGAGGTAGTCCGCGATGACGCGCACGCCGTTCTCCGTCGTACCGGGCAGCCCGTACCGTTCGGCCCCCACGGACCGGAGAACCTGCTCCGCCATGAAGTTGTTGGAGTGCTTGCTCGTGGTCGCGACGATCTCGGCGAGCGACTCCGAGTCGATCCGGTGGAAGAGCGGGGCGTCCGGAGGGGTCGCGCCCGCGCGGAAGCTCCCCTTCACCTTGATGCCCTGCTGCTTGAAGACGGACTGCATCGCGCCGATGTAGTTCCCGAGCGGATCTGCGAGGGTGCGGTAGTAGAAGTCGGTCTGGCTCTCGGCGGGGATGTTTCCGGTCAACGTGAACGTCGTGATCTTCTGCGTCTCCTCATCCAACGTCCGCTCGATCTTCACCCATTTGCGGCTGTTCTTGGATCCCGTGACGAGCTTGTTCTCCAGCACGACAGCAGCAGTCGGACAGTCGAACTCGGCGATCGCGGCCTGTCCGGGGCCCGCGCCCGGACGCACCACCATCGTGGCGACGTTGTAGTTGACGGAGAGCGCTCCCAACGTGGCGAAATAGGTAGGACCGCTCTCCAGGTCCTCTTCCTTGTCCCAGCCGGGGATGAGCGTGGTGCCCGCGAAGTAGCGGTCGTCGAAGACGATGTCACCCTTCACTTCTTTGATGCCGCGAACCTTCAGATCCTGGGTCATCCGCCACATGCGCTCGACGACCATCGTCGGATCGCCCTGTCCCTTCACGTACAGGCTCCCAGCGAGGACCCCGTCCGCGCCCAGCTCTCCATCGTGGAGGATCCAGGTCGGGAAATGGTACTCGGGGCCGAGCGCGCGGAGCGCGGCAGCGGTCGTCAAGAGCTTCATGGTGCTGGCCGGCACCAGCGATCGGTCCTCGCCCCAGGAATAGACCTCCTCGCCGGTCCGGACGTTCACGACCTGGAGGCTCACCACCGAGTCCGCGAAGATCGGATCCTGGGAGACCGACTCCAGCGCGGACGCGAGCGGAGACCTCTTGATCGTGTCGGCCAGCGTCGGCGGCGAGACCGCGGCGCCGATGGGGGCGGAGGATTCCGCGCCAACGCCTCCGCCATCCTGCGCGAACGCGGGCACGGCGAGGGCGATGAGCAGTGCGAGGCGCTTGGGAAGACGCATTGGGGGACCTGGGGCGAGACGCGCCGAGGAGTTTGACACCGACGCGCGGGGAAGCGGGAGGCAAATCGACGAAGACGGTCCGACCATCCTCCCGCGAGTCGCCCGGCTGTGCAAGAACTTAGAGTAAAAAAGCCGACATGCATCCCCATCGTTGAACGCGAATCGAACCCCGCCCTTGCCTCGCGGCACGAGAAGGGCGGCTGCGAGCCCGCGGCGGCCGCGCCGCCGTCCCCCGACCGGGCAGTTATTATCGCGGTCGCTTCGGAGCCTCGATGCCGATCCCGGTGCTCGCCACCTTCCTGCTCCTACCTGGCGCCCATGCGCAGGGTGTGGAGCGGCCCACGCTCCCCTTCCGGAGCCTGGCCGGCGAGGATGGGGTGCATGTCATGTACTCCAACCCTGCCCTGATGAATTTCGATCGGGACGGGGCGTACGCCGTCTACTACGACACGACGGGCACGGCGGGGGGGCTCAACTCGTTGACGTTCGCCACGACCGGCGGCGGCGTGGGCGCGGGCCTCGGCTACCGGCAAGTAGGCGCGGAGGCCGCCGGGTGGTGGACGGTCTCCAGCGGCGCGTCGGTCCGCCTCGCGGACGCCCTGACGGTCGGCAGCAGCTTCAACTGGCAACTGCCGGATGGCGGCGACAACAACTTCGTGAGCTGGGACATCGGGCTCGGCTGGCGCCCGGCGCCCTTCATCGGACTCGGGGCCGTGGTGCAGAACCTCGGAAGCCCCGCCCCCGACCTCGGCGTGAACACGCGCTACGGAGCCGGCTTCGCGATCCGGCCGGCCGGGGACGCCCTGACCGTGGGGCTCGACTGGATGGCCGAGGCGCCGCCCGAGCTGGAACTGGAGCACCGGCTGCAGGCGAGCCTGCGCCTGAAGCCCACGCGCGGCGTGTGGGTCCGCCTCTACGCGGACGACTCCCTCCAGGACCTCGGGGACGTCCGCTTCGGCGGCGCCCTGGAGCTGCGCTTCGCAGACCTGGGTGTGGGCCTTACCGCACGCAGCAGCGCCGCGAACCTTGGAGACGTCGGGGGCGGCGGCTACGTGCAGACCGTCCCGCACGACGACCAGCTGTTCCGCGCGCGTCGTCAGGTGGCGACGTTCGACCTCGAGAGCGCGTACCCCTATCAGCCGGAAGGTGGCCTGCTCAGCGCTGCCCCGGAGGGCTACCTCACCCTGCTGCGGCGAATGAAGCACGCGGCGAGCGATCCGCAGGTGCGTGGCCTCCTCCTGGAGATCGACAGCGCGCCGTTCAGCCTCGCCCAGGTCGAGGAGATTCGCGGCGTGCTCCGCGAGGCCCGCGCCAACGGCAAGCCCGTGGTCGCCTACCTGAACGGGGAGGCCTCGAACGCCGCCTACCTCCTGGCGACCGCCAGCGACCGGGTGTATCTGCACCCCGCCGGACAGCTCGATCTCGTGGGATTAGGCGCGGAGACGCAGTACTTCCGCGGCGCCTTGGAGCTCGTGGGCGTCTCCGCCCAGTACGCCAAGCGCGGGCAGTTCAAGTCGGCGCCCGAGCAGTGGACGGAGTCGCAGTCCACCGACCCCGCGCGCTTGGAGATGAACGAGCTCCTCGACGACCTCTACGGCACGCTCGTCGACGGGATCGCCGTCGGCCGCGGCAAGTCGCCCGAGGACATCCGGACGCTCATCGACAAGGGCCCCTTCACCAGCCAGGAGGCTGAGAAGAACGGGCTCGTCGACGGCCTGGTGTACCCAGACGAGCTCCAGAAAGCGCTCTCCGACGCCTTCCCGGACGGCTTCTCCCGCGACGAGGACTACGCGCGGTTTCCGGACCTCTCGGGGTGGGAGCCGCAGCGCGCCGTCGCCGTCGTCATCATCGACGGCGCCATCTCGTCGGGACAGAGCTCGTCGGGCGGCCTCCTCGGCGGCGCGGCCACCGGGAGCGACACCGTGGTGCAGGCGCTCGACCAGGCGCGTCGGAGCGACGCCATCAAGGCCGTCGTGCTCCGCGTCGACAGCCCGGGCGGCTCCGCCTTCGCGTCGGACGAGATCTGGCGCGCGGTGAAGCGGGTCCAGGACGAAGGCAAGCCCGTGGTCGTCAGCATGGGCGGGTACGCGGCCAGCGGCGGGTACTACGTGGCCGCGGGCGCGGACGCCATCTACGCGCTCCCCACCACCGTGACCGGCTCGATCGGCGTCTACGGCGGCAAGATCAACGGCGGCGGGCTCTTCGAGAAGCTCGAGATCCACACCGAGCAGTTCAACCGCGGTCGCAACGCGGGCATGTACAGCATCTCCCGTCCGTTCGACGACATCGAGTTCGCCGCGCTCGACCGCATGATCGCGGACACCTACCGGCAGTTCAAGGAGAAGGTCCAGGACGGCCGGAACCTGTCCCCCGAGAAGGTCGAGGAGCTCGCGCAGGGCCGCGTCTGGAGCGGTGTCGACGCGAAGGAGAAGGGCCTGGTCGACGAGCACGGCGGCTTCTTCGACGCCGTCGAGCGCGCGCGGTCCGAGGCCGGAATGAAGCCGGACGCCCCCTACACGCTCATCACGTTCGACCCCTGGAACGGCGGTGGCGACCTGCCCACCCAGCTCGTGCGTGCGGACCTCCCCGAACGGATTGCCCGGGCGTTCGCGCCGAAGATCGAGGTTCCCCAGGAGCTCAAGAGCTTCTGGGCGCTCTCGGCGTTGAGGGACGAACGCATCTTCGCGATGATGCCCTACCACCTGGAGATCAAGTGAACACACCCGCTCCGCGTGTGCTCGTCGCTGACGACGACCGCGCTGTGCGGACCGCGCTCCAGGTGAACCTCTCCAAGGCCGGCTACGACGTGACCCTCGTCTCGTCGGCGGAACAAGCCCTGGAGACCCTCCGCGGCAGCGCCTACGACGTGCTGCTGACCGACGTGAAGATGCCCGGCATGGGCGGGATGGAGCTCCTCGGCGAGGTCCGCACCCACTGGCCGGACGTGCGCGTGGTCGTGATGACCGGCTTCGGCTCGGTCCGCGATGCCGTGGCAGCGATGAAGGCCGGCGCCGCCGACTACATCATCAAGCCCATCGAGCGCGACGAGCTGCTCCTCCTTCTCGAGCGCGCGCTGCAGACCCGCGCGATGCAACGCGAGCTCCAGCAGCTCCGGAAGGAGGTCGAGCAGCGCTACGGTTTCTCCGAGCTCATCGGCATCTCGCCGCCCATGCGCGAGGTGTACGAGGAGGTCACGGCGGTCGCCGACTCCTCCGCGCTCGTGCTGATCCAGGGCGAGACCGGCACCGGAAAGGAGCTGATCGCGCACGCGATCCACTACCGGAGCGGGCGCGCCTCGGCGCCGCTCGTGGCCGTGAACTGTGGCGCGTTGCCCGAGAACCTGCTCGAAAGCGAGCTCTTCGGGCACGAGCGGGGCGCGTTCACCGGCGCCGTGCGGCAGCACCAGGGGAAGTTCGAGCAGGCCGACGGCGGGACGCTCTTCCTCGATGAGATCGGCGAGATCCCGCCCGCCGTGCAGGTCCGTCTGCTGCGCGTCCTGGAGGGCGGCATCGTCACGCGCGTCGGCGGCGAGCACACCGTAAAGGTGAACGTCCGCGTCATCGCGGCCACCAACCGCGACCTGTGGAAGGAGGTCCAGACCGGAGGGTTCCGCGCCGACCTCTACTACCGGCTGAACGTCTTCCCGATCCGGCTCCCGAGCCTCGCAGACCGCCGGGACGACATCCCCCTCCTCGTCGAGCACTTCGCCCGCAAGTTCGCCGCGCGGCACAACCGCCCCGTCCCCACGGTGTCAGCGAACGCGATGAAGGCGCTCCAGGGCCACGGGTGGCCGGGGAACGTCCGCGAGCTCGAGCACTTCATGGAGCGGCTGGTCCTGCTCTCGAACGGCGGCGAGATCAACTCCGTGCGCCTCCCGGAGTCGCCCCTGGCAGCGCCGTCGAGCGCGGGCGGGGGCGGCGCGAGCCTCGCGTCCGTGGGGCCCGGTGGGCTCCCCGTCGCGCTGGAAGACTACGAGCGGGCGCTGATCGCGGAGGCCCTGCGCGAGGCCGGCGGTGTCCAGGCACGCGCGGCCCGCCGCCTGGGCATCAGCCGAAGCAACCTGAACTACCGGATCGGCCGCCTGGGGCTCACGCTGCAGGACATCCGCTTCGGGGTCGAAGGCCGTCAGTCCAGGTAGAGCGCCCGCAACTCGGCGCAGCCCGCGTCCTCGGCGGTCTGCAGGGCATCGAGATCACCCGCGGCATCGGTGCACTGGTCCTCCGCGGCCGGGAGTTCACGCGCCTCCAGGCCGGAGCGCACTTCCTCCCAGTCGTTCTGGCACTGGACACGCCAATCGACCCGGGACTCGGCGCCGACCTCCTCCCAGGTGAGGCCCCACCCGGGGAGGCACTCGTCCAACCCAAGGGCCACATTGAGGCACAGCGCATTACAGGGATCCGAGGCGCACGCGGCCATGGCCGGCACCAGGATCAAAAAGAGGAGGGTGGCCAAGGACGGAGTTGAACCGCCGACACGGGGATTTTCAGTCCCCTGCTCTACCAACTGAGCTACTTGGCCAAGAAGACCGCCAGACGACATACCGCCCTGCGGGACGCACCCTATTATGTTGCGGAGCTGCCGGCGTCAAGGGTTGGCGGGCGCCCGAATGCTGGTTTGCTCTTCACGCGCCAGGATCGAGACGCACGGTCACATCCACGACCACCCGGGCCTGGCAGCCCAGCCGTTGGTCCGGAGCGTCGAGGAAGGGCTCCTCCACGTCCTCCACCGGCGACAGGGTGCCTGCGATTACGCGGACCCGGCAGGAGTTGCACGCGGCGAAGCCGCCACACGCGGTCTCCATGGGGAGACCATGGGCGTCACACACCTCCAGCAGGGTCGACCCTACGGCGGCCTCGACCACCCGTTCCAGGTCGGCAAACTCCACCCGCGCCACGAAGCCCCCGTGCTAAACGTCGAAACTCGAACCGCAGCCGCACTGCCGCTTCACGTTCGGGTTCTTGATCTGGAAGCCGGCGCCGATGAGGGTGTCGGAGTAGTCGATCGTCGAGCCGCGCAGGTACTCGATGTGCAGCGGATTCATGAAGACGCGCACGCCGTCGAACTCGAAGACCTCGTCCTCGGCCTGCGGAGCCTCTTCGAACTCCATCAGGTAGCTGTAGCCCGAGCATCCCCCGCCCTGGAGCCCGTAGCGCAGGCCGAACCCGGGCATGTCGTTCTCGGCGAGCAGGCGCTTGATGTGGGCGATGGCGTTGGCTTCGAGGACGACCGCGGGCAGGTCCTTCGAGGCGGCGACGTCGACCTTGGTGTTGCCGATGGTGATGGCTTCCATGTGGGCTCCTGTATGGGGATCAGTCTGGTCGGAAACGAGCGTGTTGTCTGTAAGCACGCTCGCAGCGTTCGACGATGGGGCCGGGCCAGCGCAGGCCGTGCGCGGCGTCCAACGAGCGCCCGGACCTACCCGAAGCGCCCGGCGTCCCGGATGCGGTACTTCTCGAGCGTCTGGCTCAGGGCGTCATCGAGGTCGATGCCCTGCTGGTTGGCCATGCACACGAGGATGAACAGCACGTCGGCCAGCTCGAGCGCGAGATCCGCCTCCCCTTCGCTCGCCTTCTTCTTCTTGGCGCCGAAGCGGTGGTTGTACTCCCGGGCGACTTCGCCGGTCTCCTCCGTCAAGCGCGCGAGCATGGACAACTCAGGCCAATAGCCGCCGTTGTTCGCGATCCACGTGTCGACGCGCGCCTGGATGTCCCGCAGCGTGAGGGGCGACGCCCCGGTCGGCTCCGACACGCTCAGGACCGCCGGGGACGACGGCCCCCGCGCCCGGCGTCGGCAGCGATGCGGTCCAGGATGCCGTTCACGAAGGCCCGGGACTCGGCCCCGCCGAAGCGCTTCGCGAGCTCGATGGCCTCGTTGATGCTGACGGAGGCCGGGATGTCCGCGCGGGACACGATCTCGTGCGCTCCGACGCGGAGGATGTTTCGGTCCACCATGGGCATGCGGGGCAGGCGCCAGTGCAGGCTCGCGGCCTCGATGCGGGTGTCGATGGCCTCCCGCCCCTCCAACACACCGCGTACCAGCTCCTGGGCGAACTCCATCTCCTCGTGGGAGATGGGCTCACTCACCTCGTCCTCGTCATCCAGGCGTCCGGCCCACAGGCCAGATAAAGCCGCAGCCCCGCTCCCGCCGCCGAGATCGACCGCGTAGAGCGCCTGCAGCGCGAATTCCCGTGCTCGGCGCCGACCGACCATCAGTTCGCCAGCACGCGAAGCAGGTTCACCATTTCCACCGCCGACATGGCCGCCTCGGCCCCCTTGTTCCCCATCTTCGTTCCGGCCCGTTCGATGGCCTGCTCGATGCTGTCGGTAGTAAGCACACCGAAGATCACGGGCACACCGGTCGACCAGGACGCCGAGGCGACGCCCTTGGCGGCCTCCCCCGCGACGTAGTCGAAGTGGGGGGTTCCGCCGCGGATCACGCAGCCGAGGGCGATGACGGCGTCGTACTTGCCGGAGGCGGCGAGCTTCTGGCACACGAGCGGGAGCTCGTATGCGCCAGGGACCCACACCACGGGAAGCTCGGCGGTGTCGACCCCGTGACGGGCGAGCGCGTGCAGCGCCCCGTCCACGAGGCGAGACGTGATGAAGTCGTTGAACCGGGCGGCCACGATGGCGTAGCGACCGGAAACGTCGAGGAGATTGCCTTCGACGGTACGGGGCACGAGGACTCCGAGGGCTCAGCGCTCGAGCAGGTGACCGAGCTGTTGACGCCTTGATTCGAGGAACGCACTTCTATCCGGGCGCGGCTCGGCACGGAGCGGGATTCGCTCGACCACCCGCAGGCCGAAGCCCTCGAGGCCCACGATCTTCCTGGGATTGTTCGTGAGCAGGCGGAGCTCGCGAACCCCGAGGTCTACCAGGATCTGGGCCCCCGTCCCGAGCGCGCGGAGCTTGTCGCCCTCGCCGGCCGGGGACGCGTCGGGCACGAGGTGCTCGCGGAGCCGTGCGACGAACGCCGCGGGGGTCGGGCCGCCGTCGATGTTGAGGTAGAGCAGGACGCCCCGCCCCTCGGCGGTGATGTGGCCGAGGGCCGCGCGGAGCTGCTCGCTCGAGTCGGACGTGAGCACCCGGAACACGTCCACCGGGCCCGTGCTGGACTGGATCCGCGCGAGGACCGGGCCGCCGGCGAGGTCCCCGACGGAGAGCGCCAGGTGGAGACCGCCCGCGGTGTCCTGGAATACGGTGGCCTTCAGCTCGCCGAACTCCTCGGTCGGCATCGGCGTGTCGAGGACACGCCGGACGAGCCGCTCGTTGCGGAGCCGCCACCGCACGAGGTCCGCGACGGTGACGATGTGGAGGCGGTGGGTGGCCGAGAAGCGCTCGAGGTCCGAGAGGCGCGCCATCGTGCCGTCGTCGTTCATGATCTCGCAGATCACGCCCGAGGGGGGCAGGCCGGCGAGCCGGGCGAGATCGACGGATCCCTCCGTCTGCCCCGTGCGCACGAGCACGCCGCCGTCCCGCGCCCGGAGCGGGAAGACGTGCCCCGGCGAGATGAGGTCGTTCGGTCCCATCGCGGGATCGATCGCGACGAGCGTGGTGTGGGCGCGATCCGCGGCGGAGATGCCGGTGGAGACGCCCTCGCGCGCCTCGATCGAGACGGTGAAGGCCGTCGCGAACGGAGACTTGTTGTTCGTCGCCATCATCGGGAGGTTCAGCTCCGCCACCCGCTCTTCGGTGAGCGTGAGACAGATGAGCCCACGGCCATGCTTGGCCATGAAGTTGATCGCCTCGGGGGTGACCTTCGCGGCCGCCATCGTGAGATCGCCCTCGTTCTCGCGATCCTCGTCGTCGACGAGGATCACCATCCGCCCGGCCTGGATGTCCTCGATGGCGGTCTGCACGCGGCGCTCGGGGTCCGGCGCCATCACTTCGAATTCCATCCTCACTCCCGGGTGAAGCCCGCCGCACGGAGCAGCGGGAGATCCACGCCGCCCCCGCGTGCGCCCAGGAGGCGCTCGACGTACTTGGCGAGGATGTCAACTTCCAGATTGACCGGGTGCCCCGTGCGGAACGCGCCGAGGTTGGTCATCTGGAGCGTGTGCGGAACGATCCCTACATGAAAGCCCGAACGGTCTATCCCATTCACCGTTAGGCTGACGCCATCGATGCAGACGCTGCCCTTCTCCACGAGGTACCTGGAGAGTTCGGCCGGCACATCCACGTCGATGCGGGTCCATTGTGGCCCCGGCGTGACCGCGCGTACGCGCCCGACACCATCCACGTGGCCTTGCACGATGTGACCGCCCAGGCGGTCGCCCACCCGCATGGCCCGTTCCAGGTGGAGGACGCGGCCCGGCGCGACGTCCGCGAAGGTGGTGCGGCGGAGTGTCTCCTCCCCGGCGGTCACCTGGAACGCCCCGAGCTCGAAGGCCTCGACGGTGAGGCAGACGCCGTCGCAGGCGATCGACTCCCCGAGGACGAACGCCTCGAGCGGCGCGGCGATCCACAACACCTTGCCGCCCCCGTGCGCGGTGACGCTGCGGACGGTGCCGCGCGCCTCGACCAGACCGGTGAACATCAGCCCTCCCCGCGCTCGAGCGCGATGTGCAGGTCATCTCCGACGGGCTCGCTCGACACGAACCGGAACGCGGGTGCGTCCGCGAGGCTGAACCCCGGGCCGGACGCGAACCCTGGCCCCCCGGCGAGCACGCGCCCGTTCATGAAGAGCTCGATCCGGTCGACGAGATCGGCGCCGAGGAGCGCCCGGTGCACGGTGCCTCCGCCCTCGACGAGCAGGTGGTGGTGTCCCCGCGCCACGATCGCGCGCAGCGCGGCCTCGAGGTTTACCCCGCCCGGGCCGACCGGCAGTCGGACGATGTCCGCGGGGAGATCGACGAGGGGCGCGTCCTCTCCGCAGAGGATCAACGGCCGACGGCCCGCGTGCAGCACCCGGGCGTCCGGAGGCGTGCGGAGGCGGCTGTCGAGGATGACCGGCACCGCGTTCCGACCCGTCGGGAGCCGCGTGTCGAGCGCGCAGTCGTCCGCGAGGACCGTCCCGATGCCGACCATCACGGCATCGTGGGTGTTCCGCAGGCCATGCGCCCGCTCCCGTGCCGCGGGCCCGGTGATCCAGCGGCTCTCGCCGAGCTCGGACGCGATCCGCCCGTCCAACGAGATGCCGGCCTTCAGCGTCACCTCGGGGAGGCCGCGCGTGACCGCCTTCAGGAAGCCGCGGTTGAGGCGCTGGCACTCCTGCTCGCGGACCCCCACCACGACCTCGATCCCCGCGTCGCGGAGCGTCCGGATGCCGCGCCCGGAGACGAGCGGGAAGGGGTCCACGGTCCCGATGACGACGCGGCGGATGCCGCTCTTGACGATGGCGTCCGTGCAGGGGGGCGTGCGGCCCCAGTGACAGCAGGGCTCCAGGACCACGTACATCGTGGCACCCTCGGCGCGGCCGCCGATCCGCTTGAGCGCGTGCGGCTCGGCGTGGTCCTCGCCCGGCGGTTGGGTCCACCCTTCCGCGAGGACGAGACCCTCCCGCACGACGACGGCGCCCACCATGGGGTTCGGAGACGTGCGCCCCGCTGCCCGTCGCGCGACGTCCAGCGCGTGTCCCATCCCCCGCCAGTCGGTCACCGCCGCTCCAGCACCGGCCGGAGGACCTCCAGGAAGTCCTCCGGGCTGCCGACCGCATGGTAGACCGACGCGAACCGCAGGTACGCGACGTGATCGAGGGCCTGCAGTTCGCGCAGCGCCATCGCGCCCAGGTCGGCGGTCGAGAGATCGCGGTCCGGCCGCTTCGCCAACTCGCGTTCGACCTGCGAGATCAACGAGTCGAGCTGCTCCTCCGTGACCGGCCGCTTGCGACACGCGAGGCGCAACCCCGCGAGCAGCTTCTCCCGGTTGAAGACCTGGCGCCGCCCGTCTCGCTTGACCAGGGTCGGCAGGCGGAACTCGACGCGTTCGAAGGTGGTGAATCGAGCACCGCACGCGAGGCACTCACGACGGCGACGCGTGCAATCACCGGCGTCACGGGAGTCGACGACCTTGGTGTCTTCGTGCTGGCAGGCCGGGCACATCATCGGGGAATGTCTCTCCTACCCTTCCCCGTGGACGTGAACCCGAAACAAGGCCCGCCGGAGCGAAGGGCGCTCCGCTACGCGGGCACGGGGTGGCGGGCACACAGGGCGTGCACTTCGGCGCGGACGGCGTCCAAGCGGCTGGGGGCTTCCCGGTTGTCGAGGGCGTCTGCGATGAGGTCCGCCACGCGCCCGGCGTCCTCGGTGCCAAGCCCGCGCGTGGTCATCGCGGGCGTGCCGACGCGGATGCCGCTCGTGACGAACGGGCTGCGTTTCTCGTTCGGGACGGTGTTCTTGTTCACCGTGATGCCGACCTGTCCCAGCACAGCCTCGGCGTCCTTGCCGCTGTAGGGGGCGTCCGACAGGTCGATGAGCATGAGGTGGTTGTCGGTCCCGCCGCTGACGAGGCGGAATCCGCGCTCCGTGAGGCGCGTCGCCATCGCCTGTGCGTTCGCGAGCACCTGGCGCTGGTAGACGGTGAAGGAGGGGTCCAACGCTTCACGGAAGGCGACGGCCTTGGCCGCGATCACGTGCATGAGCGGCCCGCCCTGGGTGCCCGGGAACACCGCGGAGTTGAGGCCCTTCATGAGGTCCGCGCGCGCGAACGCCATGCCGCCGCGGGGACCGCGGAGGGTCTTGTGGGTGGTGGTCGTGACGTAGTCGCAGTGGCCGAACGGCGTGGGGTGCAGGCCCGTCGCGACGAGGCCGGCCACGTGGGCGATGTCGGCCACGAGGATGGCGCCCACCTCGTCCGCGATGGAGCGGAACGCCGCCCAATCCCAGTGGCGGGGGTACGCGCTCGCGCCCGTCATGATGAGCCGCGGACGCTCGCGCTGGGCGATCTCCCGCACCTGGTCGAGGTCGATCCGGCCGCCGTCGTCCACCTTGTAGTGCACGGCCCGGTAGAGCTTGCCGCTGGAGTTGGCGGGCGAGCCGTGGGTGAGGTGGCCGCCGTTCGAGAGGTCGAGGCCGAGGATCGTCTCCCCCGCCTTCAACGCCGCGAGGTAGACCGCCGCGTTGGCCTGGGCGCCGGAGTGGGGCTGGACGTTGACGCCCTCGCTCCCGCTGAAGAGCGCGATGGCGCGGGTGCGCGCGATCTCCTCGACGACGTCGACGTGCTGGCAGCCGCCGTAGTAGCGCTTTCCCGGGAGGCCCTCGGCGTACTTGTTGGTGAGCACGGAGCCCATGGCCTCCAGCACGTCGGCGGAGACGTAGTTCTCCGAGGCGATGAGCTCGAGCTCCTCCTGCTGGCGGAAGCGCTCGGCCTCCATCGCCTGGAAGATCTCCGGGTCCTGTCGTGCGATGCTCATGGCTTCCCCCCTTCGTTCCCCATCATCTTCGCTACGCGCCCCGCGTGCCGCCCGCCCTCGAACGGAACGCTGAGGAAGGCGTCCACGATGTCCTCGGCGAGCCCGGCACCGACGACGCGCTGCCCGAGACAGAGCACGTTGGCGTCGTTGTGGGCGCGAGTGGACCGGGCGCTGAAGGTATCGGCCACGACCGCAGCGCGGATGCCGGGGATCCGGTTGGCGGTCATCGCCATGCCCTGACCCGTGCCGCACACGAGGAGCCCCCGCTCGGCCTGCCCTTCGGCCACGGCGTGCCCGACGGCCACGGCGTAGTCCGGGTAGTCACACGAGGCGGCCGTGGTCGTGCCGACATCGGTGACCTCGTGCCCCTGGGCGCGGAGCCGGGCGACGAGATGGTCCTTGAGCGCGAGGCCCGCATGATCGGAGCCTGCCACGATGCGCATGATCATTCCTCCCAGCGACGGAACACCAGACTCGCGTTCGTGCCGCCGAACCCGAATGCATTGGACACCACGATCCGCGGGTTCGCCTTGCGGGCGACGCCGGGGACGTAGTCCAGATCGCACGCGGGGTCCGGGTTCACGAGGTTTGCCGTCGGCGGCACCACGCCCGAATGGAGCGCGCGGACGGCCGCGACGGCCTCGACGCCACCCGCGGCACCGAGGAGGTGGCCGGTGACACCCTTCGTGCTGGAGATCAGGACGCGACGGGCGTGATCTCCGAAGACGGTCTTGATGGCCTGGGTCTCGCTCGAGTCGTTCTGCGGGGTCGACGTGCCGTGGGCGTTGATGTAGTCGACCTCGGTGGGGTCGACCCCGGCGGAGGCCAGCGCCAGCCGCATGCAGCGGACCGCCCCGGCGCCGCCCGGCGCGGGGGCCGTGTCGTGGTGGGCGTCGTTCGTGAGCGAGTAGCCGACGAGCTCCGCGAGGATCTCGACGCCGCGCGCGCGGGCGTGCTCGAGCTCTTCGAGGATGACGATGCCGGCCCCCTCCCCCATCACGAAGCCGTCCCGCTCGTTGTCGAAAGGGCGGCAGGCGGTGGAGGGGTCGTCGTTGCGCTTCGAGAGCGCCTTCATGACCATGAAGCCTGCGATGCCGACGGGCGTGATCGCGGCCTCGGAGCCGCCGGCGACGACCACGTCGGCGTCTCCGTAGCGGATCGCGCGCCAGGCCTCGCCGATGCTGTGGTTTCCGGTCGCGCACGCGGTGGTCACGCAGAGGCTGGGGCCCTGCGCACCGTACTCGATGGCGATGTGCCCGGCGGCGAGGTTGGTCAGCGCGCGCGGGATGAAGAACGGCGACAGGCCGCGGTATCCCTCGGCGTCGAACATGCGCGCGCCGAGGACGATCTCCTGGAGCCCGCCGATGCCGGTGCCGACGTAGACCCCGAGACGCGGGTCCCCCCCGTCCCGACGCGCGATGCCTGCGTGCTTGCAGGCCTCGTTCGTCGCGACCAGGGCGTATTGGGCGAACAGGTCCAGGCGCTTTGCGAGCTTCCGCCCAAGATGGGCCTCGCCATCGAAGTTCTTGACCTCGGCAGCGATCCGCACGGGGAACCCGGCGGTGTCGAAGCGGCTGACGAGCGTGACACCTGAGCGCGCCTCGCACATCGCGGCCCAGGTGGACGTAGCGTCCGCCCCGACCGGCGTGACCGCGCCAAGTCCCGTAATGACGACGCGACGGGCCACCAGTCCTCCGGAACCCTGCCTAGTGGGCCTTGTTCTGGATGTAGTCCACGGCGTCTTGCACCGTGGAGATCTTCTCGGCGTCCTCATCCGGGATCTCGATCCCGAACTCCTTTTCGATCGCCATCACGAGCTCGACGATGTCCAACGAGTCGGCGCCCAGATCGTCGATGAACGACGCATCCGGGATGACCTCGGTGGGGTTCACGCCGAGCGATTCGGCGATCAGATCCTTGACGCGACGGACAATCTCTTCAGTGGCCATAGGGCTTCTCCCGGCGGGGCCGCGCTTTCTATCCGAGCCCGCGCACGAAAGCTACTCCGCCCTGACTTCAGTGCGCGTCAATGTCAGGCCATTTCGGGAATAAACCTGATTCGCGATGCTCAACGGCTGTTTCCAGTCCCGTCACGCGGGAGGCGCTGCTCGACGAGGTGCCGCAACGCGGGCAGGAGCCCCGCCTCCGCGCAGGAACGCGCGTAGCGGAGGGCGCTGGCGACCGCCCGGGGATCCGCCCGGCCGTGCCCCACCACCGCGATGCCCCCCACCCCGAGGAGGAGGGCGCCGCCGACGGCGTCGTACGCAGTACGCTGGCGAAACCGGCGGATCGCGCCCTGGAGGAGCCACGCGCCGAGCTGGGCGCCCGGGCGGCGACGGATCTCGTCCCGCAACACGCGCCCGACGACCTCGACCGTGCCTTCCACCGTCTTCAACATCACGTTGCCGACGAAGCCGTCGCACACGAGCACGTCGCACTCGCCGCGGAGAGCCCCGAGCGGCTCGACGTTCCCGATGAAGTTGAGCGGAAGGGCCTCGAGCTCCGGCCAGGCGGCGCGGACCTGGGTGTTCCCCTTCCCGCGCTCCTCGCCGTTGGCCAGGAGCCCGACACGGGGGTCCTTCAGGCCCAGGACGACGCGCGCGTAGGCGTCCCCCAACACCGCGAACTGGGCGAGGTGGTGCGGCTTGCAGTCCACGTTCGCGCCAAGATCGACCAGGACGAGCTGGCCGCCGTCCTTTCGGGGCACGACAGTGGCGAGCGGCGGGCGCTCGATACCGGGGATGGGCCCGAGCACGTGCAACGCGCTAGCCATGGCGGCACCGGAGTGACCGCAGGTGACGGCGCCCAGGGCCTGGCCCTCGCGCACGAGCTCGAAGATGCGCCGAATCGACGCACCGGGCTTCTTCCGCAACGGCGTGGATGCGGGTTCGTCCATCTCCACGACGTCGGGAGCATGGACGACAGTCATCCCCCGTGGGACCTTCCCACGGAGGCGATCGGCGTCTCCCACCAGGATGACGGGCACGCCCTGGCGTGCCGCGAGCTCAGCCCCGGCAAGGATGGCGTCCGGGGCGTTATCACCCCCGAACGCGTCGAGCGCGACGGCACGCGGATCCGCCATTGACTACTCGGCCGACGCGACGGCCTCGTCGTTGTCCGCGAACACCTTGCGGCCACGGTACGTGCCGCAGGACGGGCACACGTGGTGGCGGAGCTTGGTGCCGGCGCAGGCCGGGCAGGTCTCGGTGGCGGCGGTGGCAACGAGGAAGTCGTGGGCGCGGCGGGTGTCGCGGGCACGACGGGAGACGCGCTTCTTGGGAACGGCCATGAGAAACTCCTAACGGGTGGGCTTGACGCCCTTGAGCACGGAGAAACGGGGATCAGGTGGGGCAGGGGCGAGTGCGGCCCGGGTCCGGAACCGCTCGAGGCAGGCGGCGTCCGCGGCGGGATCGAGATCGCCGCAGAGGATGCGCGCCGGGCGCTCGAGCGCGAAGAACTCACGGACGACGTGGACGAGATCGAGCTCGACACCGTCGTACTCGCCCTCCTCGCGCGCCTCTTCCGGGGGCTCCTCGTCGACAGGCTGGGCCGCGACCTCGTCCCGAGGGATGTAGACGCAGTCGACCTCCCCCGCGACGGTGAAGCGCAGCGGCTCCGCGCAGCGATCGCACACCACGGTGGCGGAGCCTTCGAGCGTCCCGCTCACCAGGATGTGCCGCCCCTGCCGCGTCACCACGAGGTGGCCGCTGACGGCGCCGGCCTCACCACCGAGCCCCTCCCCGCATGCCGCGCGCCCCCAATCCTGCACCTGCACGGTCAGACCGTGGGTGGGGATGGACTCGAGCGGGACGACGGGAAACGACACGACAGCTCCTGGATGTTCCAACCGGTCAAGGGAACAGAGCGGCGCGCGTTATCGCACGCCACCCCCCTCGTCAAGCGGTCAGCTGGGGGTGCGAGCAGGCACGGTCACAGCCGCGGATGGCCGTCCGGTGGGCCGCGAGGGCCTCCCAGGCCGGGGCCATGGTGTCGGCGACCCGCGCGCGGTCCCCCTTGAACGGGCAGGATTGGAGCGACCCGTCCGGGAGGATCTCCAGGCGGAGCGCGCCGACCGGGCAGGTCCCGCGAACCCGCGCGGCGCCCGGGCCGTCCCCCTTCCACGCGCGGACGGCTTCGAGGAGCTCGGCCGGCGTACGACGGAAGGGCTCCGGTTGGCTCGCGTGCCAGGCGAGCGCGTCGAGCTCGCCTGCTCCGAACGGGCCGCCGCGCCAGGGCGCCGCGACACGCACACCGTCGACCCCCACCGTGCGGGCCTCCTCGTGGAGGGCGCGCAGCTCGGAGCCCGTCCGTGCGTCGAACGGCACCTCCAAGACGATGTCCAGGGGCGCCCCGCGCGAGACCCGCGCGGCGAAGAGCGCGGCGATCGCGCGGCGGGTGTCCGCGACGCTCTCTCCGAGGACCGCCTGCTGGGTCGCGTCCGTCACCCCGGCGACCCGCACCGCGACGCGCTCGAGCCCGCAGTCGACGAGTTCGTCCGCCCGGCGTTGCGTGAGCCCCACCGCGGTCGTGGTGAGGGTCGTCGGGCACTCGAGGCGGTGGGTGAAGCGCACGAGGTCCGCGAGGAAGCGGTGGTCCGCGCGGGCCACGAGGTGGGTCGGGAGCGGGCCGGACCACTCGACCACGCGGACGATCGCGTCGTACCAGTTGTCGAGGGTCAGCGTCTCCGTCGGCGTGGGCCCGGGCGCGTCCAGATCGTCGAGCCGGAGCACGAGGCGCGCGGGCCGTCCGCCGAGCCCCGCGAGCGCACGCCCTTCTCGCAGGCGAGAGCGCGCACGGACGACGAGTTGTTGGAGAGCCTTCACAATCCTCCGGGAGGGCGCTACGACCGTTCGCATGTCGCCCTTCGCCCTCCTAATCGCCCTGCTCGCCGGGTGCGGCACAGACCCGGTCCAGCAAGACGTCACCGCCTACAACGACGCCATGCGCCCCTTGTTGGCGAAGAACCTCGTGTTGGCGCAGGGCTTCCTCGACGTCGCCTCGAAGGTCAAGAAAGGCGACACCGACGCCGCCAAGATCGCCGAGCGCCTCGCCACCGAGATCTCGCCCGCGGCCGACCAGCTGCGCGTCGAGGCCGAGCAGATCGAGCCGGTCACCCCGCAGCTGGGCGAGGCCCACACCCTCCTCGTGCGGGCGTGGACCGAGCGCGCGGCCTCGTACCACGCGATGAGCGACGCCTGGGCCCAGAACGACCCGACCGCGTTCGACGCCGCCCGCAAGCGGAACCTCCAGTCGAAGCTCGACGAAGAGAAGTTCTTCCAGACCGTGAACACGATCAGCCAACCGTACGGCGTCGTGCTCGACCAGTACCCCTGACCGCGCCGCGGATGCGCGGGCCTCGAGAATTCCGGTCGGGGTCGCGACGAGAGCCTTGACGCTGCGCGCCCGATCCCATAATGTAGCGCCGCCGGTGGGGTGTAGTGTAATCGGCAACACGTCAGGTTCTGGCCCTGAAGACTCTAGGTTCGACCCCTAGCACCCCAACCATCTCGAATACGATTTAGACGGTCCCATCGTCTAGAGGCCCAGGACAGTGCCCTCTCACGGCACAGACACGGGTTCGAATCCCGTTGGGACTACCACTGACGCCCCTCGTCTCCCCCAAGGAACGAGGGGCGGTCAAGCCCCCCAGGGACCGTCTGAATCGTCGCTCGTCGGCATCCGGGCATTTGGCCTCCCGGAACGCCTCAGGACCCCTTCGGTCCCATCGTCTAGAGGCCTAGGACAGTGCCCTCTCACGGCACAGACACGGGTTCGAATCCCGTTGGGACTACCATCGTCGCCACCTATACAGGCCACAAACCTGCGTAGGTGGCGATTTCCCGTTTTGGCCTCCGTGCCCGATCGCCAGCTCGGGTCCTTCCAAACGCGGCTCCGCTGCCCCGGTTCGCATCGCGGTAGCCCCCGGTTCGCATCGCGGTAGCCGCTGTGGCGTTCCACACAGGAAAAAGATCGGTTAGCTGTCGCCCGCATGCAACACCGCGGACTGACACTCGATCCCTTCCAGCAGACCGCCATCGAGGCGCTCGACGCTGGGAAGCCCGTGCTCGTTTGTGCACCGACGGGCACCGGCAAGACGATCATCGCCGACTTCGTGGTCGATCGGGCGCTCGCGCGCGGGCGTGACGTCATCTACACGGCGCCCATCAAGGCGCTGTCGAACCAGAAGTTTCGCGACTACACGCGCCTGCATGGCGAGGAAAAGGTGGGGCTCCTCACCGGAGACCTCGTCATCCGCCGCGATGCCCCCTGCCGCGTGATGACGACCGAGATCCTGCGCAACATGCTCCTCCAGGGGGAGACACTCCCCCAGCTCGACGCGGTGGTGATCGACGAGATCCACTTCCTCGACGACCGCGAGCGCGGCACCACCTGGGAAGAGCTCCTCATCTACCTGCCGCCGCACGTGCAGGTCCTCGGGCTCTCCGCGACGCTGCAGAACATGCGTGCGTTCGCCGAGTGGATGTCCGCGGTGCGCGGCCAGACCGTCGAGGTCGTCCAGGAGACCAAGCGCTCGGTGCCGCTCCAGGCGTGGATCTGCAACCTCGACGACGGCCTCCTCCACCCGGCCGACTTCGACAAGGCCCACCAGCGGTGGGAGCGGCAGCACCAGAAGGAGCTTGCCCGCGCCGCCGATCAGGGGCGTGGGCGGCACCGCGGGGACGACCGCGGCCAACGGCGGGGCCGGACCCCGCGCCTGGGGCCGTCCACCTCGCACACCGACGTCTTCGACCACCTGCGCGAGCACGACCTGCTCCCCTGCCTCTACTTCTCGTTCAGCCGCAAGACGACGGAGCTCTACGCCCGCAGCCTCGGCGGCCGGCTCCGCCGCTCGTTGCTCGACAAGGACGAGCAGGCGCGTATGACCGCGGAGCTCGACGCCTTCGCGCGCACCGACGCCGGAAAGGTCCTCGATGACGAGCTCCGCGGGCTCTACGAGCGCGGCATCGCCTACCACCACGCGGGCGTCAACGTCCTGCTGAAGGCGCTCGTCGAGGAGCTCTACGAGAAGCGCCTCATCAAGATCCTCTACTGCACCAGCACCTTCGCGCTCGGCATCAACATGCCCGCGCGCTCCGTGGTGTTCGACGGCCTCCGCAAGTTCGACGGCCACTCGCTCCGGCCGCTCACGACGCGCGAGTTCATGCAGAAAGCCGGTCGTGCCGGGCGCCGCGGGATGGACCAGGTGGGCCATGTCGTCATCCGCATGGACCACGAGGACTGGAACGAGACGCGTGGGCAGCTCCAGGCGTACCTCCGCGGCGAGCCGGAGCCGGTGCGCTCCAGCTTCTCCCTGTCGTTCAACTCCATCGTGAACCTGCTGCACTCGAGCCCGCAGGAGCGCATCCGCGAGGTGGTGGACAAGTCGTTCCTCACCTTCTCGCGGCGCGCCGAGGCCGCGCTCGATCTCGCCGAGGCCGGCCGCCTGGAGCGCGCGTTGGAGGACGAGGGTGGGAGCAAGAAGGCCCGCAAGAACGTCACCCGGCTGCAGGAGCGCGCCCGGTCGATCGAGGACCGGAGCTGGGAGGAGTTCCAGCGCAAGGTCGCGTTCCTGACGAAGGTCGGCTACCTCGACGCCGACGGCACGTTCGCGGCGGGCGCGCGCGTCCTCCTCCACGTGCAGATCGAAGAAATCTTCGTCACGGAGCTCGTGCTGTCGGGGCTGCTCGAAGAGCTCCCGATGCCGCTGCTCTTCGGGCTCCTCTGCTCCGTGAACAAGGAGTTTGGGCGCGACGTGCGGCTCCGCCCCCTGAAGGGCGCTGACCTGAACCTGGGGCGTGAGGCCAACAAGCTGCGCTTCGGCCCGATCGTCACCGGAGCCGAGGAGCTGACCGGCATCGGCGTCACCTGGTGCCCGGACATGATCCCGTTCGGACGCATGTGGGCCGAGGGCCGCAGCCTCTCCGAGATGATGCTGACGATCGACTCGCCGACCGACATCAGCGGGGACCTCGTGGGCGCCTTCCGGCGCGCGAAGGACCTCGTGGGGCAGCTCAAGTCCGTCCACGCCGAGGATCCCACGCGCGCCGCGGCCCTCGCCGAGCTCATCCGGGCGGTGTCCCGCGACGAGGTCCTCGTCGTCGACTGATCCGCGGCCGGGTCGTCACCCGTTCGTTGCACGCTCCCGCCCGCTCACGTACGATGCGGGCGGGAGCGTGCTCGGTTGCCTGTCCGCCTTTCTGACCTGGTTCCGGGCCTCGTCCTTGCCCTCGTCGGCGGCTGCGCGGTGGACCCGATCGGCCCGGGCGCCGTCGACGCCCCGCTGATCGACGGCCCCGTCGGGCGCGAGACGGCCGCCGACGACACGGCGGACACCGACTCGGAGACGGGCGAGACCGACTCGGAGACGGGCGAGACCGATGACACCGGCGTCTCCGATACGGACGAGACGGGCGACACCGGCCAGACCGACACCGGCCAGACCGACACCGACGAGACGGGCGCTCCCGACGACACGGGCGTCTCCGTCGACACGAGCGCCGGCGACACGGCAAGCGACACGGGCGTCTCCGTCGACACGAGCGCCGGCGACACGGCAAGCGACACGGGCGTCTCGGTCGACACGAGCGCCGGCGACACGGCAAGCGACACGGCCGTCTCGGTCGACACGAGCGCCGGCGACACGGCAAGCGACACGGCCGTCTCCATCGACACCGGCTCGAAGGACACCGGCTCCCCCGTCCACACGACCGAGACCGGCACGAGCGGGACGGACACCGGCACCAGCGAGACCGACACGGTCGTGGACACCGGGGCCGCTGCGGACGCCGTGGACACCGGGGCCGCTGCGGACACCGGGGCCGCCGTGGACACCGGGGCCGCCGTGGACACCGACACCGACACGGATACCGCGGCCCGCGTCGATACCGACACCGACGTGGACACCTCCCTCGTCGACACCGACACCGGCGCCCTCGTCGACACCAGCACCACGGACACGGGCGTGCCCGCCGACACGGACAGCGCCGACACGGCCACCGCCGACACGAGCACGGCCGGCGACACCGCAGCGGACACCGGTGACACCGCCGACACCGGCGCCGCCGCGACCACCATCCGCTTTGTCGCCCTCGGCGACGCCGGCACCGGCGCGCGGAGCCAGCAGACCGTCGCGGACGCGGTCGCGACGGTCTGCGCCGCCCAGGGTTGCGACTTCGCGGTCTACCTCGGGGACAACTTCTACCCGAGCGGCGTCGCCGACACCGCGGACGCCCAGTGGACGACCAAGTTCGAGACCCCCTACGCCGCCCTCGCGTTCAACTTCTACCCGGTCCTCGGCAACCACGACTACGGCGGCGGCGGCGGCGGGTACGACACCGCCCGTGCCCAGGCCCAGGTCGACTACAGCGCGGTCTCGTCGAAGTGGGTCATGCCGGACCTCTACTACACCGAGACCCTAGGCGACCTCACCGTCGTCGGCATCGACACGACCGCGATCACGATGGGGCACGGCGCGGACCAGGAGGCGTGGATTTCGGGCGAACTCGCGGCGATCACGACCACTTGGAGGATCGTGCTGGGGCACCACCCCTACCTCTCCAACGGTCCGCACGGGAACGCCGGCGAGTACGACGGCATGGCCGGCAGCGGCACCGAGGTGGCGACCTTCTTCACCGATTACCTGTGCGGCCAGGCCGACGTGTACCTCGCGGGGCACGACCACTCGCTCCAGTGGCTGGAGGAGAGCTGCGGAATGCAGTTCCTCGTCTCCGGCGGCGGCAGCAGCGCCTCGATGCTGGGCGGGACGAACCCGACCTACTTCGAGACGGCGTCGACCGGGTTCCTCTGGGTGGAGCTCGACGGGAACACGTTCACGGGCGTGTTCTACGACGACGCCGGAGTCGAGCTCTACCGGAGCAGCTTCACGAAGTAGTCCGCGGCCTTAGCGGCGAGGCTGCGGGAAGGTCTTCTGGGGGCGGGGCTGGGCCTTGATGCCCTGCATCTCCATCAACTTCTCGCGGGGGATGTCCTCGGGGAACATCTGGAACCAGGGGTCCCCCAGGACCTTCATGTTGGGGCGCCGCTTGTTCGCGAGGGCCTCCTGGATCTCGGTCAGCGCCTTGTGGTCCTTCAGCTCGGCCAGCCCACGCCCGATGACCTGGAGGGCCTCGTCGCGGCGCTTCGCCTCGTTGAGGACGAAGGTGTACAGCGCCCAGTAGAGGGCCTCGCCCTTCCCGGCGCCGCTTGCCTTCTCGAGGACCGTCACGGCGTCGTCCGGGCGGCCCTCCCGGTGATGGATCGCGGCGAGGGTGGCCTTGGCGCGCCAGTCGCGCGACCACGCCTTCTCGAGGTGCGCCCGACCGGAGGCGAAGCGGGCCTTCGACTGCGTGACCTGCTTCTGGACGGAGTGCCCGACCCCCTGGAGATAGTCGAGCGAGCCGAGCTGGGAGTGGATCTGCTCGGTGACGAGGATCTGCCACTTCCCCAGCGGCATGGCGGCCTCCAACGCGGCGCGCGCCTCGTCGATCTTGCCCGCCTGGAGCAGCTGCATCGCGCCGCCGAACAGGGCCTCGAGCTGCTTGCCCGTGCGGCGCGCCAGCAGGACGAAGACGACCACGAATGCCAACAGCGCCGGGACGAAGCCCGCGATCGGCCCCGCAGCCCAGGCACCAAGGACGTAGCCGAGCACCGCGGCGCCGGTCGCGATCAGGATGTTGTACATCGGCGCCCTCTAACGCGTTCGGGGCCCCCTCGTGCGGGGCCCGAGCGCCGCCGCGCTAGTCCGAGAAGCCGGTGTCGAACCCGTCGATCTGGAGCGTACCGGAGACCTCGCCCGTCGCGTTCTCGAGCTGCCCGGAGATCGAGGAGCCGTCCTCCGCGGTGCCCGTGAACGTGTCCGCGTAGGAGTACGTGCCGCTCAGGTGGTCGCCCATGTAGACCACGTCGGCGTCGTAGATGAAGGCGTGGGTCGTGTCCGCGGTGGTCTCGAAGTTCCCCTCGATGTGCATCGCGAAGACGTTGCAGTCCTCCGCCGAGGACGTGAGCGAGCCGGAGAAGGCCTGGGCGGTGCCGACCACGCCGTCGGGGCCGCTCTGGGCCTCCGCCACGTCGGTGATGTCGGCGTTGATCGTGTCACTACCGGCCGACCAGTTGATCTTCCACTTGGACCAGCCGTTGATGAACACGTCGTAGGTGGGGTAGTTCTCGGACGCCGTGGCGCCGCCCTCGCCCGCGTTGAGGACCGTGTGCCACATCGCATAGGTGCCGTTGACGCGCGAGGTGTCGGCGCAATCGGAGTCGCAGCCCGTGGAGAGGAGGGCGAGCAGCGAGAGGGGGAGAGCGATGCGGATCATACGAGAAGCTCCTCTATTGGCGGCGCGACCATAGCACAACGGCGATCGCCTGTGTACGTAAGGAGCCGATGTCCGCGCGCTTCCCCGCTCTTGACGCCCAGTTGTGCACGAAGTGTGGCGCATGTGAGGTCGCTTGTGTGGAGTCCCGCTACGGGCTGACCGGCCTCGCGCCGAACGACGACGTGGTGCTGGAGCGCCGACGCCTCGCGGTGCGCATCGTCGCGGATGTCCCGACCCTCAACGTCTGCGTGCATTGCCCGGACAGCCCCTGCATCGCGGTGTGCCCCCACCACGCGCTCCTGCGCTTCCCAGACCGCCGCGTCGAGCTTTTGGAGGACCGCTGCACCGGCTGCGGCCACTGCATCAGCGCATGCTCCTACCGGGCCATCCGGCGCGTGACGGCGCTGAACATCGCGGTCAAGTGCGACGGCTGCCAGACACAGGCGGGCGGACCGGCATGTGCGCCCGCCTGCCCCACCGGCGCGCTGACGATGACAGCGCTCTCAATTGACGCGCTCGCACCGCGTCGGTAGAACGGCGGCATGGCCACGAACATCGAGCTTCGCTGCTTCACGTACATCGACATCCTCCAGCCCCAGACCGCCGCCTTCCTCGGCACGGTCTCCCGCGGCTACATGCCCCTGAAGAACCAGGCCGCCCTGTTCTTCGAGGTTGCGCCGGGGATGGACATCAACCTCGTCACGGACATCGCCCTGAAGGGCACGAGCTGCACGCCCGGGATGCAGGTCGTCGAGCGGCAGTTCGGCTGCCTGCAGCTCCAGCACTTCGACCAGGGGCAGGTCCGCGCGGCGGGGGACACCGTGCTCGACGCCCTCCAGCTCTCGGCGACCGACCGGCTGAAGCCGCGCGTCGTGAGCGCGCAGACCATCACCGGAATCACCGGGTACCACGCCCAGATGACGAACCGGATGCGCCACGGCAACTTCATCGACGAGGGACAGACCTTCTTCGTGATGGAGGTCCACCCCGCCGGCTACGCCCTCATCGCCACGAACGAGGCCGAGAAGGCCGCCAACATCGACGTGCTGGAGATGATCTCCTTCGGCGCGTTCGGCCGCGTCTACCTCGGCGGCAGCGAAGACGAGATCGCGGAGGCCGCCAAGGCTGCCATCGCCGCGCTCGAATCGATCGACGGGCGGCCGAACCCCGGGCCGCCGCCGGTCATCTACTAGACCTACGGCACGACCGACGGCGCGCCGTGCTTGCGGGGATCCGACGCCGCGTCGAAGCCGGTCGCCGTGCGGCGGACGACCTGCACCGCCGAGAACGCCCGCATCTCCTTGATCGTGTGGCCCCGGGCCTCCGACGCCGCCTTGTCCGGGTGCCCCGGCTCGAGGAAGAGCACGTTGGGCTGCCACTGGTGGTGCCACCGCAGGGCGTCGACCGCGGCCTGCGCGGATCGGCCCTCGTCGAGCATGTGGCGCATCACCTGGTAGGTCGCGGTGATGATGGTGGGGCCGCCGCTCGCGCCCACGGCGAGCTCGGGGCGGCCGTCCGCGCCGAGGACGACCGTGGGGGTCATGCTCGAGAGCGGGCGCTTGCCCGGGGCGACGGCGTTGGACTCGCCCTGGATGAGCCCGAAGGCGTTCGGCGTGCCCGGGCGCGCGGCGAAGTCGTCCATCTGGTTGTTGAGGACGATGCCGCTCTTCGGAGCGACGACCTTGCTGCCGAAGCTCGTGTTGACGGTGGTCGTCAGCGCCACCGCCATGCCGTTGCCGTCGATGACGCTGATGTGGAGCGTGCCGGCGTCCTGCACCGGCGCGACAGGGGGCGCGTAGTGTTCGGGCGGGAAGGTCGTGGGCCCGCAATCGGCACGGATCGCCGCGTTGCGCTCGGCGGAGAGGAGGCGCGACACGTCGACGGGGACGAACGCGGGGTCGCCCCCGTACGCGGCGCGGTCGGCCATCGCATGCTTGGCGGCCTCGATGGCGCAGGCATCCCCCGGCACGCCCTCGGTGGCGCGGACCATCTGGAGGAGCGCGATGCCCCCCGAGGACGGCGGCGGCATCGTGATCACCGTGCGGCCGGCCCACTCGCCGCGGAGCGCGTCCCGCTCGATGGGCGCGTACGCGGCGAGGTCCGCGAGGGTGAGGACGCCCCCGGCCTTGCGGACGGCGTCGACCATGTCCTCGGCGACCCACCCGCTGCGGAACGCCTCGCCCCCCGTCGAGACCCACGCCCGGAGCGCCTCGGCGAGCCCCGCGCGCACGTTTCCGGGGCCGAACAGCGCGCTCATGTCGGGGGACTGGAGGAGCCCCTCCGCGAGGTGCGGGCCCGTGTCGAAGCCGGACGCGGCATGGCCGATGGCGGGCCCCGCGACCGCCTGGAGCGACGCCTTGCCGAACCGCTCGTGCAGCTCCGCCAGGCCGATGCCCTCTGCGGGGACGGCCACCGCGAGCCCGCCGATCGTGCTGGACGCGCCCTCGGCCAGGAACATGTCGCGCGTGGCGGCCGCGGGCGCGACCTCGCGGAAGTCCAGCGTGGTCGCCTTGCCGTCGGGGTTCACGATGACCGCGAAGCCGCCCCCACCGAGCCCCGAGCCGGTCGGCTGCACCACGCCGGAGGCCAGGGCGGCGGCGATCGCTGCGTCGACGGCGTTCCCGCCCGCCTGGAGCACATCCGTGCCGGCGCGGCTCGCGAGCGGGTGATCGGCCGCGACCGCGCCCGCGACCGCGGGTTCGCCGGGATGCAGCGGGGTCGTCGCGCAGCCGACGAGGAGGATCAGCGGAGCCAGAGCCATGCGGTCACCATCCCGACTTGGAGGAGCCACAGCGGGACCCCGACCCGGAGCCGGCTCCCGCTCATGAGGAGGAGCGGCAGGCCACCGCCCACCGCGAGGCCCGCCCGGAGGGCCACGGGGAGCGCGTCCCCGCGCATCGACAGCGAGCGCAGCTCGATCTCCCGGGCGATCAGCGCGAGCAGCCCCTCGTCCCCGAGGGCGCCGCCGACGACCGACGCGCCGTAGACCAGCAGATCCCCTCGCGGCAGCGCGAGGAGCGGGACCTGCTCGAGCCCCGTCGCGATCAGCTCCAGCACGCCGCTCAGCATCGCGAGCCACACGACGACCGCGCCGAGCAGCGGCACCAGCAGCGCGCGGGCAGCGAGGCGGCGGTCCGGCGGGGCGCGCACCACGGGGCCCCCTCCCCCGACGAAGCCGACCCCGGCGAGCAGGAGGCCCATCCCGACGAATTCCGGCCCACCCCACCCGAGGACGAGGGGCGCCGCGCCGCTGGTCACGCCGACGAGGGATGCGCCGCTCGCCGCGATGACGAGGCGGGCGCGGCGCGCGGGATCCGGCTCGGCCAGGGCGAGGCCGACGGCGACGAAGCGGTCGCCGAAGACGGCCGTGGCGAGCACCGCGGCGGGCCAGGCACGCACGCGGAGCCAGCCGCTATCGGCGTGGGCCGCCCAGATGGCGAGCACGATGGCCGCGCCCCAGGGGGCGTCCGCGAGCAGCGACGAGAGGGCCCAGTTGGGCGCCAGCGCGTCGAGGAACAGGGCGACGCCGAGCCCGGCGATGACCAGCGCGGGCAACCAGCTCCACAGACGCCGCACCTGGGCCAGCATCACCAGGAGCCCGGTGATCCCGCCGAGGACCGCGGCGTTGCGCCAGGCCTCGATCATCGATCGTCGCGATCGACCACGGCGTTGGCGAGCGCGCCGATGCCCTCGATCTCCACGACCACGCGGTCCCCCGCGACGAGCGGGCCGACCCCGGCGGGCGTGCCGGTGGCGATGAGGTCCCCCGGCTCCAGCGTCATGATCTGCGAGACGTACGCGACGAGCGCGGCGACATCGAACACCATGTCGGCGGTCGTGCCGTCCTGCCGCACCTGGTCGTTCACGAGGCAGCGCACCTTCAGCGCGCGCGGGTCGATCCCGGTGACGACGGCGGGCCCGACGGGGCAGAACGTGTCGAAGCCCTTCGCGCGGGCGAACACGCCGTCCGCCTTCTGGAAATCGCGCGCGGTCACGTCGTTGACGCAGGTGTACCCGAACACGTAGTCCATGGCGTCGACCGCGGAGACGCGGCGGCAACGCCGACCGATCACGATGCCGAGCTCGGCCTCGTGGTCCACCCGGGTGGTCCGCGGCGGGATCTCGATGCGCTCCTCGGGCCCGATCAGCGCCGAGGTCGCCTTCAGGAAGATCCTGGGCTCCGCGGGGACGGGCTTGCCCATCTCGGCGGCGTGATCGCGGTAGTTCGACCCGATGCCGACGATCTTCCCCGGCTCGACGGGCGCGAGGAGCCGCCCCAGGCGCACCTGCCCGGTCGGCACGCCGCGCTCCCACGGCGCGGCGGTCAGCACCCGGTAGATCCCCCCCTCATCGACCGCCCAGAACGGCGCTCCCTGGGAAAACGCACGTACGTAGCGGGTGATCATGGGACCTGGTTCTCCAGCTCGTTGAGGCACTCGACGGGGTCGGCAGTGAAGAGCAGCAGACCGCGCCACACCCACTTCTGCCACAGATAATCGTCGATCGGGCCCTGCGCCGACGCAAGGTGACAGCGCGGAAGCTCGCCCCCGTACGCGTCGGAGAGCTCGCCGAAGAGGCGCTCGAATTCTTCTTCGTCCGGGCGGTACCCGACGAACAGGATGACCTGGTTGCGCACGAGCGTGCGGAGCTGCTTCTTCACGTCGACCGGGACCGGCCGCGCCGCGAAGTCCGCGGGCGTCAGCATCAGGCTGTCCGGCCGCTCGAAGCCGCCCCGGAGCTTCACGAGCACGCGGCGCGTGGGGTCGCTCTCCGGCAGCTTGTCGGCGCGCCCGAGCACGTCGAGCCGCACGCCCTGATCGGCGGCGGCGCGCTCGAGGAGGTCGTCCATGCAGGTCGTGAACAGCAGCGGGAACTGCTTCAAGGCACCCGTGTGGGCGGCGGTGGGCGCGAGGTCGGCGGCGCCGATGCGCGCCTGGAGGTCCCGCACCAAGGCGGCACGGCCGTTGGCCGCCTCGTAGGCCGCCGCCCCCTCCTCAACCGAGGGGAGGACGACCTTGGGCTTCTGCCCGGGCACGATCTTCGGCTTCTTCCAGCCGAGATCCTTCGCGAGCGTCTTCGCGTCCGGGTAGGTCGCGCCCACTAGCTCCGCGGCCTCGTGGGTCGCGCGCGAGCCCAGGAAGATCACGCAGCGCTTGGCGCGGACGGCATCGATGACCTCGACGGGGAGGTTCACCGGTCCACCACGAGCGAGCGGGCGGTCGCGATGGCTTCGCGGTTCCGGCACACCGCGCCGACCTGCGACACCGTGAGCGCCGCCACGCGTGACCCGAGCTCGCCGCAGCGCTCCGCGGGCCAGCCGTGAAGCCAGCCGTAGAGGAAGCCGCCGGCGTAGGCGTCCCCCGCGCCCGTCGTGTCCGCGACGGTGACCGGGAACACGGGGATGCGGTGGGTGACGCCGTCCTGGCGCACGAGCGAGCCATTCCCGCCGAGCTTGACCACGGCGGTCGGGCACGACTTCCCGAGCTCTTCGACCGCGAGGTGCGCGGGGCGCCCGGTGACGACCTCCGCCTCCTCCTGGTTGAGGAAGCAGATGTCGACGTACTTCTCCAGGAGCTCCTGGATGTCCTTGGTGACGGTGCGCGCCACGAAGGGGTCCGCCACGTCGAGCGAGATGGGGACACCCGCGGCCCGCGCGACCTCCGCCGCCTCGTACGCGGCGTCCCGCACCGGGCCCCCGAGGAAGAGGTAGCCGGTGAGGTGCAGGACCTTCGCCTTGCGGACGTGGTCCGCGAAGGTCCCGATCGAGGGCAGATGGACGGCGGCGCCGAGGTCGGTGAGCATCGTGCGCTCGCCGTCCCGCGTGGAGATCAGCGAGAGGCACTTGCCGGTGACGTGAAGCTGTGTAGTTTGGAGCGCGTGAACACCGCAGACCTCCAGCATCGACTTCGCGTACATCTCGCCGAAGGCGTCGTCCCCGATCTGGCCGCAGTACAGCACGCGTCCGCCGAGGAGGCCCAGCGTCTGCACGGTGTTCGCGCAGGATCCGCCGGAGTACACCTCGATGCCGTAGCCGTGCACGCGCTCGTAGGCGCGGTGCCACGTGGCATGGTCGACCGGGTGCATCTGCCCGCGCGTCAGCCCGAGCTCGGCGATCACTGAGTCGTCTACGCGCACCAGCGCGTCCATGATGGCGTTACCGAGTCCGACGGCGTCAAAGGACACGACCGTACCTCCTGAAGCGGGGCCCGTGTAGCGCATGCTGCGACCGGGCGCCACGGAGGGCCCCGTGGTATCGTCGGGCCGTGCCGAAGCGGTTGCTGCGCCTCCTCCCTGGTCTCCTGGTCAGCCTCGGGTTCACCCTGTGGTTCATCCTCCGTGCCCACTGGGGCGAGGTCGCCGGGGCGTTGAAGGGTGTGAATCTCCCGCTGGTCGTCCTCTCGGCGAGTGTGCTCTTCACCGAGTTCATCATCCGTACGTTGCGATGGAAGGTGCTCCTCCGCCCCTTCGCACCCCAGGCGCGGACCTGGCGGCTCTTCATCGCCACGGTCATCGGGATGGCCCTCAACGTGGTGCTCCCCTTCCGCGCGGGCGACTTCGCGCGCCCATGGCTCGGCTCCCGGGAGACCGGCACGCCCATCCTCCCGCTCGTCACCGTCGCGGTCATCGAGCGCGTGTTCGACATCCTCGGCCTCGTCAGCGTCCTGGTCATCATGGTGCTCATCCTCCCGGCGAACGCGCAGGCGCACGGGGAGCTGGTCACCAACCTGAAGCTCTACGGCAGCATCTTCGGCGTCGCGGGCGTGGTCGGCATGGCCATCTTCCTGACCCTCGCCGCGCGCGAGCACGCCGCCCGGCACATCTTCGCGCGCATCGTCTCCATCGCGCCGCGCCCCGTGGCCGACCGCTTCCTGTACCTCTTCGACGGGTTCGTGCTGGGCCTGGAGAGCGTGCGCTCGCGCCGCGCCTTGTGGCAGGCCGGCGCGCTGTCGCTCCTGCACTGGCTCAACGGCGCCATCTCCATCTACGTGTTGTTCCTCGCCTTCGGCATCGACCTCCCCTTCGCCGCGGCCTGCTTCACGACCGTCGCGATCGCGCTCACCGTCGCGCTTCCCCAGGCGCCGGGCTTCTTCGGCGTGTTCCACGTCGCGATCGAGACCACGCTCGTCCTCTGGGGCCTCGACCCCGCGCCCGCCCAGGCCTTCGCCATCGTGTTCTGGGCGGTCAGCTTCATCCCCGTCGCGACCGTCGGCGCAATCGCCTGGTGGCGCGAGGGCCTCTCGATGGTGTCCCTCCGCGAGGAGGCCGCGCGCCTGGAGCCCTCGGCCACCGAGAGCCGGGCCGCTTCGGGCGGGTGAAGGCCTGAATGTGCGCGCCCCCGGCCCGAGCGCCGGGGTCGGGCCGCTCCAGGCTCGCGGCGAAGCCGCTCGGTCCGCCCGCCGAGCCGGGCGGGACCGGCCGGCAGGGCCGGCCGCCATTGCGCGTCCCTCGCGCCCGAGAGCCGGGCACCGTCGTGCAGGTGCAAGGGGGCCTACGCGTTCCTCCCCGAAACCCCCGCCCCCTCGAACGTCGCCATCTCCCCGAGCACCTTCGCCGCCAGCCGCACGCTGTCGATGGCCAGCACGGCGCCGGTCCCCTCCCCGAGCTTCATGTCGAGGTCGTGGAGGGCCTCCTTGCGCAGGTAGCGGCACATCCCCCAGTGCGCGTTCTCGGCGCTGCGATGGGACACCGCGAAGAACGGCACGCTGTCCGGCGCGAGCACCGAGGCCACGAGGCCGCCCGCGGTCGAGATGAAGCCGTCGAGCAGGACCGGAACGCCGGTCGCGGCGCCGCCGATGCACAGGCCCGCGATGGCGGCGATCTCGAAGCCGCCGACCGCCGAGAGGATCCCGATGCCGTCGTCGCGAGCGGGGTCGTGCCGAGCGATGGCGGCGTCGATGGCGGCGACCTTGCGCGCGAGGCCCGCGTCGTCGACGCCCGTGCCGCGCCCGGCGGTCAGCTTGCCCGGCATCGCCGCGACCGCCGAGAGCACGGCGGCGGCCGAGGTCGAGTTGCCGATGCCCATCTCGCCGGCGCCGAGGATGGCGACGCCCTCGGCCGCCGCGTCCATCGCGAGGCGGATGCCGACGTTCACGGCGGCCTCCGCCTCCACGCGCGTCATCGCGAGCTCCCGGACCATGTTGCCGGTGCCGGCGCGCACGCGGCGGTCGAGGAAGCGCGCGTGCGGCGTGTCGGCGGCGCCCGAGAGGTCCCCCGCGACGCCCACGTCGACCACCCCGAGCTCGACGCCGTGGTGGCGCGCGAAGACGTTGACCGCCGCGCCCCCCGCGAGGAAGTTGCGCACCATCTGCACGGTGACCGCGGAGGGGTACGGGCTGACCCCCTCCTGGGTGACGCCGTGGTCCCCCGCGAACGTGTAGAGCCGGGCGCGAGCGGGGATCCGGGCCGGGTAGCCGGTGGCGCCGCACCACCACGCCGCGAGGTCCTCGAGCTTTCCGAGGCTCCCCGGCGGCTTCGTGAGGCGGTCCAGGTGCGCGCGGGCCTGGGTGACCGCGTCCTCGTCGAACGTGCGGAGGCTGGGAAGTTGCATCCCTGCCGCTTATGGGCGGTCGGAATGGCGCGCCAGCTACGTCCCCTGCGCTTCCTCGGTCGTGAGCCAATCACGTGGCCCACGGTGTTTGCCCGCCGTGAGTCCGGCTGGCCCGCGGCCCTCGCGCTCGCGGCCGCCTGGGCGCTCCTCCCCGCGCTTCCGGCGCTCCTCCGCGGCGAGATCCTCGGCTCTCCGTTCACGGACCTCTACCCCTCCGTCTGGGGCCTCGCGTGGTTCGCCGACCAGCAGCCCGGCCTCCCGACCTTCGCCAGCGCCCTCGGCGCGCCCGCCGGGATGCCGTTCTACTACTCGTCGCCTCTGCACGGCTGGGTGGGCACCCCCGCCTTCTGGCTCGGCGGCGCCGCGTTCGCGTACAACCTCACCCTGCTCGCGGCGCGCTTCGCCACGGTCGCGGTGGCCTTCGGCTGCTTCCGGGCGGGCGGGCTCGGCGTCGCGGGGGCGCTCGCGGCGGCGGGCGTGTACGGGGCCTCGCCCTACTTCCACGGCTACGCGGTCGAGGGCATCGTCGAGGGCACCGACGGGTGGACCCTCCCGCTCTGGGCGTGGATCGTGCTCCGCAAGGAGCGCGCCGGGAGCATCGCGGCGTTCGCGCTCGTCGTCATCTCGAGCTGGTACCTCGGCATGGTCGCGTGCCTCCTCGCGCTCGCCTGGGGCCTGCGCGAGCGGCTCGCGTGGATCTCGATGGGCGGCGGCCTCGTCCTCGCCTCCCCCTTCCTCCTCCTGTTCGTGGGCGGCTTCTCGGCGGCCGCGCCCCTCCCGGACACGATCCGCGCCGCGATGGGCATGCCCCTCGATCTCGTCGGGCCGGGCGTGCTCCCCGGCCTCAACCCGTTCGCGATCACCACCTGGGTGGGCGTCTCCACCCTCGTCCTCGCCGGCCTCGCCGCGCGCGCCCGCCCCGGCTTCGCGCTCGTCGCCCTCGCGTGCGCGGTGCTCTCGTTGGGGCGCGGTCCCTGGTACGACCTCCCCGTGCTGGAGGCCGTCCGTTTCCCTTACCGCTGGCACGCCGGCACGCTCTTCTGCCTCGCGCCGCTCGTGGGGTTCGCCGTCGATCGCCTCGGCCGCCCCTGGCTCGCGTTGCTGCCGATCCTCGAGGGCATGTTCCTGTCCCGGGTCGAGCTCGTGCTCCCCGGCTCGCCCGCCGAGGTGCCGGCCATCTACGACCAGGTGCGCGGCGACGTGCTCCTGGAGATCCCGGGCCCCGTCGCGATGGCGCCCGGCGAGATCAACCGGTCGCGGCCGCGCGCGCGGTACCTCCTCTACTACCAGGCCCACCACGGCGCGGCGTCCCCGTGGGCGCCCGACTTCAACGGGGTCGCCGCCACCCTCCCCGCGCCCTGGCTCGAGACCTTCGCGAGCTGGGACCCCCTGATGAAGGCCGAGCGGGTCGCGCCCGACTTCGCGGGTGCCAAGGCCGCGGGCGTCACCCAGATCATGGTCCACCGGGACGAGCTCGGCGGCAACGCCGAGGCCTTCGAGCACGCCCTGCGCGAGGCCGGCGCGATGCAGGAGGCCCTCGACGGCGACCTGACCTTGTTCCGCCTGCCGTAGCCAGGCCGGCTACCTCCACCGCACCCCGCGCTGGCGACGAGACGCCCCGCTCCGCGCTATCCTCGCGCGACCGCGGAGCTCCCGATGTTCACCGCCCTCCTCCTGGCCGCGCTGGTGCCCGACGCCGCCGCCAACGGGCAGACCAGCCACCAGTGGATCTCGGTGATGGCCATCGAGCACGTGCCGCCCGGCGACCTCGCCGACTTCCTCGCCCGCGAGGACGTGCGCGACGCGCTCCTCAACGGCACGATGTTCCCCGACGGCGGCTACGCGGTGGGCGACGACTACGGCGAAATGGCCCACTGGGAGCCCACGCAGGACCTCTACCTGGCCTGGATCGGGGCCAACCACCCCGCCCCCTACGACGACGTCGGCGCCCAGCACGTCGCCTTCCTGCTCGGCATGATGTCCCACGGCATGGCCGACCAGTTCTACGACGCGACGTTCATGGAGCGGAGCAAGGCGTGGGACCCCGCCGAGAGCTGGGCGACCTACTCCATGGACGAGGCCACCGACGTCGCCTACGCCGCCGTGCAGGGCCCGGGCACCGTGCCGCCCAAGTGGTGGCCCGAGGAGCTCCTCCCCCTCTTCGTGCAGAACGGCCACACGGTCGACCACGACACGGTCGACCAGGGCCAGTCCCTCCTCGGCCTCGCCATCGCCTTCGTCGGCGCCTCGTCGGACGTCGAGGCGAGCGTCACCCGCTACACCGAGCAGTTCCCCTGGGCCTGCACGCACCAGGTCGATCCCACCGTGGTCGGCAACCCGGCGCACGAGGCCGAGTTCGTCGCCGCCTACTGGCAGGTCGTGTGGAATCGCCTGCAGGGCGCGGACGGGTGGGCCAGCCCGGTCATCGGCACCGAGCCCGCGGCCGGCGGGTGGCAGCCCGTACTCGACCACACCAGCGTGGACGGGCGCCTCGCCGTCGTGTTCGCGAAGGGGCTCGACCCCTCCACCGTGGAGGTCGAGGGCGCCATCACCGTGGCCCGGGCGGACGGCACGCCCGTCCCCGTCACGCTCGACGTGTACTACGGGTGGGCCTCCCACGTCGTGAACATCGCGCCGCTGGAGGACTGGTCGGCGGACTCCGACTACACGATCACCGTGCACCCGGGCATCCGGACGCATGACGGGCTCGTCGTCGAGGAGGCGATCGCCATCCCGTTCACGACCGCGGAGCCGCCGCCGGCGGTCGACACCGGCGACACGTCCGGCCCCGCCGTCACCGACGACACGGCCGCGGGATGCGGGTGCGCGACCGGCTCCGGCTCCACGGGAGCAGCCGGCCTCGCCCTCCTCGCGCTGCTCGCCCTCCGACGACGCTGAACCATAGCCAGGCCGGCCAGCGCACGGCCTGTCTATACCCGCCGGGAAGATCGGCTACAGGGTCGGGAGCCCCTCGACCGTGAGGACGAAGCCGGCCGGGCACGTGCCGCACTCGGTCTCCTCGAGCGCCCACGCGCCGCCCGCGGGGCGCGTCACCGTCAGGACCGGCGTGTAGAGCCGCAGCGCGCCATCCTCGCCCTGCAGCGAGCCCGCGAGCGACGGCAGCTCGCCGCCCGCGCACGTCGCGGCGAACGCCTCGGTCCACGTCGCCGAGACCGACGCGACCTGGCCGAGCACATCGAGCTCGACGGCGTAGCTCTTCGGCGCCAGGAACTGGATGCGCGCCGCGGCCACGCCGTCGCAGGTCGCCTCGATGCGCGTCGTCGCCCACGCGTCCGGGCTCAACGCGCACTCGGCGGGCCACGGCGAGGACCACTCCGCCGCTATCGGGTCGGCGTCGACCGTGCCGGCGTCGAAGGCCATCTCCCAGACCCCGCCCTCCACCCACTCCGTCGGGAGCCCGGAGACGCGCACGGTGCCGCTCCCGGTCGCACCGTCGCACGTCCGCTCGCCGTCGGAGACCGCGACGTAGGGCGCCGCGGGGAGCTCGTCGCCGGCGGGAAGGTACCCGACCACGACGCTGCGCTCTCCCTCGACCGCGTAGAGGCCGAGCGCGCCGGGCCGGTGCCCCACCGAGAGCGTGCCGCCGGCCCCAGACCGCCCGGTCGCGTAGAACCCGAGGCCCTCCCACCCCTCCCCCTGCGTGCCGCCCGCGCCGGTGCCGGTCGCCCAGCTGGACGTCCCCTCGATGGTGTGCCCCGCGGCCGCGCACGTCACCTCCGCGGACACCTCCGCGAAGTCCTGGCCCATCCGGCAGGGATCCACCGGGTAGAGCACGGCGGGGGTGTCGCAGCCGAGCAGGAGCCAGATCACTCGAAGATCACCGTGGACACGGCCCCGGCCCCGACGACGACCGTCCGCGTGTTCGAGGTCCCGGTCGCGGGGTCCCGCACCGCGATCTCGTGCGTGCCCGCGGGAATGCTGAAGAGCCGGAGCGGCGTCACGCCGACCTTGGCGCCATCGACGTAGACGTCGAGCTTCAGCGGGCGGCTCGTCAGGTTCAGGAAGCCGCCCGGGGCCTTCGCGGGCACGGTGGGGGTCGCCGCCGCCGTGGTGGTCGTCGCCGCGGTCCCCGTCGCCGCGGTCCCCGTCGCCGCGCCCGTCCCCGTCGGCTCCGCGTTCACGCTCCCCGTCGTCGGCGTCTTGAGGCTCCCGGGCTCCGCGGTACTGGTCGTGCCGCTCGTCGAGCCGGTAGAGGCCACCGAAGCCCCGCCGCTCCCCGCCGTCCCGACCGTGGTCGGGCCACCCGTGCTCCCGGTCGCCGTCGCCCCGCCCTCGGATCCGCTCCCCGTCGGCATCCCCGCCGTCGGCGTCCCCGCGCCCGCCTTCCCCTCCGGCGGCGCATGTGCCGTCCGCGGCTTTCCCCCCGCCCCCGTCGGCACCTGCGGCGGCTCGGGCACCGGCGCCGCCACGGCCTCGGCCTGCGGGACCACCGGCGCGGTGACGACGACCTCCGGCGTCGTCGGCTGCGACACGAACCACCACGCGAAGCCGGCCGCGCCCGCCGCGAGCCCCACGAGCAGCACGGTGGAGAGCCCGACCCCCGCCGCGGCGAACGCCATCCACAGCGAGCGGCCCGGCGGCACCTCGATCGAAGCGACGTTCAGCGTCCCCGAGGACTCGCTCGGCGGCGGCGGCACGATCGCCGGCTTCGGCCCCGTCGCCGCGCCGTCCCGGTAGGCGCGCAGCCGCCGCGTGATGTCGCTGACGCCGTCGCCGTTCGCCTCGCGCAGGAGCTCCGCGATCCAGCGCGGCGGCGCGAGGCCCCCGATGGGATCGAGCGCCACCTCCAGATCCGCGCGGAAGGCGTCCGCCGAGGGGTAGCGGTCCTCGGGGCGCACCGCGAGGCCGCGCGCGTGGATGCGGCGCAGGAGCGGGAGGTCGGGGTGGTCGATGCCGTCGGGCAGCGCCGGGATGTTGCCGGAGAGGATGCGGTGGAGGATCTGCACCTCGGTCAGCCCCGCGAACGGGCTCCGACCGGTCAGGAGCTCGTGCAGCACGAGCGCGACGGCGAACACGTCCGCGCGCCCGTCGATGGCCCCGTCCCCCTGGACCTGCTCGGGCGCCATGTAGGCGAACTTGCCCTTCATGGTGTTGCCCTCGGTCTTCTCCAGCCGGTCCGCGGCCTTCGCGACCCCGAAGTCGATGAGCTTCACCTCGCCGTTGACCGAGAGCATCACGTTCCGCGGGTTCACGTCGCGGTGCACGATGTTCATCGGCCGACCGAGCTGGTCGACGCGCGCGTGGGCGTACTGGAGCGCGCGCAGCACCCCCACGAGCACGGTCAGCGCGATGCGGACGGGGAGGAGCTTCCCCTTCTGGGCGAGTGCGATCTGGACCGCCCGGAGGTCGAGCCCCGGCACGTACTCCATCGCCATGTAGAACTCGTCGCCCTCGCGCCCGAAGTCGTACACCTGGGCGATGTTCTCGTGCGAGAGCTCGGCGTTGATGCGCGCCTCGTCCTGGAACATCCGGACGTATTGCTCGTCCACCTGGTTCGACGCACGGATCCGCTTGATGACGATGAACCGGACAAAGCCGCCCTCGCCCACCGCGCGCCGGGCGAGGTCCACCTCCGACATCCCGCCGGCCCCGAGCCGCTCGAGCAGCAGGTAGGTGCCATAGGGGCGTGGGTAGGCAAGCTCGCTCACGGCAGCAGTGTATCGAAGTTCAGGGAGACCTCCCGAGCAGCGCGAACTTGAGGTAGCGCCCCTCCGGGTGGCCGATGCCGACGGGGTGATCGGGCGGCTCCGCCGCGCGTGCCATCCACGCCCACCCGCCCTTCACGCCCTCGCGCACGGCCTCCTCCCACCGGTCCCACGAGAGCCGGGCGGTGCAGGAGGAGGTCGCGAAGAGCTCAGTCGCAAGCTCGGAGGCGTGGCGGTTCAGGTCCCGGTACGCCTTGCGCGCCGCGTTGTCGGCCTCCTTCCCGTGCGCGAGCGAGGGCGGGTCGCAGATGACGAGCTCCGCGCGCGCGCCGGCCCAGGCGAAGGCGTCCGTCGCCTCGAAGCCGTGCTTGTCGGGGTCGAGCCCGTTGAGGCGGAAGTTCTCCTTCGCGTCCTCGATGGCGGCGGGCGCGATGTCCACACTCACCACGCGGCGCGCGCCGCCGAGGGCCGCCGCGAGCGAGAAGCCGCCGTTGTACGCGAACAGGTTGACGACGGTGCGCCCGTTGGACCACTCCCGGATGGACCGCCGGTTCTCCCGCTGATCGAGGAAGAGGCCGGTCTTCTGGCCGGTCTTCACGCGCGCGAGCATCCGCATGCCGTGCTCCCGCACGATCACGCCGTCCGCCGGCTCGGGGCCCGCGAGGGTCTCGCCGCCCTCCTTCTCGTCGACGATCGCCACCCCGTAGCGGCGGTAGAGCGTCGTGAAGCGCGGGCGCAGGGCGTCCACGAGCGCGCCGAGGTGCGGCTCCCAGGCGGCGCTGTAGAGGCGCAGCACGCCCACGTCCGCGTAGCGGTCGACCACCACGCCGCCGAGGCCGTCCCCCTCGCCGTTGAGCAGGCGGTAGCAGTCGGTGTCGCCCCCGACGAGCGTGCGCCGGCGCTCGGCCGCGGCGAGGCGCGTGCGCAGCAGGGCCTCGATGGTGACGGGCTCGCGCCCCAACACCCGCACGGCGATCGGCCCCTTGTCGAAGAGCCCCCACGCCACCGTCTTGTTCTTGTCGTCGACGAGCAGCACGGCCTCGCCGACCGGCGCGGAGCCCCGCACCCCGTCGCGGTACACCCACGGGTGGCCGCGCGCCACCGTGCCGATCGTGTCCCGCGTGAGCGAGAGCCGCCTCATCGGGCCGCCCCGCCGTTCCCCTCGTCACCCGTCGCCACGATGCCCCTCCCGCGCCGATCCGCGCCCCACGACCCGACCGGACCCGTAACAGATCGCCGACGCGGGCTCATCCAGGGCCGTGCCGTCGCGCTTCGTCACCAGACCGTTGAAATCCGTGCGATGAAGCCGCAACCGTGCGGTAGGATACCCCATGCTGCTGATCCTGCTGCTCGGGGCGTGCGCGCCGGAGACCGGCCTCAACGGAGGCGAGGACTCCCCGCCGGGCGACACCGACATCCTCATCGACCCCGAGACGCACGACGCCGACCACGACGGCACGGCCGACGCGTACGACTGCGCGCCCTACGATCTCGACGTCCACCCCGGCGCCCCCGAGGCGTGCGACGGCCTCGACAACGACTGCGACGGCGACATCGACGGCGGCTTCGACCAGGACGGGGACGGCTTCTGGGACATCCGCGCCTGCTTCGAGCTCGACGGCGAGTGGGACTGCGACGACACGACCGACGCCGTCCACCCCGACGCCGACGAGATCTGCGACGGCCTCGACAACGACTGCAACGGCGACATCGACGAGATCGACGGCGACGACGACGGGCTGACCGCCTGCGAGGACTGCGACGACGACGATCCGTTCGTGTTCGACGGCGCCGCCGAGGCCTGTGACGGCGTCGACAACGACTGCGACGGCGAGATCGACGAGATCTGGGACGGCGACGGCGACGGCTACTCCCCCTGCGCCGGCGACTGCGAGGACGACGACGCCGACATCAATCCCTCCGCCGGCGACCCCTGCGACGGCATCGACAACGACTGCGACGACCGCATCGACGAGGACTTCGACATCGACGCTGACGGCCAGGCGACCTGCGCCGGCGACTGCGACGACACCAACGCCGCCGTCTACGTCGGCGCGACCGAGGTCTGCGACAGCTTCGACAATGACTGCGACGCGAGCACCGACGAGGACGTCGACAGCGATGTCGACGGCTACACGATCTGCGGCGGGGACTGCGCGGACGACGCCGCGAGCGCCTACCCGGGCGCCGCCGAGGCGTGCGACGACCTCGACAACGACTGCAACGGCTACTTCGACGAGCTGGCCACGTGCTGGGCGTGCACCGAGTCGAGCGGCTACCTCCTCTGCGACACGGCGGCCTCCTGGACCACCGCGCAGCAGGTGTGCGCCGGCCTGGGCATCGAGCTCGTCGAGATCACCAGCTCGGCGGAGAACACCACCCTCGCGTCCCTCTCCATCACGCCCACCTGGATCGGGGCGAACGACCGCGACCTCGAGGGCGCCTGGCTCTGGGATGACGGCAGCAGCGTCTCGTACGAGGCCTTCGGCACCGGCGAGCCCGACGACTCCGGTGACTCCGACTGCGCCATCACGAACACCGCCGGGCGCCGCGGCGAGTGGTCCGACACGCGGTGCAGCACCGAGTACCAGTTCCTCTGCGAGTACTGACCCCGCGCGAAGGGGTCGAGGCTCGGAAAAGTCAACGCCCGACGCGCTTCGGTTTGTCTGATTCCAAGAGGATTGTTCCCGAGGTCGCGCCCCGCCGCCCGGGGTGCGCACGCTCAAACGTGAATGACTCCGACACGCCGCTCGTATTCCGGGGCAGGAGGACCACATGATCCGCAGCGCTGCCGCTCTCCTCGCTTCCCTTTCGCTCACCGGCTGCTTCGTCTACGCCGATGAGCCCCACCCCGCGCCCAACGTAGCGCCCGCGATCGTCTACGCCGACGCCGGCTGCTACCCCGACGACTACTACCACGACTTCGTCTGGTACTTCGACGCCGACGTGGAGGACTACGACGGCGCGAACGACGTGTCCGCGGTCTACGCGGACGTGTACGACGACTGGACCGGGGAGTGGGTCGACGGGTTCGACCTCTACCCGGAGGAGGGCGTCACCTGGTACAGCGCGTGGGTCGGGAACACGACCTACCTCGACTGCACCTACCCCAACTACATCGTGGACTTCACGGCGGTGGACATCTTCGGCGCGACCAACGTCGTGTCGGTCTACCCCGCGACCTGGTGAGCGGGCGTCCGCTCCCGATGCGACGGCCGGGCCTTGCCGGCCGTCTCGACGCGCTTAGCTAAGGGCGTCATGTCCAAGGTCATCATCTACAGCACCGACTACTGCAGCTACTGCCGTGCGGCGAAGCGCTTCTTCGACTCCAAGGGCGTCCAGTACGAGGAGATCGACCTCACGGGGGACGACGAGGCGCGGGATGCCTTGCGCGCCCGCACCGGCCGCACCACCGTCCCCCAGATCTTCGTGGGGGACGTGCACGTCGGCGGGTTCGACGATCTGCGCGCCCTCGACCAGAAGGGCGGCCTGGAGCCGCTGCTTCGTAGCTAGACCGCGATGCCGCCCCTGTGGTGGGGCGCCGCCCTGGCCGGAGTCGCCTACCTCGTCGTCGTGACCCGAGGTGGCGCCGGCTGGCTGCGGGCCGTCAAGGCGCTCCCGGCGCTGCTGCTGGCCGCGCTCCTGGCGCCGGTCTCCGCGCTGGCCGCCGTCGGGATGGTCTTCTCCGCCGCGGGGGACGCCTTCCTGCTCGACAAGCAGCGGTTCTTCCTGCACGGCCTCGCCGCCTTCCTGGTCGCGCACGTGCTGTTCGTGCCCGCGTTCGTGCTCGCCTCGGGTCGGTGGCCCTCCCCCGTCGTCGCGGGCGTCCTCGCCGTGCTCGCGGTCACCGGCACCGTGCTGGTCCGCCCTCGCTCGGGTCGGATGCGCGTCGCGGTGCCCATCTACGCGGTGACCCTCGCCGCCATGGCCGCCGCCGCCAGCACCCTCGGCCCGCTGGGTCTCGCGGGCGGGGCGTTGTTCCTCGCCTCCGACACACTGCTCGCCGTGAACCAATTCAAGCGTCCGATCCCCGGCCGGGACTTCCTGGTGCTCGGCACGTACTACGGCGCGCTGCTGACGCTCTCCGCGGCCCTGCTGTCCGCCTGAAACCCCGGCGACAGTCGCCTCGCGCGGATCCTTACGCGGCCCTTGACCCGGCAAGATTCTTTTTGCATCCGCCGCCTACGACGTGGTAGTCTCCCACATCCCCCCGCTGGGCTCCCGCCTGGCACCCCTCCCCCTCGCTCCCCCATACCGCCATGGCGAACCCCGCCGTCACCTCGAGCGCAGCTGCGTCTGCGCGGACCGATCCGCTCACCGTCCGTTCCGTGGCGGGTGGATTGCTCGTCTTCGAGCTGGCGCCTGCCGCGAGCTTTGACGTGTTGCGCGCCGCGTTGCGCGCGGAGCTCGGTGCCACGCCCGGGAAGTACAACGGGAGCTCGGCACGCTTCGACCTGGGGCGTCGCGAGATCGACCTGTTCGACATGCGCCGGCTCGTCCACCTCGTGAAGGACGAGTTCGGGGTCGACGTGGTGGGCGTGCACTGCACGTCCGAGGCCATCCAGCGCCACGCCGAGCGCGAGCTGAAGCTGAAGGTGCACGTCCTCGCCCCCGTCGCGGAGCCGCCGCCCGTGGCCCCCGTCGCGGCCCCGGCGCCGCTCGCCGGCCAGGCCGAAGAGGGTCCGACGGAGCTGGTGCGCGGCGCCGCCACCATGGAAGACGAGGCCGAGGCCGAGCCCGAAGGCGCCGGCCGGGTCCTCACGATCGACGGCACGGTGCGCTCCGGCGCGGTGGTGCGCTTCGCCGGGGACATCCAGGTGTTCGGGGACGTGAACCCCGGCGCCCAGCTCATCGCGGGCGGCAACGTCCTGGTGTTCGGCGCGCTGAAGGGCCTGGCCCACGCCGGCGCCCGGGGCGACCTGCCCTCCTCCACGAGCGTCGGTCCCTTCATCCTCGCCTTCGACATGCGGCCGACCCAGCTCCGGATCGGCAAGGTCATCCAGCTTCCGGCGCACGCCCCGGACCAGCTCGGCCGGCACATCGCGCCCGAGATCGCCTGGTTGTCCCAAGGCAGCATCGTGATCGAGCCCTACCGCGGCCGGCTCCCGAGCCCCGCAACCAAGGAGTCTTCATGAGTGAGTGCATCGTCGTCACCTCCGGCAAGGGGGGCGTCGGCAAGACGACCACCACGGCCAACCTGGGCGTGGCGCTAGCGTTGTTGGGGAAGAAGGTCGTCGTAGTGGACGCCGACATCGGCCTCCGCAACCTCGACGTCATCCTCGGCCTCGAGAACCGCATCGTGTACGACCTCGTGCACGTCATCGAGGGGGAGTGCCGCCTCCGCCAGGCGCTCATCAAGGACAAGCGTGTCGACACGCTGTTCCTCCTCCCCGCCGCGCAGACCCGCGACAAGAACGCGGTCAGCCCCGAGGCCATGCGCACGCTCGTGGCGCAGCTCAAGGCCGACTTCGACTACGTCATCATCGATTGCCCCGCGGGCATCGAGCAGGGCTTCAAGAACGCGATTGCCGGCGCCGACCGCGCCATCATCGTCGTGACGCCCGAGGTCAGCGCCATCCGTGACGCCGATCGCATCATCGGCCTCGTCGAGGCCGCCGAGCTCCCCGAGCCGCAGCTCATCGTGAACCGCTTCCGCGCGAAGATGGTCCAGCGCGGCGACATGATGAACAAGGACGACATCCTCGAGATCCTCGCGATCCCGCTCATCGGCATGGTGCCCGACCACGAGGACGTGATCGTCAGCGCCAACCGCGGCATGCCCGCGGTGTTCGACGAGAAGTCCGTCGTCGGCGAGGCCTACCGCCGCATCGCCCGCCGGGTCACCGGCGAGCAGGACGTGCCCTTCGTCGCGCTCGAAGAGCCCGACACGTTCTGGAGCGTCATGAAGCGCTGGATCGGGCTCGCGCCCTCCAAGGAGGTGGCCTCGTGATGTCTTCCCTGTTCGATCGCCTGTTCTCCGGGGGCCGCTCGGCGTCCGCCGGCTCCAAGGAAGATGCCAAGTCGCGCCTGAAGATCCTGCTCGTGCACGACCAGGTCGACCTGACCCCCTCCCAGATGAACGCCATGAAGGCGGAGATCCTCGAGGTCATCGCGCGCTACTGCGAAGTGGACCGCGAGCACGTCGACGTGCGCCTGGAGAAGGCCGACAACGGCATCAGCGTCGTGAGCTCGGTGCCCGTGCGCCGGGTGACCACGCGCACGGCCGAAGCGACCTGATCGTCCGGTCCGGCGCTTCGTAGGCGCATGGGGTTGATGGGGCGGGGGCCGGCCCCCGCAACGCCCCCGCTTTTACGTAGTGGTGCCCTCGGGGTGCATGTGGCACACCCGGGAGGCGATACAGTGGCGCCCATGGCCCGTGTGTTGCTCGCCCACAACTACCACCTCCCGCTGGACCCGCGCGAGGCGAAGGCGGGCAAGCCCTACCCTCCGCTCGGGACGCTGGTCAGCGCCGCCATGGCCGAGGCCGCCGGGCACGACCTCGCCGTGTACGACCCGATGTTCACCCCGCGGGTCGAGACCTTCGCGGACGCATTGGACGGCCACCGCCCCGCGCGTGTGGCGATCCTCGCCGATCCGCACGCCGTCGCGCAGAAGATGTGCCTGACCAGCATGCGCGAGGCCGCGTTCACCATGATCCGGTACGCGAAGGCGCGCGGCATCGGGGTGCTCGTCGCCGGTCCGGATACATCGGACCAGCCCGCGATGTATCGGGCCGCCGGAGCCGACGTGGTGGTCGTCGGCGAGCACGACGGCCCGCTCCTGGAGTGGCTCGACGGGGTCCCGCACGGCGGCATCCTCCCGCGGCGGCCCGTGCTCGCGGACCTCTCGCGGCTCCCCTTCCCCGCCTGGGATCGCGTGGACATGCCCGCCTACGCGGAGCGTTGGCGCGCGAAGCATGGTGCCTGGGAGATGAACGTCTCCACCGCGCGGGGCTGCCCCTACCGCTGCAACTGGTGCGCGAAGCCGACCTGGGGCCGGACCTACCACGTGCGGCCCCCAGAGCACGTCGCCGCCGAGGTGCGCGCGCTGGTGTCCCGCTACGGGGTCGACCGCGTCTGGTTCACCGACGACATCTTCGCGATCAAGCCCGTCTGGCTGCGGAAGTACCGCGAATGTATCGGTGACACACCGGTGCCGTATCGCTGCCTCACGCGCGTCGACCTCCTCCAGGACGAGGCCTACGTCGCCGACCTCGCCGCCAGCGGCTGCCGCGAGGTGTGGGTGGGCGTCGAGAGCGGCGCCCAGCACGTGCTCGACGCGATGGACAAGGACTGCACCGTCGCGGAGATGCGGCGCGCCTCGGGGCTCCTGCGCGACCACGGGATCCGCCGCGGGTTCTTCCTCCAGCTCGGCTACCCGGGCGAGACGTATCAGGATGTATTGGCCACCGCGCGGCTCATCCGGGAGCTCGGCCCCGAGGAGATCGGCGTCACCGTGAGCTACCCGCTGCCGGGCACGCCGTTCCACGACCGCGTCAAGGACCGGCTCCGCGCGACGAACTGGGCCGCCGCGATGGACAACGAGGTCCTGTTCGAGTCCGACTACCCCCAGGCCTTCTACGACGCCGCACGCGAGCTCATCCGCTCGGAGCACGCGCTGATCCGCTTCCAGCCCGACCTCTCGCGGCAGGGAGCCCGCCGCGCCGCGGGCGCGATGTATCACTTGTGTCGGTGGCCGATGCACCGCGGGAAGCTCGCCTGGCAGGCCCGGCGCGCCCGCCCCGCGTAGAGCCTGACCGGGAACCCTCAGCCCTCGTAGAGCTGCTCGGCGGGGTCGGGGTCCGACAGGCCACGGTTCCAGAACAGGATGAGCTCAGGGCGGATCTCCGCCACGCGGGCGGCGCTCTCGGCGTCCACGAGGACGATCTCGGGCTCCGTGCCCCCGTCGATCCACGCCACCGCGCCGCGGCCGCGCCGGAGGTCCTCCGCCAGCCGCTCCGGCAGGTAGAGCTTCCAGGCCTCCTTCCCATCCGGCGAGCGGTGGTAGAAGCGCTGGGGGCCAGCGCGGTAGCGCACGCGGTGGGCGCGCAGGATCTGCCGCCCCTGCCAGAGGACGGTCTCCCGGCGGGCCCGCTCCTCGGCTTCCTTGCGGCGGGCGAGGCGCTCGGTCTCCTTCGCGGCGAGCTCCGCCACCCGAGCCGCGGCCTCGCGCTGCTCGAGGACCCGCTTCGCCTCCTGGTTCCCCTGCTGGACCTTCTGGCCCTTCCGCACATCGCGCGCGGCGGCCTCGGCGTCCTTCTTGGACACGATCCCGGCCTTCAGGAATTGGTCGCGCAGGTTCATGAGGAGCGGGTATCCACGGGCCGGGCGAGCGTCATCGCGCGAAGCCCCGGAGCACGTCGAGGTAGTCGATGCCGCCCGGGGGGATCGGCGGGCGGTAGGCGAACGGGCCCCGCGCAAGCTCCCCCTCGCAGGCCGCCCACATGGGGTCGGGGGTCACCTCGTTGAGGAGCTGGGACAACGCGGACGCCTCGACGAAGCCCCGGCCGAGCACGGAGGCGAAGTACCCGACGAGCTCGCTGTCGGTGAGCCCGATCGAGGCGCGCACCCGCTCCACGCCGACCGCGGAGAGCTCCCCGGAGCCGTACAACGTGAGCGCGGCCTCGAACCACGACCGCACCGGCACCACGCGCGGCCCCAGGGGCTCGAACAACGTGAGGGGGCGCCCGCGGTCGAGGCGGATGAAGATGCGGTCCACGGCGTCGGCCTGGGCGACGCGCCGGAGCGCGGCGAGGGCCTCGACGATGTGGTCCGGGTAGGCGCCCGACGCCGCGAGGAGCCGGGAGAGCTCGGTGGGGCCGATGCGGCCGGCGATGGCGTCCGCGTAGACCGAGTAGACCAGGGCGTCGACCTCGGCGTCGTCCCCGAACAGGCTCTCGCGCACCGCGGACCCGAGCCCCACCCGCGCGCGCAGGAGCTGGGGGAGCTTGTACCCGAACTGCCCGCGGACGGCGCGCAGCCGGCCCTTCCGCAGGTTGCCGAGGTTGTCCTTCAGCACGAACTCGTCGAACCGCACGCCGTCCATGCGGAGCTTCTGCTCCAGCACCGGGCGCATCTGGGTCGGGGAGCCCGAGAGGATGAAGATGCGCGGCCGCCAGCCGGGGCGCTCGCGCGCGAGCTCACGGAGCAGGGCCGGGGCGCCGGGGACGGCCCGCTTGGCGCTCGCCGGCTCGATCGCGCTGCGCACGAGCCCCCGCACCGAGTCGATGTCGGTTTGCAGGTAGGTCTTGTCGAGGTCCCAACGGTAGACCTGCACCTATCCGACCCTCTTCAGCCCCTTCAGCCGGGCATCGACGCGCGGCGCCATCGCGGCAGCCACGGCGCCATCATGCCCCGGATGCGCGGCGATGTGGAACTCGACCGGCAACCCGTCCTCGAGTCGGGACGCGAGCGCCTTGCCCGCGACCCCCTGAAGCATCGACCCACCGCACTCCACGGCGGTCACGCCGGGCAGCACCGCGTGCAGCTCCGCGATCACGCCGCGCATCGTGTCGGCCATGCGGTCGAGCGCGGCGAGCGCGCGCGCATCCCCCGCGACGAGCCCCTCGCGCAGGCGATGCCCGGCCGTGCGCGGATCGAGGGTGCGCTCCATGCGGCGCCCGAGGTCCTCCGCGAGGCCGCGGTTCGAGAGGTAGGCGCGCGCGGCCCCGGCGATCGGGAGGTACGGGTGCGGCACGGCGTCCGGCCCGGCGTCCACCACGAGCCGCCCCATCTCCGTCGCGTAGACGGTCCCGTTGGCGTCGATCCAGCAGCCGCCGAAGCTGGTGCCGATCTGGAGCCGGACGAGGCGCCGGGCGCCCTGCGCGGAGAGGTGCCGGCCGAGGTTCGCGAGGTCGTTGAAGATCGCGACGGGGCCCTGGATCAGCCCCTCCGCGACGCGCCCGGCGAAGCCGTCGAAGGCGTGGACGTCCCCCACCTTCTCGCGCATCACGGTGGAGAGCTCGGTCACGCGGCCGCCGACGCCCATCGGCGAGGCGAACCCGATCCCGAGGGAGCCCATGCGCTCCCCCTGGCCCACCTCTTCGATGAGGGCGCGCGCGCGGGAGATGAGCGAGTCGATGCCCTGCTCGCCGTCCGGCCAGGTCGGGGCGGAGGAGACGCGCAGGAGCTGGCCATCTCGCAGCACGCAGGCCTTCATGCCGGTGCCGCCGATGTCGAGCCCCGCGGCGAGGCCCTCCGCGGGCACGAAGGCGGGCGGCACGTCGACGCTGGGGAGGTCGAAGTCCGGGCGGGTGGGCCGGATGTCCTCGCCGTCGAGGAAGATGCCGACGTGGTGGATGCGCCGCAGCGCGCCGAGCACGGGCTCGAGCTTGTCGGGGGTCACGGGCGCTTCGAGCTGCGCCGCCGCCGGGTTCGACAGCAGCACGGCGTTGTGCAACCGCGCCAGGATGTACCGCGCGGCCTCGGCGTTCGGCGGCGCGAACAGCACGTAGTCCCGTGCCATCGCCGCCGACGAATACCCGCTGTGCAGCCGGATCGTCCAGGGCGCCGCCCGCGGGTGCAGGGCGAGCTCGGCGAGGCGGTCGTGAAGCGTGATCATCGCGTTGGCCCTATCCCGCCAACCCTCGGGGGGGCCGGTCCCTTCGTGTGAGGAAGTAAGGGGGCCCGGCCGATGATCCACGTTGGCCGCGAGGTGAGGCCGCTAGCGCGCCTCGAGCTTCCCGACGCGGTCGCGGAGCTTCCGGTTCTCCTCCACGAAGCTCTCGAGCTGGCCGCGGAGCGTCGTGAGGCCCTCCTCGGTCGTACGGCCCTCGCGGATGTTCGCGAGCGCTTCGTAGGCGAGCCGGCGGCTGCGGCCGTCGCCACCGGAGCCGTGGACGCGCGTGAGCACGCCCATCGCGCGGGGGTCCCGCAGCGCGCCGAGGGCGTTGAGCGCGGAGACCTGCACGCGGAAGTTGCCGTCCTCCGCGAGCTCGACGAGGCGCTCCAGCACCGTGGTGCGGGTGGACTCGACCTCGTCGCCGAGCTTCGCCAGGGCGGCGCAGGCCGCGGCCCGGGCGCGCGCCGGCGCGTCGTCGCGGGACTGGGCGAGCAGGATCTCGAGCACACCGGCATCCCGGAGGTTGCCGAGGCCCTCGATGGCGCGAGCGCGGAGCACCTCGCCCCACGAGGCGCGGGTCAGCAGGGCCTCGCAGACCGCGCGGGCCTGCGGGGCACGGAGCTTGCCGAGGCTGCGCGCGACCTCGCCCTCGACCTGCGCGGAGGGGTCCCGCGGGAGCGCGGCGAGCGCATCGCCGACCTCGGGCCGGCGCACGCCTCCGAGGGCGGCCACGATGCGGCGGCGGGCCTTCGGGCTCTTGTCACCGAGGGCGCCGAGGAGCGCGGTGCTGGCGCGTTCGCCGCCCCGCGCGGCGAGGAGGTCCGCGATCTCGGCACGCACGCCCCAGAAGGGATCCGCGACCAGCGCACCGGCAAGGGCCTCGATGGCGGCGGGGGTGCCGTCCTCGGCCAACGCGCGCGCGATCCGGACGCGGCCGACCACGTTGGGGTTCCCGGTCAGCCCGGCGACGAGCTGCGAGACGGGCGCCTCGACCTTGATCTCGGCGAGGAGCTGGAAGTCCGGATCGACGCGCACGAACGCGGGGGCGCCCCCGGCCTCCGACGGGCACGGGAGCACGTAGGTGCGCTCCCGGGCGTCGAGCTTGAGCGTGACGCGACGGTCCCCGAAGGCCACGGTGAGCGGCACCTGGAAGACGGGCGCGACGTTCTCGCCCTCCTGGGTCTGCTTGACCGTGACGGTGAGCTGCTCGTCCGCGTGCGCGACCGAGACGGTCAGGGTGGGGTGCCCGGCGCCGTGGATCCAGGTGGCGAAGAAGCGGTCGAGGTTGCGCCCGGTGGCGTCCTCCATCGCGCGCTGGAAGTGGCGCGTGTGCACCGTGCCGTGGCGGTGGCGCTCCAGGTAGAGCCGCACGCCGGCCCAGAACGCGGTGTCCCCGAGCTGGTGGCGGAGCGTATGGAGGACGAGCGCCGCCTTCTCGTAGAGGTGGCGGTCGAAGAGGTCGATCGGCGACTTGAAGTGGTACGACACGATGGGGCGGCGGTACCGCCCGCCGTCCTCGCCGAGGTAGGTCCCGAGCTGCTCGAAGAGGTGCCAGTCGGACTCGTCGACGCCCTTGTCGACGCGGGCCCAGAGGTGCTCGGTGTAGGTCGCCCAGCCCTCGTTGAGCCAGCCCTGCGACCAGTCTTGACACGTCAAGAGGTCCCCGAACCACTGGTGGGCGAGCTCGTGGACGATGAGGTCGTCGAGGTCCCCGTCCATCGCGGCGGTGTCGTCCATCAGGACGAGGTCCGTCAGGGTGGTGACCGCGGTGTTCTCCATGCCGCCGAAGATGAAGTCGTGCACGACGACCTGGTCGTAGCGGGGCCAGGGATACCGCCCGTAGATCGTGGACAGGTGCGCGACCATCGCCGGGGTGCGCGCGAACGTGCGCTGCACGAGCGCCGCGGGCGTGCCCTCGGGGACCGCGTAGCGCACGGGGATGCCGTCCCACGCGTCGTCATGGATGTCCATCTTCATCACGACGACGGACAGGAGGTAGGCCGGCATCGGCTCGGCCTGGTCCCACGACCAGGTCTGCCCGGCGTGCGTGACGAGGCGGCCGTTCGAGAGGACGCCGTAGCCCGCCGGCGCGGTGACCCGGATGGACCACGGGTGCTTGACCGAGGGGTGGTCGAAGCACGGGAAGAGGTAGTGGCCATCCTCGTCCTGGCACTGGGTCCAGGCCTCTGGCACGCGATCGGGCTCGGCGGCGGTGGGCCCCACGAACCAGAGGCCGCGCCGCGGCGAGCCGTGCCAGCGCACGACGACCTCGGCGGCGGGCGCGACGTGGAGCTTCCCGTCGGCGTGACGCCAGGGGTGCGGGGCGCCCGCGGGGGTCTCGACGGCATCGACCGTCAGCTCGTCGAGATCGAGGGCATACCAGCCGTCAACCCCGGGGAGCGCGCCGAGGCGCAGGCGCGCGACGCCCGACATCGTGCGGGCGACGGGATCGATCTGGAGGTCGAGCGCGATGTGCTCGATCGTGTAGCCCCGATCGGGCGGGTAGCTCGGCTCGGTGCCGGGCTCGGCGAACGCGCGGCGACGGGCCATCGCCCATCCGCCGAAGCGAGCCTCCTGTTCCATGCTCTTGTCGGTGAGGAAGCTGCGCATGCCCGGACCTCGGAGGGTCGGCGGACTATCACGCGCCGGAAGGGGGGGCGAGGCATCCCGTGGAGAGCGTGCCCCACCCCTTCATTGCGGGGGTCCTACGCCTGCGGGATCCGATCCGCGCGGGCCTCGGCGACCGTCAACAGGCGCTCGAGCGCATACCGGTGGTGCAGCCCCTGGCTGCCGACGAGCGGCTGCCCATCCTTGAAGATGAGCAACGAGGGGGTCTCCTTGACGCCGAAGGTGCCGGCGACCCGCGGGTTGCGCGGGAGGTTGACCTTCAGCACCCGCACGAGCGGGTGACTCGCGGCGAACTCCTCCAGGATCGGCGTCTGCACGCCGCTCTGGCCCGATTCGGGCGCCCAGAAGTCGACGAGGGTGACGCCGGGCGCCATGAGCACGTCCGTTCGGAAGCTCGAGTCGGTGGTTTCGCGGATCATGTGGTCTCCTGTGGACCACCGCCCCCCGCAATTCGACCGGGCACACCCGCCCCGCCACGGCAAGCGCGCCGCGGGGAACTTCTTGCCGAAGGGGCGCAGCGGGGGTCGCGGCGGCCTGTGTTGCGAACAAGCTAGGACCCGTCGCGACGCCGTCAAGGCCCTCGACGTCGGAAGTGCCCGCCTGTCCGCCACTGCTCCCCCAAGGAGTCCGCGGCCGAGCGCGGTCCTACGCCTGCTGCTGCTGGAGCCGCGAGGGATCGGGCAGGAGGATGTACCCGGTGTCCATGTCGCCCAGGAAGGCGCAGCCGTCCGGACCGACCTGGCCGAGGTAGGCCGCCACGTAGGCGCAGATGAGGGCCTCCAGCCGCTCTTCCAGCTCGCCGAGGCGCGTGCCGTTCAGGTCGGGGAGGTGGGCGTCCATCAGCTGGTCGAGCTCGGGCGAGAGGTGCAGCCGGGGCGTACCCCCCTCGATCAGTCGCTCCTCGATGAGCTCCCGCAGGCGGTCCACCGCTTCCTTGCGGCCGCCGATCGGGCCGGACTTCATCCGGATCGGGCGGTCGACGCCGAGGAGCAGCACCTGCGCGGCCTGGGTGTGGGTCTCGACGATGCGATCCCCCTCGGAGGCGGGGTTCGGGTCGAACCCCATGCGCATGAGCGCGCGGCCCATCGTGCGCGGGTGGCTCGCCGAGACCGAGTTGTTCGCGTACTCGTCGATGCGGTAGCGCGAGAAGTGCTCGAGCAGCGCCCGGTCGCAGGGGCGGGAGCCCGAGAGGTTGTCGACGATGATCGGGGCGTTGACGGCGAGCGTAGCGCTCCCGCGCCCACGGTTCCGGGTGATCCAGCGGAGCGTGTCCTCGTGGCTGCGGAGCGAGTCCGCCGAGACCATGCGGACGCCCCCATCCTCGGTGGGCTCGAGCACTACGCCGCCCGAGCTGTCCCGCGGGGTCCAGCCGAGATCGAGGCCGAGGTATCGAATCCTGCGCAACCTGCCCTCCACGTCACTTCCACCGGTTCAACAGGCCGCCGACAGCCATCCGAGCCCCGGATAGCCGCGCTCCCCCCGGGCGCGTGAGCTCGACGAGCCCGCGTGCCATGCTGACGAGGTTGTCCCCATAGGGGTACCACCACATCTCTTTCGCGCCGCGCGAGCGATCCACGCACACCGTGCGCGGCTGGACGAGCGCCTCGAGCCCGAACCGGGACCCCGTGACGCCGTACCCGCTCTCCTTGCGCCCACCCCACGCGGCGCCGCCCATGGGGCCCGTGAAGCAGCAATTGTTGACGAAGGACACGCCGGTCGTGACGCGGGCCGCGAGGGCCTCCGCGCGCCGGATGTCCTTGCTCCACACGGACGCCGTGAGCCCGTAGGGCGACGCGTTCGCGCGCGCCACGGCCTCGTCTTCCGACGTGAACGACGCGATGGGGAGGAGCGGCCCGAAGGTCTCCTCGCGCATGACCGCCATGTCGTCCGTCACGCCCGTGAGGACGGTTGCCGGGTAGAAGTACCCCTCTCCCGTCGGCGCCCCGCCCACGCGGACCGTGGCGCCGGCCGCCACCGCCGCGGTGACGTGCCCGTGCACCTTCTGGAGGGCGGCTTCGTTGATGAGCGGCCCCACGTCCGACCCGGTGCGCAGCGCCTGGGTGGCGGCCACGACCTTCTCGACGAAGGTGTCGTAGATCCGGGCGTCGACGTAGACGCGCTCGACCGAGGCGCAGTCCTGGCCGGCGTTGTGGAAGGCGCCCCAGACGATGCCGTTGACCGCGCGGTCCAGGTTGGCGTCGTGCAGGACGATCGCCGGATCCTTGCTGCCGAGCTCCAGGGAGGTCGGCAACAGCCGCGCCGCGGCGCGCTGGGCCACGGCCCGGCCGCCGGCCACGCTGCCCGTGAACACGACGCGGTCGACCCCGCCGTCCACCAGGGCGGCGCCCTGCGCGGGGCCCCCCTGGAGGGTGATGACGAGATCCGCGGGGAACGCGGCCTTGAAGATCGAGTCGAGCAGGGCGCCGCAGCGGGCGGCGTACTCGGACGGCTTCCACACCACCGCGTTGCCCGCGAGCACGGCGGGCACGATGGTCCGGAGCGGCAGGTGGATCGGGTAGTTCCACGGCATGATCAGCCCGACCACGCCGACGGGCTCCAGGCGGAGGACGACGTCCTTCGCCGGGTAGTTGATCGGGTTGAGGGGCACGGGGATGTCGGCGAGCTCGTCGTCGATGACCTCGAGCCACGCGTCGAACAGCTCCTGGGCGGTGACGATCTCGCTCGTCCACGCTTCGCCGGGGGGCTTGCCGATCTCCGCCACGAGCGTGTCCGCGATCTCGGCCGCGCGGCTGAGGAACACGTCCGCCAGGCGACGAATCGCGCCCTTCCGCTCCTCGAGCGGCTTCGACGCCCAGACGACGCCCGCCGCCCGCGCGCGGGCGACCGCCCCCTCCACGTCCGCCGTCGGCGTGACCTGCATTTCGCCGACCACCGCACCGGTGCGCGGGTCGCGAAGCGTCAGGGGGGTCTCGCCGAGGTCTGCCATCAAACCCCTGTATCGCGTCTACGGCCGCGGCGCTCCCCCCAGCGCCCAGCGCGCCCACGGGCTGTCGCTGAACCGCTCCCGGAAGGGTCCGAACAGCCCGTCGAGCGACGCCGTGAGGATCGCGCGGGCCTCCGCGCGGTCCGCCGCGTGACGACGCGCGTAGAGGATCTCCAGCAGCAGCATCTGGTCGCCCGCCGCGCGCGCCTCCGCCTCCGCGGCGGTCAGGACTTCGGCGTCACGGCCGGTGCGCCCGCCCATGAGGAGGAGGCGCGCCTGGAGGCCCGGGATCGTCGCGAGCGCGTCTACCGCCTCGACGACCGCGGCGCTGTCGACGGTCAGGATGCCGACCATGCCGCTGTGGAAGGCGTGCACGATGCGGTCGGGCATGATCGCGGCGCCTTCGACCGCGCGCAGGTGCACCGCGAGCGCCGCCGGGGTGTCCCCCATCGCCGCGCGCAGGCTGGCGAGGGTCGCGAGGTACTCGGAGCGCACGGGCCAGGGGGCCGCGGCCTCTCCCGACGCGGCGTTCGCCACCAGCAGCGCCTCCGCGCCCTCGGTGTCGCCCACGGTGAGGTGCACGCGCGCCCGCCCGATGCCGACGATCGCGGCGCTCCACGCCGTGTTCCGCTCGCCCACCAGCTCCAGCGCGGCGCGCAGCGACTCCATCGCCCCCGCCAGCCGCCCCTGGCACCGTTGCAGCTCGGCGAGCCGGACGAGGGCCTCGCAGCCCGCCAGCGGGCGGTCCACGGCGCGGAGCTCGGCCGCGAGCACGCGGTAGAGCGTCATCGCGCGCTGGGGATCCCCGAGGAGGGCCACGAGGCGGGCGTTCCCGAGGCGCGCCGCCACGCCCACGCGGTCGACCGGGCCCGGCGCCGTGCGATCGATCGCCCGGTGGAACAGGTCGGCGGCACGGTCGAGCTGCCCCAACGCGACGTGCACCTGCCCCGCCACCAGGAGCGTGCGGGCGGACGCGCTCGCCGGCGGGTCGACGAGCGAAGTGTAGGCCTCCACGGGAAGGTGCGTCCCGATGTTGAGCGTGAGCTCCAGTTGCGCGACCCGGGCGCGCTCGACGAGCGCCAGGTCGTCCGCGGCGAGGGCGAGCGTGCGCCCCGCCTCGAGGGCACTCCGCGCCTCCGGGAGCCGCCCCAACGCGCACAACGCATCGCAACGCGCAAGCGCCAGCCGGGCGAGCACCGGGCCGTCGTCGATGGGCAGGCGCGTGGCGGCGTCGAGGACCTCCAGCCCCGGGAACGGGCGCCCGCTGCCGACGAGCCAGTCGCCGAGATCGACGAGCCGGCCGGTCTCCTGGGGGTCCCGCGCACCACGGGCGAGGTGCAGGAGCAGGAAGCGCTGCTCCCACTCCCGGATCGAGCGCTGCCGCGCGGCGTCCGCGAGGACGAGGTGGAGCCCGCGCTCCGCGTCCTCGTCGAGGCCGTGGAGCAGGATGGGCTCGAGCACCGCGCGCCGGAGCGCCACCCACTCCTCGCCGCCCCGCAGCGTGACCTCGCAGAGCCCGCTGCGGAGCGCGGGGCCGAGCTCGGCACCGGAGGGATCGGCGCCCGCGGCCGTGAGGAGGAGATCGAGCGGGACGGGTTCGCCGGCGACCGCGAGGGTCTGCACGAGCGAGCGCGTGGCCTCCGGGAGCCGGGCCAGCGCACGGGCGAAGAGCCGCGTGGTGTCCTCGCCGGGGAGCATCCGCGCGGAGGGGTCCCAGCACCAGCGCGGACGCCCGTCCTCGCCCATGCCGTCGCACCACACGGCGCCGCGGTCGACCTGCTCCCGCAGCACCGCGGTCACGATGGCAGGGAGGCCGCCGGTGGTGCGCATGATCCCGATGTCGAGGCCCGGGGGCACCGTCGGGGTGCCGAGCATGCTGCCGATCTGGTCGCGCACCTCCGCCAACGTGAGCGGCCGGAGCACGACCCCGCGGCCCTCGGGGCGCGGCGACAGCGAGCGCCCGGTGATGACCATGCCGACGCCCGCCACCCGCGCGACCTCGTCGAGGACCTCCGCAGCCCCCTCGGGCGCCACGTCGAGGTCCTCGACGACGACGAGGAAGCGGCCGTCCTGCGCCACGAGCGTACGCAAGGCGTCCAGCACCCCCTCGAGCCCGGTCACCACGGGCCCGGCGATGGCGGAGAGCTCGCGGGCGAGGATCGCGATCACGTCGTCGGGGCCGGTGCGCGCGCGGCACCGCACCGCCGCGTACTCGACGTGGACCTCCCGCGCGAGCGCGACCGCATGGCGCGCGACGACCCCGATGCCCGAGCCGAGCTCTCCCGTCACGCGGAGCACGCCCCCGCCGTCGAGCACCGCCTGGATCGCCCCGGTCGCGGCCTCGCGCCCCACCATGCGCGGCGTGCCGAGCTGGTAGTTGATGCCGCGGCTGCCCGTGAGCTGGGCCAGCGCGATGACGGCCGAGGCCGGCCGCGCGGCGGGATCGCGCGCCATGAGCCGGTCGATGAGCGACGCGAGCCGCACGGGGATGTCCGGGACCCGCTCGACGATGGGGGCGGCGCCCGCGGCGCGGTGCGCCTGGAGGTAGCCCGCGAGGCCCGTCGCCTGGTACGGCCGCTCGCCGCACACCGCCTCGTAGAGCGTGATGCCGAGGCTGTAGAGGTCGCAGCGGTGGTCGGTCTCGGCGCCCGCGATCTGCTCGGGCGCCATGTAGGCGTGGGTGCCGAGCACGTCGCCGAGCGTCGTCGTGAGCGGATCGCTCGTGTCGGCGGCGAGCCCCAGGTCGACGAGCACGACGCGACGATCGTCGCCGAGCCACACGTTGCTCGCCTTGATGTCGCGGTGCACGATGCCCTGCTCGTGCAGGTACCCGAGCGTGCGGAGCGCCGAGGACGCGAAGAGCACCGCTTCGTCCGGCGAGATGGGCCCCTCGCGCAGGAGCCGGACATCGAGGGAGGCCCCCTCCAGGAGCTCCAGCACGAGCACCGGCTGGGGGCCCTCGATGACGGCGAGGCAGCGCACGAGCCCGGGATGCACGAGACGCTGCAGGAGCCGCCCCTCCCGGACGAAGCGCTTGCGGAGCCCGGCCCGGTCCGGCTCGCGCAGCACCTTCAACGCGACGCTGCGCCCGTGCCATGTCCCACGGAACACGTCGGCGATTCCGCCTTCGCCGATGCGCTCGGCGAAGTCGAGGCCGGGGATGGTGCTGGACGACATGCACCGTGAGGGTACCCCACGAACGGGCCGTCGCGCCTCCGTGCGCCTCCGTGCGCCACCGTCAGCGCGCCGTCATCCAGTCGCGGAGGAGCGGCCAGGTGTGGGCGGGCGCGTCGCGGCCCAGCAGCAGGTCGAGGTGGCCCCAGTGGACCCCGGTGCCGTAGTCGTCAAAGAGTGCCCAGGTGCGATCGCCGCTCCCAGAGCGCTCGTAGGCGGTGCGCGCGTCGTCCGGGAGCATGAGGTGGTCGAGGTCACCCGCCATGACCAGCACGGGGACGTCGGTGGCCGCCCACGCATCGGCGTACTCGAACCGGCCCGTCGCGCCCCACCGCGCCATCTCGAACCACACGTTCGCGCTGGTCCAGTCGAACCCGAGCTTCAGCCGCTCCCGGAGGAGATCCTCCTCCATGCTCCCGGGCGCCCACCCGCTGATGGGGAAGGCGTAGCCGGCGATGTCCGAGACGCTGTAGAGCTTCGCGAGGAGCCGCCCGGCGAGCTGGGTGCGGACGTTGAGCGCGCCGAGGAGATCGCGCCCCTGCACCTTTCCGGAGAACTGGCAGAGGAGCTTGAGCGCGCGGTTGGCCTGCGCGAACTGGAACAGCGCCCCGATGCCGACGACGCCGCGCATCGGCGCGACCGTCGCGCCGGCGTACACCACCGCCCCGCCGAGGGAGTGCCCGACCCAGAACGCGGGCTCGCCGAGCATGTCGGCGACCCGACGGACGTCGCGCACGTAGTCCGCGAAGGAGGCCGACCCCGCCGGCGACCGCGAGTTGCCGTGCCCCGGGAGCTCGAGGTTGAGCACGTCGAACCCCTCCCCCGCCAGCCACGCCGACAGCGAGCGGCGGGAGAGGTGCCACGAGTAGCGGTTCTGCGCGAAGCCGTGGACGAGCACGACGCGCGGCCCGGCCACGCCCACGAGCCGCTTCCGCACGATGGCGATGCGCTCGTCGACGAGGAGCCGCTCCTTGCGGAGCCGCACGGTGAGGCCGCCGTGGGTCTGCTGCTCGACGTCCTCGGTGGCGAGGACCTGGAGGCCGGGGACGGTGCCGTCGGTCAGGCGATCCCGCGGGGCCGCGGCGACCGGGCGGGTCAAAGGGGGGCCCGGGGGGGCTGCGCCCCCCCGGCGGGGGCGTTGCGGGGGCTGGGCCCCTGCCCCAAAAATGGATCCGACCGCCGCGCGGGTGCGCTCATGCGCCCAAGGTTCGCACGATCGTGTCCACGTTGTCGCGGTCGCCGATGAAGAGGGACGTGCGCTCGTGGATGGAGCCGGGGATCTTGTCCAGGATCGGCATGGTGCCGTCGCTCGCGGCGCCGCCCGCGTTCTCGACGAGGTAGGCGAGCGGGAACGCCTCGTACAGGAGCCGGAGCTTGCCCTTGGGGGCCTTCGCGGTCGGCGGGTAGAGGAACACGCCGCCCTTCACGAGGTTGCGGTGGAAGTCGCCCACGAGCGAGCCGATGTAGCGGGCGGACCAGCCGAGCGCGGGGTCCTTCACGCCGTCGAGCCACGCGCGGAGGCGGGGATCCCACTGGGCGGCGTAGGCCTCGTTGCACGAGTAGGTGCGGCTCTGGGCACCGAGCTGGATGTCGTTGTGCGAGAGGAAGAACTCGCCGACGGTGGGATCGAGCGTGAACCCGTGCACGCCCTGGCCCGTGGAGAGGACGAGCACGGTGCCGGCGCCGTAGACGATGTAGCCGGCGGCCACGATGTCGCGGCCGGAGCGGAGGACGTCGGAGAGCTCGCCCTCGCCGTCCCCTTCGGAGGCGCGCCGGAAGATGCAGAAGATGGTCCCGATCGTCGCGTTCGTGTCGATGTTCGAGGAGCCGTCGAGCGGGTCCATGCAGAAGACGTAGTTGCCGTGGCGGAACGGCTCGGGGACGAAGATGGGGGCCTCCTCCTCCTCCGACACGATCATGCAGACCACGCCCGCGTGCTCGAGGGCGCGCTTGAAGGTCTCGTTGGCGTAGAGGTCCATCTTCTGGACGTACTCGCCCTGGATGTTCATCGAGCCCGTGGCGCCGAACATCCCGGCGAGCCCGGCGCGGTTGACGCGCGCGCTGACGAGCTTCCCGGCGAGCGCGACCTGCTTGAGCAGCGTCACGAACTGGCCGCTGGCCTCGGGGTGCTCCCGCGTGGTCTCCAGGAGGAAGCGATCGAGGGTGGTGCCTTCTTCGAACTGCGCCATGCGGGACTCCGGGGGATGGACGTCTAACCCCGCCCAACCCGGTCTTCGCGGGATCCGCTCACACCCGCGGCGCCAGCACCATCGGCAGCCCGCCCTTCGGCCGCACGGTGAACAACGCCTCCGGCACCACGGTGTGCCCGGGCGCCACCGACGCGCTCCACTGCCGCGCCAGCGTCGCGAGCAACAAGGTGCCCTCCATCCAGGCGAAGGCCTCGCCGATGCAGACGCGGGCGCCGCCGCCGAACGGGAAGAACGCGAACTTGGGGCGCGTGGCCTTGCCCTCGGCGGTCCACCGCTCGGGGCGGAACGCCTGCGGATCGTCCCAGAAGCGGGGATCGTGGTGGCACGCCCACGCCGCGCACATGACGATGGCGCCCTTCGGGACGGTGTAGCCGCCGAGGACCACGGGTTTCACGGCCTGGCGGGGGAGCGCGGTCGCGGAGGGGTAGAGGCGGAGGGCCTCGGCGAAGACGTTGCGCGCGTAGTCGAGCTTCGGCGCGTCCTCGACGGTGGGGGCGCGGTCACCCAGGACGGCGTCGAGCTCGGCGCGGAGCCTCGTCGCGACCTCGGGGTGCCGGGCGAGGAGCGCCCAGGCCCAGGCCAGCGTGGCCCCGGTGGTCTCGTGGCCGGCGACGAGCAGGGTGATGGCCTCGTCGTGGACGTGCTCGTTCGACATCCCGCCTCCGATGGTGCCCGGCGTGCCGTCGCCCTCGGCGTCCCGCGCGAACACGAGCATGGAGAGGATGTCGCCGGTGTCACCGCCCTCCCGGCGGGCCTTGATCATGCGGTCGACCACCGCGCCGAGCTTCTTCTTCGCCGCCTTGAAGCTGCGCGTGGCCTCTGTCGGGAGGGCCTGGAGGAGCGCGCCCATGGGGTGCGTGCTCTGGTGGTACCACTGGGTGAAGGCGGACATCGCCTCCGCGACGTCGCTCGCCTCGGTGTCGGTGATGCCCGCCCCGAACAGCGTCCGCGCCGCGATCGTGAGGGTGAGGCGGTTCATCTCCGTGTCCATGTCGACCTGCGCGCGCCCGCTCGCGACGGCGGCGGCCCACTTCGCCGAGACGCGCTGCGCCTCCTCGAGCATGACCTCGCCGTAGCCGGCCACGCGCTGGCGGTGGAAGGCGGGCTGCATCATGCGGCGCTGGCGCCGGTGCGAGTCCCCCTCGTTGAGCAGCAATCCCTTGCCGACGAGCGGCCGGAAGCCGTCGAGCGCCATGCCCTTGACGAAGGCGCCCTCGGGATCCGCGAGGACGGTGCGGATGTCGTCCGGGTTGGCCAGCAGGTAGACCGGGAGGTGGAAGAACCGGAACCGCGCGATGTCCCCGTAGGTGCCGACGATGCGCTCCTGGAACGCCACCGGATCCGCGTGGAACTCCCACAGGACCCCGTAGATGGGGTGCCCCTTCGGCCCCGGCGGGCGGGCGTTCGGCGGGTGGTTCGGCGGCGCGGGCGCGACGAGGGTGGTCTCGGACACGGAGGCCTCTCGAACGAGAGCAAGTACTCGCGTTCGCGCTCCTCCTTAGCGTGCGGCGAGACGCGAGCAAGTGCTCGTGTAAGATCCTCCCGATGCCGGCGACGCCCCGCCCCTCCCCTCCCCGCCGAACCCCGGTCCAGGCGCGGAGCCGCGCCCGGGTCGACGCGATCCTCGACGCCGCGGACGCCGTCTTCCTCGAGATGGGGTTCGCGGCCGCGACGACCAACCACGTGGCCGCCCGCGCGGGCACCTCCATCGGCTCCTTGTACCGCTTCTTCCCCGACAAGGAGGCGATCCTCGTCGCCCTGGCGGAGCGCTACGGCGAGCGGATGCGCGCCATCGCCGTGACGGTCAGCCCGCCGGATCCGCGCGGGCAGACGCTCGCGGGCCTCGTCGGCAACGGCATCGACCGGTTCAACGCCTACCTCGTCGCGAGCCCGGGCATCCGCACGCTGATCGAGCAGGCGGGCCACCCCGCGCTCCGGGCGGGCCGGCAGGCCCACGAGTCCGCGATGGCGACGCTCATCCGCGCGAGCCAGGCGCGCGTCGCCGGGGGGATGCCGGCCGCGGAGCTCGACGCCGTCGTGGAGGTCACGCAGGTGGTGCTCGGCGCGCTCCAGGTGCTCTCGGTGAGCCGCGACGCGACGTTCCGCGCCCTCGTCGTGGAGGAGGCCAAGCGGATGGTCACGACCTACCTGGCGCGGCGGCTCGGGGTGGCCGAGGACGCGCCGCTGGGCGGTCAGTAGGGGGGGCGCCCAGGGCTCGGGCTCCGCCTTGGCGGGATCCGGGCTCCGGCACGACCACCCAAGCCAAGGATCAACGGCAGGAATGCACGAATAGACATCCGCCGACCATACACGCCCCGTACATCCACGCGCGCGTTGCTCTGCTCCCGCGCTACGATCCGCGCCTCCACGGGCCTCTCCCCATGCGCCTCTTCCTGCTCGCCCTCCTCGCCGCCTGCTCCGGCCCCGCCACCGACGACGTGACGAAGGACGACACGGCGGCGGCTGACGCGGACACGGACACCGACGCGGACACCGACACCGACACGGACACCGACGTGAACGCCGACGGCGACGGCGACGGCGCCCTCCCGGCCATCGACTGCGACGACGCCGATCCCGCGCGGTTCCCCGGCGCGATCGAGGACTGCAACGAGGTCGACGACGACTGCGACGGCGAGGTCGACGAGGGCGTCGAGGCGACCGGCTTCATGGACGCCGATGGCGACGGCTACGGCGCCGGCGAGGGGTTCTCCGGCTGCGAGCTGCCCGCCTCCTACGTCTTCAACGCGGACGACTGCGACGACACCGATGGCGACGTGTTCCCCGGGGCCGCCGAGCCGGACTGCGCCGATCCGGTGGACTACGACTGCGACGGGGACGTCGCCTACGCCGACGCCGACCTCGACGGCACCGCGGCCTGCGAGGACTGCGACGACGAGGACGACGCGGTGTTCCCCGGCGCGACGGAGGCGTGCGACGGCGTCGACAACAACTGCGACGGCGCGGCCGACGAGGGGGTGACCTCGAGCTGGTACGGGGACGCCGACGCGGACGGCTTCGGCGGCACCCGGTTCGTGGAGAGCGCCTGCGACGCGCCGGCGGGCTACCTCGCGGACGGCTCGGACTGCGACGACCTCGACGCCGCCGCGTTCCCCGGCGCGGTCGAGATCTGCGACGGCGAGGACGACGACTGCGACGGGACGGCCGACGAGGGCGCCCTCGACGCGCCCGCCTGGTACGCGGACGACGACGGCGACAGCCACGGCGACGCCGGCACGGTCGCGACGGTGTGCGACGCGCCCGTCGGCTACGTGGCGGCGGCCGACGACTGCGACGATGCCGATGCCGCCCGGTTCCCCGGGGCCGCCGAGGCGTGCGACGGCACGGACCACGACTGCGACGGGTTGGTCGACGAGGACGACAGCGTCGACGCGGACACGTGGTACGCGGACGTGGACGGCGACGCCTTCGGGGGCACCGGCTTCTCGACCACCGCGTGCGAGGCGCCCTCGGGGTTCCTGGCGACCGCCACCGACTGCGACGACCTCGATGACGCCGTGTTCCCCGGCGCGACGGAGTCCTGCAACAGCGCCGACGACGACTGCGACGGCTCGACCGACGAGGCCGGCGCCACCGGCGAGACGACCTGGTACGCGGACGCGGACGGCGACGGCTACGGCGACCTCGCCGCGACCCGCGCCTCCTGCACCCGGCCGAGCGGGTACGTCGCCGGATCGACCGACTGCGACGACACGAGCGCGGCCGTGAGCCCCGCGGCGTCCGAGACCTGCAACGACATCGACGACGACTGCGACGGCTCGACCGACGAGAGCGCGACCGACCGGACGGTGTACTACCCGGACGACGACGAGGACGGCTTCGGCGACCCCACCGGCACCGCCGTGTCCACGTGCGACGCCCCCGTCGGCTACCGGATCGACGCCACCGACTGCGACGACACCGACATCGCCGTGCACCCGTACGCCTACGAGATCCCGACGGACAGCGTCGACAACGACTGCGACGGCGACACGGACTCCGCCGACACCGACACCCGGCGCGCCGGCCCGACCGGCGACAACGGCAGCATAGCGACGACCTTCTCCGCCTTCACCTTCCCCTTCTGCGGCACCGACTACACCACCGCGAACATGCAGACGAACGGCCGGGTGACGTTCGGGGTCAGCGACCCCGACGCCACGGAGACCTCCGCCGAGCTCTCCGCCGACACGATGGTCGCGGGCCTGTGGGACGACCTGCGCTCCTCCGCGTCGAGCACGATGGAGTGGACGGAGCACGACGACGCCGTGGGCTTCTACTGGGTTGCCGTGCCGGAGGCGGTGGGCTCGGCGGTGGACACCTTCTCGATCATCCTCTTCGACGACGGGCGCATCCTCCTCGACTACGGCGCCGTCGGCTCGACCGACGGGCTCGTGGGCTGGAGCTGCGCGCGGGCGGTCACGTCCGAGGTCGACCTGACCGGGGGGATGGACGCCCTCGCCGAGGGGCGGTGGGGCCTCGGCACGGCGACCGAGAACAACTACTACGAGATCTTCAACAGTGACAACGACCTGGACGACCGGGTCATCCGGCTGTGTGGAAATCCGGACGGGTCCGTCGATCCCTGCCTGGAGTAGTCCGGCGCCGGCGCGATAGGCGAGCGGATGCAAACTCGCCCCACTCCCGTCGACCTCGGCCTGCTCGTCCTTCGTCTCTTCGCGGGGGGCACGATGGCCGTCTCGCACGGGTGGGGGAAGCTCCTCGGCTTCGCCGAGCACTCCGCCACCTTCCCCGACCCGTTCGGCATGGGCTCGCCGGTCAGCATGGGGCTCGCCGTGTTCGCCGAGGTCGTGTGCGCCGCGCTCCTGGTCGCCGGCGCGTTCACCCGGCTGGCGGCGGTGCCGCTCGTCATCACGATGGTGACGGCGGGCTTCATCGTGCACGGGGCGGATCCGTTCGCGAAGAAGGAGCTCGCGTTCGCCTACCTCGCGATGTACCTCACGTTGCTCGGCACCGGCGCGGGTGCCTTGTCGGTGGACGCGCGGTTCCGCGGGAAGGGGCGGCGGTGAGGGTCGCGGCCCCGCAAGGGGAGACGTGCCCGCCTGCGTAGGGTACAAAGCGGCGCCTTCTTCTCGCTGGAGCCCTCGTGCCGAACCCCGCCTCCGTCGATCCCCTCGTCCGCGACCACTTCACCGCGCGCGCCGCCCGGTACAACGTGTCGAGCCACTGGGTCACCGACCCCGTGCTGGGCGCGCTCACCGTGAAGCTGCTCGACCCGCGGCCGACGGACGTGCTGCTCGACGTGGCGTGCGGCACCGGCCTCGTCTCCAAGGAATTCGTCGGGAAGGTGGCCCGCATCGTCGGCGCCGACATCACCGAGGCCATGTTCGACCAGGCGCGCCCCTACGTGGACGAGCTCGTCGTCGCCGCGGGCGAGTCCCTCCCCTTCGCGGACGCGAGCTTCGACCGCGTCGTGTGCCGCCAGGGCATCCAGTTCATGCGCGACCAGGACGCGGTGAACGAGATGTTCCGCGTGCTCCGCCCCGGCGGCCGCGCGTGCCTCGTGCACCTGTGCGCCTACGGCGAGTCCGACCGCGCCGAGTACTTCGAGAGCCTCCGCCTCCGCAACGAGGCGCGCAAGAACTTCTACCTGCGCGCGGACCTCGCGCGGCTCCTCACGACCGCGGGCTTCGGGGAGGTCGCCGTGCACGACTACGTGTCCGTCGAAGACGTGGACGTGTGGTCCAACACCGGCGCCATCACGGACGAGGCCCGCGAGGGCATCCGCAACGTGTACCGGAACGCCTCCCCCGCGTTCCAGGAGCTCCACGCGGTGCAGGTGGGCGATCGCATCGTCGATCACATGCTGTTCGGCGTCGCGATCGGCGTGAAGGCGAGCGCGTAGTACGCGGGTAGGGCGCGTGTAGGCGAGCCCGTCGCCGGATCGATGACTGGTAGACGCCACCAACGTTGCGTCCGTCCTGCACGAACCCGGCACACGGCAGCGGTACGAGGGGGGGCATGCGACGACTGCTCCTCCCCCTCCTCGCCGGCGCGGCGCTCCTGGCCGTGTGGACCCACGCGGCGGGCGCCACCTCCCGCGCGCTCCCCGCCGACGACGGCTGGGCACAGCTCCCGAGCGGCCTCGATCTCGGCGTCTTCACGGTCGACCCCGCGCCGACCCACGGGGACGGGCGCCTCGTCGTGGTGCGCGTGGACCCGGCGCGGTTCGAGCTCGTCGCCTACGCGGCGTCGGCCGAGGGAGCGGCGCGCACGGCGGCGGATTGGGTCGACACCACGCCCGGCCTTCTCGCCGCGATCAACGCCAGCATGTACGGGCCGGATCTCCGCACCGCGGTGTCCCTGCTCGTCGCCGACGGCCACGCCAACAATCCGACGCTCGGCGCCGACAACTCCGTCCTCGCGTTCGGGGGCGACGCGCCGGCGCGCATCATCGACCGCACGTGCGAGGACTTCGACACGTTGCGGCCGCGGTATCCGACCCTGATCCAAGGCATCCGCATGCTCGGTTGCCAGGGAAACGTCTGGGAGGAGCAACCCCGCCGCTGGAGCGAGGCGGCGATCGGCCAGGATGCCGACGGGCGCGTGCTCTTCCTGTTCGCGCGCACGCCGTGGAGCGCGCACACCTTCGTGGAGCACGCGCGGTCGCTCGACCTTGGATTGACACGGCTCCAACACGCGGACGGCGGGCCGCCCGCCCAGCTCGCGTGGCGCGACGGGGGCGCGACCGTCGGGCTCGTCGGCAGCTACGAGACCGACGCGCGCGAGAACGACTCGCGGGTGTTCGCCGTCGCGGTGCCGAACCTCGTCGGCGTCCGGGCCCGATGACGACTCGGATGACGACTCGGGTGACGACTCGGGTGACGACTCGGGTGCCTACTCCAAGGCCGCGAACGCCGCCCGGTACAGCGGCCAACGCATCGCGTGGCGGACGATCTCGCGCGGGGCGCGGTCGCGCAGCGCCTTGCGCAGGTTGATGTCGGCCCAGATCATGCGTTGGGCCACTTCGTAGAGGCGCGGGCTGTACCGCATCTGGAACGTCAGGCGGCCGCCGTCCTCTCCGGTGATGCGGTCCTGGACCTCATCGTAGAACTGGGTGCCCTTCATCGGGTGGGCGACGGAGAGCAGCGTGACGGCCGGATCCAAGCGACGCAGCAGGTCGCGCGTGGCGAGGATGTCAGGTTTCTCTTCGCCGGGGTAGCCGAGCATGGCGAACACCCCGATCTCGATGCCGGCGCCGCGCAACAGGGCGCCGCCGCGCTCGATCTGCTCGAGGCTGGTCTCCTTGCGCATGGCGTCGAGCACGTGCTGGGCGCCGCTCTCCGCGGAGAGGTACATGCGGTAGCAGCCGGCGCGTCGCAACGCGGCGACCATCGGAGCGTCGAGTGTCTCGGGGCGGCCGATCAAGTAGAAGGGGGTCACCGCGCCGCGGGCGACGACACGGTCGCAGAACTTGTGGACCCACGTGCGGTTGATCGTGAACATGTCGTCCACGAACCAGACCTGGTCGGGTGCGAAGCGCTCCCGGACGTGGAGGAGCTCGTCGATCACGGCGTCGGGATCGCGGCGCCGGAAGGTGTCCCCGTAGACCTGCTTGCTGCACCACGTGCAGTGGTACGGGCAGCCACGGCTGGTGGTGAGGCTCATGGCGGTCTCGCCGTGGCGGGTGCGCCACGCGCCGAAGTAGGCGTCGAGGTCGCGGCGCTCGCGGTGGGGCCACGGGAGCGTGTCGAGCTTCTTGATGAGGGGGCGGCCCTTCGTGCGGACCACGCTTCCGTCGGGGGCGCGGAAGGCGATGCCCTCGACGTCCTGGAGGGTCTCCCAATGCCAGGCCCAGCGGTTCTTGCGCAGGTGGGTCATCAGCGCGGCGAGGGTGAGCTCCCCTTCCCCGATGACGATGACCTCGACCCCCATGTCGAAGTAGGCGTCGAGGTACTGCGAGGGGTCGGGCCCGCCCGCCACGACGCGGCGCCCCTGGGCGACCGCGAGCGCGACCATCCCGCGGGTGACCGGACGCGTGATCGTGTGGCCGTAGAAGCCGAGAACGCGCGGGTTCGCGTCGGCGAGGACCCCCGCGAAGGCGTCGGGGCCCCCTTCCTGGCGCGGCGGTTGGAACGTGCTGTCCCACCAGTCGGTCGCGGGAAAGTCGTTCTGACGGAGGTACGCGACGAGGTACTGGAGCCCGAGCGGCGGGAAGGGCCGCATGATCTGCGCCTCGTGGGGATCCCCGGCGAGGAAGTAGGCGTGGGTGAGGAGCAGATCGAGCACGGGACCCGGGGCGGCGGGGGGCAGTGTAGCCGGCTTTGGTGGGCCCCGACGACTCGTCGCGACGGAGAACTGTGGCCGAAACTCCTGCGTTGTCTTAGGGCGCCCGCCAACCTCCGGAACCTCCATGCGCCTCGCCCTCCTCCCGCTCCTCCTCGCTTGCACCGGCACATCCGGCGACTCCGGCCTCGACAGCAAGTCGGAGACCGACACGGACACGGACACGGACACGGACACCGACACCGACACCGACACCGACACGGACACGGACACCGACACCGACACCGACATCGACGACCCGTACCCGGCCGAGCGCGGCTTCGACTTCGACGGGGCCTGGTACCCCGAGGCATCCGTCGTCTCGCCGTGCGGCAACAACGGGAACATCAGCACCTACCAGGTGGGCACGCGCGAGAGCACCGGGGAGCAGGCCACCACCGCCTGGTTGTTCGCCACGGGCGACGGGGTGATCCCCGCACCCGGACGGTACTCCGTCAGCGCCTACGACGGCGCCACCGGCCCCATGGAGGCCGACTTCGTCCTCACGGATCTGCGCGACTATTCGCAGTACCTCTCGGACGCGATCTCCGGCACGCTCACCGTGTACGACGCTGGGGACGGTGCGATCGACGTGGTGTGGCGCAACGTCAGCCTCTCCACCGTCTTCGACGTGGTCAACACCAGCGCCGAGGGTTGGGTGACCTGCACCTATTGACGCGCGGCCCGGAGCTCCCGGCCGGTCAGACCGGCCCCAGCAGGAAGCTCCGCAACCACGGGATCTCCACGTCCGGCTCGACCGGCTTCGGCGAGTGGTCGGTCTCCACGAAGACGACGAGCGACTCGGGGTGGCGGCGGCGGAAGAGGTTGACGTTCGAGGGCTCGTTGTCCAGGTAGAGGACGACGTTGCCGATGGCCGCCACGATCTCGATGGCGCCTTCCTTGAACTCGGTGTCGTCCTGGCGGAAGTCGGGCTTCACGAGCAGGGTGGTCCGGGCGACGTCGTAGGGGAAGCCCGAGCGGCGGAGCGAGTCCTCGGTGCCGGGGCGCATCGTCTCGTCGCGGCCGGTGAGGTACACACAATGCACGCCGGCGTCGTGCACGGCGCGGACGAGGGCCGCGGCGCCCGGCATGGCGTGGTCGTAGAGCACGTACGTGGACGTGAAGAAGTGCCGTTCCCACCAGGAACGCACCGCCACGTAATTGGCCTCGATCCAATCCGGGTGGACGCCGGCGTTGTCGAGGGTGGTGCGTAACGACCAGTCGGTGAAGTGGTCGACGGTGACACGAAAAAGCGGGTCGAAGCCAGCGCGGGCCCCGAGCTCCCGGAAGATCTGGACCTGCCGGGGCCGGGTGTCGAAGAGGCAACCGTCGAGGTCGAAGACCGCCACGTGCCCCGGGCCCTTCTCCAGCGCGAGCGCGTGGATGCGCGCCAGGAGCTCCCCGCCCTCCTCCGACCACGCCAGCGGGGCGTAGCCGCGCGCCCGCCGGAACGAGACCAGGGAGCTCAAGACTCGGCCTTGGGGGAGAGCTCCTCGATGATCTCGCGGACGGTGTCCGCGGCCTCGCTGCCGAGGGCGTCGAGCTGCGCGAGGCTGCCACGCAGGTAGGAGAGCCCCTCGTCCACCTCGCCCGCGGCGACGAGCACCTGGCCCATCATGCCGGCGGACACGGCGGCCTCGTGCTCGAGCCCCAGGGCCTGCTGGATGGTGTGCGCGGCTTCGAAGCTGCGCCGGGCGGGGAAGAGCTCGCCCATGCCGGCGAGGCGCGTCGCCAGGGCGAAGTGCGCGGCGGCCTCGGCCTCGCGATCCCCGGTGGCGGCGGCGGCGCGGACGAGCTGGCTCGCGGCGGCCAGGGCGCGGTCGGCGCGCTCGTGCTCGTCCCCCATGGCCTGGACGAGCTGGAGCAGCGTGATCTCGCCGATCCAATTCTCGGCCTCGCGCAGCGTCCGCACCGCGTAGTCGAGGCGCTCGAACGCTTCCTCGGTGAGGCCGAGCGAGAACTCGACCCCGGCGAGCTCGCGCAGCACGTTGGCGCGGCCCTCGACGTCCTTCATCAGCTCGCGGCCGACGAGCACCTCTTCGAGCACCTTGCGGGCGGTCTGGTACTCGCCCTTGAGCGCGTGCACGGTGCCGATGTGCTGGAGGGCGTCGACCTCCGCCTGCCGGTTCTTCGCCTGGCGCCCGAGATCGAGCCCCTGCCGGGCGTGAGTGAGCGCGCGGTCGAAGTCCTTCCGCTGCATCCACACCGTCGAGTAGAGGAGCTGCAAGGCGGCGCGGCCGCGCTCGGCACCCGGGGCGTCGAGCGCCCAGAGGCCCTTCTGGACGAGGGCCTCCGCTTCCGTGTCGTTGCCGAGCTGGAGTACGACCTGCGCGAGCTGGTGCAGGGCGTGGGCCTGCGCGTCACGATCGTTGGTGCGCTCGGAGGCCGCGACGTGCTGCATCCCCGCGGCGCGGGCGCCGTCGAGGTCACCCATGCGCACGCACAGCTCAAAGCGCTCCTGCCACAGCGAGGCGACGCCCTCCCAATCGCCGGTGGTCTCGCGGAGCGGGATCGCGGCGTCGATGTGGGCGAGGGCGAACTCGACGCGGCCGGCCATGATGTGGGTGATGGCGAGGACCTGGTGCGCCGCGGCGGCACCGGTGCGGTCGTTGCCGGTGGAGAAGCCCTCCAGGGCCTCCTCGGCGGCCTCGCGGGCGGCATCGGGGCGGTTCTGCTGGAGCGCCGTGAGCGCCGCATGGAGCTTCTGGGCGGCTAGTCCGGTGTCGTTCATGGGAGCCTCGCGGGAGGGGGCGGTTAACCCGAAGGAACCAACCCGGAGACGGCCTCGGCGAGGCCCTCTTCGAGCGGCCGGGCGGTGAAGCCGAGGTCGGTGCGCGCCGCGCCGGTGTCGTAGGCCACCCAGACGGGCACGGGCACGCGGAGGAGCCGCGCACCGCCGCGGAGGCGGGCGAGGACCGCGAGGATGTCCGCCAACGGGGTGGGCGGGCCCGCGATGTTGTAGGCGCGGCCGACCGCGGCGGGGGCATCGAGCGCGGCGACGACGGCCGAGGCGACGTCCCCGGCGTGCACGGCGGGGATGCCGACGGTGGGCGCGAAGGCGACCGGGCGGGCCACGGTGCGGAGGAGGCGGGCGGTCCACTTGGGGTCCCGCGAGCCGTAGATGGGGCCGGGGCGGAGCGCCGTCAGGGAGAGGCCGAGCTCCGCGGCGAGGGCCCAGGCGCGCTCTTCTGCGGCCTGCTTGCTCACGCAGTAGCGCCAGTCGGTGCCGAGGTGGGTCCACGAGAACCGGCGGCGATGCGGGCCGTAGCGGGGGTGGTCCTCCGTCATCGGGCGGCGCAGCACGGTGTCGTAGAGCGCGACGGTCGAGATGTAGACGACCCGGCGCACGCCCGCGGCGGCCGCGGCCCGGAGCGTGTTCTCGGTGCCGGCGACGTTGGTGCGGACGAAGTCCTCGAGGCCGCCCTGGTAGGAGCCGAGCGCCGCGTTGGCCACCACGGCGTCGGCACCGGCGAAGGCGTCCGCGAGGCCCGCAACGTCGGCGAGATCGGCGCGAGCGAAGGTGACCCCGGCGTCCACGAGCCAGCCTCCGGCGTCCGGCCGGCGCACGACGCCGCGGACATCCACGCCCGCGGTGCGCAACGCGCTCGCGATGTGGCCGCCGACAAAGCCCGTGGCACCGGTGACGGCGACCCGCATCGCTACGGCTGGCGCTCGCTGATGACGAGCTCGATGCGCTGGTTGCGCTCCCACGCGCCGGGGGTGTCGGCCCAGTCGAGCGGGCGGGCCTCGCCGTACCCCGCGGCGACGATGCGGTTCGGATCGAGGCCGCGGTCGACGAGGGCCGCGACGACGGCGGCGGCGCGGGCGCCCGAGAGGGTGAGGTTGTCCTCGGCGGGGCCCCGGCTGTCCGTGTGGCCCTCGACGCGCAACGCGCGGATCTCCGGGTGCGCGCGGAGCACGGCCGCGAGCTCGTCGAGGACGTGGTCGCTCGCGGGGTTGATGGTCGTGCCGTCCCACCGGATCTTCTCGAGGATCTCGATGCGTTCCTTCGTGAGGTTCAGCCGCGCGGGGAAGAGCACGACCTCGACGTTCGTCGTCATGCCGGTGTCCACGTCCACCGAGACGCCCTGGGTGCCGTAGCCCTCTGCCGAGACGAGGATCTGCCAGGGGCCCGGCGGCACCTTGGCCATGCCGAGGCCGCCCTCGATCTCGCCGCGCGCGATCGTACCGAAGGCCCAGCTCGCGGGGACCACCTTGCCCTCGGAGTTCGTCACCTTGATGTGCACGATGCCGGGCGCGAGGGTCGTCTGGCCGGGCACGACGAGGAACTCGCGGCCCTCGGGGGCCTTCGTCGGGGCGCGGCCGGTGGTCGGGGCGGTCTTGGCGACGGGCTTTGTAGCGGGCTTGCTGGTCGAAGCGGGCTTCGTGGCGACCTTGGGCGCGGTCTTCGTCGTCGGCGCGGTCTTCGTCGTCGCCTCCGTCTTCGCGACCGCCTTCGGCTCCTTCGGCCTCGAGCCGGGCTCCCATGCCAACGCGACCACCGCGCGCGCCGTCGGCGAGCCGATGCCGCCGGCTATCCCGCGCCCCACGCCCGCGCGCACGACGAACGGCTCGGCCACGCGCACCCAGCCACCGAGCATGGCCTCGAGGGAGCTGGCCGCGGGGTTTTTGGGCTGGGCGTAGGCGAGGTGCCCGGCGAGGTCGAGCGAGAGGCCCGCGGACGCGCCGAGGTCGAACCCGGCACCGGCGCGGTACACGAACACGTCGGAGACGGCCACGTTGTCGAGCGCCACGTCGGGGACGCCGCGATGGCCGAGGTTGGCGGCGAGGACCACGGGGCCGACGCGCTTGTCGACGATGGCGGAGAGCTCCCAGCCGACGCCGTCCGAGCCGAGCGGCACGGCCGTGCTCCCGGTCGGGAACGTGACGCGCCCGCCGAGCGCGAGGCCCACGGGCGCATCGCCCCCGTCGAGGACCATCCCCTTCACGTCCACCGCGATGTCGCCGAGGCCGCCGCCGGAGGTCACCGCGCCGGTGGCGAGCGGGTAGATCGGCACGTCCACGGCGCCGCGGATGCGCCACGCGGCGAACCCGGCGATCGCGTCGAGGCCGAGCACGTTGTCGACGACCGCCACGCGCTCGCCGGTGTCGTCCCAGATCCAGACGAACGGCTCCTTCAGGAACCCGACGGCGAGGCGCGCCGAGGGGCCGGGCGTGACGTGGGCGTCGTCCGCCCACATCGTGGCGGAGGCGTCGACCGGCAGCCGGTAGAGCTGGGCGTCGACCGCGGGGACGGGGACGGCCTGGGCGTGGGCGACGCCGAGGATGGCGAGGAGCGGCATCATGCGCGCCGCCGACGGACGAGGAGGCCGGCGACCGCGAGGGCGAGCCACCCCGGCGGGCCCACACCCGTATTGCACGCCGCCCCGCCCCAGAAGCCGCCGGTGCGGGCGATCGAACCGGTGTCGTCGCCGCTGGGATCCGCGGTGTCGTCGGCGGGCTCGCCCGTGTCGTCGGTGGGGTCGACCCCGATGTCGTCGCTGGGATCGAGCGGGTTCGTGCCGTCCGTGCGCACCTCGGTGCCGTCGTCCACCCCGCCGCCGTCCGTGTCCGCGACCGTCGGGTCGGTGCCGTACTCCTCGCGCTCGTCGTAGTCGTCGAGGCCGTCGCCATCGGTGTCCAGGCCGTTGTCGGCCCGGCCGTCGCAGTCGTCGTCGCGCCCGTTCGCGACCTCGGCGGCGCCCGGGTGTGCACCGGCGTCGGTGTCGTCGCAGTCCGTCGCGTCCATCACGAAGCCGTCCTGCAAGGCGCACACGATGAACGGCGCCGCGGGGTCCCCGAAGCCGTCGCCGTCGGTGTCCGCGTAGGCGGTGAACCCGTCCGCCACGCTTATGTCGATCGTGCCGTCGCAGTCGTCGTCCACCTCGTTGCAGACCTCGATCGCGGTGGGGTTGACCGCGGCGGCGGCGTCGTCGCAATCGGAGGCGTCGTCGACGTAGCCGTCGGGGACGATGCACCCCAGGGCGGTCGTGCCGGGGTCCCCGAAGCCGTCGGCGTCGGCGTCGGCGAACCAGGTGGCGGGATCGACGGCGTCCTCGTCCACCGCGCCGTCGCAGTCCTGGTCGACATCGTCGCAGGTCTCGATGCCGGCGGGCGACACGGTGGCGTCGCCGTCGTCGCAGTCGGTGGCGTCGGCGACGTAGCCGACCGGCGTGTCGCACGAGAGGGTCGACGTGGGGCCGCCGTAGGTGTCGCCGTCGGCGTCGAGCCAGTACGTGTCGCGGTCGACCGCGCTGTCGTCCGCGGTGCCGTCGCAGTCCTGGTCCACGCCGTCGCAGACCTCGGTGCCGGCGGGGCTCACGGTCGAGACGGTGTCGTCGCAGTCGCCGCCGACGGTGGCGGTGTAGGCGCCGCTGGCCGTGCAGGTGCAGAGCGTGGCGGTGTCGCCGTAGCTGTCGGCGTCGCCGTCGTAGTAGCGGGTGGTGCAGCCGGTGGCGCCGGAGTCGTTGATCGAGCCGTCGCAGTCGTCGTCGTAGGCGGTCGAGCAGGTCTCGGTGCCGACCGGCGACACGGCGGCCCGGGCGTCGTCGCAGTCGGTGCCGCCCGCGGCCGTGGACGTGTAGCCGTCGCCGTCGGCGTCGTCGTCGCAGGCGTCGCCGTCGCCGTCCCCGTCCGCGTCGGCCTGGGTCGCGTTGCTGTCGTCGGGGCAGTTGTCGTCGACGTCGGCGATGCCGTCGGAGTCGGTGTCGGGGAGGGAGACCACGACGTCGTCGAAGGCGCAGCCGCCGCTGGTGGAGCTGCCGTTGTTGTAGCAGTAGAGCCCGATCTCGCCGCTCGTGAGCGCGCTGTCGGTCGTCGAGATGATGTGGTCGGCGGCCTCGTAGACGCCGTTGCGGTCGTCGTCGAAGTAGACGTCGATGCTCGACCCGTCGACCACGATGCGCACGTCGTGGGTGTTGGACGTGCTGTAGGTGCTCGCGGAGGACGCCAGGAGCGTCGCCGAGCCCGCCACGACCTTGTAGAGGCGGGCGCCGGTCGACCCCGTCAGCTCCGCGCCCGTGCCCGTGCCCGGGTACGAGCCCCCCTTCGTGAAGAGGAGCAGGTAGGTGTTGCTGGCGCTCTGGAAACGGAACGACAGCCCGATCGTGTCGTCGTCGGTGCTGTAGATCGTGGCGTCGTAGGTGAAGTCGGACCAGCTCGCGCTCGTGTAGACGAGGTGGTTGTCGGCCGCGCCGCCGCTGCCCCACGTGCCGCCGCTGTTGTCCGTCGTGCAGTAGACGGTGGTGCCGTACAGCGTCGACCAGGGGTCGGAGCTGTAGTACGACACCCAGCCGTCCGTGCCCGTGAACGGGTTCGACGCGTAGGCGTTGAAGGTGTTGCTGTAGTCGACGATGTCGGCGGCGAGCGCCGGGGTGACCAACAGGCGGGCTGCGAGGAGGGCGAGCATGCGTGGTTGTACCACCGGCGCCCCCCGGCGGCCCCGACGAAGGCCGACGCGGCCGGGTTACGCCGGTAGGATGTCGCCCGAAGAGCACCTCGCCGCCGTCCTCGACGTGCTCGGCTACCGCGCGGACCCCGAGGGCCGGGAGACTCCGGGCCGCCTCCTCGAGGTCCTCGAGGCCTTCGCGCCCGGGAAGGCCGCGCCTCGGCTCGAGTGCTTCGAGGCGCCTGGGAGCGACCTCGTCGTGCTCCGGGCCCTGCCGTTCCACAGCCTGTGCGCCCACCACCTCCTCCCCTTCTTCGGGGAGGCCGACATCGCCTACCGCCCCGTGGGCCGCATCGCCGGCCTCGGCGGCATCGCGCGCGCGCTGCGCCACGTCGCGCGGCAGCCGCAGCTCCAGGAACGGCTCGGCGCCACGCTCGCGGACCACCTGCACGGGGCGCTCGACGCCCCCGTCGGCGTGCGGCTGCGCGCTCGTCAAATGTGCATGGAGATGCGGGGCATCGAGTCGCCGGGCACGGTCGAGACCGTCGCATGGCGCGGTGCGCCGGACGAGGCGCTGCGCCGGACCCTCGGGTGATCCGGCTCGAGGGCGTGACCTGGGCGCCGGAGGGCCACCGGGTCCTCGAACGCTTCGACCTCTCCGTCGAGGAGGGCCGCATCACCGCGATCGTGGGGCCGAGCGGCTGCGGAAAGAGCTCGCTGCTGCGCCTCCTTGCCGGCCTCCGGCCGCCGGACGCCGGGCGGGTGACGGGCGTGCCCGCGCGGAAGGCGTTCGTGTTCCAGGACGCCGCGCTCCTCCCCTGGCTCACGCTCCGCGCCAACGTGGCGCTGCCGGGGCGTTTCGGCCCCATCGGGGATGTCGACGAGGCCCTCGCCCGTGTCGGCCTGGCCCCGCACGCCGACAAGCTCCCGGCGGCGCTCTCCGGTGGCCAGCGCATGCGCGGCTCCCTGGCGCGCGCCCTCGTCGCCCGCCCGGAGCTCGTGCTGCTCGACGAGGCCTTCGCCGCGCTCGACGGGTTGACCCGGGCCGCGGTGCAGCGGGAGTTCCTCGCGCTCCAGGCCGAGCACGGCTGGACCGTCGTGATGGTCACCCACGAGCTGGTCGACGCCGTGGGCCTCTCCGACCGGGTCATCGCCGTGTCCGGGCCGCCGCTCGTCATCCGCGCGGACCTCCCCGTCCCCTTCCCCCGCCCGCGTGATCCCTCCGCCGTCCCCGCGCTGATCGCCCAGCTCGAAGCCGTGTACGCGGCGTGAGGGTCCGGCCCCTCCTCGGCCCCGCCGCCGCCGTCCTCTTCGGGGTCGCCGCCTGGGCCCTCGTCGCCGAGCGGGTCAGCCCGCTCCTGCTCGCCGGCCCCTACGAGGTGGTCCAGGCGCTGATCACCGAGCGGGCGCGCCTCGGCGAGGCCACCGCGCGCACCGCCGTCGCGGCGGTCGGCGGCCTGGGGCTCGCCGCCACGCTCGGCC
>JAUXTN010000249.1 GCA_030684355.1 Pseudomonadota bacterium
GCTCGCCTCGGTCCACCTCGCGGCGGCGCGGCGCCTGGAGCCGGCGCGGCCGGCGCCGCCGGGCCTCCTGCCCTCCGCCACGGTGCGGCTTGATCTCTCGGCGCTCGAGGGAGACTGCGGGTGGATGACGGACCGCGTCTCCGAGCAGCTCGCGCTGTCCGCGGCGGGCATTCCCGTGCGCCTCGACCTCGCGTGCAGCCGCACGAACACCCTCGAGCCCGCCGTCTCGTTCACGGGCACCTACGTCGAGATCGAGCAGCGACGCGAGCTGGGCGAGGTCCCGGAGAAGCGCTGGGTGACCGAGTCCTACCCCTGCACGCGCATCGGGAGCTACTGGGACGGCAACGGCAATTACGTGAGCGCGGCGGTCATCTCGTACACGTGCACCAGGGACGTGGAGGAGACGACCATGGTGCCTGGTAACGTGTGGGTGCCCTACGAGGTGGAGCGCACGGGCACGGGTACGCGCCAGGCGCGCCGGCTCTGGGTGGGCCTGGGCGGCGCGGTGACCGTCGGTTCGCTCCCGGCGCTGCCGTACCTCTCGGAGCAAGTGATCCAGGAGACGGCGGTGGACAACGTCAGCGGCGCCGACGTGCCCTTCACCGACCGGACGCTGGCGACGATCGAGGTGCTCGCGGTCACGGAGTTGGTGACGGCGGTCCGTGGCCAGCTCGTGGCCCTCGACGCGGCGCGGGACGAGGCCTACCGGACGGACGCGCTCCGCCTCGCGGACGCGCCTTCCCCCGAGCGGGACGAGGCCTTCGCCGGCGCCCTGCTCGCCGGATCGGACCCGCCCGCGGCGGTCGCCTGGCTGGCCGCCGAGTTCGGGCTCGCGCCGGATGCCCTCCGGGCGCTGTTGCACTGACTCAGGCGTCCCGGCCGTGGGTCCGCGAGCCACCCCCGCCCGCCCGGGGCGAGGTCGCGCGGGCCGGTTCCAGCCGCCGCCCAACTCCCAGCCGCCGCCCAACTCCCAGCCGGGGAGAGGAGCGGCGCGCGCGCTTGGCGGCCCGCACCCATCCGCTCGGCCCCCGCGGCAGCTGCCCAGAGCGCGGCCGGAGCGCCCGCTCTGGGGCGGTCCGGCCGGTCCCCGCGCCTCGCGTGACCGAGCGCAGCGAGCGCGGAGGGGAGCGACGGCGGCGCCGTCCGCGGCGACGCCGGGCCGCCCATACGCCCCCGGTTGCCTGCCGGCCCCGGAGTGCAACTGCGAGGACTTGGATCCTACTCCGCGACTCGCCAGATGTAGACCGCGTAGGGCTCCGCCTCCAGCGTGGTCGCGCCGTCGGCGTCCAACAGCAGGTTCGCCGTGGCGGCGTCCCACCCCTCCAACGAGGCGTTCGCGAAGGCGGTTCCGAGCTGGATCTCCAACGTGCGGGCGTTGACGCTGCCGTTGGTCGCCACCACCAGCGTCGCGTCGGGGCGCGGCCAGTAGGCGAGGTAGGTGTAGTCGAGGATGTCGTAGGGGCCGGGGTTCACCGAGATCGGCCGGCCCGCGGGCAGGGCCTCGTCGAGGAACGTGCGGAGCTCCGCGAGGTGGGGCCAGAACGTGTCCTCCAGCCACGCGTCCCCGCCCTCTGCCTGGTTTGCGCGGTACCAGGACCACCACCACAGGCCGCTCACCCCCAACGTCAGGTCCGAGAACGCCCAGAAGCGCAGCTCTTCGCGCGTGGGGAAGCGGCTGTCGGGCGGGTAGGTGACCGGATCTTCGCCGCTGTAGACCGAGTAGTTGAACGCCTGCATCACCGGCGCGATGCGGCTCTCGGTGTAGTAGGTGCGCTGGTACGAGGCGAGTGTCGGGTGGTACAGGGTGTTCGGGGAGGGCTCGCCCTCGTCGAGGATGCCGTAGAAGTCGGGCATGCGCACGTCGCCGACGTTCCAGAAGCTCCACCAGTCCGTGCACCAGCAGTGCGCCACCTGGATGTCCAGGTCCGGCGTGCGGGTCCGGAGCGCATCCTGCATCTCGAAGAGCGTGTCCTGGGTCACGGTGAACTCGGGCTCGTCGGCGAGGTACCAACTCGCGAGCGCCGGCTGATCCGCCACCCCGTCGACGAAGGTGCGGAAGTCGTCGATCGAAGCGCCGAGCTCGGCGCGCGTTCGCCCGTTCAGGTTCCCCATCACGCTTATGCCGTTCGCCTCGGCTTCCTCCAGGTACGCGAGTGACCACGCGAGGTCGACCGCCCCGTCGCTGCCGGGCCAGGGGCCGAAGTTGTACGCGTGAACATCGGTGATGCCGTGCCCCGCGAGCTCGGCCAGATCGGCGCTGTCCTCTACGCTCATGAAGCCGAGCGGAAACTCGTAGGCGCCGCAGCTGCCGTCGCCGACCCGCATCGTGCCGTCCAGGTCGTCGCAGTCCAGGCAGGCCAGCTCGCCGTCGCCGTCGGCGTCGGCGGACTCCCGGGCGGGCACGACCCCGTCGCAGTCCTGATCCACCCCGTCGCAGGCCTCGACCGCGCCTGGGTAGCGACCGGGGTCGCCGTCGTCGCAGTCGCCGGCGGCCACGGTCACGCCGTCGGCGTCCGCGTCGGAGCTCTCCCCGGTGTCGTCGGTGCCGCTGTCCATGTCTGCGCTGTCCGCGCCGCCGGTGTCGTCGGCTGGCGTGCCGGTCTCCTGCCTGGGCGCCACACACTCCCCGTTGGAGGCGAGCAACTCTCCCGACTCGCAAGGGAACCGATCGACGCAGGATGCCAGGACGAGCAGGTACATCTACCATCCGTACTCCGTCCAGGGGGCCGCGCAAGTTCCGAGGACTGGCCGCGCCTCGTGGCCCAGACGAATAAACGAACACCGCGAGGCAGACCTGTTTCCGCTGGGCACAGCTGAACCTGTTCCGAGCTGACCGAGCGGGCATGCTTGCAACGTCCCAAGGGAGCAGCGCGGCGCGCAAGTGGCCGGCTCGATGTCGTAGCAGATAGTCGAGAAGATAGATGCTCCAAATGAAATGTCGTTCTGTCAAATGACGCAAACACGACATCGGACGTGCGCGGGCGGCCTCCGCGGGCGCCGTCTTCGGCGCGCTGTCTACCGCCGGCCATCTTGGCCGCCGGCCTCCGGCGTCTCCCCCGGGGGGCGCATGTCCAGGGCGCGCACCTCGACGAACTCTCGAACCACGGATTCGTCTCGCGCGCCCGGGCCAGTCCGGGCGTCTTCTCCCGGACTGATCCGGTTGTCGGCGAGAAGCTCGCCTTTCGCGGCCGCACGGGTGCACCAGCCACGGCGTGCCCGGTCAACCAGGCCCGGAGGCCGCTTCGTAGCAACCGGGCGATCTTCGTGCGCTCGGAGACAGCGCCATGGTCCCTCGGAAGATCCGCAATGAAGACGACGCACGCCGCTGCCTGGTGGCGGCCGAGACCAGTGG
>JAUXTN010000011.1 GCA_030684355.1 Pseudomonadota bacterium
TGGTTGGGCGCGCCGGTTCTACCCCCACGACATCGTTTGGGCGGGTGGGAGCGGCCCGCGGCGTCGACGTGACCCGAGGGTTCGTGGCCCCGCTTGTTCCGTGGGCAGGACGGGCCCCGCCCTGACACTTGCCGAAACGTCAGCACCCGGCTACATTCGGCCGGCGCCAACGTTCGTGCGAAGAGCGGGCCGCAAATCAGCAAAAGCAATGGCCGGCTGGCGCTGAACTGGCCGATATTCCCATGGAGGCCGCTCCCGCCCCCCAGCCCTCGTCCCCGCGTTCCACGAAAGCGCGCCATGCCGCGACCCAAGACTTGCACCCCGCCGTTCGGGGCCTTCGCAGAACTCCCACCCCCGCCCAAGCCCTCCCAAACCCCGCTACTTCCCCCCCGCCCCCTTCATCGCCGCCTTCATCAGGTCACAAACCGGCCCCTCGCCAATCCTGTCATTCCCGATCGCCTCCATGACGATGCCCGTCGGCACGCACGCCGCGATCTTCTGGGAGACGCCCGGCGGCATGGGCGCGCCGCCCTCCGGCAGCAAGTCGGCGTTCTGGCGCACGCACAGCTCGGCGTCCGCGAGGAGGCGCTCGGTGCAACGCGCCTGGTCCGGCTCAAAGCAGGTGCGGACGACCTGGCCCTCGGCGCACAACATCGGGGCGATGCCCTCCGCGACGAGGCGGCTGATCTTGTCGAGGTCGGCGGGGCGGGGCGGCGCGGGCGGGATGGCGGCGGAGGTCGTGGGCATGTGGTCTTTGGAGACCGGGCGCTTCGAGGTGAGCTGGGTGACGCTGTAGCCCTCGGCCGCGAGGAGGTGGAGGAGGCCGTCGTCGCCGAGCATGTGGGCCGCGCCGACGGCGACGAACGCGCCACCTTCGGCCAATTCGGGGAGGAGCTTCGGCATCCAGGCGTGGTTGCGCGTGGAGAGGAGGGCTTCGGAGGTGGGGTCGTCGGCCTGGAGGATCACGTCGGCGACGCTCGTGTCGGCGCGCATGCAGAGCGCGTCGAGCGCGGCGCCCTCCGCGGAGTCGGTGGCCTCCGTGGGGCCGAGGGACTCGAGGAACGCGTCATTCCACGCGCCGAGCATGGCGGCCTGCTCCTCGATGGTCTCGACGTAGGCGGAGCGGATGCCCCGGGTCTTGGCCCGCGTCTGGATCTCGAGGTCCATGCCGGTGCCGTCGAAGGCCTTCATGCCGTCGGCGGTGACCATGGGCACGATCATCGCGAGCGCCCAGGGCTCCATGTGCTCGAAGAGTGGGGCGGGGAGCGTGTCCCGCACGGCGATGGCGACCGCACGCCAGCGCTCGTCGGAGATGCGCGTGGAGAGGCCGGGGCCCTCGTTCCAGAGGAGCCCGACGATGCGCGCGGGGTCATCGAGGTCGAGCGCGGCCTCGGTGTAGACGACGCGCGCCTGGGTGAGCGCGGCGTCGTGCGGGGCGGGCAGGGCATAGTCGAGGTCGACGCCCATGTGACAGGTGCCGAGCAGGTGGGAGACCTGCCCGGCGCGCTCGACCCGCCACAGGAGCAGCGGATTCTCGGGCGCGGAGGCGCCCCCCGCGGGAAGCTTGGGCGCGCAGGCGGTGACGAGCAGCAGCGAAAGGAGCATGGGGCCGACTATCACGGCGCTGGGGGGCGACTGGACGGCACGGAGGGCCCCGCGGTCACCGACGGGGGACCTTGGCGGAAGGGGGGCGTTCCATGACCGCTACGCGGCCACCGACGGGGGACCTTGGCGGAAGGGGGGCGTTCCATGACCGCTACGCGGCCACCGACGGGGGACCTTGGCGGAAGGGGGGCGCTCCATGACCGCTACGCGGTCACCGGCGGGGGACCTTGGCGGAAGGGGGGCGCTCCCTGACCGCCCCGCGGTCACCGGAGGGGGACCTCACGAACACGCTCCCTCGCGCCGGCGCCAGCCCCACGCGAGTCGGAGGTGAACGCGGCGTCGGGATGAGCGCCACGGTGTTCGCGCGACTCGGCGGGTCGATTGCGAAGGTGTAGCCCGCGAGCGGAAGGTGAGGGTCCCGCCGCTCGCTCCACGATGGGAGGGCGCCCGCGCCGTTGAACCCTACTCGCCCGCCGCCTTCCCCACCAACCGTTCGCAATACGACGCCCCGCCGCACCCCTCCACCGCCACCTGGTACGCGTCCTTCGCCAACGCAAGCTCCCCCTGTGCGAGGAGCGCGTCGCCGAGGTGCTCCAGGAGGAGGAAGTTTACCTGGCTGCTGCGGGCGCAGCGCTTGTGTTGGATGCGGACGAGGTCCTCGGTGGCGGCCGGGATGTCGCCCATCTGGGCGTAGATCGTGGCGCGGTCGGCGTAGGCGTCGCAATCGGGCGGGGTGTAGCGCTGCATGGCCTGGGCAACGAGGTCGAGCGCCGTGGGGAAGTCGCCGGCCTCGGCGGCCCTCCCGGCGGCGATGCGGAGGTTCACGGCCTGGTCCCAGGCGATGGCCTGGCGCATCCGCTTGGGGCAGCGAGGGCTGACGACGGACACGGCGCCCCTGGCCGAGAAGCGGTCGCGGGGGCTCAACGTGCCCTCGACGGCGATCCGCTTGCCCTCGTAGCGAGCCAGGTCGAGCGCGATGCCGATGGGGTAGGCGGTGTCGCCCTGCACATCGTAGAGGCGGCCGTCGAGGACACACCCGTCGATGCGGGTGGCGAAGGGCTTGGAGGCGAGGGCGGGGCCGCTGAGCAGGAGCGCGAGCAACATGCCGCGAGGATAGCAGGGAATCGGCCGATGCCCCGCCAGGACGGGCCGCCCCGGCGCCCGCCGGCTATCCTGGCTGTCCCCTGGATCCGGGATGAACCGCCCCCTCCTGCTCCTCGTCGCCCTGCCCACCCTCGGTTGCACCGCCCCGGCGCAGATGAAGACGGCGGCCGCCGCGGAGGATCCGCGCTTCGTCGAGCTCACCGAGTGGACGGAAGCCCAGATGGAGGAGTGGCAGGTGCCTGGCGTGGCGCTCGCGGTGGTCACGGACGGCGGGGTGCGCCACCTGGAGGGCCTGGGGGTGCGGCGCTGGAACATGCCCGACCCGGTGACGCCGGACTCGCTGTTCCGCCTCGGGTCGATCTCCAAGATGTTCGCCGGGGCGGTGGTGGCGGAGGAGATCGCGGCCGGGCGGCTGAGCCTGGACGCGCCCGCGGCGGACGTGCTGGGGGACCTCACGTTTGCCGAGCCGCAGACGTTGGAGGGGGTGACGCTCCTGCAGCTCATCAGCCACACGTCCGGGATCCAATCGACGGGGCTGCCGAACACGTGTGACCCGGACCCGGACCTCCTGGGCGCCGAGCTGGCGGAGATGGCGCCGGAGTGGGCGTTCTGGAGCGCGCCGGGCGAGCTGTTCCACTACGCGAACCAGGGCTACTCGCTGGTCGGGTTGATGGCGGAGCGGAGCGCCGGGGCCCCCTACACCGACCTCGCGCAGGGGATGTTGGATCGCGCGGGGATGGGCACGGCCACCTACGATTGGATCGAGGGCTTCTCGGGCGAGCACGCGACGGGCCACACGATGGACCTCGCGGAGGGCCGGCCGCTCGCCTACCGCACGTTCAACGAGCGCGCGTGCGTCGCGAGCTACCCCTCGGGGGGGCTCATGGCGAGCGCGGAGGACGTCGCGGGGCTCCTGGAGGCCCTGATCCACGAGGGCGATGGCTGGGTTTCCCCGGCGGCGTGGGAGCTCATGACCACCGAGGGGTACGGCCGCACGGAGACCTCCGGCTACGGCTTCGGGCTGCAGACCGCGAGCTACCGCGACCACGTCGGGTACACCCACCACGGCAGCGTCGGCGGCTACTTCGCGATGGTGTGGGCGATCCCGTCGGAGGGGTTGGGCGTGGGCGTGCTGGTCAACTCGGACCACTACGCGGTCGACCCGCCGGTGCCCTGGGCGAAGCCCACCCAGCGCATCATGGAGCACGCGCTCGACACGTTCCTCGGCCTGGAGCCGGAGGAGCGGGTGTCCTCCGCGCGCCCGGTCGAGGATTGGGACCGCTACGTCGGCAGCTACCACTCCGACTACGAATTGGGCGACGTGGAGATCACCTTGGAGGACGGCGTGCTCTGGTACGAGGACGCCACGACCCGCACGCCGATGTTCACCTACAGCCGGGACAGCTTCCTCTACGGCGAGCCCCGCGACGACGGGCGCACCCGCTACGTCGGCGTAGGGTTCGAGGAGGACGCCACCGGCGCGCTCGATTGGTTGATCACCGACACGGGCATCGCGCGGCGGCAGCCGGCGCTGTAACTGCCAGCCGGCGCTGTAACCCCGGGCGCCCCCGCCCCCCGCGGCTTAGATCCCCGGATGATCCGCCCCGAAGGCCACCCCATCCTCGCGGCCGCGCTCGACGTGCTCATGCTGCCGCTCGCCGGGGTGCGCCCCCGCATCGTGAACCTCGCCGAGGGCCGCGTGCTCGAGATCGGCGTGGGGACGGGCCTGAACCTCGCGCACTACGAGCGGGCCACGGAGCTGCACGCCATCGAGCCGGATCCGCACATGCGGCGCCGCGCCGAGGCCCGCGCCCACGGCCTGTCCATCCCGGTGACGGTGCACGCCGCGGGCGCCGAGGCCATGCCGTTCCCGGACGCGTTCTTCGACACGGTCGTCGCCACGTTCGTGTTCTGCACCATCCCCGACCCGGAGGCCGCCGCCGCCGAGGTGGTCCGGGTGCTGCGCCCCGGCGGCCGGCTCCTGTTCGCGGAGCACGTGCGCTCCACGGTCGGGCCGGTCTACGCGGCCCAGCGCACGGTCGATCCGCTGTGGCAGCGCCTCGCGGGCGGGTGCCACCTCACGCGGGACCCCGTGGCGCTCTTCGCGGCGGCGGGCGTGACCGAGCTGGAGGTGCACCGGCGGGGCGCGGCATGGGCGCCGATGCCGGTGGTCACGGGGCAGGGGCGGAGGGCAGGGTAGCGCCCTTGGCACCACGCCGAGCCCGACAGCCACCCCCGCCGGACCGGCACGCCACCCCCCGACCACCCTCCCAAGCCCCCGGCCGGGCCCCCTGCCTCCCGCCTACTCCCCCTCCTGCGCCCGGCGTCGCGCACGACGCTCCTCGGGGGTCTCGATCGCGGCGGAGGACGGCGGCGGGGCGGCCTTTCGCCACGCGTCGGGGGAGGGGGGGACGAGCTTCTCGCCGGGGCGGGGCGCGCCGGCCGGGATGAGGTTCCCGTCGAGCGGCGGGGCGTCGCCGGGCTGGATCCTGGGGAGGTCCTCCGCGCGCACGACCATGCCCCAATACCCGCCGCTCTTGAGCGCCGCGACGAGCCGCGGGTCCTCTTCGGGCGCGGTGCCGTCGCGGATGCGGGCCTGGCCCCACGCCTCGAGCTTCGCGGTGAGATCGGCGCGCACGGCGGGGTTGGCGTCGCCGACGTTGGCGGTCTCCGCGGGGTCGGCCACGAGGTCGTAGAGCTCTCCGCAGGTGCGCGGTGCGCCGTCCGTGGTCGGGGGGCAGGTCTTGGCGTGGATGGCGAGCTTCCAGCGGTCCGTGCGCACGGAGAGCGCCTCGCGGGCCGAGTAGCTGTAGACCTCGCGCGGGGGCCATGCGGCGGGCGCGCTGCCGAGGAGGGGGAGCCAGCTCCGCCCGTCCATCTGCCGATCGACGGGGATGCCGGCGCGCGCGAGCACGGTGGGCGCGAGATCGATGCTCTCGACGGTGCTCGTGACGACGCGGCCGCCGGGGAGCGCGGGGTCGCGCACGACGAGCGGGACGTGGAGGACGGTGTCGTACTGGCTGCCGTGGTGGCCGATCGTGCCGCGCTCGCCGAGCTCCTGGCCGTGCTCGGAGGTGAAGATGACCACGGTGTTGGATGCCAGGCCGGTCCGGTCGAGGGTGTCCAACACACGGCCGAGGCCGGCGTCGTACCAGGACAAGACGCCGTCGTAGTGGCTGGTCGTGTGGGTGGTCGCGAGGTCGGGCCCGAGTGTCGCGTGGAGCTCCCAGAACAAGTCCTGGAGCTGGCTCGTGGCCTTGTGGGGGTGCGGATCGGTCCAGCGGTGGAGCGCGGCGTCGGGGACGTACGCGGGCACGCTGTTGAGATCGATGGCGTGCAGGTAGAGGAGGAAAGGCTCGGCCGGCTTGCCGTCGAGGTAGGCCACGATGGGGTCGTTTAGCGGATCGGGGGTGTCGAGCGAGGCCTCGAGCTTGCGCGAGAAGGCGCCGAGGATCGAGGGGTCGTTGCTCGGGAGCGTGCTCCCCCACATGCCGACGGTGTCGTAGCCGTAGAGCGCGAGGATCTCGGGGAGGGAGCGCTCGGGGAGCTCCAATGTCACCCGGCCGGTCGGGCCGGCGGACACCCCCTGCGGATAGCGCCCGGACAGCAGCGAGAGGAGCGCCGGGAGTGTCCACCCGGACTGGCTGTAGGCCTGCATGAAGACGACGCCCTCGCGGGCGAGGCGCGCGAGGGTGGGGGTGACGACGGCGCCGTCGCGGGAGAGCGGCATGCGGTCGGCGCGCATCGAGTCGATGTCGATGACGACGAAGTTGGGACGGGGGCCGGGCGCCGGGTCCGCGACACCCACGGGCGCGTCGGCAGGGCCGGTGCAGGCGAGCGGCACGAGCAGCAGCGAGAGGGGCAGCACCCGCCGAGTATACGCAGGATGATAGCGGGCCGGGGGGCGCCCTCGTCCGCCCCGCGGAGCCCCGTTGCCACGTTTGAACCTGCTCGCGATGCCACGAGGCCGGCTCACGGCGTTCACCCTGCTCTACGTGGGAGAGGGGCTGCCGCAGGGGTTCGCTGCCACGGCGGTCGCGCTGGAGTTCAAGCGGCTCGGCATGGGCGCGGATGCCATGGGCACGTTCCTCGCCGCGATCATGCTGCCCTGGGCGTGGAAGTGGCTCTTCGGCCCCATCGTCGACAACGTTCACCTCGCGCGCTTCGGCCGCCGCAGCCAGTGGGTGGTCGCGACGCAGATCGGCATGCTGGTCACGCTCGGCCTGGCGCTGGCGGCGTTTCCGAGAGAGCTCGGCCCCGACGGAAACCTGGTCGGGCTCGGGCTGTTCACCGCGCTCCTGTTCGCGCACAACGTGTTCGCGGCGTGTCAGGACGTCGCGATCGACGCCCTCGCCGTCTCGACGCTCGACGAGAGCGAGCGCGGGCGCGCCAACGGGCTCATGTTCGGCGGAGCGCAGCTCGGCATGGCCGCCGGCGGCTCGGGCGTCATCTGGCTGAAGGGGTACGCCGGGTTCCCCGTCGCGAGCCTGCTCGTCCCCGGGTGCCTCCTCCTCTTGTGCACGATGATGCTGCGGTTCGTGGCGGAGAAGACGCTGGCGGGCGACGTCGAGGCCGCCAGTCGCAGCGCGCGGGCCATCGCCGGCGAGGTGCTCGACTATTTGCGGACCGTCGGCCGCGTGTTCTTCACGACACGCTCGGGCTTCTTCGGCCTCCTCCTCGCGCTCCTGCCCGCCGGCGCGATGGCGCTCTCGCACACGGTCAGCCTCGTCATCACGCCCACCCTCGGCATGACGGACAACGAGATCGCCACGCTCGGCCTCGCGAGCTCGGTCGCCTTCGCGATCGCGTGCGTGGCGGGCGGCGCGGTGTCGGATCGTTGGGAGCGGCGCCGGGCGCTCGCCGTGTTCGCGTCCGGCACGATCCTGCCGACGTTGTGGCTCGCCTGGCGCTTCCACGCGGCGGGGTTTCTCGTGGCGCCGCCCGCCGGGCCCGATGGCATGTGGCCGCGCGCCGAGGGGCTCATCTGGGACTGGTGCGCCGCCGGCGTGGTCTTCAGCGCGTTCGTGGGCCTGATGTACGGGGTGCGCAGCGCGCTCTACATGGACATCGCGGAGCCGAAGATCGCCGCCACCCAATTCACGGCGTCCATGGCGCTCCTCAACGTCGTGAACGTCTACTCGTACGCGTGGCAGGGCCATGCGCTCACGCCGGTCGCGGAGGGCGGCTGGGGGTTCACGCTCCCCGAGTCCCTGCTCACCGACTGCGCGATCGGGCTCTTGTTCCTCTTGATCCTGCCGTTCGTGAGGCCGCGCGCCGTCGTCGCCACCCCGGCGCCCGCGGTCGAGGCGGCGGCGCGGTGAGCCCCGCCGCGCTGAGCCCCGCCGCCGTCCTGCCTACTCGACCGTGAACTCGCCCCCGGCGTAGCAGCCCTGGAAGCTGCTCATCGCGAGGCCGGAGTAGGCCTCGGCGGCGAGCTCGAGGTCGGGGGTCTCGCAGCCGCTGGAGGGGTTCATGTCGGGGATCTCGTAGGCGCAGGCGCCGATCCAGCCGGCGTAGGTCACCGGGGCGGTGGTCGCGGAGACGAAGGTGACATTGGAGACGTCGTAGGAGGACACGACGATCTCGGTGACGTTGGTGCCGGCGTCGAGGTCGACCTGCCAGTCCACGCCGGAGTAGCTCGTGAGGAAGAGGACCATCTCGGTGTTCCGCCCCACCGTCACGTACGCGGGCCCGGGCGAGCTCACCTGCGACTCGTACACCCCGACGACGTTGAGCTCGGGCACCGTCGACGCGGAGTCCGCCCAGCTCGTGAACGAGTAGCTGTCACACACGCCGTCGACGGTCAGGGGGCCCGGGGGCTCGGTGTCCACCTCCTCGCCGGTGTCGACGGGCTCGCTGGTGTCGACGGGCACGTCGGTGTCGACGGCGGTGTCGACGGGCAGGCCGGTGTCGGTGTCGACCGTGTCGCCGGTGTCGGGGAGCCCGGTGTCGGTCTCGGTGGTGTCCGTGTCGGCCGTGTCCTCGACCGGCGCGCCGGTGTCGAAGGTGGGCTCGTCCTTGGGGCCGGAGTTCACGACGTTTTCGATGCAGCCGGCGAGCAAGAGGACGACCATGGGGCGCTTCCGTTGGGCGGGCAGGATGCCCGGCGACGGCGGGATCGTCAATGCGCGCCACGGGCCCCCGCGCCGCCGCGCCCGTGACGTTCCCTTGACGGCTCGGCCTCGGCCGTTTGCCCCCCTGTTCCACGCGCGTGTCATGCCGGGGGAAAGACAATGACCCGTGGAGGGTCTACGATCCTGCGTCGCGGTAAAAGGCGCGCGACGGTGTCATGCGGGAAGCAGAGGAACTACCGGTTCAGTTCGGGCGCTACCAGCTGCTCGAGCGGATCGCCGCGGGCGGGATGGCCGAGGTGTTCCTGGCCCGGAGCTTCGGCGTGGAGGGCTTCGAGAAGCGCCTCGTCATCAAGCGCATTCTCCCCGAGCTCGCGAAGAACCCGAGGTTCGTCGCGATGTTCGTGCACGAGGCGAAGCTCTCCGTCTCGCTGAACCACCCGAACATCGTCCAGGTGTTCGACCTCGGGAAGGTCGGTGAGGACCACTACATGGCCATGGAGTACATCCAGGGCCGGGACCTCACCCAGGTGCTCCGCGTCTTGCGCCGCAACGGCGAGCGGCTCCCCGTCCCCATCGCGGTGACCATCGCCGCCGCTGTCGCCCGGGGCCTCGGCTACGCGCACGCCCGCACCGCGCCCGACGGCCGCCCCCTGCACATCGTGCATCGCGACGTGAGCCCCCACAACGTGATGGTGTCCTACGAAGGGGACGTGAAGCTCGTCGACTTCGGCATCGCGCGGCTCATCGGCGAGTCGACGCGGGAGACGGGCGGGGAGACCGCCCCGCGGCCCGGGGGCGGCAAGTTTGCGTACATGTCCCCGGAGCAGGCGGGGGGCGGGGCGCTGGACGGGCGGTCCGACATCTTCTCGCTCGGCGTGGTGCTCTTCGAGATGCTCGCCGGGCGGCGCCTCTTCGCGGACGGCGACCCCGACGAGAAGCTCCGCGCCGTCATCGCGTGCGACATCCCCGACGTCCGCACCTTCAACCGCGAGGTGCCCGACGCACTGCACGCGGTCCTCGCGAAGGCGCTCGCGAAGTCGCCCGACGACCGCTACGCCGACGCCACGCTCCTCGAAGAGGACCTGCGCGCCCTGCTCTTCGAGATGGGCTTCCGCGGGGACGCCGCGCAGCGCGCCGCCCTCATGCGCCGCCTCTTCGCCGAGGAGATCGCCGGGCAGCGCGGCAGCGCCGAGTTGGAAGCGCTCGCGGAGGATCTCCACGCGATGCACACCGGGGTGGAGCACGAGCCCACCGGCGCCTCCGTGGGGGACAGCGGCGGCACCCCCGGCACGCACACCCCCGGCACGCACACCCCCAGCTCGACCGACGAGCGCGCCCCGCGGCTCCTCACCGCGCGCGGCGAGCGGCGCTCCGTCGTCGTCCTCACGGCGGAGGTCAACGGCCTCACCGACATGAGCGCGAAGGCCGAGAGCGAGGACATCGCCCGCATCCACTACCGGATGCTGCGGATGGTGCGCACGCTCGTCGACCGCATGGGCGGGGTGGCCGAGCGCTTCGACGATGACACGCTCATCGTGTTCTTCGGGCTCCCGCGCGCGCTCGGCGACGACCTCGACCGCGCCCTCGCCTGCGCCCGGGAGTTCCACCGCCTCGCGGCCCGCCTCCGCAAGCGTGGCATCGCCATGGAGTTCTCCGTCGGCGTACACATCGGCGACCTGACGGTCAGCCAGCGGTTCGGCAAGCGGTACCGGTACGCCGCGCGCGGCGACACGATGAAGGGGTGTGTCCGCCTCGCCTACGCCGCCGAGCCCGGCACGACGCTCGTGTCCGACCGCGTGGCGGCGCTCGCGGGGGACCGCTTCCCGTTCGACCGCGGCCCCGAATTGCGCAAGAAGGGGGCCCGGGGCACGCGCCCGACGTTCCTGCTCGCGGGCGGGCGGCGGCCGGGCGTGCGCGGGGCGGCGGGGCGCTGGTTCCGCCGGGGGGACGAGCTCGAGGTCCTCCGCGAGATGGTCGCGGGGCTGCGCGAGGGGCGCGGCGCGCGCGTGGCGATCACCGGCGAGGCCGGCATCGGCAAGTCGCGCCTGTTCCGCGAGCTCCGGGAGCTGGCGGGCCGCCGCGGCATCCCGGTGTTCTCCGGGCGCGCCATCCCGTTCGGGAGCGACCGGCCGCTGGCCCCGTTCCGCGATCTCGTCAGCGACATCCTCGGGATCCACCCCGAGATGGGCCTGCCCGGCATCCGGGAGCGCCTCGATCGCCTCGGCGAGCTGCACCTCGAGCCCGCGGACATCGCGGTCATCGCGACGCTGTTCGCGGTGGACGTGGGCGAGCGCCGCGAGCCGGGGCGCGAGGCCATGTTCACGGCGGCGGCGCGGCTCGTGCGCGGGCTCGCGGCGGACGGGCCCGTCATCCTCATGCTGGAGGACCTCCAGTACCTCGACCCGCTCGAGCGCTCGCTCTTCGAGCAGCTCCTGCGCGCCGCGGAGGGCGAGCCCGTGCTGCTCCTCGGGAGCTGGCGCGGCCGGATGCCCGAGGCGCTCGGCGTGCACCTGAAGGAGGTCGTGCTCACGCCGCTCACCCCCGAGCAGGCAGACGCCATGGCCGCCGATCTGCTCGGCGCCCAGGCGATCGGCCCCGACCTCACCCGCCTCGTCCGCCGCACCGCCGAGGGCAACCCGCTCTACCTCGCCGAGATCATCAAGGCGCTCCACCAGGCCGGGCGCATCTTCTTCGAGGGGACGACCGGCCGGCTGCGCGATCCGCGCATCGATCCGGGGCTCCCGCCGACGTTGCAGGGCCTCATCGCCGCGCGCATCGACGCGCTGGAGCCCGCCGCCAAGGGCGCCCTCCAGGTGGCCGCCATCATCGGCCTCACCTTCTCGCCGCCGCTCCTCGGCGCCGCGGTGGGCGCGGACGATCCCACGCTGCTCATCGGGGAGCTCGTGCGCGCGGGCCTCATCGTGCCGGAGAGCCGCAGCCCCGAGACCGCCTACGCCTTCGCGTCGGTGCTCGTCTGGGAGTGCGTGCTGCGCAGCATCCTCGGGATCCAGCGCCGCGAGTACCACCGCATGGTGGCCGCGGGGATCGAGCAGATCCACGGGGATCGCCTCGAGCTCGTGGCGGAGTCCTACGCGGCCCATTGCCACGCGGGCGGGCGGGTGCGCGACGCCGCGCTGGCCGTGTGTCGCGCGGGCGACGCCCATCGGCGCGCCCAGTTCCTCGACCGCGCGCTGGAGTGCTACCTCCGCGGCATCCAGTGGTTCGGGGCGGCGCCGAAGGATCAGCAGGACGACCGCCTGGATGCGCGGCTCCACCTCTCCGCGGGCGAGGTGGCCGTGCTGCTCGGCCGCTCGCGCGCGGAGAACCTCCTCCACGTGGCGCTCGACATCGTCTCCGACGCCGGGCCCGCCGACTACGAGGCGCGCGCGCTCCTGGCCCTGGGCCAGATCCAGGCGGCGTCGGGCAAGTCGATGATGGCCCGGGCCCACCTCGACGCCGCGCTGGGCCTCGTGCGGCGCCTGCGCGACGTCGCGGGGCAGGTCCAGTGCCTCGAGGCCCTCGGCGCGCTCGCGCTCGACGAGGGGCGGGCGGAGGAGGGCCGGGCGCTCTACGAGGAGGGCCTGCGCGTCGCCGGGGACGACCGCGGCCTCGCCGCGCGGATGCTGCTCGGGCTCGCGAGCCACGCGCTGCGGCGGGACGACAACGTGGGCGCGCTGTCGCTGCTGCGCCAGGCCCTGCCGTACGCGGAGAGCAATGGCGACCGCATCCTGCTCGGTCGCATCGTGAACAACATCGGCATCGCCCACTTCAACGAGGGCCGCTACCACGAGGCCCTCGACGAGTTCCGCCGCGCGCTCCAGGTGCGGCAGGGGCTCGGCTACCGCTTCGGCGAGGTCGTGAACCTCCACAACATCGGCGACGCCTGGGTGCGCATCGGTGACCTCGCCCGCGCCTACGCCAGCTTCGAGCAGAGCCGGGAATTGGCGCGGGAGTGCGGCTGGGAGCGCGGGATGGTGATGAACGACGTGTTCCTCGCCTACCTGCGCGGGGTGCGCGGCGACGACGTCACGGAGGCCATGGAGAAGGCGGGGGCGTGGGCCGCCCGGCTCGGGGACCGCGAGATGGCGGTCCAGGCGCGGTGGCTCCTCGCCCGCCTGCTGCTCTCCAAGCGCGACCCCGCGGGGGACCGCCTCCTCCGCACCGTCGAGTCCGAGGCGCGCGAGGCGGGGCTGGTCGGGATCCTCAAGGAGATGGCGGGGGCGTGAGCCCCGCCGCCCTGGCTACGACGGACACACCGCCTGGTTCCACTCGTCGGTGTTGTTGCCTTCGTAGCACTCGCCCACCACACCGAACGCCGTGGCATCGCCGCCGTCGATGGTGACGACGAGGTCGAGGAGCGGCGTAGGGACGCCGGTGAGCTCGATGGAGTCGGAGCCGGACTGCGCGCCCGCGAGGATGTCGGCGGTCCACACCTTCGAGCCGAGGTGCATCATGCCCACCTCGGTCTCGCCCCAGAGGTCGACCAGGACATCCTCGGTGACATCCGCGTAGCCCTGGTTCGCGACGGTGTACCAGACCGTCACCTGGCCCCAGTCGCAGGCGTCGCTGCACACGTCCTCGATCTCGACGAACAGGTCGGGCCAGGCGCGGCTCACGCCGGGGGTGAGGTCACCCGAGCGGAAGTTGTTGTAGGTGAGCCAGTTGGGATCCTGGTAGAGCGGGATGCCACCATCGTCCTCGACGTTGGTGATGCTGTAGGCATGTTGGTTCCAGATCCGGCGGCCCGGCTGCCACGAACGGTCGTCGTCGGAGAACACCGTGAGCCCGTACATGCTGCCCCAACGCCCCGGCGTGTTGGCCACCACGATGTCGGCGCTGCCGTCGGCGTTCACGTCGGCGATCGTGGGGTACTCGAACCAGGTGTTGTTGGTGTGGGCGTCGTCCTGCATCTTGACCGACCCGTCGCGGCCGTCGAACACCCAGACCCAGTGCTCGTCGGCGTACACCACGTCCGCGACGCCGTCCCCCTCGAAGTCGAAGACGCTGGAACCGGTGTTCCCGGAGCTCGGGTCGGTCGTCTCGGTGACCTGCCACAACACCGTGCAGTCGCGCTCGAACACCACGTAGGTAGAGTTGGCCGCCACCCCGATCTCGGCCTGTCCGTCCGCGTCGAAGTCGGCCACGGTCGGCGGGCCGCCGTAGGAGCTCGACGCCGAGGGGATGACGGCCTCGCAGAGCACGGTGCCGTCGTCGTCCTGGACGCGGAGCGACGCGTTGCCCGTGACCGCGATCTCGCCGAAGGCGTCGTCGTCGAAGTTGCCGATGGCCGGGTACCCGTCGCGCTCGCCGTTGAACCAGAGCGTGGTGCCGTCGATCGCATAGGCGGCGTTGCCGGTGACGACCTCGAGCGCGCCGTCGAGGTCGAGGTCGACCGCGAACGCGCCGGAGCCCACGTTGAGCGAGCTCCCCCAGCCGTGCTCGCCCTGGCCGACCACGTTGCCGTAGGCGTCCACGATGCAGTTGCCCACGATGACCTCGGCGAGGCCGTCGTGGTCCATGTCGGCGATGCCCGGCGAGTCGGAGATGCCGTCGATGTGCTCGGCGCAGGTCCCCACCGACCACACGGACGTGCCGTTGTGATCGAAGGCCTCGACCCCGCCCGCGGTGGCCGCGACGACCTCGACGGAGCCGTCGCCGTCGAGGTCTCCGCACGCCACGCCGCCGGTGATCTGGAGCGTGCCGAGGGCCGTGGCGGCCCAGAGCTCGTGGCCGTCGTCCCCGGAGACCGCGCGCAGCACGCCCGGCGAGTAGGTGACGAACACCACGTCCGGCACGTCCTCGGCGTCCTGGTCGCCGTCGCCGTCGTCGTCGGTCAGCGAGCAGACGACCGGCTGCATCATGCAGCTCGCGGAGCCGGGCGTCTCGGCGAAGGACTGCCGCGTCCAGAGCACCTCGGGCGTGAAGGTGCCGATGACGGTGCCGCCCTCGTCGCACTCGGAGAGCTTGGGGATCTCCTTGGCCGGGAAGGACTGGTCGTCACACTGCGGGGGCGGGTCGGTCTCGGCGGTGTCCGGCGGGAGGATGGAGGTGTCCACGTCCAGGCCGCCGGGATCGGGCTCGCCGTCGATTGCATCGGGGTTCGGGTTCCATGGATGGAGCGCGGTGTCCATCGTGCAGCCGATGGCGAGGGAGACGAGGAGCATCGACGCACGCATGTGTGTCCTTCCGGTGGGTGATCGCGCCGATGTCCCCCCCGGGCCCGGACCGCGCGCGACGTTCGATGAGGAGGCAGGTACATCCATGGGTATGCCCGAGGCTGGGCCCCGGAAACCGGCCGGCGTCGATTCGTGGTGAGCAACCGCGCTTCTCTACTTGCGCATTGGCGCGGCCCGGGTGGTGTGCAAATTCGGCGGTACGTTGGGTTGCGGGTGACAACGGCGAGGGATGACCGGTGAGCGGGCGGTCGGATGTCTACACGCGCCGTGGGGTCCTCCGCTCCGCCGCCGCCGCGGTCCTCTGCGGCACGAGCGTCGCCCCCCTCGCTACGGGATGTGTCGTCGCTCCGGTGACCCTCCCCATCGAGCCCCCGTTCGACGCGCCGCCGCCGCCGACCCCCCAGGCGCCCATCCCGACCCGGTGCGTCGACCTCGCCGCGCTCGCCGCGGGTGTGCCCGCCGACGCGGTCCGCGGGGCCCCGCCGCCGCTGGTCGCCCCCGTGTTCCTCGGCGCCTTCGAGTCCTCGATGCACCGCCGGTGGGACGGCGAACGCCTCGATCTCATCGCCGCCACCCGCCACGACGCCTTCGCGGAGGCCGACTACCGGCGGCTCGTGGAGGCCGGGCTCTCCGCGTGTCGCGACGCGACCCGCTGGCCGCGCATCGAGCGGCGCCCCGGGCGGACCGCGCTCGGGAGCTTCCTCCCCATGGTCCGGGCCGCGCGCCGCGCGGGGATCCACGTGATGTGGGACCTCTGCCACTACGGCTGGCCCGACCACGTCGACGTGTTCTCCCCCGCGTTCGTGACCACGTTCGGACGCTACGCGCGTCGGATCGCGGAGGTGCTCGACGGGGAGTCCGGCGAGGTGTGGATCTGCCCGATCAACGAGATCTCCTTCCTCGCGTGGGCGGCGGGGGACCGTCGGCTCATGTACCCGTACGCGGCGCGCCGCGGCCTGGAGATGAAGCGCAACCTGGTGCGCGCGGCCTGCGTGGCGATGGGCGAGGTCCTCGACGTGTGCCCCCGCGCGCGCCTCTTGCTCTGCGACCCCGTGATCCACCTCGCCGCGCGCCCGGACCACCCCGAAGAGGCCGCGGTCGTGCAGGCCTACCGCGACGGCCAGTTCCAGGCGTGGGATTGGATCGCCGGGCGCGGCGAGCCCGATTTGGGTGGCGACCCCCGGTTCCTCGATGTCATCGGTGTCAACTACTACCGCAACAACCAGACGTTCGACGATGGCACGTTCATCCCGGGGGATCACCCGCTCTACCGCCCGCTCTCGCTCATCCTCGGAGAGGTGTGGGAGCGGTACCGCCGTCCGATCCTCGTCGGGGAGACGGGCATCGAGGATGCGCTGCGGCCCGCGTGGCTCCGCTACGTCGCCGGGGAGGTCGGCCTCGCGATGCACGGGGGGTGCGGGCTGCACGGCATCGTGTGGAGCCCCATCGTGAACCACCCGGGCTGGGACGACGCCCGCCATTGCCACAACGGCCTTTGGGACTACCCCGACCGCCACGGTCGCCGCGAACGCTACGAGCCGCTGATGGACACGATGTGGGCGTTGGCGCCGTACCTGCTACGGTTGCGGGCCAAGGCGGGCTTGGGTGGGCCGGGAGCGGGGGCGCCGGGGTGAGGGTGGGGTTCCGTGCGGCCGGTGACCGGAAGGCGGGCGGCCCGGCCGCCCGGCTCGGCGCCGACAGGCGCCAGCCGAGCGCGAAGCGCGAGCCTGCAGGGCGCCGATGTGCCGCCCGACCGGATCATCGCCCGACCCGATCATCGCCCGACGCGGATGACCGTGCCGAACACCCTGTCCCACACGCGGAAGATCGACGCGTACTGGCCGAGCGTCGGCCGGGCGTGGTGCAGCGCGTGGTCGGCGGGGGTGCCGACGAGGGGGAGGGCGGGGTGGAGCGGTTCGAGGGTCGTCGCGTGGATGTGGAGCTCGTGGAGCTGCCGGACGAGGAGGTAGACCCAGAACACCCAGATGGAGAGCACCCCGTTCGCCAGCACGAGCCCCGCGAGCGCGAGGAACGGCCCGATGCCGCCCACGAGCATCTCGACGGGATGCACGTACACGTACTCCAGCGGCAGCGGCGCCCAGGCCTGGTGGTGGATGCGGTGGATGCGGCGGTAGAGCGTCTTGTTCCGGTGCAGGGCGCGGTGCCAGGCGTAGAAGCAGGCGTCTTCCACCGCCAGGATCAGGAGGGCCGAGGCGGCGACCGGCAGGGCGCCGGGCCAGGCGAGCGTGAAGCGGTCGACGGCGAACGTGAAGCCGACGATCGAGAGCACGAACATGATCGCGAGGTTCAGGCCGATGAGCGGCAACCGCGCCCGGAAGACGGCCCACGTCGGCGTGGAGCCCGGGGCCCGGCCGTTGCCCGGCTCGCCGCGCCGGATCATCCACACGCACGCGAAGAAGCCGATGGCGGCGGTGAGGAGCTGGATCGCGACGGTGCCGGCGACGACGATCACGAGGGCGCGGAGCGGGTGGCGAACACGTTGACCATCGGCGTGGCCTCGAAGCCGGCCTCGCGCTCGATCACGATCCGGTCGAGGCCGTGGCGCACGAGCAGCGCGCGCACCGCCGCGAGGCGCCCGTCCACGTCGGCGACCTCCGCCACGACCGCGCCGATGTGGGGCCAGTGGGCGTCGTCCACCCCGAGGAGCACGTCCAGCTCGGCCCCCTCGCAGTCGACCTTCAACAGATCGATGCGGTCGAGGCCCTGGTCGCGCATCACCTGGGAGACGGTCCGCAGCTCGCAGCGCACCCGCTGGGCGCCGCGTCGCATGTTCCACGCGATGGCGCCCGCGAGGAACTTCGGCACGAGCCGCGCATACCAGAGCTCCGGCGGGGCGTTGCGCACGTTGCCGACCACGGCTTCGCGGAGGGCGTCGGGGTTGTTGTCCCAGAACGCGACGTCCGCGGTCGAGAGTGCCGGGCTGTTCGGGAAGTAGTCGATGTCGATGTGGCCCGGCTCGCGGGAGAGGCCGCACGGGAGCGCGACCAGCCGGCCGTCGCCGAGCGACACGGCGTTCGCCTGGAGCACGGCGTAGATGGCGGGCACCGGCTCGAACGCGAAGACGCGGAGCCCCGCGTGGCGCTGGACCGCGCGGATCCCGAACAGGCCGATGTTGGCGCCCACGTCGAAGACGATGTCGCCCTCGTGCAGCGCGACGCCGTGGCCCAGGTAGCCGTGCACGTGGTGGTCGAGCACGAGGGCCTCTGCCTTCACGAGGCAGTGCACGCGGGTGCCGTCGGGGAGGGTGGCGGTACGCATCGGCGGCGCTCCAGGACCGCGCGGAGGCGCGACCGGGCGGGAGGCTACCCGGTTCCCGACAAGAAAGGGGCGGATCCCGTCGCGATGCGCTGCCCGTCGACGTCCTGCGCTACTGGTCGCCGACCGAGAGCTCCTCCGACGGCATGAGGCGGAGGAGCACCGACCGCAGCGTCGTGAAGTCGACGGGGCGCGGGAGGACCACCCACCCCTGCGCCACGAGCCGCTCGCGGGTGGCGTGCTTCACGCCGGACGGGATCATGATGATGGCGTTGCGGGTGAGGCTCGGGGCGGTCTCGGCGAACCGCGCGAGGAGCCTCAGGCCGAAGCTCTCCGGGCGCGGGAACCCGAGCACGGCGGCGTCGTAGTGCTCGTTGGCGAGGCCGCCCAGGGCCTCGGCGATCGTGGTGTGGCTCGTGACGAGGTGGATCTCGGCGACGTGGCGCTCCAGCGCGCGGCGGAGGAGGTCGTCGTCCTCGACGAGGAGCACGCGGCCGCGCCGGACGCCGGTGGGCGAGAGGACCTCGACGGGCTGGACGGCCACGGCGGCGTCCGCCGCGGGGAAGCTCACCCGGACGCGCGCGCCGGTGCCGGCGGCGCTGCCGATCTCGAGGTTGCCGCCGGCGAGGCGGAGCGACTCGCGCGCGAGGCCCAGGTACAGCGGGGCGAACCCGGGCTGGGCGGCGAGGTAGGGGAGGTCGGTGAGGCGGGACTGCACGTCCACCGAGTAGCCGGCGCCGTTGTCGCGGCAGTCGAGGTACAGCCAGCCGCCCTGGTGGCGGCCCTCGATGACGACCTGCGGCCGCTCGGCGCCCTCGCAGCTCGCGGCGCTGGCGAGCAGGAGCAGCACGAGCCCGCGCAGCAGCGGGCGTCGGGACGCGCGGGCCGCCGGGAGGTCGTCGAGGACGTACTCGATCTCGATGCGGTTCTCGAAGTGGTGCGCGATGAGCTCGCGCGCGGCGTCGAGCTCGCGGGTGATCCGCACGGGGCCGGGCGGATCGGCCTCGCCGGCCTCGAAGCGGCCGATGTCGTCCACCAGGGTGCGGAGGCGGTGCACGCCCTCGCCGAGGCGGTACATCACGTCATCGAGCTCGCGGTCGAGCTCCACGAGGCGCGAGCGCCGGGTGTAGGCCTCGAACTCGCGCATGGTGGCGCCGGAGCCGACCATGCGGGCGATCGCGCGCAGGTCGTGGAGCCGCGAGAGGATCTGCCGGTGATCGGGCTCGAAGTAGGCCGTGGCGTCGACGATGCGCTTGACCACGCCCTCGACGAACACGCCGTCGAGCGCCTGGGTCTTGGTGGAGAGGGCCTCTTCCGAGAGCGCGAGGAGGTCCGAGCGATCCACGAACACGCACACCACGCCGACCACGGCGCCGTCGGGGCCGCGCAGGGGGTGGGCGTCGACCTCGGCGGGGGCGCGCGTGCCGTTCGGGCGCTCGACGCTGAACTGGGCCTGGAAGCGGCCGCGGCTCGCGAGGCGGGTCTCCAGGCCCTCCCAGGATTGACCCTGGGAGCGCATGACCTCGTCGAGGAGGCGCTTCCCCACGGCCTTGTTGGCGCCCATGCCGCCAAGGCGTTCGGCCCCGCGGCCCCAGATCCGCACCGTCCCGGCGGCGTCCGTCAGCACCACGGCCGCGGACGCGACCTGTCCGAGGGCGCGCTCGAGGGCAGGCTCGCTGGACTCGGCCGGGCCGGCGGCCACGGGCCCGGACACGGGGGTCACCACCAGCGCGATGGCGACGATCTGCCCGCGCTCGTTCTGCACGCGGGCGCCCTGGATCTTGCACTCCAGCGTGTCCCCGGTGTCGCGCCGCAGCGCGTGCACCCACTCCTTCTGCCCCTCCTGCCGCAGCGCCTCGATCCAGCCGAGCGCGACGCCCCGCGCGCTCTCGTCCGCGAGGATGTTCGAGAGCGGCCGCTCGAGCGCGCTCCGGGACGCGTAGCCGAAGAGCTTCTCGGCGCTGCCCGTCCAGTGGATGATGCGGCCCTCGAGGTCCACGACGATGACGGCCTCGGGGATCCGCTCCAGGAGCGCGTTCTGGAGGCGCACCCACTGCTCGAGCTTGCGGCGATCGGTGACGTCCTCCCCCACGAGCACGAGCACGCGCGAGCCGGCCTCGCCGTGCGCGGCGAACTGCCAGCGGATCTGGCGCTGGTCACCCTGGCGGGAGGTCAGCACCCACTCCACGTCGCGCGACGGCGCGCCCGTGAGCGCGCTGCGGTGCGCCGCGAGCACGGCTTCGCGGAAGGCGGGGTCCGGGTAGAGGAGGCGGACGAAGGTCCGCAGGTCGGGGAGGGCGGTGAGCTCCAGGTCGATGCGGTTCCGCAGCGCCTTGTTCACCGTCAGGATGCGCTCCTGCTCATCAATTGCGTAGAGGAGCGCATGCGTACGCTCCAGCAGGGACTCCAGCGCCGTCGCGCCGAGGTCGGGGAGCTGGAGCCGCGGCGACGTCGTCATCACCGGGTCATTATCGCGTGCGCGGCTGGGGGGCATGGGGTGGAGGCCCTACCGCGCACCCCCCATCCGACCTACCCCCCCAGCACGAACACGCTGATGAGCTGATCCCCGATGCCCGTGAGCGCCGCGCCGGCGACGATGCCGGCCGCGATCGGCTCCTGGCTCTCGATCCAGAGGCCGTGGCCGGTGGCCGCGGGGTCCTTCTTCGCGTTGATCCGCGCCATGAGCGCGAAGAACGCCGCGCCCGCCCACATCATCAGCGAGGAGTCGACCGGGATGACGACGCCGAGGCCGACCGCCACCGCCGAGATCGGGAACTTGTTCTTCGTGCCGACGCGGAGCACCTCGAACAGCACGCCCGCCGACGCCGCGACGATCATCGCGATGATCGCGGAGCTGCGCAGGGCGTGCCCGCCGGACGCGATGAGCATGGCGACGCCCTTCCAGATCTCGACGCCAGGCATCGGGAACTTGTCGGTCATCACCTGCGGGCCGAGGGGCAGCGCGGGGTCGTAGTGGGGGAGGAACAGCGGGAAGAACAGGAACGTGGCCGCGATGCCGCCGGCGACGATGCCGATGACGTGGCCCCACGCCTGCTGGCGGGGCTTGGCGCCGAGCATGTAGCCGGGCTTGATGTCCATGAGCAGGTTCGAGGCGTTGCTCGCGACCTCGCTCGTCATGCCGGCGGTGATGAGGTTCGTGGCGGGGTTCGCGCGGTCGAGCGCGCCGAAGGCGAACTGGGTGATCTTGGAGAGCGAGCCCGTGGGCGTCGTGCTCGTGAGGCCGGTGGCGTTCGCCGCGATGAGCGTGAGGACCACGATCATCGGCACCGCGAGGAGGCCGAGCCAGGGGTTGATGTCGAACCAGAGCCAGTTGAGGAACACGGAGATGGCCGCGAAGATCGGCACGCCGACGAAGCTCACCTTCAGCGGGAGCTCGATGTGGGCGAGCACGTCCTTCGCCGCGCTCTTCTTGGCGAAGAGGCCGGTGAAGGCGCTGATGATGATCTGCGGCTTGGCGAAGAGCCCGGCGAGCGACCCCGCCACCATGATGGCGACCCCCCACCACAAGCACCACGTGTTGAGCAGGTGGGCGCGGCCGAAGGTGCCGTCATCCTTGGGGAGGATCTCGCCGATGGAGATCATCCACGGCGCCAGCACCGCGTAGTTGAGGATGGCGCCGATCATGAGGCTGTTCGCGATGCGCAGCCCCGTGAGGCCGCCCGCGCCGAACATCGTGAGGTCGAGGACCGGCGAGATGCCGAGCTGGCGGATGTCCGTGCCCATGATCTTCGGCACCCACCACGCGTACTGGGCGCCGAGCTCGTAGTACCAACCGAGCATCTTCTCGGGGAGGTGCCACGCCGTGCCCGCGGCCCGGCCGAGGAGCCGCTCCTGCAGGAGCACCTGGTAGCCCTCGAGCTTCAAGAACTCGATGCCGCCGGCGAGCGCCGCCGAGCCGAACAGGGCCTGCGCCTTCAGGTTTCCGAGCCACTGCTCGTGCGCGCTCGCGCCCGCGCCGACCTTCGGCTGGGGCATGTCGTCGACCATGTGGTCGGTGCCGCCGAGGGGGGCGTCCGGGTAGAGCGAGTCGAGCACGACGGCGCAGGCGCGGCCCTCGGGGAAGGGCTGCTGCTCGTCGTTCACGAAGCGGCGCTTCATCGGGAAGGCCACGAGCACGCCGAGGATGGACGTGACGGACATCCACAGGAAGATCTTCCACCAGGGGAGCACGACCTCCGTCATCACCATGAACGCGGTGAGGCTGGAGATGAGCGGCGCGGTCATGTACCCGGCCGCGGTGGCGACGGACTGGACGGCGTTGTTCTCCAGGATGGTGAAGTCCTTGCCGATCCCCAGCTTCCCGAGCACGCGGAACATCGCGAACGCGAGGATGACGCTGGTGACGCCGACCCCGAGCGACCACCCGGTCTTCGCGCCGATGTAGAGGTTCGTGGCGGAGAGCACGCCGCCGAGGAGGAAGCCGGTCACCGCCGCGCGCACCGTGAGCTGCGGCATGTGCCCGCGGTAGACCTTGGTGAGCCACCAGAGGTCCTTCTGCTCGCGGGTCCAGGTGCGGATCTCTTCGTCGGTGAGGTGCGATAGCGCCATTTCGGTGCGGTCCCGGGATGCCGCGCGAGCATAGCGCACCCACGCGGAGGTGACGCGGTGGTCGGGACCGCGCCGGCAGGCATGTCCGGAGGTCCCGGGAGTGCTACCCTCGGGGCCAACCTCGAACGCTGCTGGGACGGAACGTGCAGAAGCCCATCCTCCTCACCCCGATCCCGCCGCCCCCGGTCGAGCAGCGTCTCGCTCGCGACGCACGCTTCGCCGCCGAGGGCGAGCGGCGCGACCGCTACCACCTGCCCGAGGCGCTCGACTCCGCCAACCCCATCGGCTTTCGCACGCGCGTGCCGCTGACGACGGACGAGGGCCGGCAGGCCGCCGCGCTCCTCTCGCTCACGCCCCCCACCGCGTTCGTCCCGGTCGCCGACGCGGGAACCGCGGGCGCCCCGACCGAGGCCGAGCTCTTCGACGAGGCGGCCCTCGGCGTGCTCTCATCGCGCCAGTCCACCAACTACCGGGGCCACCGGCAGGTGACGCTCGGGCCCGCCGATGCCGCCACGCTCGCGACGCTGCTGCGCCGCCTCGAGGGGGCCGGCGCCGCCGGGGATCCGGTGCTGGACGGCGCCGCCTACGCGCACGTGGCGCTCTCGCGGCCCTACCGCACGCCGTTCACCTTCCTCCTCACGTTCATCGGCCACAAGCCGCTCGCGAGCCTCGTCACGGTGCCGATCCGCGCGTGGAACAAGAAGTTCCACCACGCCGACGACATCCCCACGATCGGGTACCTCCAGCACCTCCACGTCGGCATCTGGGCCGAGGCCTTCGAGCGCGCCGCGCTGCTCGCGTCCGGTGGCCGCCGCCGCGCGAACGTGGTGATGGCGCCCTTCTCCGGCCCCGAGCGCCAGGCGAAGAACGCCGCGGTGCTCCAGGAGATCGACGCCCTCGTCGGGCTCACTGCGGAGGAGCGCGCCGTCGGCTGGCGGGTGTGCCTCGTGGCGCAGGTGGGGGCGGTCGCGGAGCCCTCCCCGATCGCGCCGGAGGTGTGCCGCAAGCTCGGCGCCAACCTCCTCGCGTTCCGCTCCGAGCGCATCCAGCCGGGCGTCAACGCCGAGGACAAGGCGCCGCCCGCCTACCAGGCCCGCCAGGACATGGACGTGCCGCAGGGGCTCACCGAGATGGCCGCCCGCGCCGCGTACAACGCGTTCTGGCGCTGGTCGGGCGTCGAGCGGGAGCGCGCCAAGGACCTCCTCCTGCTCGAGCGCATCGACGTGCTCACGCCGAACGGCAAGGAGCGGCTCCGCGGCGTGCGCAAGGAGCTGGAGCTCGTCACCGATAAGGTCGCGGCCGGCATCCCGCTCTGGGCGGACCTCCCCACGGGCAAGGCCCTCTCCCGGAACGCCGAGCGCGGCAAGAAGGCCTTCGGGCTCGCCGGGCAGCGCATCTACGTCGGCGGCCTCTCCCCCAAGGAGATCGAAGCCGCGGGCGTGGACTTCTCCCACGCGGTGCGGGCCTTCGGGGCGGCGGCGGCGCGGAGCGCCCTGGTGTGCGAGCTCGCGGGCTGCATCGACCTGCCCGCGGGGTGCGATCTGCTCGCCGGCATCTGCCTCATGGCGGGGCCGGTCAACCAGAACGACATCGGCAAGCAGTTCTACGGCAACTCCGATCTCCTCGCCGACGCCTTCCCCGGCCGGGATCCGTGCGCCCTGCTCGTGTGGACGCTCAAGGCCAAGACCGTGGCGGATCCCATCGGCAACGAGGAGCAGCTCCTCAACGCGCGGCAGAAGGGCGCGCTCGTCGATCTCCGCGCGGCGCCCCACGAGGTGGCGTTCGTGCGTCGCGACGGCCGGATCACGCCCATGCGGAGCCGGGACGGGCGCGTCAACGCCGAGCGGGCCTTCGCGGACATCGGGAACTTCGTGACGGACGCCGGCGGGCGCGAGATCCCGGGCAACCGCGGATCCGCGTGGCCCGAAGCATGGCGGGCCGAGAACGTCTGGTAGTGACTGGGGCGGGGGAGGGCCCCCGCAACGCCCCCCTCGCCGCGGTCTACCCCGGGTGCGCCATGGCGCGCACGCTCCACGAGGGGTCCGGCGGGGGCTCGTTCATGTGGATCCAGTAGTGGGCGATGAGGCGCACGGCGTCGCGGTAGTCGTTGGGGTCGTCGGGCTTGAACACGATGCTGCTGACCTTCTGGCGGTAGCACTCGCTTAGGAACGCCGGGCTGCGGTTGTGGGTGAACATCACGAGGAGGGCGTGGTGGTCCGCGCGGTAGCGCAGCGCCTGCAGGACGTCGCGCCCGTCTCCGTCCGGCAGGTTGTCGTCCAGCAGGAACAGGCGGGGGAAGTCGGGGCGCAGCAGCGGCGGCGGCCCGCCGGCCGGCCGCAGGAACTGCACGATCTCCTCGAAGGTCCCGATTTGGCGCGTGGGGTTGCGGACGTTCGACGAGGCGATGCCCTCGAGCGTCAGGTCGCGCTCGTGCCGGTCGCCGTCCATCACGACGATCTCCTGGGTGGGATCCGACCGCCGCGGGATGAGCTGCTGGGCCTGCAACACGCTGGGCATCTTCAGAAGCTCGAGCCTCGACCAGGGGCCGCTCACGCCGGGCGGCGGCACGTTGAGGCCGAGCCAGTACGACGTCGCGATGGTGGTGGCCGCGGCGAAGTGCGCGAAGTCCATCTGCTTGCACAGGTACGAGTTCGCCCCCAGGCAATACGCGTCGACGACGTCCTGCTCGAGGCGGGAGGAGGAGAGCACCACGACCGGGACGCGGGTCGTCCGCGGGTTGCCGCGCAGCTCGCGCAGGATCGTCTTCCCGTCCACGCGCGGCAGCTTCAGGTCGAGGAACACGACAGCGGGCGCGCCGTCGCTGACGCCGTCGTAGAGGTACTGCAGGACCTCCTCGCCGTCGCGCATCGGGATGAGGATGTGCGGCCAGCCTGTCCGCTCGAAGGCCATCGAGGCGAGCACAAGGTCGTCTTCGTTGTCCTCGACGAGCAGGACCCGCTGTGTCTCCATGCTGCCGGCGCCGCCTCCCCGAAACAATAAGTCCCCGGCACGCGGTGGCTTCCCCTTCCCGAATGCATCGTGCGCGATGGGGGTGCGCCCGCCTCGCAGCTCCCGCGGCGCTCGGGGCCGGCCGATCCCCGTGCTCCGCAGTGATAGACGACGGCCTTCCCCGAGCCCCGCCATGACGACGCTGCAATTCCCCGCCCCGCCGAAGGTCTCGCTCTGGACGACCTTCATGAAGCGCGGGGCCTGGAGCGGCGAGCTGCCGCGCATCGAGGCCGTCGCCGACACGATGCCGACCGACGCGGGGGCCTATGCCCGCGTCTGCGGCTTCTCCGCGGCCGACCCGCTGCCGATCACGTGGCCGGGCGTCGCGACGATCGGCCTCCAGCTCGCGGTGATGACCGCGCCCGCGTTTCCCCTGCCCATCACCGGCATCGTGCACACGCGCCAGCGCATCACCCGGCACCGGCACATCCGCCCCGGCGAGGCCCTCGCGGCGCGCTGCGTCGTGGAGGGGCACCGGGTGGTGCGTGCCGGGGGCGAGTTCGACATGTGCGTCACGGTCACGGCCGGCAGCGATGTCGTTTGGGAGGGGGTCACGACGATCCTGTCGCGCACCATCCGCGGCCACGGCGGGGACCGCGAGCCGAGCGAGGCGGCGCCGATGCGGGTGGCGCGCTCGACGCGCTGGCGGATCCCGGCGGACCAGGGGAGGCGGTACGCGGCGGTGAGCGGCGACTACAACCCGATCCACCTCTCCGCGTGGACCGCCCGGCCCTTCGGCTTCAAGCGCCCCATCGCCCACGGCTGGTGGACCCTCGCGCGCGCCCTCGCCGAGCTCGACGCCGACGTGCCGGAGGCCTGCACCGTGGACGCGCGGTTCGTCGCCCCCGTCTCGTTGCCGGACACGGTGACGTTCGAGGCCGGGCCGTCGGACGGCGGCGTGCGGTTCGAGGTGCGCGGCCGCAAGGTGTGCATCGTGGGGGCGGTGACGCCAGACGGAGCTTCGCCGATCTGAGGGGGGCACGCCGTGTGCGCGCGGGCCCGCCCAAGCGCACGCGGGCCGCGTGGGCGGTACACTCGCGGCATGCTGGCCGTGCGCATCGCCACGGGGACGACGTTCCCGCCGTTTCTCGACCCTGTAGGTGAGACCCGCGTGCTCCGCGGCACGCTCGCGGAGTACCAGGAGAGGGCGTTGGTGGCCGCGGGCTTCACGCTCGCCCCCGCGCCACCAAAGGACGCGCCGTACCTCGTGTACGCCGACCGCGCCTGGTTCACGGCGTCGTTCCTGCGCGCCGTCCGCGCGACCGGCGGCGTGGGGCGGGTGCGCCTCTCGGACGAGGTCTATCTCCGCGAGACCGGGCCGCTCCAGAGCACCCCCGAGCGCCCCGAGGTCGCGATGATCGCGGCCGGTGGCCCGCCCACGCTCGAGGGGCCGGACCTGCCCGTCGACCTTCAGCTCCGAGCGGCGAAGCCGATGGAGCTCCACCCCGCCTTCGCGCATGCCCAGCGCCCGCTCGTGACCGGCGCGCGGCTGGTGCACGGCCTGGAGCACTGGAGCCACGTGCTCCGTGTGAACCTGCTCGCGCTGGTCGCCACCGCGGAGGAGGCCAAGGCCGACTTCGAGGCCGCCCCCATCTGGAAGAAGGCGTGGCAGGTGCTCGCCATCCTCTTCCGGGCGCGGAGCATCCAGCCCCACGCCATCGCCCGCGCGCTGAACCGGATCGGCAAGCGCTGCAAGATCCACCCCACGGCGGTCATCGAGGCGAGCCAGCTCGGCGACGACGTGGAGGTCGGCGCCTACGCGCTCGTGCGCGGCTGCGTGGTCGGGGACGGCGCGAAGATCGAGGACTACGCCCACGCCTCGCTCGCGGTGATCGGGCCGGGCGCCCGCCTCGGCCGCACGGCGATGTGCAACTTCTGCGTGCTCTACCCGGGCTCGTTCGTGAGCGCGGGCGGCGGCTGGCAGATGTGCGTGTTCGGCCGCGACGCGTTCGTCGCCATGACCGCCACCGGGTTCGACCTCTCGTTTGGCCAGCCGGTGCGGGTCGTCCACCAGGGCGCCGTCGTGAGCGCAGACACCCACTTCCTCGGCGTGGCCATCGGGCACCGAGCGAAGATCGGGGCCCACGTGAAGATGGGCTACGGGATGGCCGTGCCGAACGACGCGTTCGTCGTGGCGCCGTCGGGGGACGTGCTGCGCAAGTGGCCGGCGACGGCCGAGGGGGCGGTCACCATTCGGGACGGAGTGGCGGTGCCGGTCGGGGGCGGGGGGCCGGGGGCGCGGGGCGGGTGAGCCCGACACGCGGTCAGGCTCTCAGTAGCAGGTGCCCGAGTCCCGGGTGCACGTGAAGCTGGCGTTGCTCCCATAGTTGTAGGCGGACGCCATGGTCGATCCCGCCGAGATGTCGAACGCGGTGTTGTCGGTCGCGCCGCTCCCCCAGTCACAGTCGATGGATTGGAGGCTCGCGTCACCAGCGAGGCGGGCCCCGCCCACGCCGCCGTAGTCGTTGCCGGTGTTCCCGTAGACGCCGCCGCCGCCGCTGCAATCGATCACGACCGACGCCGCGATGTACAGGCCTCCCGACGAGCCGAACGTCGTCGTGGAGTTGTTGATGATGTAGGAGTCGGTGATCGTCGCGTCCGCGTACAACCCCAACGCACCCTGGTCGTGGCCGTACTGCCAGGAGTCCCTGGACAGGTTGTCGGACACCTCGCTGTCCTCCATCACGAGCTCGCTGTGAGCGGCGATCGCGGGCCCGGCACCGCCATAGTACCCATAGGACCAATTGTTCGTGAAGGTAGAGGCGGTCACGGTCAGCACGCCGCCCCCGGCGGCCGTGTAGATCCCGCCACCGGCCGCGTCGGAGAAGCCGAAGTAGTAGGCATAGTTGTCGTCGAAGGTGCTGTCGGCCACGGTGGCGATCACCTCCTCGAGGTAGAGCCCGGCGCCGTACTGGGCGATGTTCCCCTGGACCCAACTGTCGTCCATCTGGAGCGCGCCGTTGGTGTGGTACACCCCGGCGCCCGTGCTCCCGGTGTTGTCGAAGATGTCGAGGGACGCGAGCACCAGGTCGGGGGTGTCGGGGGCGTACAGCGCGCTGGTCGTGGCCCCGGTGAGCGCGAGGTCCTCGACGGTGAGCGTCGAGCTCGAGACGACCTCCACCACGCTCGCGTTGCCCGCGGCGGAGAGGATCGTGTCACCGGAGCCCGCGCCCGCGATGGTGAGGGTGGGGGTGTCCACCGAGACCAGCAGGTACCAGGTGCCGGCGCAGATCTCCAGTTCGCCGTCGGCCGTGGCGCTGTAGGCCGCGGGTGCCGCGTAGGTCGCGGCCTGCAACAGGGCGGAGAGGTCTGTCACCGCGCCGGCCGTGTCGGTGAAGGACCCGCCCTCCAGGCCCGCCCCGTCGCAGTCGTAGTCGCCGCCGTCGCAGTACCCATCCGCGGCGCCGGGGTGGAAGGCAGGGTCGGTGTCGTCGCAGTCGGTGGCGTCGGCGAGGGTGCCGGCCGGGGCGGCGCACGCGAGGGTGGACACGGCAGCGTCGCCGTAGCCGTCGGCGTCGGTGTCGGCGTACCAGGTGGGGACGTCGACGGCGTCGTCCTCGTCGACGGTGCCGTCGCAGTCCTCGTCGGCGCCGCCACAATATTCATCCGCGCCGGGGTGGGTCGCGGGGTCGGTGTCGTCGCAGTCGGTGGTGTCCGCGAGGAAGCCGGTGGGGGTGACACAGGCGCGGGTGGACACCGCGGCATCGCCGTAGCCATCGGCGTCGGTGTCGGCGTACCAGGTCGGGGCGTCGACGGCGTCTGGCTCGTCGACGGTGCCGTCGCAGTCCTCGTCGGCGCCGCCACAGTGCTCATCCGCGCCGGGGTGGGTCGCGGGGTCGGTGTCGACGCAGTCGGTGGCGTCCGCGACGGTGCCGGTGGGGGCGGTGCACGCGCGGGTGGACACGGCAGCGTCGCCGTAGCCATCGGCGTCGGTGTCGGCGTACCAGGGGAGGGCGTCGACGGCGTCGTCCTCGTCGACGGTGCCGTCGCAGTCCTCGTCGGCGCCGCCACAGTGCTCGTCCGCGCCGGGGTGGGTCGCGGGGTCGGTGTCGTCGCAGTCGGTGGAGTTCGCCACGTAGCCGGAGGGCGTGTCACACGAATCGGTGGGGCGCAGCGGGTCGCCCGCGCCGTCCCCGTCGCGATCCTCGAAGAACGTCGTGGTGACGCCCTCGTCGATCGCCCCGTTGCAGTTGTCGTCGATGCCGTTGCAGAGCTCGGGGCACTCCGGGCCCACGTCCGCGTTGTTGTCGTCGCAGTCCGCGGCGGGATCGCCGAGGTCGCCGCAATGGACCACGGTGTCGGTGTCGGTGTCGGTGTCGGGCGCCGCCGTGTCCGCCGAGTCCGCGGGCGGCTTCTCGCCCTCGTCCGAGGGGCCGCCGCAGGCGAGGAGCAGCGGGAGGAGGACGAGGCGGGGTGACATCGGCATATCCTACCCGCTTGCCGGCTCCTCGCTTCTGAGCGCGACCTGAGCCTGTCGGGCTGCTTTCTTGACACGCGGGCGCGTGGCGGCGGGGGTTATCATGGGCCCATGCTGCTCTTCCTCGCGTCGTCCGTCGCCTTGGCGATGTGTGATTCCCCCCCGGCCAAGATGGTCCCGGTCGACGGCGCGGTCGACGTTCCTGTCGACGTGGTGATCCACTGGGGAACCGGTGTGGGGAAGCAAGACGACACGCTGGTGCTCACCGACGCGGAAGGCGCCGTCGTCCCGATGACCGTGGCGTGGGCCGAGAGCGGCGGGAGCGCGGTCTACGGGACCCTCACGCCAGACGCCCCGCTGACGGCGGGGGTGACCTACACCGTCGCCGACCCGTGGGATGCCTACTCGTTCACCACCGGGGGCACCGGCGAGACCGGGGCGCCCGCGGTCCCGACCCTCGCGACGGTGGACGCCGACGCCGACTTCTCCGGGGAGCCCACCTGCTCCGGCACGTCCAGTTGGGAGGAGGATCGCGAGCACGTGTACGTCACCCTGGCGGTGGCCACCGTGCTGGACGGGTACGTCGAGGCCCAGGTGCGGGTCGACGGTGGGGAGCCGACCCTCGCGCGCGGCGGGCCCGACGGGCTCTTCCTCGCCTGGGGCGGCTGCCACACCTCCAACCTCCCCGACATGCGGGACGCCGAGACGATCACCGTCGCCCTGCGTGCGGTCACCTACGACGGGCAGGTGAGCGACTGGGGTACCGAGGAGTCCATCGACGTGCCCTGGCCCGCCACGCCCGACTGCCCGGAGGCGGCGACGGGATGCGCCTCCGGCGGGACGGCTCCGTGGGCGCTCGGCGTGCTCGCGGCGTTGGGGGCGCTCGGCGCGCGGCGACACAAGCGTGCGCCGCGCCCGGTGGTGGCGTAGCACCATGCTGCTCCTCCTCGCCTCGTCCATGGCCTTCGCGGACTGCTCCGTTTCGCCGGCCTTCATGGTCCCGAACGACGGCGCGGTCGACGTTCCGGTGAACGTCGCGATCCTCTGGGGGACCGACTCCGCGATCCGGGACGAGACGCCCGTGCTCGCCGGTCCCGACGGCGTGGTGGTCCCGATGACCGTGACGTGGGCGGAGAGCGCCGGGAGCAAGGTCTACGCGACCCTCACACCCGACGCACCGTTGGACTCGGGGGTGACGTACACCGTCTCCGACCCGTGGGATGCCTACACGTTTTCGACCGGGGGCACCGGGGAGACCGCGGCACCTGCGGTCCCGACCCTCGCGACGGTGGACGCCGAGGCCGACTTCTCCGGGGACCAGACGTGCTCCGGGTCGACCGTCTGGGCGGAGCATCGGGAGCACGTCTCCGTGACCCTCGCGATGGAAGCCGCGCCGGACGGATTCATCGAGGCCCAGGTGCGGGTGGACGGTGGGGAGCCGACCCTCGCGCGCGGCGGGTCCGGCGGCCTCTTCCTCTCCTGGGGCGGCTGCTCCTCCTCCAACCTCCCGTCGATGACCGGCGCCGAGACGATCACGGTCGCCCTGCGCGCGGTCACGTACGACGGCCAGGTGAGCGACTGGAGCGCCGAGGAGACCATCGACGTGCCCTGGCCGGCCACGCTCGACTGCGGCGACGGGACGGGCTGTGCCTCCGGCGCCACGGCCCCGTGGGCCCTCGGCGTGCTCGCGGCGATGGGGGCGCTCGGTGCGCGGCGGAGGTTCGGTCGGGGCTGATCGAGCGCGTGCGGGCCGTTCGTGCAGGGCAAGGTCGAGTTCGCCGGTGAGAAGGCGGAGATCCGGGACCTGAACGGGCAGCGGCGGACGACCGGGGCCGAGCGCCAGAGAGCAGGTGTCGTCGTCGTCGGCCTCCGTCGACTCGAGCTTCTTGGGCCCGGTGCCCGACGCGCGCTCACCCCAGCACCCACCGTCGCAACCCCGACCCCGGCGGCCCCAGGCGCCAGAGGTAGCCGTCGAGGAGGTAGTGGGTGAGCTGCGGCGTCGCGAGCAGCGGGACGGCGACGGCGACGAGCCACTCGGGCAGATCCGCGGGCGCGAAGAAGTGCTCGCGCCAGACCAGGGCGTCCCACGCGAGCTCCTCGGCGAAGGCCGCGGCCACGGGCAGCGCCAGGAACGCGAGGATCGCGGCAGGGGCGAACCAGCGAGGCGTGACCGCGCCCTCGCCGTCGGCCCACTGGCGCCGACCGACGTGGTGCACGAGCGCGAAGTAGGGGACGCCGTGGGCGAGCACGTTCGCGAGGGTGAAGGCGGCGTCGCCGTCGGTGAGGACGATGCCGACGGTCCAACTCACGGCGGTCGAGAGGACCCAGAGGTCACGGCCGGGCTGCCAGGCGCCGGTGCGAAGGTGGGGAGCGCTGGGAAGCCGGGGATCGCTGCGAAGGGGGGGACCGCCGCCCGGGCGGGGGCCGCCGGGAAGGCGGGGATCGCGGCGGCCCTGGAGGAGGGTGCGGGTCCGCAGCCCGAGCCAGGTGGCGAACGAGAGCGCGGTGACGACGCCGAGCGCGGTCGCGACGGCGGGGGGCAGGCCGACGAGGAAGTCGGTGGGGGTGAACCACGCGTAGCGGCGGGGGAGGTGGGCGTGCCACCACGCCACGGGGAACACGCAGAGCATCGCGACCGTGAAGTGCTCGACGCGGGCCTCGAGCGTCGCGCGGGCGATGCCGGCGCGGGCCCGGTAGAGCGCGGCGAAGCCCTGCTGCTGGCGCACGAAGTGGAACACCGCCACGTAGGCGAGGACGGTCCAGAACCACGGCGCCGCGAGGGTGTGGACGGTCATGGCCGCGGCGAACACGACGAGCGGGACGCCCCACAGGAGCGCCGGGCGGTCACGACGGGCCGCGGGGTCGAGCCACGCGCGGTAGAGCGTGGCCCAGGTGTGCGCCACGTCGACGATCACGACGAGGACGAGCCATCCGAAGAGGCCCACCTCGGCGCCGTCGGGGACGAGGAGCGCCGCGAGGGACGCGAGCAGCGCGGGGCCGCTGAACCAGGCGAGGTCGTAGGCGGGGGAGACGATCCAGCCGGGGGCGGCGGGTCGGGCCGGGGCGGTGCCGGGCGTGCCGGGCGACGATGGCGCCGCGCTCACGTCCACGTGTCCGCCGGGCGCCCGAAGAGCGTCAGGACCGCTTCGGCGGGCGACGTTGGCGCCGCGCTCACGTCCACATGTCGGCCGGGCGCCCGAAGAGCGTCAGGACCGTGGCGGGCGACGTTGGCGCCGCGCTCAGGCGGGAGGACCGCGGTGGGCGACGATGGCGCCGCGCTCACGTCCACGTGTCCGCCGGGCGCCCGAAGAGCGTCAGGACCGCTTCGGCGGCGCGAATCCCCTGGAAGCTCGCCTCCTCGAAGAGCGACAGCCCGGAGAGGTCCGTGTGGGCGAGGTGGACGCGCGGGTGCGGCGCGTGGAGCGCGTCGAGGCGGCCGGGCGCGTGGAGGCCGGGGACGGGGCGGACGGTGCCGTGGCCCCAGTGCCACACGTCGAGGCGCTCCACCACGTCGAGGAGATCGGGGTGGGAGGCGCCGAGGTCGTCGAGGACGAGGTCCCGCGCGGTCTCCCAGGGCTCGTCGAGGAGCGCGCGCCGCGCCGCGAGCGGATCGCCGAGGAGCGGCTGGTACCAGGTCAGGACCCCCGGCCCGCCGTAGGTGCCCGCCTGGTGCGTGGACGTGACGTAGCCGAGGCTCTCGGCGCCGTAGACGACGCTGTCCCAAGCGGTTTCGACACCGAGCGCCGCGGGGAGCCGGGACACGTGGAGCTGCGCGACCCGCCACGGCGCCTGGTCGGGGAGCGCGGCGTCGGGGAGGGCGAGGAAGCCGGCGAGATCGAGGTTGCCCCGGGTTGGGAGGGGAGCGGCCCCCGTGGCCGAGGGAGGCGGGCTCGCGCTGGATTCGGGCGCGCGGGTGGGCGCTGCGGAGGCCGTGGACCCGCGGGGCGGGGGGCCACCCTTGGCGCCCGCGCCGCCGTGGCCCGAGGGGCCGCCTTCGGCGCCCGCGCCGCCGTGGCCCG
>JAUXTN010000012.1 GCA_030684355.1 Pseudomonadota bacterium
GGGGGCGGCCTTGGCGGCGGGCGCCGGGGTCGGCGCGGGGGCGACCTTGGCCTCGGGCGCCGCGGCGCGGGCCGCGCCACGAGCAGGCTTCGCGGCGCCTTCGCCACGCCAAAGCGCCGGGATACCGCGACGAAGGCGGTACATCCGCACGTTCTCCGTGGTCATCCCGGAGAGCTCGGCGACCTCGCGGTCAGGCTTGACGCCCACCACGTCGAGGAACGTGTCCAGCTTGGACGCACGGCCGGTGACCTTGGAGGCATCCTCGGCCTCGGCCTCGACCGCGGGCGCCGCTGCCGGCTTGGCCGCGGGTGCCGGCTTCTCGGCCTTCGCGGGCTCCGCTGCCTTCGCCGGGGCCGCCTTGGGGGCCTTCTCGGGCGCGGCCTTGGCAACCTTCGCGGGCGCGGCCTTGGGGGCCTTCTCGGCCTTCGCCGGAGCCGCCTTGGCGGCCTTCTCGGCCTTGGGTGCGGGAGCCGCCTTGGCGGCGGGCGCCTCTTCCCCGACTTCCTTCGCGCCTTCAGCCGAGCGATAGCGCTCGATGCCGTGACGCTTGCGGAACTCGACGACGGTCTTGCGAGCCACGCCGGCGCGCTCCGCCGCTTCGCCATCGGGGATGGTGCCAAGGAGGGACCGGATGGCCTCCAGGCGCTCGTTGGCACGCCCGCCCTCGGACTTCGCGGCTTCGACCTTCGCAGCTTCGACCTTCGCGGCCTCGACCTTCGCGGCCTCGGCCTTCGCGGGGGCGGGGGCGGGGGCGCTCTCGGCCTTGGGCGCCGGCGTCGCGGCCGTGGCGGCGGGCTTGCGGCCCGGCTTCGCCTTGGTTTCCGTGGCCGTGCTGGTCGACTTGCCGCTGGCGGCCGGGGCCACAGCCGGGGTCGCACCCGCAGGCTTGGTTAGATGCCCCGTGCGCTCCAACGCCATCTGCAAGTCCGCCTGCGGGACCTTGTGCTCGCGAGCGAGGTCCCGCAACGTGCGGCTCTTCAGCTTTGAAACGACGTCATTCCACCAAGGCCGGTTCTCGAGGGGGGTAGACATAGCATGCGCTCCGCGTAGGGGTTCCAATCAACGTTGCCGAGGCGGGCGCTATAGCAGGCTGAATTGGGAACGGCAACGTGTTTCCCGTCGTGTCTTGGTTCGGTGTGCGCCCGGCGGCATGCGCACCCCACGTGTCTGACATCGCCGCGGCGCCCACCAGCGGCGCGGGCGAGCGCGGCACCGCCCCATTCCATCGTGACCCCGGTGCGGCCTGTGGCCCGCCGCCCTGGCCCCGTGCTGCACGATTCGTGTCGCCACAGGTCGTCCGCGTCGACGCAGGCCGCCCATGGGAATCCGCGCGCGCCCGGGGCGCCCGGGGCCGGCGCGAACCTCCCAGCGCGGGGTGGCCGCGCACCGGACGGATGCATGTCGCGCCGTCTACGAACCGTAGAATGCGCAGCCGTCGCTACCGAGGAAGCGGGCGAGCCCCGCTGGGCCCTGGTGGCCCCGATCTTGCTGCACTAGCGGGACGCTCCGATGCTGTTCCCTACCTTCGACTACTTCCTGTTCCTGCCCCTGGTGGCCGCCGTGCACTGGGTGCTGCGCGCAAACGGGGTGCGCACCGCCTGGCTGCTCGTCACGAGCCTGGTGTTCTACGCGTCGTGGAACCCGCTCGACACGGCGCTCCTACTCACGATCATCGCCCTCGCGTACACGCTGGGCCGCGTCGTCGGTGCGCTGCCCGAGGCACGGCGTGGCTCCGCGTTGTGGGCCGCCGCGCTGCTGCTCCTGGGGCCGTTGCTGTACTTCAAGTACGCCGGCTTCTTGCTGGAGAACCTGCGGGTCCTCTGGCCGTCCGCGCCGGAGCCGCACCGGAGCCATCTCCCCATCGGGATCTCGTTCTACAGCTTCCAGGCCCTCGCCTATGTCATCGACGTGCGCCGAGGCGAGGCCCCGGAGAAGGACCCCGTCCGCTTCACGACCTTCCTCCTCTTCTTTCCGCACCTCGTGGCGGGGCCGATCCTCCGCGCGTCCAACCTGCTCGGGCAGCTCGCCGCCCAACGCTCGCTGTCGCGATCGGACGTTGGCGAGGGGCTTTCGCGCCTGGGGGTGGGCCTCGTCAAGAAGGTGCTGGTGGCCGACGTCCTGCGCCTTGGCATGGTGGACTCGGTGTTCACCGACCCGGCGTCGTTCACCGGCCTCGAGGTGCTCGTAGCGCTGTACGCCTACAGCCTCCAGATCTACTGCGATTTCTCCGGATATACCGACTTCGCGGTGGGCTCCGCGCGGCTCTTCGGCTTTCGCATTCCCGAAAACTTCGATCGGCCCTACCAGGCGATCTCGGTGGCAAGCTACTGGCGCCGCTGGCACATGACCCTCTCGGATTGGGTGCGCGACTACGTGTACTACCCCCTCGGGGGCTCCCGAGGAGGTGGGTGGGGGCCGTACCGTAATACTTTTATAACTTTGCTCATCCTCGGCTTCTGGCACGGCGCGAACTGGACGTTCCTCGTGTACGGCCTCCTCCACGGCGCCGCGGTGAGCCTCAACCGGTGGTGGAAGAAGTCGGGGCCGGGGGCGACCCTGCCCGAGCCGCGGGGCGTGGGGCGCGCGTGGCGTTGGGCGCTCACCTTCCACTTCGTGGTGCTCGCCCGCATCCTGTTCCGCGCCGACGATCTCACCCAGGCCTGGGCGCTCGTGCAGTCGCTCGGCAACACGGCGCTCGCGCTGCCCCGCTTCGCACCGCACGCCTGGGTCGTCCTGGTCCTCGGCTATGCCGCCCACTTCACGCCCAAGGGCTGGCTCGTGGCCGCCCGGCAACGCTTCACGACACTGCCCGCCCCGGCGTGGGGGCTGGCGCTCGCCCTGGCCGGCTGGGCGTGCGTGCGTTGGGGCCCCGGAGATACGCTTGCCTTCATCTACTATGACTTCTGACGCCGGTACGACGGCCCCCGCCGCCCCCGAGGCGGCCCCGCCGGGCGCGTCCCCGGGCGGCGGCGTGCGCGCGTTGGTGACGGCGTTCGCGACAGCCGGGGCCTGCGTCGCGCTAAGCTACCTCCATCCGGCCCTCGCGGACTATCGGCCCTGGGAGCCCGGGGATCCGATCCCGGTGCTCGCGGCGTTGGTGCCGGATCGCGAGGGGCGGGTCGTCGAGGATGCGATCAGCGGCCTTGCCCTCGCGCCGGCCGAGGACGACGAGCTCGCGGTCGGGGAACCCGGCGGAGCCGAGGCCTCCCCGGGCGTGGCCGCGGAGGACGCGCCTCCGGGCCCCGCCAGCGCCCCGCTCGCCGGGGTCGCCGCGCTCCCGCCGCGGTCGAGC
>JAUXTN010000018.1 GCA_030684355.1 Pseudomonadota bacterium
CAGTCGTCATCCATCCCTGGCGGACTTTCGTCGGGACGATGGCGTCAAGGGGGCCCCCAAAACTTCGTGCACGGGAGCGCTAGAATGGGATACGGATTCGAGAATAAGCGCCATCGCCGGGGGCGATTTCGCCTAACGCGGACGACTGCGGACGTGCGCAGGCGGCTCCGCGCGCGTCTTCGCGTGCGGGCCATCTTGGCCGCCGGTGCCCGGCGTCCTCGACGGGCAGCGCATGTCCCGGGGGCCCACGGCAACGTCGTGAGCTACGGAACCCTTGTCGGCCCCCGGGCTCGCCGCACGTCGGCAGGTTCTGGGACGTGGTCGCCACCGCTCTCGTGGGCGCCGTGGCCGCGATCGAGTTGCCGGCCGCGTGCCACTCCGGTTGGTTCCGCTCGCCGTCTCCCCCGTTCGCGCTGCCGAACCCTCCGCCCGGCGAGCGGTCGACAGCGCTCGTCCGCGGCCACGTAGGCGGGCCCCCGTCAACGCGATCCCGTGGACGGTCGGTCTGGGCGCCGCCCCACGCTGAGCAATGCCCCGTTGGTGGAGGGCGCCTCTTTGCCTGCGATGGACCCAAGGGTTTTAGATCAGAGCCCGGCCTTTGTGTGGGCCAAGGCGCCTTGAGCGGGCTTGCTGGAGGCGTCGCGGTGCATGGCAGGGGCGCGGTCGTGACGCTGCTGGGAACCCTCGGGGCCGCGCAGAGCTGGTTGAGCATGAGGGCTCACCATCGCGCTGCGGGCGCATCGACGGAGCGCCGGTTCTACCCGACCGACCGCAGGGAGGGAGTGGTGGGAGCGGCGCGGGCCAACTACGCAGAAGCGGAGGCCCGCACTGCTTCGGCGAACCCGGGCCCCGCCCCGGCGCGGCCGCTGGAAATTCGAGGGTCGAGGCGCCGAGTGTCAGCTATGCACGTCACAATCGACAGTCGCTCGCCCGCGCTCGCCGACCATGTCCTAGAACGCGAAGACGACTGCTGACGTGCGCAGGCGGCCGCCGCGCGTCTTCGCGCGGGCCATCTTGGCCGCCGGTCCCGGGCGTCCTCGACCGGGAGCGCATGTCCCGGGCGCACCTCGACGAGGCCGAGAACTACGACGGC
>JAUXTN010000021.1 GCA_030684355.1 Pseudomonadota bacterium
GCTCCTCGCCTCGGTCGCGACACTGGCCGCAGGGGCGATCGCGCTGGGAGCGCCCGGTGACCTGACGCTGGTGTCCGTCTCATCGGGTGGAGCACAGGGCAACGCGCCCGCCGAGGCGGCCGCGCCCGCTCCGTTGCCGCCCGGCTGCGGCGAGGCGCGCCTCTCCGGAGAGGCGCTGATCTGCCTCGGGCCCGACGAGGCGAGCGAGTGGTCGCTCGACGGCCGCACACGGGTCGACACCTGGCCGGGGCGCTTCGTGGACGCCGCGATCCACGCGCGCACCGGCCGCGCCGTGCTCCTCGACGCGGGGGGCGTGGTTCGGATCGACGGCCTCCCGTTCGACACCGCCGCGGAGGGCCGCGCGTACGGCTTCGACCTCGTGGGCGACACCCTCGTGGCGCTCGACGGGGCCGACATCCGGGAGGTCGATCTCCGGAGCGGCGCGGAGCGGCTGTCCGCGCGGCCGTGCCCCGCGTCCGAGCGCCTCCTCGCGCTCGCGCTCCACGAGGACGGGCGCCTCGCGGCCGGGTGCAGCGGCGGGGCCGTGTACGTCGGCCGGGGCGGCGCCTTCGCCCCGACCGCCACGCGCATCCCGGACTCGACCGCGCTCGCGTGGATCGACGACGACTTCCTCGTGGGCACCGTGCGGGGCGAGGTCCTCCGCGTCGGCCTCGACGGCGTCGAGCGGTGGCGGGTCCCCACCGACCGCGCGGCGCTGCTCCAGGTGGGCGCGCTCGGCGCGGACGGCGCCTGGGCGCGCGGCCCCCGGGGGACCTGGCTCCTCGACGCGGCGACGGGCTCGCTCCGCGCCGTGCTCCCCTTCAGCATGGGCGCCCCCACGCTCGGCGCCGACGGGCTCCTGCGCGCGGTCGGCGCCGGGGAAGGCGGCCGCGCCGTCCGCGCCTGGCGCCTCCCCGCGCGCTGGCCCGCCACGGTCCTCTCCACGGCGCGCGGGCTCTCCGCGATCGCGGCCTCTCCCGACGGCGCCACCCTCGCCCTCGGTGACGGCGACGTCTACCGTTGGGACGTCGCGACGGGGGCCGTCGGCCGCACCGCCCTCCCCGACGCCGGCGTCGTCAAGGCGCTCGCATGGGCGCCGGACGGCGGCCGGGTGCTCGCCTCGGTGAGCGGCCCGAACGACCTGTACGTGGTGGACGCGGACGGGGCCCTCGTCGAGGCCGCGGACGAGGTGCGGACCCTCTGGCGGCGCCTCGCGTGGTTGGCCGACGGCACGCGCGTCGGGCTCGGCTACGGCGTCGGCGTCACGACGTGGGACGGACGCGGGAACCGGACCGATGTGCCCGCGGGCTCCGGCTCGCTCCACGACCTCGGCCTGGGCGCCGACCGGACCGCCGCGGCGCTCCTCGACGACACGGGCGGCGTCTGGCGCCTCGCCGGGGCTCCGCTCGGTGCCACGCGGCTCGGCACGCTGGCGGACGCCCACGCGGTCGACCTCGGCCCCGGCGGCCGTGTCGTCGTCGCCACCGCCGACGCCGTGGTGATCCTCGACGAGGGCGGCCGGGAGGACCTCCGGTGGTCGGTCGCCCCGCGCACCGTCGTGGACGTGGCCTGGTCTCCCGACGGCGCCTGGATCGCCACCGGCTCGCTCGGCGGCATGGCCGACGTGTGGGACGCGAAGACGGGCGCCCTCCTCGCCACCCTGGCGGGGCACACGGACCGCGTCGCCGCGGTCGAGTTCGCGCCCGACGGCACCTGGCTCGCGACGGCGAGCTGGGATCACACGGCCCGGCGCTGGTCGCTGGCGCCGCTGCGGGGGCCGCCGCCCGACCCCGCCGAGGTGGAGGCGCGGTGGGGCCTCTCGCTCGAGGAGGCGCTCGTCACCGCGCGGTGGTGAGGGTTGACCGCCGTGTGCCACCAACTCACGCTGGCCACGCGGAACGTGGCAGGTTTCGCCGGGCGCCCCGTTTCGACCGGTTCCGCGGCGGGCGAGGTGGCGCGATGAGAGATCGCTGAGGGGTCACACCCCCGCGTTCTCGCGGGTAGCGTGACGCTCGCCCCCGCCCATGAGGTCTCCGTGAAGCTCCATCGCCCTGTCCTGACTGCCCTGGTCCTCCTCGTCGGTCTGCCCGCGTTCGCGCCGCAGGCCATGGCATGGGACATCCAGCCGAGCATCGGCATCGTCGCGGGCAAGGACGCTGGGCACGAGCGCATCGGACGGATCGTCTTCACCGTACCCGACGCCAGCGGGACCGCCGCGGTCACCGCCGAGATCAAGTCCGACGCCGGCGACGAGGATCTCCCGCTCGTCGAGACCGACGCCTGGCTGCACGGCGCCGCCACGATCACCGCGCTGCCCGCCGCGGACGCGGCGCTGTCGCTGACCCTCTACGACAGCGGCAGCGCCTCGCTGATGTCCTTCTCCGGCACGCTCGGGAAGGACGGATCGGTCACCCTGACGGCCGACGAGGGGAGCACGCGCGAGAAGGTCCGGGACATCGAGGTCCTCTCCGCCGAGCTGTTCGCCGCGTCGAAGGGCTACGACGTGGCCCTCGACCTCGCCGGCGCGGACACCTACAGCGTCGCCTACGCCACCATCACCGTCACCGAGCCCGGTGCGGAGGTGTGTCTCGTCGCGGACGAGAAGGGCAACTGCCTCAAGTGGGACGCCACCAAGGCGGTGAGCACGCGCACCGAGGTGTACTGGGACGACATCGGCTCGGTCTGGGAGGCCGACGCCACCCTCGCGCACGAGGGGCTCATCGAGGTGAAGGTCAAGACGTACGACGCCGAGGGCGAGGAGCTCGAGACGGCCAAGTCCGAGCTCGGGGCGCCGTGGCAGGATGACGGCGAGGGCGTCAACACGCTGGCGACGGACGAGGATCCGTTGACGCGGCTGGCGCTCCACAAGCACTACGGCGCCCTTCAGCACTGGCACGCGATGAGCGTCGTCTCCGAAGGCTGGTCCGCCGGCGACTCGGTGCCGGTGGACGCCGAGGTCGAGCTGACGAACGGGGAGACGGTCACGATCCCGGTGAACAGCTACCAGAAGCGCGGCATCATCCTCTACACGATCGACACGTGGAGCGACGCTACCGGCCACTTCGACTCCGGAACGTTCCGCATCGCCGGGCCCGGCTTCGTGCTGCCGCTCAGCCCGACTGACCTCTACTTCGGCCGCGAGGCGGTGCCGACGTGCGCCGATGGGTTCTGCGCGACGGTGACCGTGAGCGAGAAGGGCGAGTACGAACTCTCGATGACCGCCTACGGCGACGACGCCTCCACGCTCCCCGAAGAGATCGAGTTGTCCCTCGCCGTCCTCGACGAATTCGGCAAGGAGGTTGCGACGGAGACCGCCCTGGTCGAATTCGACGACGAGATCACCGCCGTGTTCGCCAACGAGGTGAGCTTCGTGGGGGATCCCGTCGGCCTCGGCCTCTCGGGCAAGGTGAAGCTCCTGGGCGAAGCGGACGGCCGGGGCAAGCAGGAGACGCTCGCCAAGGGCAAGTTCTACGGCTCCCTCTCGCGTGACGGGGACGGCGATCTGCAGCTCGCGGGCGCCAAAAAGGGCGGATCTTCAGGGCTGGACGATCTCCTCGTCGTCGGGATCCTGTTCCACGCCGCCGTCGTGAACGGCGACGACAACGGCGACGGCGTGATCAGCGGGCCTCCCGCGGTCCAGTACTCGGCCTCGCTGAGCGGGCGCATCACCGTCCCGCGGGTGACCACCTACACGCTGTCGGTCCAGAACACCGGCAAGCTGTCGCCTATCTACTAGACCGGCGAGGTCGTCGTGAGGGCTTGCGCGCACGAGTGAGCGCGTGACGCGCAAGCCGCCGCCGCCGGATTCAGGTCCGGTCGAACCGGTCGAGGTTCATCACCTTGCTCCACGCGGCCACGAAGTCGCGGACGAACTTCGCCTGCGCGTCGTCACAGGCGTAGACCTCGGCGAGGGCCCGGAGCTGGGAGTTCGAGCCGAACACGAGGTCGGCGCGCGTGGCGGTCCACCTGGACATGCCCGTCGCGCGGTCGCGCCCCTCGAACTCCTCCTGGCCCTCCGAGGTCGCCTTCCACGTCGTGTCCATGTCGAGCACGTTCACGAAGAAGTCGTTGGTGAGCACCCCAGGACGAGCCGTGAACACGCCGAGCCGCGACTGCCCGACGTTGGCGCCCAGCACCCGCAGGCCGCCGACGAGCACGGTCATCTCCGGGGCGGTCAGCGTCAGGAGCTGGGCCCGGTCGACCAGCATCGCCTCCGCCGCACCCCGAAGCTCCGCCCGGCGGTAGTTGCGGAAGCCATCGGCGATCGGCTCCAGCACGGCAAAAGCGGGCACGTCGGTCTGCTCCTGCGACGCATCGGTGCGGCCCGGCGTGAACGGGACCTCGACGTCGTAGCCGGCCTCCTTCGCGGCCTGCTCGACCCCGACGCAGCCTCCGAGGACGATCAGGTCGGCCAGCGAGACCTGCTTGCCTCCGGTCTGGGCGGCGTTGAACGCCTTCTGGACGCCCTCGAGGACCCCCAGCACCTTCGCGAGCTGGGCCGGCTCGTTGACCTCCCAGTCCTTCTGCGGCGCGAGGCGGATGCGCGCCCCGTTGGCGCCGCCGCGCTTGTCGGAGCCGCGGAAGGTGGACGCCGACGCCCACGCGGTCGAGACCAGCTCCGCGACGGAGAGCCCGGAGGCGCGGAGCTGGGCCCCGAGGGCGCGGATGTCCTGCGCGTCGACGAGCGCGTGATCGACGGCGGGGACGGGGTCCTGCCAGAGGAGCGCCTCGGCCGGGACTTCGGGGCCGAGGTAGCGGACGCGCGGCCCCATGTCGCGGTGCGTCAGCTTGAACCAGGCGCGCGCGAAGGCGTCGGCGAACGCCGCGGGATCCTGGTGGAAGCGCCGCGCGATGGGCGCGTAGATCGGGTCGTGACGCAGCGAGAGGTCCGCCGTGGTCATCATCGGCCGGTGCTTCCGCGACGGGTCGTGCGCGTCCGGGATCATGTGCTCCTCGGCCACGTCCTTCGCCAGCCACTGCCAGGCCCCGGCGGGGCTCTTCACGAGCTCCCACTGGTGGCCGAAGAGCGTGTCGAAGTAGCCCATGTCCCACCGGGTCGGGTTCGGCTTCCAGGCGCCCTCGATCCCGCTGGAGGTCGTGTCGACGCCCACGCCGCTGCCGAGGGCGTTCTTCCAGCCGAGCCCCACCTGCTCGATGCCGGCGCCCTCGGGCTCCGGACCGACGAGGGTGGCATCGCCCGCGCCGTGGGCCTTGCCGAAGGTGTGCCCGCCGGCGACCAGCGCGACGGTCTCCTCGTCGTTCATCGCCATGCGCGCGAAGGTCTCCCGGACGTCGCGGCCCGAGCCGACCGGGTCCGGCTTCCCGTTGGGGCCCTCGGGGTTGACGTAGATGAGGCCCATCTGCACGGCGCCGAGCGGGTTCTCGAGCTCGCGGTCACCGGTGTAGCGCTTGTCGCCGAGCCACTCGGCCTCGGGCCCCCAGTAGATGTCCTGCTCGGGCTCCCAAACGTCCGCGCGGCCGCCGCCGAAGCCGAAGGTCGAAAAGCCCATCGACTCCAGCGCGCAGTTTCCGGCGAGGATCATCAGGTCGGCCCAGGAGATCTTGTTGCCGTACTTCTGCTTGATCGGCCAGAGGAGGCGGCGCGCCTTGTCGAGGTTGACGTTGTCGGGCCAGCTGTTGAGCGGCGCGAAGCGCTGCGTGCCGGACCCGGCGCCGCCGCGGCCGTCGTGGATGCGGTAGGTGCCGGCGCTGTGCCACGCCATGCGGATGAACAGCGGCCCGTAGTGCCCCCAGTCGGCCGGCCACCAGTCCTGCGAGTCCGTCATCAGCGCGTAGAGGTCCTGCTTGACGGCCGGCAGGTCGAGCGCCTTGAACGCCGCGGCGTAGTCGAAGTCCGCGCCCATCGGGTTGCCCGCGGGCGGGTCCTGGTGGAGCATGCCGAGGTTCAACTGCTTCGGCCACCAGTCGCGGTTCGACCGGCCGGCGCCGCTCGCGTTCGAGGGAGCAGCGTGCATCACCGGGCACTTGCCGGTCGCGGGGCCGTTCGGGTCGGTCATGGGGGATCTCCGGGGTGTCGGGTAACCGGGGCGGACCTCCCCCGGCGTTCACGCCGCTTGCGGCGCTTACATTCCTCGGCGATGGTCTCGCTTCACCTTCGGAGGGACCCGTGCGCACCCCGATCCTGCTGCTCCCCACGCTCGCCCTCGCGCTCTCGGCGTGCGAGCCCGCCGGCCCCGTCGACGGCACGCCCGCGGAGGTCGAGCCCCCCGGCGAGCGGGTGGCGTCCTCGAAGGCCCGCGAGACGAGCCCCGCCGCCGACGAGGCCGACGTGGCCGCGCTCACGGCGGGCAACCGCGCCTTCGCGATGGACATGTACCACCAGGTCGCGGAGCCCGGGCAGAACCTCTTCTTCTCGCCGCACAGCATCTCGGTGGCGCTGGCGATGACCTACGCGGGGGCCGAGGGCGTGACGGAGACGGAGATGGCGGACGTCCTCGGCTTCACGCTCCCCGAGGAGACGACCCACGCCGCGTTCAACGCGCTCGACCTCGCGCTCTCGAGCCGCGCCGACCTCCCCGCGGAGGAAGCGGGAGACGGCTTCGTGCTCTCCCTCGTGAACCAGGCCTTCGGCCAGACCGGCTACCCCTTCGAGGCGCCGTTCCTCGACGTGCTCGCGACGAACTACGGCGCCGCCGTCTACCTCCTCGACTTCTCGGCCGATCCGGAAGGCTCGCGCACCGCCATCAACGGCTGGGTGGAGGAGGTCACGAACGAGCGCATCGTGGACCTGCTCCCCGCGGGCTCGATCACCGACCTCACGCGCCTCGTCCTCGCGAACGCCATCTACTTCAAGGCGTCGTGGAGCGTGCCTTTCTCGGCGGAGGACACCGTCGACGCCGACTTCACCCTCCTCGACGGATCCGTCGCGTCCGTGCCGACCATGAACGGCACCCTGGATTCCTCCTGCGCGATCGGCGCGGGATGGACCGCCGCCACGCTCCCCTACGTGGGCTCGCAGCTCGACATGGTGATCCTCGTCCCCGACGCCGGCGCCTTCGAGACCGTGGAGGCCTCGCTGGACGGCCCGGCGCTCGACGCCGTGCTCGGGGCGCTCGACACGTGCGCGCTCACCGTCGCCCTGCCGAAGCTCACGGTCCGCACGGATGCCGCGCTCGTGCCTCCGCTGAAGGCCCTCGGGATGGTCGACGCGTTCGATCCGAACGCCGCCGACTTCTCGGGCATGAGCACGACGTCGGACCTGTACGTCACCGGCGTGTTCCACCAGGCCTTCGTGGCGATCGACGAGAAGGGCACCGAGGCCGCCGCGGCCACCGCGGTGGTGATCGGCGAGGAGAGCGCGCCGATGCCCGTCACGCTCGACGTGGACCGCCCGTTCCTGTTCGCGGTGCGCGACCGGCCGACCGGGGCGGTGTTGTTCCTCGGGCGGGTGTTGGACCCCCGGTAGGCCCGGAGGGGGGCGGCCGCGGGGGCGGGACGGGCGAGTACGTGTGCCATGATGGGTACGACACCGACACCGACACCGACGTGGACACCGCCTGTCCGGAGCCCACGAGCTGGTACGCGGACGACGACGGGGACGGGTTCGGGGACGACGATGCGATCGTGGCCTCGTGCGACCCGGTCGAAGGCCACGTCGCGGAGCCGGGGGATTGCGACGACGCCGCGGCGGACGTGAACCCCATGGCGATCGAGGTGGCGCGGCCGTAGCCGGGGACTTCGACGGGGACGGCGGCGACGATCTCGCGCTCGGGGATCCCTGGCTTCTCGTGCGCGGTTCGGGCCGTCCGGGGCAGGTGGGCCTCTGGTACGGCCCCGTCGCCGCGGGCGGAACCCTCGCAAGGCGGCGAACGCCGTCTGCTCACGCGGTACCTCGGCCAGGGACGCGCGTAGCGTCACCACATCGCGCTAGCCGGCCCGGCTACCGGCTCCGTCCCCCCGCCGCGAGGTACGTCCACACGGCGCGGGACCGCCAGAGGGCGGGGTCTGGGGGCGCGCCGTCTCCCATGCGCTGGAGCTGCGCGAGGTACCAGCCGCCCTGGATCATCGCGTCGAGGTCGCGGAGGCCGGTGTCGAGGCGGGGCCGCGGAACGCGGGCGCCGGGATCGGCGAGCAGGGCGGTCGGGAGGGCGGGGTCGACACAGAACGGGCGGCCGAGGCCGACCATGTCCACCGCGCCGGAGCGGAGGGCGGCCTCCATGCCGGCGGCGGTGCGGAAGCCGCCGGTCACCATCAGCGGGACCGGCACGAGGGCGCGCACCGTCTCCGCATAGTCGAGGAAGTAGGCCTCGCGCTTCTGGGTCGAGCTGCTCGCGGTGGGCGCCTCGGGGGAGGATGCCTCGGCTTCTTGCATCATCGCGGGCGCCTCGTAGGTGCCGCCGCTGATCTCCAGGAGATCGACGCCCTCGTCCGCCACCATCCGAACCACGTCGAGCGACTCGCCCTGGTCGAACCCGCCCCGTTGGAAGTCGGCGCTGTTGAGCTTCAACCCGACCGAGAATCCCGTGCCCACGGCCGCGCGCACCGCGACCAGCACCTCGCGCAGGAAGCGCCGGCGCCGCGGGGCGTCACCGCCCCACGCATCGTCGCGCAGGTTGGTGAGCGGCGAGAGGAACTGGTTCGCGAGGTAGCCGTGCGCCGCGTGGATCTGCACCCCGTCGAAGCCGGCGGCGCGCGCGCGGGCGGCCGCCACGCCGAAGGCGGCGACGATGCCGTGGATTTCCGTGTCAGTGAGCGCACGGGGCCGCGCGAACGCGCCCCATCCCACGTTCATCGGCACGGGAGAGGGGGCGACCGGACTTGGATCGGCCATCCGCACGGCCTGGCGGCCCGCGTGGTTGATCTGCATCCACACGGCGCTCCCGCCGGCGCGCGCCCGCGTAGCCCAGAGCGCAAGGCGCTCGTCCCGCGTCGCGGCGTCGACCACGACGTTGCCACGTTCGGCGCAGTGCGCGCGCTCGACCATGACGTTCCCGGTGAGGAGGAGACCGGCGCCCGAGGGCGCCCACTGGTCCCAGAGGCGGAGGAGGGCGTCGCTCGGGTCTCCGGCGGTGTCCGCGAGCCGCTCGGAGAGCGAGGCCTTGGCGATCCGGTTGCGCAGCACGGCACCCGACGGGAGGCGGAGCGGGGCGGCGAGGTGGGAGGGGGAGACGGAGAGGGGAAGGGGCGCGGTCATGGGGACTCCTGGAGCGGACAGAGGCGGGTCGCGAGGCGGCGGGCCGCGGCGAGCGCGGCGTCCCGGTCCGAGATGTCGAGTTGGCCGATGTTGGCGCGGCCGCCGACGGCGAGCGACACGAGGCCGTGCACACCCGCGTAGAGGACGCGGGCGTCCGCCGCGGGATCGGTGCTCCCCGCCGCGGCGAGCTCGCCGCGGAGCGCCTTCCACAGCGCGACCCCGGGCCCTTCGGTGGCGACGCCGGCGGCGCGGAGCGCGGCCCAGTCGTACGGACGCACGAACATCAGCTCGTAGAGCACGGGATGGTCGAGGCCCCACGCGACGTAGGCCTCCGCCACGTCCGGCAGGCCCCCCCGCAGCGCCGCGGCGAGGTGGGTGGCGAGGCCCCGGAACCCCTCGCCGGCCACCGCGAACAACAGCCCGTCGAGCGATCCGTGGTGCGTGTACACGCGCGAGGTCGTCGCGCCGAGGAAGGTGCCGAGACCGCGCGCGGTCAGGTGTTCCCGGCCGAGCTCGCCGGCGATCAAGGCGTCGTGGATGCGGCGGGCGTCGGTCATGGGCTCCGTAACGTTGTTACGCGGAGCCCTATAACAACGTTACGGCCTGACGCGCGCCACGATGCCTTCGGTGGTTTCCCACAGCCGGGCGGCGAGCGCCATGTCGCGGCCGTGATCCGACGTGACGGCCACGTTGCAGTCCGCGAGGTACTCCCCGTTGAGGGCGGCGGCGTCCGGGTGCGCGGCGGCCCACACCTGGGTGGCGGCGCCCTGCGGGACCGTCTTCAGGAACAGTGGCCCCATGAGCCGGAAGCCGATCCCCACCACGACCTGCATCCCGCCGGACATGTAGCGGCCGAGGTTGGTCTGGATCACCCCGGGGTGCACGGCGATCGCCGCCCGCTTCGTGCCCGCGAAGCGTCGCGCCAGCTCCTTCGCGAACAGCAGGTTCGCCAGCTTCGACTGCCCGTAGTTGCGCCTGTCGTACCGGAGCTCGCCGGAGAGGTTGTCGAACTCGATGCCGTCGGGGGCGACGTCCGAGTGTGCCGAGCTGCTCAGGACGACCACCCGGCCGTCCTCCGCGAGGGCGTCGACGAGCCCGGTCACGAGCGCGAAGTGCCCCACGTGGTTCGTGAAGAACTGGAGCTCGTAGCCTTCCTTCTGCTCGAGCTTCGGGAGCGCCATGATGCCGGCGTTGCAGATCACGGCGTCGAGCTTCAGGCCCAGCGCGCTCACGGTGGCGACGGCGGCCGCCACGGTGGCGAGGTCGGCGAGGTCGCAGGCGACGGGCACCGGGGCGTTCGGCATCGCGCGCATGGCCTCGCGGGCCTTCTCCGCGGTCCGGGCGAGCCCGACGATCCGCGCGCCGCGCATCGAGAGCACGCGTGCCGTCTCCAGGCCGAGGCCGGAGGTCACGCCCGTGACGAGGATGGTCTTCCCGGAGAGGTCGAGGCCGGCGGTGACCTCCTCCGCCGTCGACCCGTACCCGAAGCCGCTCGGACCGTAGCTCTTGAACATCGAGTACAGGGACCCGCGCCGGAGCCGCGCCAGCCAGGACGGCCTGACCGTGGGAAGGCCAGAATCGGGGGTTCCGCGGGTGGTCTGGAGTTGGGAGAGGGGAGATTCCATGGGCCTCGGGGGGGGTGGTATTTACAGTGTAAGCTTACAGCGTAGATCCGGCAAGGAGGGCCGAGAAATTCCTCGGCGGTGGTGCTGACGCAACATCCGGAACGCGCATCGCTGACGCGCGTCGGCACGCTCGGGTGCGGGCTACCCGTGCCTCACCCAAGTCGATTTGGATCGGTCGCCATGGCAACACCATCGCGTACGTCAGCGTGGTGCCCCCGGCGCGGTGGGTCGGTCAGGCCTACAAGCCCTCGCCCCTGGCCAGCACCCGTTCGAGCCCGTCGAGGATGAGCTCGAGGCCGAACCCGAGGTCGTGGATGCCGTTGTGGGCCCCGGCCGCGACGAGCGTGGTGAGGGCGTGCATCGAGGGGTACTGCTTCGCCGAGAGCGCAGGCAGGTAGCTGGCGGCGATCTTCGAGTACTCTTCGGCTTCGAAGGGGAAGTTGAGCTTCTGGAGGGTGAAGCCGTAGATGTAGCTGTCCAACGCGTTCCAGGCGTGGTCGGCCACCGGGAGGGAGAAGCCCGCCCCGTGGAGGCACCCGAGGGTGGCGTCGATGTAGCGCAGCATCCCCGGGCCGGTGTTGACGCGGGACATCAGCAGGCCACACGCCCAGGGGTGGCGGAGCAGCACCTCGTGCGCCGAGAGGGCCCGCTTGCGCATGGCGATCTTCCACGGGTCGGACGCGGAGGGGAGCTGGATCTCGCTGACCACGAGGTCGACGATGCCGTCGAGCAGCACATCCTTGTTGGCGACGTGGTTGTACAGCGACATCGCCTGGACGCCGAGCGCCGCGCCGAGGGCGCGCATGGTGAGCGAGGCGAGGCCTTGCTCGTCGGCCATGGTGATGGCTGCACGGAGCACCCGCTCTGGGGTCAGGGGCAGCCGGACCTCGGTGTTCTCGGGTGTCGTCAACGGTTTTTCCTTTTTGCGCCGGGTGGACCGATGCGGACGGGTCATAGGGTGACGACGCACTTGCCACGGCTGCGGCCCTGGCCCAGGTAGCGCATCGCCTCGGGCACCTCGCTTAACTTGTAGTGTCGGTCGATGACCGGCCTGACCTGGCCGGCTTCGACGAGCCCGCGCAGCGCGATCAGGTCGTCCTTGCTGGCCTTGGCCGCGAAGGCCACGAAGGGCTGGCGGGAGTAGAGGTTGCTGGCGATCCCCGAGAGCACGAAGACCATCGGGCCGACCCAGGCATGCTCGGCCCCGCCGGAGGACGACACCAGCCGCCCGTGCTCCGTCAGCACCCGCCGGCAGGCCGACAGGGACTGGTTGCCCACGAGGTCGAAGATCACGTCGTAGCGGCGATCCCCGCGCGTGAAGTCCTCCTGGTTGTAGTCGACCACGTGGTCGGCCCCGATGGAGCGCACGAGCTCGACGTTGCGGGTGCTGCACACCCCCGTGACCACCGCGCCCAGCGCCTTGGCGATCTGGACCGCGAACGTGCCTACGCCGCCCGCCGCCCCGTTGATCAGCACGGACTGCCCGGGCTGGAGGCGCCCCGCGTCTCGCAGGCCCTGCAACGCGGTGGTGCCGGCGAGCGGGAGGGCCGCGCTCTCCTCGAACGCCAGGTCGGCGGGCTTGTGGGCCAGCTCCTGCTCGCTCACGCAGACGTACTCGGCAAACCCGCCGCGGTCGATCTCGCCGAACACCTCGTCGCCGACCTGGAAGGCGTGGACGTTGACGCCGACGGCCACGACCCGACCCGCCACGGCCATCCCGGGGATGGGCTTGTTGGGCCGCTTGAAGCCGACGCCCGACAGCCGGAAGAGGTAGGGCGCCCCCGTGAGGTAGTGCCAGTCCGCCTTGTTGACCGAGGCCGCGAGCACCCGCACCAGCACGCCGTCGTCGTGGAGGACGGGCCGATCCACCTCGGCCAGGTGGAGGACCTCGGGCAGGCCGTACGCCGGTTGGAGGATCGCCTTCATCTGGCGACCGCGCAGGCTGCCAGGGATTTCGCGGGTGCTCGGTGGCTGGGGAAGGGAAGATGCCATGGGACCTCTCGGGTAGGTGCATACGCTGTATACTTACAGTGTAAGTACGGCAAGGCGCGCCGTGCATTTCCCCAGGGCGCCGGCCGCTCGCTACGCTGCCGGCGGGGTCTTCGCGAGGGCAGCGTCCACGCCGCCGCCGTGCCCGCCCTCCAGGAGGGTGCCGAGGGGCGTCGTCTTGGCGCGAACGAGCCAGGCGAGCCAATTCTCCTCTACCGTGGCCGGGAACGGCATGTCGGAGAACAGGTGCCCGGCCACCGTCGGGCGCGCGTGGTGGTGCGAGTGGTAGTTGAACCCGAGCAGCACGTGCCGGGCGAACCACCGCGGGAAGACGAGGGTGCGGGCGAAGCGCTCCTGCTCGGTCACGCGGAAGGGGCGCACCTCCCGGCCCTCCGTCTCGTAGATGGGGACCCCCACGTGCTGGCTGATCATCAGGGGGTCCGCCATGACGAGGAACATCACGAGCCCGGGCACGTAGCAGGTGAGGTACAGCTCACCGAAGAACACGATGGCGGTTCCGTGGACCGCGACGAGCAGCGCGACGCTCCCCAGGAACCTCCGCCGGGGCGTGTCCGGGAACAGGCGGAACAGCCGGGGCAGGTTCCAGAACGTGCGAAGGCAGAAGGACGCCCCGATGATGGGCACGGAGAGCCGCCACGCCCAGTTCGCGAGGAACCGCTCCCACGGCTGAAGCTTGGAGAGGTCGGAGTCCTGCTCGGTGGGGTCCCGGTCGCGCCATCCCGCCCAGGTGTGGTGCTCGACGTGGATGCGCTTCCAGCCCCAGTACGGGGTGAGACACACGAGGCTCGCGTACTCCCCGGCGAGGTCGTTCGCACGGCGGCCGTCCAGGAGGGAGCCGTGCGAGAGCTCGTGCATCATGCAGAAGTGCCGCAGGATGACGAACGCGAGCGCCACCTGGGCCAGGGCGAGGGTCCACCAGGATGTCGCGGTCACCGACACGGCGAGGACCGCCACGAGCGCCACGAAAGAGCCGAGAACCACCGCGGGATGCCGATCGGTCATGTCACCTCCAGGAGTGCGACGTCGTAGAACGTGTTGCCACCCAACAGCGCGGACAGCAGCCGGTTGGCGAAGCGCATGAAGCCGGTGTACCGGCGAGAGTAGAGGTCGGCGGCGCGCACCCGGAAGCGCGGCCAGCGGAGGGGGAGGTCGTCGATCCGCGCGATGCCCGAGTGGTAGGTCGCGCCGGTGACACGGATGGACGGGTACACCGCCGCGACGAGGCGCCGGGTCCGCACCACGGCGGGGTGGGTGCGGTCGAACACGATCGCGCTCCCGGCCGGGAGCCGGGCATGCAGGGCCTCGAACACCCGGTCCGCGCCCGCGGGATCGAGGAACATGAGCACGCCCTCGGCGATCACGAGGCAGGGTTGTTCCGGGGGGAGCGCGCCGAGGACACGGTCGACGAAGCCGGCCGCGGCGAGGTCTCCGGTCACGAGCACAGCCTCGGGGAACACCCCGCGCCTCAGCGCCGCCACCGCGGGGAGATCCACGTCGATCCACCTGGATCCGCTGGCCGCGGCGGCCCCGAGCCGCGCGCGACGCGTACACAGCCCGGCCCCGAGGGTGAGCACGGTGCAGCCGGGGTGCGCGCTCAAGAAGGCGCGTGCCGCCTCGTCCACGATCTGCGTACGCACGATGCTCCCGTGCACCGCCGCGCGATGGCCACGCATCGTGGGCGCCCCCTCGTACACCAGCCGAGCGGCGATGGCCTCGGCCGCCGCGTCCTCGAACCCAAGCGACGGAAAGGCCCGACGCGCCTCGGCGCGCCCGATGAGCGGGATGGCGAGCGTGGAGGGGATGGGGTCGAGCCCGTCGAGCTCGATGGGGCGCGGAAGCGAGACCATCAACAGCTCACGTCGATGTCGCCCACGGGCGCGGCCGGCGCCTGGCTGACCCGCCACGTGTCGTAGGTGCGCACCTTGCGCGAGAAGTGCCCCATCCGGTCATCGGTGAGGAAGGCCAACAACGTGCGTGTCCACGAACGGTGGGACACGAGCGGCGCGTAGAATTCGGGTGCCATCGCGTGGAGCGCGGGCAGGCGCGACCCCGGGATGTTCATGAAGTCGTGGTGCTCCACGTGGTAGCCCATGTTGAAGGTGAGCAGGTTGAGCGGGCCGTAGTAGGAGTAGGTCTCCTGTGCGCCGTGGCTTAGGTAGTGCTCCTGTACGAAGTGCCCGGCGATGGGGTGCGCCCCGAACGCGAAGAGCGTCGACAGGAGCAGGTACGCGAGGCCCACCCAGCCGATTGCCGCGATGACCCATGTCACGAGCGCGGCTTGGATCAGCACACCGAGGACCTCCCAGCGGTTTGGCCGCCGGAAGAAGTCCCGCGCGAACACGGCGAACAGGCTGTAGAAGAACAACCAGAGCAGCTTCCGGAAGGTGCTCGTGCCGACGAGCTGCACCTCGCGCCGCAGCGGGAGGTCGTTGTCCAGGCGCTCGACACCGAGCCAGGTGTGGTGATCAAGGTGGTAGCGACGAAAGGACATCGCGCTGGGCACCACCACCGGCAGGTTCGCGAACAACCCGACGATCCGGTTCGGCAGGTTCCCTCCGGGCGCCGCGAGGTTGTGGGTGGCCTCGTGCATGACCACGCCGCTCCAATGGTTCGCGACGGCCCCCACGACATAGGCCCCCGCCACGACGAGCCACCACGGCGCACCGTAGCGCTGCATCGCCCAGGCGATGGCGAGCTGGCCGGCCACGACGAGCACGGTGATCCACGTCTGTGTCAGGTCATGGCCCTGGAGCGTGGCAACCTCCGGATGTCGTGCCAGGATCTCCCGTCGGCGGCGGCGGTGGGGGTCCCCGAGTTGGGTGACGTGGTAACCGAGATCCCCGGTACAATTTGAACGATCGAGGTCGGGGACCTCGTGTGGACGGGCCATCGGCGCTCCAGCGGAGGGTGTGTCAGATGGCTTGCCATCCGGCACGCGAAGGTCTGGGTGGAGGAGAGGTTGCTGGGTTCATTTACGCTGTAAGCTTACAGCGTAAATCCCGCAAGGAGGGTGGAGCATTTCCCCCGCGGTGCCTCGCGGCGCCCCTCGACGAGCCGGCCGGTCACGACGGTGGGCTCCGCTCGCCGCCGTCAGGACGGCGAGCGGAGCCCGTCCAGCCGCTCGCGTACCGTGCGTCGTGCGCGCGACAGGCGGGTGCGGACCGCGTTCGGGGTGACACCGAGCTCGGCCGCGATCTCGGGCCCCGTCCACCCCTCCGCCTCCGCGAGCAGGAGCACCGCGCGGTCCTTCGGGGGGAGCTCGAGGAGCGCGGTCCCGAGGGCTTCGGCGATCCGCGCGCGGCCGGCGAGCGACTCCGGGTCGAGCTCCGGCGCGACGACCTCGACGTCGTGGACGTGGAGGGCCGGGTCGTTCCTGCGCCCGCGTCGCATCCGTCCGCACGCACGCGCGACCATCCGGACCACCCAGCCCTCCGCCGACCCGTCCCCGCGGAAGTCCTCGAGGTGGGTGCCCGCGGTGAGGAGGGCGTCCTGCACGGCGTCCCGGGCGTCCTGCTCGTCTCGACAGTAGCGCCGCCCCACGGCGAGGAGCCGCTCCCCCTGGCAGCGGGTGAGCCGGTCGAGCCCGGTGAGGTCCCCCGAGCGCATCAGGGTGGCGATCTCGTCCGGGTCGCAGCGGGTGGGGAGATCCATCGTCGGCGTCTATTCGCGTGCAACACTTTCCGCCGCCGCTGGCACTACGGGACGAGCAAGGAGAATCCCATGTCCCAGTCCGTCCAGGTCACCGCCGGCACGTTCCGCGCGGAGGTCACCGAGAGCGCCATCCCCGTCGTCGTCGATCTCTGGGCGCCGTGGTGCGGCCCGTGTCGCGCCATGGCGCCGGTGCTCGACGAGCTCGCCGGTCGCTACGCCGGCCGCGTGAAGGTCGTGAAGGTCAACGTCGACGAGGAGCCGGCCCTCGCGGCGGCGTTCAAGGTCAAGGGCATCCCCACGGTGGCGGTGGTCCGCGCCAACGCCGTCGTGGACCAGCAGGTCGGCTTCGCGGGGCGCGCGGGGCTCGAGCTGCTCTTCGAGCGCGCCGCGGCGTCCGCGGTGACCGCGTGAGGCCACTCCTCACCGCCCTCCTCGGCGCCGGGCTCGGCTACGGCTGGTACCGGATGGTCGGGTGCTCCACCGGGAGCTGCCCGATCACGGCGCGCTGGTGGACCTCGGTGCTCTACGGCGCCGTGGTGGGCGGGATGATGGGATCGGGGTGACCAGCGGCGCCTGTCGCGCCCCCGGTAGGCGCGTCCCGCGAACCGCGGCCCTGTTTCAGGGTGCACATCGAAACGAAACATGCCGGCCGACGCCTGAAACGAGATCGGCGAAGTCTCCCTCGAACGGGGGCCCAACCGTTGGCACGGCGATTGCTCAACCAGTCATCAACCAGGAGCTTCCAATGATCTTCCGCCAACTCTTCGAGTCCGCCTCGTCGACCTACACCTACCTCCTCGCCGATCCGGTCACGCGCCGCGCGCTCCTCATCGACCCCGTCGTGGAGGAGGTGGAGACGTACGCCGCGCTCCTCGCCGACCTCGGCCTGACCCTGGAGTACACCCTGGAGACCCACGTGCACGCCGACCACGTGACGGCGGGCGCCGCGCTCCGGGAGCGCTTCGGCAGTCGGACCGTCGTTCACCGGGACGGCGGCGCCGCGTGCGCGGACGTGCCGGTCAAGCACGGCGACCACATCCGCGTGGGCGCGATCGAGCTGGAGGTCCGCGAGACGCCGGGGCACACCAACGGCTGCGTGGCCTACGTGGGCGCCGACCGTGTGTTCACGGGGGACACGCTGCTCATCGGGGGCTGCGGCCGCACCGACTTCCAGCAGGGCGACGCCGGGCGGCTCTACGACAGCGTTCACAGCGAGCTCCTGAGCCTGCCGCCGGACACGCTCGTGTACCCGGCCCACGACTACAAGGGCCGGAGCGTCTCCACGATCAAGGAGGAGACCGCGACGAACGCGCGCCTCGGCGGCGGAACGTCGCGGGAGGCGTTCATGGCGATCATGGCCAACCTGAAGCTCGCCTACCCGAAGCAGATCGACCGCGCCGTGCCGGCCAACCAACACTGCGGGCGCGAAGTCGTCTCCCAGGGCTGAACCGACACCGACTCCGGAGGCGACATGACCAACGCGAACACCGGGTGGTGGATGACGACGCTCGCGCTGGCGCTTGGCGCCGGGACCGGCGGGTGGCTCCTGGCCGAGCGGGGCGAGGCCGACGCCGCAGCTCCCGACGCCGCAGCTCCCGACGCAGCTCCCGACGCCGCTTCCGACGCTGCGTCCACGCCGGCCGCCCCGGCGCGGCCGGCGGCCTGGCCGCTCACCGTGCCGGATCCCGCAACCATCCCCGAGGGGCCGGTCGGGGACGCCGTCCGGCGGGGCCAGACCCTGCTCACCCGCACCCGCGAGGAGCTGCCCGACCACGTCGGCAACGGCCTGCACTGCACGAGCTGTCACCTCCAGGGGGGCACCGTCGCCAACGCCGGCCCGTGGATCGGGATCACCGGCGTCTTCCCCGAGTTCCGGCCGCGCAACGCCAAGGTAAACGTGCTCCAGGACCGCGTGAACGACTGCTTCGAGCGCAGCATGGACGGTACGCCCCTCCCCGCCGACAGCGACGACATGACCGCGATCGTCGCGTACATGACCTGGCTGTCCCGGGACGTTCCGAGCGGGGTGCCCATCGAAGGGCGCGGCTTCGCGCGGATCAAGGAGCCCCCTGTTCCCAACGCGGACACGGGCAAGGCGCTGTACGCCCAGAAGTGTGTCGCGTGTCATGGGGTGGCCGGGCAGGGCCTCGCCGGCGCGGAAGGGGCGTACCTGTTCCCGGCCCTCTGGGGCGATGGCTCCTTCAACATCGGGGCGGGCATGGCGCGCCTGGACACCGCGGCCGCCTTCGTCCGGTGGAACATGCCGCTGGGGCAGGGCGGCACGTTGACGGACCAGGAAGCCTACGATCTCGCGGCCTTCTTCACGACCCAGCCCCGCCCCGACTTCGCGCGCAAGGGGGAGGACTGGCCGAACGGCGGCAAACCCCGCGACGCGCGGTACTGACGGAGTCTCCATGCTGTTTTTCATCGCGACGGCGGCGGCCGCGGACTGGCTCCTCCTCCAGGGGACCGAGACCGGCCCGGACCCGGCGGCCGTGCGGCCGTGGGGGTTCGTGCAAGCGCTCGGCGAGGGCATCGCCTTCGGGCCGCCGGTGGCGGGGCTCTCGTCGGAGACGCTGGCTCCGTTCGACGGCGAACGTGCCAGCTTCAACCGCGTAGGTTCGGGCGATGCCACGTGGGGGCTCTCCATCCGGCGGGCGCGCGCGGGGCTGCGGGGTGCCATCCCGAAGACCCAAGGCCGCGTCGCCTGGCTGATGGCGGCGGAATTCGGTGACAACCAACTCACCCGCCTCGACCCCGTGGTGCTCACCGACGCCTCGGTGACCTTCTCCTACATCCCCGGGGCCCGGATCCGGATCGGCCAATTCAAGCTGCCGCTCGGCGAGGAGGCGCTGGAGATGAACCCGCTCGCCGCGGAGTTCGTGAACTACTCCGCGGCGACCAGCCAGCTCCTGCTCGAGAGCCCCAGCGCGGCCGGCGCGTACACCGCGGGGGCGAGCGGCTTCCGCGACGTCGGTGTCCAGGTGTTCGACAGCTTCAAGGTGGGGCGCGGCTCGCTCTCCTACGCCCTGATGCTCTCCAACGGGCGCATGGGCGCCCTCGACGTGGATGACACCAAGGACGTGAGCGGGCGGGTCTCCTGGGCGCCCGTGGTGTGGGGCAACGCCGACGCGCCGCACCGCGACGAGGTCGCCCTGTTCGCGTTCTGGCAGCAGGGCGAGCGCATGATCGACGGGGAGGCGGTCGCCCGTGTCCGTCGCGGCGGCGGTGTGCAGGTCGAGAAGGCGGGCTGGCACGCGCGCGTCGAGGTGATCCAGGCCTCGGGGGCCATCGAGGCCGGCACGAGCCCGCCGTTCCCCGGTCAGCCGGTGGTCGTCGTGGCAGAGGGGGACGCCCTCGGCGGCTATGCCTACGTCCACTACGAGCGCGGCCTCGTGGGCGGGGGCGTGCGCTACGACGAGCTCTGGCGGATGTACGACACCCCGGCGGAGCTGCGCGTGTTCCGCACGGTCACGGCGGACGTGCAGGTCGAGATCACCCCCCGCGCACGCATCCTGTTGGACTACGAGCTACGCTGGATGCTTGCCCCCGACGGCTCCGCCGACGCCCAGACCATCGCCGCGACCATGGGTGACCGCGTGTCCCTCCAGGCCGGGGTGACCTTCTGATGTGGACCTACCCGCTCGCGCTCGCCGCGATCTCCGCGGCCGTCGCCCTGCTCGAGCGGCTGGTCCCCGCGCGCCCGTCGCAACCCGCGCTCCGGCAGGGCCTCTGGAGCGACGTCGCCTACCTCGTCTTCAACGGGCACTTCCTCGGCGTCGGGCTCGCCCTGCTCGCGGCGTGGACCCTCGATCCGCTCCTCGGCGCGCGCTTCGACCTCCACCTCGCTTCCGGCTGGCCACTGTGGCTGCAGGCCGTGGTCGCCACGGTGCTCCTCGACTTCGCCCAGTGGACCATCCACAACCTCCTGCACCGGGTGCCGTGGCTGTGGGAGTTCCACAAGGTCCACCACTCCGTGCGCGACGGCGAGATGGATTGGATCGTGTCGTTCCGCTTCCACTGGGTCGAGGTCGTCGTCTACAAGACGTTGCAGTACCTGCCGCTCGCCCTCATGGGTTTCGCGGGCGAGGCCCTGATGTTCCACGCCGTGTTCGGCACGTTGGTCGGCCACCTCAACCACGCCAACCTCGATTGGGGCCACGGGTGGTGGCGGTACGTGCTGAACAGCCCGCGCATGCACCTCTGGCATCACGACGCCGACGCCGTCCACGCTCGCAACTTCGGCATCATCTTCTCGGCCTGGGATTGGCTGTTCGGGACCGCGCACCTGCCCGACCATCCCCCCCGCCGCATCGGCTTCGTCGGCCAGGAGGCGATGCCCTCGGACTTCTTCCGGCGCTCCCTCTGGCCCCTCCTTCGCATTTCCCCTGGAGATCCACGATGATCCGCTCCCTGTTCCTCTCGATCTGCGCCCTCTTCGGTGGCTGTGCCGACGCCGCCCCCCCGGCCGCGAGCGGCGCCCCCGCCCCCGCCTCCGCGAACGGCGCCTCCGCCTCCGCCCCGGCCCCCGCGTCCGCCCCCGCGGCGGTCCGCCAGGTCGACGTGGCCACGCTCAAGGCCGACCTCGACCGCGGCGCAGTGCCGCTCCTCGTCGACGTGCGCACCCCGGGCGAGTTCACCTCGGGGCACGTCCCCGGCGCGAAGAACATCCCGCTCGACGTGCTCGAGGCGCGCATCGGCGAGCTCGGCACCGCGGAGAGCGAGGTCTACGTGATCTGCCAGTCGGGCGCGCGCTCGTCGCGGGCCAGCGCGACGCTGCAGGCGAAGGGGCTCCGCCCGGTCAACGTCACCGGCGGCACCGGGGGTTGGAAGGCGTCCGGGTACCCGGTGGAGAACTAGCCGGCGCCGGGTGAGTGCGGCTCCGCCCGGCTTCGCGAAGCCCGGCGGGCGATCCCTGTGCTCCCCGGCGTCACGCCGGATACGCCGCCTCCGAGGGCCGTCGGCACCCCCGCTTCCCGACGCCCCCGGGACGCCCGTGCACCACGTGATCGTCGGCAACAGCATCGCGGGCATCGAAGCGGCGATCGCGATCCGCAACCGGGACGACACGGCGCGGATCACCCTGATCTCCGCCGAGCACGACCACTTCTTCTCGCGCACCGCGCTGATGTACGTGTTCTGCGGCCAGCTCTCGGTGCGGGACACCGAGCCGTACGACCGCGAGCTCTACGAGCGGATGCGCTTCACCCGCATCCGGGATCGTGTCACGCGCGTGCGCCCGGCCGACCACGCGCTCGACCTCGCGGGCGGCGCGACCGTCCCCTACGACCGCCTCCTCCTCGCCGTCGGCTCCTACGCCCGCCGGCTCTCGTGGCCGAACGCCTACGAGGGCCCGGGGGTGCACCACTTCGTCACCCTCCAGGACCTCGCGGGGCTCGACGCCGCCGCGAAGCCGGGCATGCACGCGGCGGTCATCGGCGGCGGGCTCATCGGGGTGGAGACCGCCGAGATCCTGCATCTCCGCGGCCTGAAGGTGCACTTCCTCGTCCGCGAGCCCTGGTACTTCCCGGTGGCGTTGGACGAGGCCGAGTCCGACGTGGTGGCCGCGCACATCCGGCACCACGGGCTCGACGTGCGCACGGGCACCCCGGCGGACGCCATGGAGCGCCGCGACGGCAGGCTCGTGTTGAAGCTCCCCGGCGAGGAGCTCCCGGTCGACCTCGTGGTCGGCGCCATCGGGGTCGCCCCCAACACTGCGTTCCTGGCGGGCAGCGGCATCGCGCTCGCGCCCGACGGCGCCATCGAGACGACGGACAGCCTCCAGAGCACCACCGTCCCGGACATCTGGGCCGCGGGCGACTGTGCGAATGTCACGTGGGTCGATGGGTCGCGCCGGCCCGAGCAGCTCTGGTACACCGCCCGGGATCAGGGGCGGGTCGCCGCGCGGGCGATGCTCGGCGACGAGGTCTGCTACCGCCGGGGCACCTGGTACAACTCCGCGAAGTTTTTCGACATCGAGTACACCACCGCCGGGTTCGTGCCCTTTCCGGGCAAGCCCGAGAAGGGGGTGGCGTTCCAAGCGAGCGACTACCGGAGCTGGTACCAACAGGTGCCCGGCACCGCTGTCACCCAGCGCATCGTCTGCAAGGGCGAACGCGTGGTCGGCTTCAACTGCCTGGGCAGCCGGTGGGACCATCAGGTGTTCATGCGTTGGATCCAGGAGCGTCGCTCGCTCGTATGGGTCCTGGCGCACATGAACGAGGCGCGCTTCGACGAGGAGTTCACGCCCCCGTTCCGGGTCCTCCCCACCGCCACGTCGACCCCCTCGGGAGCCTGAATGCAAGCTGGACTGCTCTCGACCTACCGGGAACCCGTCAAGAACCGGAACGCGTTCGCGTGGGGTGTGTCCATCGCGCTGTTCGCGTTCTACTTCCTGCTCTATCTGCCGGATTACGGCTACTTCCCCGACTACCTGAACCTGTTCCTCCGGGACACCCTCGGCTTCCAGAAGTTCAACAAGTGGAACTTCTACGGGCTCCTCTACAGCGCCGGCATGCTCGTCGGCGGTTGGTTCATGCTCCAGAAGCACGGGAACAGCCGCTACCACCGCCTGCGCACCTACACGCTCGTAAGTGTGCAGATCCTCTTCGGGTTCTCGCTGCCGTTCGTCCTGAAGCTGCTCAACCAGCCCGAGCTGTACCTCTCGTACCTGTGGCCGCTCTCCTACGACAAGCTCTTCCCGGACACGCTCGCGCAGCTCCCGGTGTACGTCGCCCTCTATTTTGTCGTCACCTCGCTCGTCGTGTTTCCGTTGTTGGCGTTCTACAAGGGCAAGCGCTTCTACTGCTCGTGGATCTGCGGCTGCGGCGGGCTCGCCGAGACCTTCGGCGATCCCTGGCGCCACCTGTCGAGCAAGTCGGACCGGTCGTGGAAGATCGAGCAGGTCACGATCTACAGCGTGCTCGCGCTCGTGCTGCTCACGACGGGGCTGATGATCGCGGACGCGTCGAGCAAGGCCGCCCTCGTGGGGAGGGCCGGCACGGAGGAGGGGGCGCGGGTCGAGCTCGGCCTGTCCCTCGCGGCGCACGCCGAGGCGATCCGGGGCGCCTCCGCGGACACCCTGGGGGCGTCGGTGGCGGCGATCGAGGCGGAGGTCGCGGCGGCCAACCCCCCGGAGTGGCTCGCCGAGAAGCTCGACGGCGTGCGCGCCGAGGCGGCCGCGGGGGACGTGCCGGGCACGGCCGACGAGCTGAAGAACATGGCCTACGCGGCGATGCCCGTGACCCCCATCTCCGGCCTCGCCCACTCAATGAGGGGCTTCTACGCCTTCTTCATCGGCGCGCTCTTCTCCGGCGCCGCGGGGGTCGGCCTCTACCCGCTGATGGGTACCCGCGTGTGGTGCCGGTTCGGCTGCCCGATGGCGGCGATGCTCGGCTTCTTCCAGAAGTTCGGCCGCTTCCGCATCACCGTCAAGAAGGACATGTGCATCAGCTGCGGCAACTGCAGCACCTACTGCGAGATGGGCATCGACGTGCGCCAGTACGCGATGGGGAACCTCGACATCAAGCGCGCGAGCTGCGTCGGCTGCGGCATGTGCGCGCACGTCTGCCCCCGCGGCGTGTTGAAGCTCGAGACCCGCCCGGACACCGGGCCCGGCGGCGCGGTGCAGGTCTGGACGCTCGACCTGTAGCGGCCCCTGCCAGGTTCAGCGTCGGTTGCGCCGTTCGCCGAAGATCCCCGCGTCCCCGTCGTCCCAGCCCCCGGAGTCCCCATGCTGCTCTCCCTCGTCGGCCTCGCGCTCGCCCTCGACCCCACGCACGCGCGGCTCCAGGGCGTGCTCGACGCCCACCTCTCCGGGGGCCGCGTGGACTACGCCGCCATCAAGGCCGCCCCCGCGGGCCTCGACGCGTACCTCGCGGAGGTCGCCGCCGCGCCGGTCGCCTCGCTGTCCGCCGCCGACCGGAAGGCGCTCTACATCAACGCCTACAACGCCTACACCCTCGACCTCGTGGCGGACCACTTTCCGCTCAAGTCGATCATGGACCTCGACGGCGGCAAGGTGTGGGACACCCGCCGGTTCGACGTCGGCGGGCAGATGCTGACGCTCAACGAGATCGAGGGGAAGCACCTCCGGAGCCTCGGCGATCCGCGCATCCACGCGGCGGTGAACTGTGCGTCGCTCGGGTGCCCCCCGCTCGCGCCCAAGGTGTACACGGGCGCCGGGTTGGATGCCCAGCTCGACGGCGCGGCGAGGCGGTGGGCCGCGACCGCCACGTTCTCCGGCACGACCCTGACCGTCAACAAGATCTTCGATTGGTACGGCGACGACTTCACCGCGAAGTTCGGTTCCGCCGCCCACGACATCCCCGGGCTCGCCGGCAAGCAGGAGGCCGCCGCCAACTTCGTCGCGGCGTACGCGCCCGACCGGGCCGAGGCGCTGAAGAAGGGCGGCTACACCGTCACGTTCGGGGACTACAGTTGGGCGGTCAACGCCCGGTAGCGGAGTCGCGGGGATGTCCGGGGCGTTGGCTTCATGGGGCAGGGGCTCCGCCCCCGCAACGCCCCGAAGGCACCCAGCCGCAGGCCCCCCGGCTGCTTCAGCAGCGCTGCCCGGGCGCGCAACAGGCGCCGTCCCCGTCGCGCGTCACGTCGTAGTCGAGGCCCTTGGTCTCGCGCGGGTGGCGCGCCACGGTGCGCGTGCAGTCGAACGCGGCGCGATCTTCGGGCGCGATCGGGGCGAGCGGCTCGATCCCGATGGTCTGGCCGGTGTAGGGCCCCGACGTGAGCAGCGCGAACGTCTTGGCGCACACGGCGACGCGCTCACCGCGCCGGAACACGTGGCCGTCGTCGTCCTCGACCTGCTTCCACGGCCCGCGGTAGATGACGGCCTGGTTGGCCTCCTTGCACGCGCCCTGCTTGCCCTTGTGCGCGGTCACGGTGACCGAGCGGAACTCGATGCCCTGCACGACTCGCCAGGGCTCGGCCTGCCACTTGTCGATCTCGATGCCATGGAACCCCGCCTCCTCCAACAGGCGCAGCAGCTCGTACTCCTGGAATGCGCCGGAGATGCAGCCGCTCCAGAGGTCGGGGTCGTTGCGCAGCGCGGGCGGCGCGACCTCGTCGCTCACGATGTCGGAGATGGCGATGCGGCCGCCCACCTTCAGCACGCGGAAGATCTCGCGGATGAGCTCGGGCTTGGCGGCGTCGTCCACGAGGTTGAGGACACAGTTGGACACCACCACGTCGACCGACCCGCTGGCGATCATCGGCGCGTCCCGCCGCTGGCGGGCTTCGTGCTCGGCGAGGGCGTCGCGGTCCCGCGAGGTGCGCACCGGGTTGGCGGCGAGCCACGTGTCGAGCGCGTCGAGGTCGAGCGCGAGGTCCTGGATGCGGCCGCGCCGGAACTCGACGTTGGCGTACCCGACGCGCTCGCCGACCACCGGCGCGCTCCGGCGGGCGAGCTCCAGCATGTCGTCGTTCATGTCCACGCCGATGACCCGGCCGGCCGGCCCGACGATCTGGCTGGCGATGAAGCAGATCTTGCCGCCCCCGCTGCCCAGGTCGAGCACGACCTCGTTCGCGCGCACGTAGCGCGACGGATCGCCGCACCCGTAGTCGCGCTCGATGACCTCTTCGGGCAGGATCTCCAGGTACCTGGGGTCGTAGTCGATGGGGCAGCACAGCGCGGCTTCGCGCTCCATCGAGGCGGCCGAGTAGCGGGCGCGCACGGCGGATTCGACTTCGAGCGGGCGTTCGTTCGGTTCCATCGGGGGCTCCACGGGGGCTACGTCCGGCGGCCCGGATCGGCCCGGGGCTTATTGGTCCGCGGTGGGTGCCGTGGGGAAATTTGCGCGCCGGCCCTCAAGGTCCCGCGCGCCCGGGCCGAGGAGAGGGCACCTCCCCAGAGACATCATGCTCCTCCTCCCCGCCTTCTTCGCCGTCGCCCACGCCGCCAACCTCCAGGTCGTCGGCGAGCTCGTCCACGAGTCCTCGCTCACCTCCGGCCAGAGCGCCGAGGGCCGCGTGGTGCTCCGCAACGACGGCGCCTCCGCCGTCGAGGTGGTCGTCTACCCGCGGGACGCCGCCGAGGAGGGCGAGGGCGCCACCGCGCTGGCCGGCTCGAACCGCCCCTGGCTCCGCTTCACCCCGCGCCTCGTCACCATCGGCGCCGGCGGCACCGCGGAGGTCCCCTACCGCATCGAGGTGCCCCCGAACACCGACGTGGCGGGCACCTTCGGCACCCTCCTCGTCATCGAGCCCACGAACGTCCCGGTGTGGCCGCCCCCCGCGGACCCGGCCCCCGAGACGGAGGCCGTCGTGGGCTACCGCGTGAACATCGTCACGCACGTCAACCAGTAGCGAAGCCGTGCGATAGCCCGGCTGGCTACGCGCCGTCCTCGATGACGACGACCGGCAGCGTGACGGTGACCTCCTTGTTGTCGCGCTGGACGGTCACGGCCACCTCGTCGCCCGGCTTGTGGCGGTCGAGCACGTTGTAGAGGTCGTCGTAGCTGGCGATGGCGTCCTCCCCGACGCGCACGATGACGTCCCCGAGGTGGAGGCCGCGCGAGGAGCGCGTGAACCCGCGGAGCCCGGCCTTGGCCGCCGGCGAGTCGGGCAGGACCTCCAGGATGGCCACGCCGCGGACCCCGATGCGCTCGGCCGTCCGCGTGTCGACGATGCGGATGCCGATGCCGACCTGCTCGACGCGGCCGGTGGCGATGACTTGGTCGACCACCCGCCGCACGGTCGCCACCGGGACGGCGAACCCGATCCCGGCCGAGCTGCCGCTCTTGCTGTAGATCATCGTGTTCATGCCGATGAGTTGCCCCGACGAGTCGATGAGCGGGCCGCCGGAGTTGCCGGGGTTGATGCTCGCGTCGGTCTGGACCATCCCGCGGATGGTGACGTTGCCGTAGCCCACCATCTCGCGCTCGAGCGCGCTCACGACCCCGGTGGTGAGCGTGTGGTCGAGCCCGAAGGGGTTGCCGATGGCGAGCGCCTTCTGCCCGACCTCGAGGGTGTAGCCCTCGTCCGGCAGGCGGAGCGGCGTGAGCTTCTCCTTCGGGGCGTCGATCTTCAGCACGGCGACGTCCTTCCGGGGGTCCCCGCCGACGAGCTTCGCCGACCACTCGCTCTGGTCGTAGAGCGTCACGGTGTAGCTCTTGCCGCCGTCGACCACGTGGAAGTTGGTGACGATGTGGCCGTCCCGGTCCCACACGAACCCGGTGCCCGAGCCCGCCGGCACCTCCATCGTGCGGCGGTTCCAGTAGTCGACCACCACCTGCGTCTGCGTCACGAACACCGTGCCGGGCGCGGCGGCGCGGAACACGTCGATGGTGTTCCGCTCGTCCTCGATCCGCGCGTGGGCCGAGGGCGGCGGCACCAGCGGGGTGACCGGGGCCACTGCGGCCGTCGGCAGGGGCGGCGCCGCGACGACCGGCGGCGTGGGGACGGCGGACGGCGGCTCTCGCGGCGGGTCCGCGGAGGCGGTGCACGCGCTGAACAGGGCGAAGAGGAGCGAGAGACGGAGCATGGGGAGGCGCCTCGCCCGGGCGTTTAACCGACGGGCGGGCGCCCCCGGTGGGGTCTAGAAGCCCGCCTGCATGTGCACCACGATGCCGTGCTCGGCAGCCTGGGGCATGGCGTCGGCCCACGAGCGCTCGTAGGTGACCGCGACGGCGACCTTGTCGAGGAAGTCCTTCTCCACGCCGCCGATGAGGGCGGTGGTGGCGTCGTCGTCGGTGGCGCCGTCGGGGTCCCAGTGGTCGTACCGGAACACGAGGCCCGCGTACTTCGGCAGGCGCGGGTTGAGGGTGCCGGAGTAGCCGAAGCCGCTCTTGTCCCCTTCGGACTTGCCCATCACCTCGGCCCAGACGAGCAGGCGCGGCATCTGGAAACCCGCGGCGCCGGCCCAGGTCAGGGTCGGGATGCCGGTCGTGGGGTGGCCGGAGTAGGCGGCGAAGCCGGTGAGGGGGAGGGCGCGATCCTCCATCTTGGCGAGGGGATCGACGGTCACCCGCGCCTGCACGGACTTGCCGGCATCGACCTCGACCTTCCCGTAGCCCTCGCCGTTGAGCAGGGAGAGGTTCCAGTCCACCAGGCCGTCGCCGTGCTTGCCGAGCAGGGCGACGCCGAGGTCGGCGGTATCGAGGAGGCCGAATTCGTCGGCGAACGACTTGGTGATGTACCGGTTGTCCGTGAAGCCGTCGTAGTAGGGGGCGTAGGGCGTGTCGATCATGCCGGCGCGCAGCTCGAGGGGCCCGAGGTCCTTCACCGCGAGGTAGGCGTGCTTGACGAAGACCCGGTACTTCGTGTCGAACGTGGCCTCGGTGCCGTCTCCGAACTCGAGCGGCTTCATCCGGTCGGCGTCGAGGGTGATGCGGGCCGCGAAGCGCTTGTTGATGGCCACGTCCGTGCGCAGGTACACGCGGTCGACGGCGAAGGCGTTCGCGCCCTCGGCGCCGTCCGTCAGGTCGTACTGGTAGCGCGCGAAGATCATGCCCCCCGGCTTGACGATGGGGAACTTCGGAGGGGCGTCATCGGCGGCGTGGGCGATCGAGAGGATCAAGGCGAGAATAGGCATGGGGGGCTCCGGAGCGCCCTGGTCGTAACCAGGGCGTCTCCTGGCGGTCACCCACCTGAGACCAAGGTCACGTACTCGTCACGATCCTGGGACGGTTCCGTGGCGCGTGTGCCGGCCGGGTCAAGCGACCCGCCGGGCCACCCGGCTCAGAGGATGCCGTACTCCGGCCCGTTGCCGCCCTCGGGCGGCACCCACGTGATGATCTGGTAGGGGTCCCGGATGTCGCACGTCTTGCAGTGCACGCAGTTCGAGAAGTCGATCTGCAGCTCGGCGCGCCCGGTCGTCGGGTTCGGGTGCATGTTGTAGACCTGCGCGGGGCAGAAGCGGGTGCACGGGTTGCCGTACTCCTCGGCGCACTGGGTGGCGCAGATCTCGCGATCGACGACCTTCAGGTGCGAGGGCTGCTTCTCCTCGTGCTTGGTGCCCGAGTGGTACACGTCCGTCAGCTTGTCGACGAGGTAGACGTTGTCGAACACGACCTCGTCCCGCGCGGGCATTCCCTTGTGGCCGTGCACGTGCGCCACCTTCTTCATGTGCTCGAAGTCGGCGTCGAACGGCTTGATGTCCTCGCCGGGGCCGAACACGAGCGACATCCCGACGGCCGCCATGCCGCCGATGACGCCCTTGTCGAAGCCGGCGTGGAAGTTCTTGGCGGGCTCCATCTCCTCGCGGATCCAGCTCCCGTCGACCCGCGTCTTGAACTCGGCCAGGACGGCCTCGGTGGAGTCCCCCCGGCGCAGGGCGTCGAACGCGGTCTCGGCGGCGAGCATGCCCGCCTTCATGGAGAGGTGGATGCCCTTGATGCGCGCCGGGTTGAGGAAGCTCGCGGAGTCGCCCACGATCATCGCGCCATCCGCGTAGAGCTTGGGGATCGACGCCCAGCCGCCCACGGTCACGGCCTTGGCGCCGTACTTCACGACCTTGCCCGCGCCGAGCTTCTTGCGCATGTACGGATGCGCCTTGAGCTTCTGCAGGAGGTAGTGGGCGTCCATCGCGGGGTCTTGCGCACCGAGCTCGACGAGCAGGCCGATCGCGTACTTGTCGTCCGCCATCGCGTAGACGAAGGCGCCGCCGAAGGTGTGGAGATCGAGCGGGTAGCCGAGGGTGAGGATGACCTCGCCCTTCTTCACCGTGCCCGGGGGCATCTCGATGACCTCCTTCACCCCGATCTCGTAGACCTGGGGCTGGGACTCCTTGTCGAGGCCGAGCCGGTTGATGAGCTGCCGCGCGAGCGTGCCGCGGGGGCCCTCGCCGAGGATGGTCACCTTGGCCATGATGTCGATGCCGGCCTCGAAGGTGCCCTTGGGCTGCCCGTCGGGGCCGATGCCCTTGTCTCCGGTGCGGACGCCGATCACGGTGTCCCCCTCCCAGAGGAGCTGCGTCCCGGCGAAGCCGGAGAACAGCATGAGCCCCTTCTCCTCGGCCTTCGCCGCGAGCCACTTCTGGAACTTGGCGATGGAGATGATGGGGCTGCCGTGGTCTTCCATGCCCGGCGGCATCAGCGGCGCGGGGAAGGCCATCGTCTTCGTCAACACGACGAACGTCTCCTCCTCGACATGCCGCTCGACGAAGGTGGGATCCTGACGCTCCCAGCCGGGGATGAGCTCGTCCAACGCGCGCGTGTCGAGCACCGCCCCGGAGATGGCGTGGCTGCCGATCTCGGAGCCCTTGTCCATCAAGGCGATCGTCGGCTCTTCCAGCTTGGCGCCGGGTCCGCCGGCGTCGACCGCGGCGTTGTGGCCCTGGATGAGGTCCAGGAGGCGGATCGCGCCCGCGAGGCAGGCGGGACCGCCGCCGACGAACAGGACATCCACGGGCATCGCTTCGCGCTGCATCTCGGCGGCTCCGGTGTAGAGGCTAGGAATTCTGAGGCGCGATTCATAACGGGTCCTCGGCGATCAGTCGACGCCGGGGGGCGGCCGGGCTAATCGGCAGCCGGCGCCGATGTCCATCAAGCTCAAGATCCTGACGATCCTCACGACGGTGCTCGTCATCGTCGACCAGCTCACCAAGCTCTGGACCGTGCGGGCGCTCCGCTACAGCGGCCAGAACCTGCCGGCCCACACATGGGACGGCATCAAGCAGCTCGGGTACGACCCGGCGAACCCCGAGGAGATCTCGATCATCCCCGGGTTCCTGTCGTTCATCCACGCGCAGAACCCCGGCGCCGCGATGGGCATGCTCGTGACCTTCGAGCACCGCATGTGGGTGTTCCTCGCGTTCACGATCGTGGCGGTGGGCGTGCTCATCAGCATGTACCGCCAGCTCCCCGACAACGACCGCTTCCAGTCGGCGACCATCGCGCTCATCCTGTCGGGCGCCGTCGGCAACGCGATCGACCGCGTCCACAAGCAGACCGTCACCGACTTCATCCGCGTCTACACGGATGCCCCCGCCGCGAAGGCGTGGCTGCTCGACACCTTCCGCACCGCGGAGTGGCCCACCTTCAACATCGCGGACGCCGCGATCGTCGTGGGCGTCGGCATGTACCTGGTGCAGTACCTCGTGTTCGAGCGTGACAAGGACATCGGCAACGCCGGGAAGAGCCCGTTGGACGAGCCCGAGGGCACGCCCGGCACGCCGCCCGGCGCCGCGACCTAGCACCCGGTGCACCCCGTCCTCTTCGCGATCGACGGCTTCGCGGTGCACACCTACGGCGTGACGGCCGGGCTCGCGTTCCTCGTCGGCGTCGGCGGCGCCGCGATCGTCGGCAGCCGCGAGGGCCTGTCGTGGGACTTCCTGTGGGAGCTCGCGCTCGTCATCATCGCGGGGGTCGTGGTGGGCGGGCGGCTCGAGTACGTGCGGACCCGCTGGGCCCAGTACGCGGCGGCGCCGCTGGACATCCTCGACCTGCGGGACGGCGGGCAGGTCTTCTACGGGGGGCTCGTCGGCGGGGTGCTCGCGGCGGTCGTGTTCATGCGGTGGCGGGGCCAGCCCGCGTGGCGGATCCTCGACCTCTACGCCCCCTTCATCGCGCTCGGCCACGCCATCGGGCGCGTCGGTTGCTTCGCCGCCGGCTGCTGCTACGGCGCCCCGACGGACGTGCCCTGGGCCGTCGTGTTTCCGATGGGCGGGAAGCCCCCCGGGGGCGTGCCGCTCCACCCGACGCAGCTCTACGAGGTCGGCGCCAACGCGCTCCTCGCGGTGCTGCTCTTCGTCCTCCGCGCGCGGCTCTCGCCCGGCGGCACGCGGCCGGCGGGCACCACCGGGGGGGACGGCATCACGTTCGCCGTCCTGCTGCTCGGCTACACGATGTTCCGGACGGTGAACGAGCTCTTTCGGGGTGATCAGATCCGCGGCACCGCCGTGGCCGGGCTCTCGAACGGGCAGGTGATCTCGGCGGCGCTGTTCGTGGCCGGGCTGGTCATCGTCGGGGCGCGGTGGCCGCGGTCGGTCCGGCCTACCGGGGCGTCGGCGTAGGTCCCGCGTACTGCGCGGTGAGCTCGATGGTGTCGATGCGGGCGTGATCGCCGGCGGGCTCGATGCGCGCGAGGGTCACCTTGTCGCCGCTGACCGCCATGACGACGAGGCCCTGCTCGGCGAGGATGCTGCCGGGGGAGACGACGCGCTCCTCGCCGGACGCGAGGCCGAGGATGGCGCGCGGGGGCTGCGCCTGCGGGAGCGTCGACACGAGGCGCACCGGCCACTGCACGGTGGCGGGGAGGCCGACGGGCGCGGGCGCGGGCGGCGGGGGCGCCACGGGGGCCTCGGGAGCGGGCGCGACGAGGGGATCGGCGGCCTCGAGCACGGTGGCGTCGACCCCGGCGGCGGTGGCCATGGCGGTCGGGAGGTCTCCCTCGGCGAGCTCCTCGCTGGAGAGCACGAGCGGCGCCTCGGTCGGGAACGCGAACGCGGGGTCGGTCGGCGCGGCCGCGACGGCGGCCGGCGCGGGGGCGGGCGCGAAGATGTCTCCTCGCGACTCCATCGGCTCACATGCCGGGAGCACGGCGCCGAAGCACGCGGCCGCGGCGAGGAGCCGCAGCCAGGCGGGGAGGAGCGAATCGGTGCGGTCGGGCGGCATTCGGGTAGTCTAATGGGGTCGGGGAGGTGGGGCGTATCCGAGTGGATGTTGTTCGCGGTGGGGTTTGGCGCGGCCACCCTCTTGTGGGTGGGCCTGGCCTGGATCCCGCGCCGCCTCGCGCCGGTCGTCGCGTTGCGCGCGTTCGCGTCGGCGCGCGGTGCGCGCGTGCGCGGCGACGGCCGTGTCGAGCCGCTCTCGATCCTCGGGGTGGCTCGCGGGCGCCCCTTCACCGTCACCTGGCAGCGCCCCGCGGGCGGCGGGGACGTGCTGCTCATCGGGGTCGACTGCCGGGTGCCGGACGGCGCGGGAGAAGGCATCGAGCCCCTGGATGCCGGGGGCGCGATCCTCGCCGAGGACGCCGCGCTGGTGTCGCGGTGGGTGCGCCCGGGCCCGGACGTGCTCGACGCCGAGCGCCTCGGCACCATCGTCGATGCCCTGGCCCGCATGGCCGAGGAGCTGGAGGCCGCTCATCCGGACGCGGTGGACGAGCCCGACTAGTCCTGGGTTTCCGGCCTCCGACCGGGCGCGGATCGCAGGGGCGCCGGCTTTCGCGCGCCTGTCCCGGTGCAAGCGGAGGACGCGCCCGCCTCCATGTCGGGCTACGCTTCATGCGCTTGGACGCCCCCTCCTCCGTACTCGCCGACGACCACCCCCGGATCGAGGTGGCCGTGGTCCCGGATGCCTCGCCGTTCGCGCGGGAGGTGCGCGCCGCCGCCGTCGCGTGTGGAGCGGTGTTCGTAAAGGCGGACGCCGCGATGCCGACCGACCTCGTGTCGCGCATCTACGTGGTCGATCTGACGCGCGCCCTCGCCACGGCGCGCCTGGGGCCGCGCGTCATCGCGATCAGCCGCCAGCCGGAGCTCGACGCGTACGACATCGTCGATCCCGCGGCGGTCGGCACCCGCCTCCCCCGCGTGCTCCGCAACCTCGTGGAGCAGGAGACCCTCCGCGCCCGCGTCGTCGCCGAGCGCGGCACGGTCGAGGTTCTCAACCAGATCGGGTACGCGCTCTCGGCCATCACCGACCGCCACCGCCTCCTCGACGAGCTGCTCACCCACGCGCGGCGGCTCCTCCAGGCGGACGGCGGCACGGTCTACCTCGTGGAGGACGGCTTCCTCCACTTCGCCGCCGCGCAGAACGACACGATCCCGTTCTTCCCCTCGCGCCGGAAGCTCGCCATCGACGAGCACAGCCTCGCCGGGTGGGTGGCGCTCCGCGGCTCCCCGCTCAACATCGACGACGTGCGGCGCCTCGACCCCACGGTGCCCTACCGGCCGAACCTCTCGTTCGACGAGCAGACCGGCTACCAGACCTGCTCGGTGCTCGTCGTGCCGCTCATGGACCGCGACGCCCACGTGATCGGCGCGCTCGCGATGATCAACCGGAAGCCCGTCGCGGGCGTGCCCCTCGCGAGCTTCGAGAAGGTGCTCCCGTTCTCCGACCGCCACGTGGCGCTCGCGCGCTCGATCGCCGGCCAGGCCGCGGTCGCGCTGGAGAACCACCGGCTCTACCGGGACATCCAGCTCCTCTTCCACGGCTTCGTGGAGGCCGCGGTGACCGCGATCGAGGCGCGGGATCCCACCACCGGCGGCCACAGCCACCGCGTGGCCGAGCTCTCGACGCTCCTGGCGCGCGAGGTCACCGAGTCCGACGAGCCGCCGTTCGCGGCCGTGCGCTTCTCCGCCCAGGAGCTCACCGAGCTCCACTACGCCTCGATGCTCCACGACTTCGGCAAGGTCGGCGTGCGCGAGGAGGTGCTGCTCAAGGCGACGAAGCTCTTCCCGTGGGAGATCGCGGAGGTGGAGATGCGCTTCCGCGTCGCCGCGCTCCAGGCGGTCCTGGAGTCGGTGCGCGAGGAGCTCGCGGAGCACCACCTCACCGCGCGGCTCGCGGTGCTTCAGCAGGATCTCGCGCTCGTGCGGCGACTCAACCGTCCGAACGCGCCCATGCTCGCCGTAGACCGGGAGGCCATCCGGCTGGTCGCCGAGCGGTGGCGGCTCGACGATCGGGAGGAGCTCGTCCTCCGCCCCCGGGAGGTCGAGCGGCTCTGCATCCCGCGCGGCACGCTCGATCCGGCCGAGCGCCTCGAGATCGAGCGCCACGTCGAGCACACCCACCGCTTCCTGCGCGTCATCCCGTGGACCCGCGAGCTGCGCAACGTCCCCGCCATCGCCTACGCCCACCACGAGAAGCTCGACGGCACGGGCTATCCGCGCAAGCTCACCGAGGCGGAGATCCCGTTCGGCGCAAAGCTCATGGCGATCGCGGACATCTACGACGCCCTGACCGCGATGGACCGCCCCTACAAGGACCCGATGACGCCCGAGAAGGCCATCTTCGTCCTGCGGGAGGAGGCGAGCGCCGGCAAGATCCTCTCGCCGGCGGTGGAGCTCCTCGCCGGGCGGCAGCTCTGGAAGCGGCTCCGGGGCCGCGGGCACTGACGCCGGTGCAGGGTCCGGCGGGCCGCCTGGATCAGACGGGCTCGCGCGGCACGAGGACGTCGAGATCCTGGAGCGGCGCGGGCGCGTAGCGCTGGAGCGAGCGGCTCACGAGGTGGCCCGCGTGGTAGCCGCAGGCCTGCCGGAGGGCGTCGGAGCGGGCGAGCGCGGCGTCGACCCCGCGGGAGAGCTCGAAGAGGTAGGGCAGCAGGCTGTTGCCGAGCGCGCGGGACGCCGTGCGGGCGACCTCGCTCGGGAGGTTGGGGATGCAGATGTGCCGCACGCCCTCGACCTCGTAGGAGGGCGCCTCCGGGGTGGTCGCGCGGCTGGTCTCGCTGCAGCCGCCCTCGTCGATGCTCATGTCGATGAAGAGGCACCCCTCCTTCATCAGGCGGATGTGCTGGCGCCGCAGGACCTTGGGGGCCGGCTCGCCGCGCACGGCGACCGCGCCGATGACGACGTCGGCCTGCTCGAGGTAGCGGGAGAGGTGGAATTCGCTCGCGGTGGCGGTCACGACCACGCGGCCGATGGCGCGCTCGAGGCGCTGGAGCTTGCGGGGATCGCGGTCGAGGACGACGACCTGCGCGCCGAGGGCGGCGGCCTCGGCGGCGGCGGCCTGGCCGGCGGTGCCCCCGCCGATGACGAGCACGAGGGAGGGAGGCACGCCCGAGGCGCCCCCGAGGAGGAGGCCGGGGCCGTTGCCGGGCGAGGTGAGGTGGAACGCCGCGAGGGTGACCGCGACGCGCCCGCCGAGCGCGGAGAGGGGCTCGAGGATCGGGTATTCGTCGGGCCCCTCGCGCACGAGCTCGCAGGAGAGCGTGGTGGCGCGCTGCGCGATGAGCTTCTGGTGCAGCGCGGCCGGCGCGGACGCGAGGTGGAGGAAGCCGACGAGCGTGCTGCCGCTGCCGACGAGCGCGAGCTCGGTGGCGAGCGGGGCGTGCACCTTGAGCAGGATGTCCGCGCGCGCGGCGACCTCGCGGGAGGCGAGGACGACCTGCGCGCCGGCCGCGAGGTACTCCGTGTCGTTGAAGCCGGAGCCGAGGCCCGCGCCGTTCTCGACGAGCACGCCGTGGCCGGCCGCCACGAGCGCGCGCGCGCCTTCCGGCGTGAGCGGCACACGGCGCTCCTGGGGCGTGGTCTCCCGGACGAGCCCGAACTCCATGTCTACCTCCGCGGGCAAGAGTGCCACAGTATGCGTGAGTCCAGCGGTGTAACGGCGACCGGTCGGCCGGGAACTGTCACGGGCCTTGCCCGAACCCGGCCGCGATCGGACGATCCCCCGTCAGGGAACGATACGACCGTTCTCAATGGAGAGCGAGTACCCCGGACCGATACACGCGGCGGTGCGATCTCCGGCCTGGATCCCGAGGTAGATCTCGCAGTGGGTGCATGCGATGGGGAACACCAGGGTGTCGTTCTCCAGGAGGTACTGCACGTTCGCGAGCTGCCCGTCGTAGAGCGCCGCGGACACGCGGGTCACGTCCGCGAGGGCGGTGCCGCGCACGGTCAGCTCCCGGATCTGCGCGTTCGCGTGCCGGAGGTGGGCGGAGTCGATGCGCGGGCAGCGCTCCTGCACCGCGAAGGCCACCTGCGGCGCCAGGGGGGTGTCCGGCTCGCCGTGAAAGCGCCCGCCGACCTGGCGCACGACGCGCGTGGTGAACGTCACGTCCTGGGGCGGATCGAGGGGGCTGCAGCGACACGCGAGGAGGAGGGCGAGGAGCATGGGGGGCGTCCGACGAATATAGTGCGCGGGCATGTCCGGCACGCCCGAGCGAACCCGCTATTGCAGCCGCTGCCTGACGACCTTTCCGGCGGATGCGCAGAAGTGCCCGAACCTCGGGTGCCGCTCCGCGCGTCCCGCGAGCGGGTGGGGCGAGTTGCTCGAGGCGCAGGAGGTGATCGATCGCACCTACCGCATCCACGCGCGGCTCGCGATCGGCGGCGCGGGAGTGACGTACCTCGGCGGGGAACTCGGGAGCGACGGGCTCGCCGAGGTGGGGCCGCGGGTCGCCATCAAGGTGCTCTACCAGCAGCGGGACCAGGGCTCCTACCTGCGCCGCCTCTCCACCGAGGCCCAGATCCTCCAGGGGCTCAACCACCCGCAGATCGTGGAGTGCCGCGGGTTCGTGCACCGGGCCGGCCACTCGCCCTACCTGGTCACCCGCTACGAAGAGGGCGGGAGCCTGCTCGACCACATCCGTCGCGTCGGCACGTTGCCGATCCCGGTCGTCGCCGGGCTGGGCCGCCAGGTGTGCTGGGCGCTCGACGTGGCGCACCACCAGGGGGTCGTGCACCGCGACCTGAAGCCGGAGAACGTGCTGCTCGTGCGCGAGGTCCCGGCGGACCAGATCCCGGAGATCCGGGTCGCCGACTTCGGCATCGCGAAGGTGTACGGCGGCGTGGGCGATCGCCTCACCCGGGTGGGCGCCTTCGTGGGGACCCCGCAGTACGCCGCGCCCGAGCAGTTCGAGGGCCTCGCGCCCGAGCCGGCGACGGACGTCTACGCCGTCGGCGCCCTGCTCTACTTCTGCATCTCCGCCCGCCCGGTGGCCGACTTCATGGCGGAACTCGACCCCGACTCCCAGCGCGACCACCTCGTCCGCCACCTGCCGCCGAAGCTCGAGCCGGAGCATGGCTCGCCCGAGATGCGCCGGTGGATGGAGGAGACCCTCGCGGTGGCGATGGCGGTCGACCCCGGCGATCGCTGCGACATCTCGCAGCTCGAGGCCCGCCTCGCGTCCATCCAGGACGGGCGGGACCCCGGCTTCGTCCGCCTGCCGCCCGCCGGCAGCATCGTGCCGGGGTCGCGCACGATCCAGGCCTCCGGGCCCACCCACACCGCCGACACCCTCGACACCGCCCACGTGCGGCCCCTCGTCACCGAGGACGTGCCCGCGACGCGCCCGTCGGGCCCGCCGCCCGTGCCCCCGGCCTCGTGGACCCCCCCGTCCGGGCCGCCGTGGGGCCCGCCGCCCGTGCCGCCGCTCACGTCGGTGTCGTTGCCCGATCCCG
>JAUXTN010000033.1 GCA_030684355.1 Pseudomonadota bacterium
GCTCCGGCTGCCGCTCCACGCGGTGGCCGGACGCAACGACCTCGCGCGCCACGTCGCCCGCACCCTCCATCCGCGCGCGGCGGACCTGCCCCGCGCCATCCACGCCTACGCCTTCAAGAACGACGAGCGCGCCTTCGCGTAGCCAGGCCGGCTATCGCACGGCCTGTCTATCGTTATCTGGTCGGCGAAGCTCCGTTTACTTCGCGTCTCCGTGTTTGCGCCGAGCGCAAGCACGGAGCCACTCGAAACGGAGCCGCCTCCGGATCGCCGGTCTTCCCGGCCGGGTTTGGTAAACCCGCTGGGAAGCTCGGCTGGCCAGGCCGGCCAGCGCACGGTCTGTCTATCGTTATCGGGTCGGCGAAGCTACGCTTACTTCATCTCCGCGTTTGCGCCGAGCGGTAGAGTAGCGGGGCCCGGAAGCTCACAACTTCCGGGGGCCCCCGCCCTCGTCGAACCGGACATGCAGCGCTACCTGTTGACGGCCATCACAGATGCGGCCCGGCGACCGTTCCCCGAGCATGCTCGATGCGGCTGCGGCGCGGGCCCGGCCGCGACGAGCGTGCTCGCCCCTTGGTAGCTGTGTGGCTTCCCAGGAGGTGAGATGCTCGGACGGTACTCACGTCGTTGGTGAGCGCGTAGGCACAGATCGCGTCGTAGAGCAGACCGGGGAACGCGACGTTGAGGCGGGTCTTGGCGGGCTTGGCGGGGCACGAACGTACGATACCGAGGCGCGCCCCTCGTCTACGTCGTCGGCACGACCCGAGGCCATGTCGAGTCGGCCCACGCCATCGCCGTCTCCGCCGAGCTTCCCATCCGGCCCCAGGTGTCCGCGTCGGTCTTGCGACCCTCCCACACTCCATGGCTCGTGTCGTGAGACTGCACGCGGCGGACCTCCACCCCGTCGTCGCGCCGCCAGTCGCTCGGGCCACCACTCCACCCGTCGTGGGCGACCCGGAGTTCCAGGAGTCGAGCGACGCTGTCGTCGTGGCGTTGTTGCGCGTCGCTCTTCTTCCTCGCCATCGTATCTCCCTTGGTGGGACGGCCGTATCGTGGGGGTGTTCGGCGGCCCCCTACTCGCCGTACGACCTCGGGGTGCCACCCGCGTCCAGGTAGGTGCCGCCGCGCGGGCGGTTCGCGTCGTCGGACACCGAGAACCCAGTCCCATGGCCGAAGTAGGACGGCTCCCCGTTCTCGGGTGTGGTCATCGCGACGTTCTGACCGTTGGTCGCGAAGAGGTACAGACTGGAGGCCCCCTTAGCGGAACCCCCCGTTTCCAAGACGACGCGGATGCTCTTGTCTGCGTCGAAGAGGTACAGACTGGCTGCACCTCCAGCGAGCACACTCAAGTTCGCGCGTTCTTTCCCCTTGGCGTCGTACATGCGTAGGTCGGATGCCCCTGTGCCCTCGGTCACGCCCACGCTCGCGCGCACGACGCCCGAGGTGTCCACGACCTCAAAACGCTCGGCACGAATGGTCCCGTTGCTCGCCCGCGCGGGCAAGATGAAGGCGTACCCCGTGCCTCCGAGCAGAACTCCAGCGAGAAATAGCGAAGTTGCCTTCCACCGATCCATGCGACCTCCGGGGTGGTGAGAGTACCACGGGCTATCGGAGGGATAGCCGCGCGGTCCCGCCGTTCGTCCAGCTCGAGGGCCATCGCGCCCTCCCGCTCGAACGAACGGAGGCGGCAGGCCGCGCGCCCCGCCGAGCCCCTGCCTACGTCGCGGGCTCGTCCCCGAACTCCTCGACCGCCACCTCCCGCAAGGCGGGGACGAGCGCCGCATGCTCGTCCGGAAGCATGTAGATGACGAGCCCCGGACCGCCGAGGGCGTTGTTGCCCTGCAGGCTCGCCCGGAGGTCGGAGAGCCCGAACCGCTCCATCAGGGTTGCGGCATGGGCGCGGACATGGGCAGCGGTCGCCCGCTCAGTCGGGCGGATCTGGAAGTTCACGTAGGCCATTGGTCGTCTCCAGGGGGCATACCTCGCCCCCAGTTCTTGGGTGGCGAGCCAGCGCTTCCGGAGCGTCCGTGGGCTCGTGGGCTCAATAGCATGGGCACCGTCGGCTGTCAGCACCGCGGGCTGAGCCGCGCGCCGGAGCCCCCACGGCTGCCGCTCGCGTCGGCGATATGGACCTCTGCCGAGCCCGTGCTTAGGGAGTCGTCAATGCCGGAGTGTGCCATGAAGCTGGTCGGAGAGGGGCTATTCGAGCGCGAGTCGTTCGTGACCGTAGACGACGTCCCGCAAGCGCAGCCGACGAACGTGGCGGTGCTCGTCAAGCGCGACGACGCGGTCTACGGGCAATGGGCGACGCGACGATACGGGCCTGGCCGTAAGGTGAGAGCCCTGCGCCAAGGCGACGAGGACGCGTTCGGACATCGCATCGAGCAACAGCTCCTTGAACGGATCGCCAGCTTCGTGTGGCCGGGCGAGAAGCTCCGCATCAGCCCATAGAGGTTCGCGCGCACGGGTGGTGCGTGGTAGAGGATGAGCACCGGGTTGTCGTGGTCTCCCATGTGGAGTTCGCGTGGCTTCCCACTGCCCGCCTGAAGCGCCCGAACACGACCTCCTCCTCGCCGACGCGCGAGCGCGAGAGGCCGAGCTGGCTGCCGAGATGGAGATGCTCGGCCACGAGGACGGGGACCCGTGCCACGTCTCGCGGTAGGGCCAGGCTGCGCGCGCCCCAGGGGCCTGCACGGGCGAACGCGCCTAAGGTCTTGTCCGCAACCGTGTCGACGCGTCGTTATACCCGTCGCATCCGCGAGGCACAGGTGTTCAAGCGCGAGCCACCCTTGGAGCTGCTTGAACAGCAGTTTGGCCAACTACTGGAGCACGTCGCGCGTGGAGGCGCGGGCAACCAGGCGAGTCTCTTGTCCGCCCAGCTGTACCTCGCGACCGTGGTTGAAGACGGCTTTCTCTCGTCGGTGCTCCGTCCCATAGACCGGAGCGAGGCCGAGGTCTCTGAGCGGATCGTTGCGGCCTTCGCCGACCTCACGGACATGGGACGGCGCACGTTCGACGTGCTCGTCGCGTTCGGAGACGCCTTGGACGATGGCGTACGAGGTTCGTTGCGCGACATCGAACAAGCTCGTGAGTGGGCGAACGTTCTATGGCTCGTGGCGTCCATGGCCCACGACGACAACCTCGCCGGGCTTCTTCGCGACCACGTGAACTTACGCGCGTTGTCGGAAGCGCGCGGCTCGTTCATGGACCTTGTTGACGAGGAGGTGCGACGCGACCTAGGCACGCCGCGCCTCGGTTTGCTCCTTCTGCGCAGCATGGCGAGAGCGGCGGAGGGACCGCATATAGACGAGCGGGGGGAAGGGAGGGCGACGCACGCGCGTGTCTGGTTCTCGGTGCTCTACCGACTCACCTGGAGGACTCACGCGCGTAGGTGCCCCCTCTCGGAGGAGGAAGCGCCTGCCCTCGTCCTCCGGACGTTTCACCAGCAACTCATCAAGCAGGCTCGGCGGGGGATCTCGCATGACCACATCCTCGGCCGGTATGCCGACTGGGCGACGCGCATCGAGTACGAGAAGCTGGTTCGGATCATAGCGGGCGCCAAGCGCGCGGGCGGGCAGGACGAGCACCGCCTATGTCTCCACCTCGCCACGTACCTCCACCTGTGTGGCCTGGATCCCTGGACGGAGCCGTGGCTCGGCGCCAGACGGGCAGATGTGCTCTCTCGCCTCGGCTCGGAGGCTGTTGCGATCGAGGCCAAGCTCGTGCGGAGTGGGGACGACGCCGGCACCATCGCCCATCGGATTGAAGATGGGATCAGGAAGGCAAAGTCTGCGGCGGACATCATGCAGCAGTCCCGCGCCTACCTCGTTGTCTACTGGTGCGACGCGGCGGACCCAGGACATCCGCTCGTGGACGCTGCGGCCGACCGGGTGACGACGTTTTTCGTTCAACTCGCCCCGGCCTGGGCGAGCCACAAGCGACGGGAGAGACCCCACAAGAAGACGACGCCGAGCTTGTAAAAGCCGCGGTTCGTTCACTTTCCACCCTATACGCACCTCCTATGTGTAGGGACCGCCGACATCGCCGGTACGGTCTCCAAGAGGGTGAAGCCGTGTGGTAGCGGACGAACCCGAACGATCCCGACAGAGGCCGCCAACTCCTGCCTCCCCGCTGAACCTGGTGACTACCACCATCAGGTTCGGCGGGTCCGGGGATCACCCGATGACTACGCCCTCCACCAAGACCGTCGTTGAGGCCCTCCTCGGGAGCGTGCCCGGTGTTATCGACGGCCTCGATCCGCGCAGTTTCGGCGAGTACCGCGCTCGACCCCCACCGAGGGCGGCGCGCAGGAAGTCACGGCGTTTCGGGTCGATCACGACGGGCCCGGAGGCCGCCGCGCAGCCTGCGGACGGGGTAGAGGGGCCCGCCCCGAAGGTGGGGTGCGGGCGTTCGAGCGCCCGCACCCCCGGGGGCGGTCTCCGGCGATCTGAGGTGACCGGCCCCCAGGCCAACGTTGCCGATGCCGGCCCGCCCGTCCAGCCCGATGGTGCCGGAGTCCGGCGATTTTCCTGTCCTTTCGGTTCTTCAGCTGCCGCGCGTGCCACGTCCACGTCGAGATCTGCTCATGTGACCGCATGCGCATCTATTGCGCGTCGTGCGCTCCAGAGCGTTGGAAGGCGTCCCGGCAACGGGCAGGCCGGGCGTGGGTGAATTCCGCCAGCTCCGCCTCCTGCACGGGAAGTGGTCGTGATCCCGGCGGAGCTCGAGGCGAAGATCCGGCGCCTGTCGGCGGGGGTCATGACCGTGGCGATGACGCCGAAGCTGTCGGAGTCGAGCACGAGGTTCATGAGGTCCAATGGTCGTCGGGGAAGGTGTGGAACGCCTCGTCGGGGGCATAGCGGTAGTCGAGCTCGCCCTCGCAGAACACCACGGGCTCGGCGGAGTCGGGCGTGGGGGACGCGCATGCGAGGAGGAGGAAGAGCATGGCGGCATGGTACCGCGCGGGGGCGCCGCCCCACCAGGCAACCCCGTCCACGCTGGACGCTCCGCGCTGGACACTCCGCGCTGGACACTCGGCGGGGGCGCGGCTATCGTTCGCGGGCCGAGGTGTGTGTTGATTCGCTGGATGCAGGCCCCCCGAACCCGAGGTTGACCCAGGGACACCCCCGCCCGTAGCTCGGGTGGGTGGCCCTCGTCGCCCCCGCGCCGCCCCGATGGTGGCGCGCCGTTCCGCCTTGCATTCGCCCCGCTCCGGGGCCCGGACTCCCCATGCCACGCCCCCTCCCCCGGGCGCTCCGGCTGCCGCTCCACGCGGTGGCCGGACGCAACGACCTCGCGCGCCACGTCGCCCGCACCCTCCATCCGCGCGCGGCGGACCTGCCC
>JAUXTN010000034.1 GCA_030684355.1 Pseudomonadota bacterium
GGCTGCGGCTGCGGCTGCGGGCGCGAGGGCGGCGGTGTTCGGAGCCGTGCCGACCTGCGTGCTCGTCGCGATGGGGGCCGTGCCGCTGCCGTCCCCGTTGGAGCGCGTCACGTCCCCGCGCATGCGCGTGTCGCGGTCGGCGCTCTTGTTCCGATCGCTCACGTACCGCGCGGCGGCATCCGCCACGGCGGCGGCGTCGCCCTCGCTCCGCACGAAGGGGACGAACTCGGAGACGGCCTCGCCGCCGGCGCCGCCCCCGTCGTCTCCGCCGGCCTCCTTCACGCGGGCCTGGGGCGGGGGTACCTGCGGCGCCGCACCCCGGCGTTGCGGGTCGGCGGGCTTGGGGGGCCGCGCGTCCGGCTGCGAACGGGCTTGAGGGGGCGGCGTGGGGGCGGGCGGCGGGGGAGGGCGCGCCGCGACGGGGGGCGCTGGGACCGCGGGGTTCGGGGCACCCGGCGTGGGGGCCGCGGGCGTGGGCTTCGCGGCGGCGGTGACCGGGGGCTTTGGGGGGGGCGGAGCGGTCTCCGGGGGGCCGGCTTTCGGTCGCTCCGCGGTGGACTCCTCCCGCTTCGGTGGCGCCGTGGCCTCCTTCGCTGTGGCCGCCTTCTCCGTGGCCGCCTTCGCCTTCGCCTTCTCCTTCTCCTCGGCCGTGGCCACCTCCGTCGGCTGGACGACGGCCTTCTGCGCGGTCGCGTTCTCCATCGACGAGCGCTCCGCCTTCTTCGCCGGCTCCTTTCGCGTCGCCTCCGCCTTCTCCTTCGGCTTCTCCGTCCGCGCCTGCTCCGTCTTCGGCTCCTTCCGCTTCGCCGCGGCGCTGGCCACCGCCGCGTTCTTCACGGCCTCCGCCTTCTCGGACTCGGCCTTGGCGAACTCCGTCCGCGCCGCCGCTTCCTCCTGCTCCGCCCGCGCGACCTTCTCCGCGGCTCCCGCACGCTCTGGCGCCCGCCGCGTGGCCAAGAGCGCCGCCTCGGCCTCCGCCTTCTTCGCGATGCCGACCTTCGCCTGCGCGCGACGCACGGCCTCCTGCCGTTCGGCTTCCTCGACGGGCTCCCGCGCTTTGGGGGCCACGGCGGCAGCCACCCGCGCCCTCTCCAGCGTGGCCTCGGCTTGCCGGGCCTCCAGCGCCCGCACCGTCGCGCTGCGCACGACCTCGTCGAGCCTCGCGGCGTGGTCCACCGCCTCGGCCCTCGCCGCCTCGGCCGCCACGAGCCGGATCCGCGCGTTCACCGCCGTCACCGCCGCCCGCTCCGCCTCGTTTCGCGTCGCCTCCGCGCGGCTCGGGCTCGCCATGGCCGCGTTCTCGCGCGCCTCGAGACGCTCATCGAGCGCGGCGGCCTCGAGCGGATCCAGGAGCTCTACGCGGGTCAGCGGCTCCTCGGGAGGCGGCGGTGGGGGCGCCGCCAGGATCCACGCAGCGGGCGCGGCATGGAGGGCGCCGGAGAACAGGAGGCACGACGCCATGCGCCGGAGGTCCCGCCCCATGCGTCGGGGAGGGCTCGAGTGGCGGGAGGCGTCCACGCGGTTCCGTAGCTCGTACATAGCCACCGGGGGCGCCTTGTGCCGCACGCTACGTAGCGAGGCGGTGGACCTTGCGCGGGGCCATCGCGCGGTTCAGAGTGGGGGCATGTCGGATGAACCGGGCCTCCCGTTCCGCGTGCTCCGGCGCGGCTTGCGTGCGGCGAGCCGCGCGGGCGCGACCGTGGTCGAGCGGGTGCTCCGGAACGAGTCGCAAGTGGCGCCCTTCCTCGGCCGGGCGCCTGGGCTGGCCCCCCAACGCGCGCCCACGGGCCCCGTCGAGGTGCGCTTCGGCGCCACCAGCGTACGCGTCGCGCGCGGCACCACGCTGCTCGAGGCCGCCGAGGCCGGTCGCCTGGATCTCCGCCACTACTGCGGCGGGAACTCCTCCTGCGGCACCTGCCGGATCGTCGTGGTGAAGGGCCACCGGAACCTGTCGAAGCGCGAGGGCATGGAGGAGATGGCGCTGGGCGCCGACCACGTCTCCCGCGGGGACCGCCTCGCGTGCCAGGCGCAGGTGCTCGGAGAGGTCGAGATCGAGATCCCCGAGTGGTTCTGACGGTGCGCGCTTAGACTTCTGCGTGCCTCCCGCCGCTCATCGCCTCTCGCTCCTCCTCCTCCCCCCCGATCCCGACGGCCCCGTCGATGTCGTGACGCAGCTCTACGAGCAGCTCCGCGCCACCGGACGCATCGCGCCGGACGGTGCCCCGGGGCCGCACCCCCTCGTGGACGGCGGCTTCGCGCGCGCCCGGGTCGAGACCTTCCCGCGCGTCCAGTTCGCGTCGAGCGGGCAGGGGGGCTTCCGCGTGTCGTGCCCGGTGAACGGCTCCAACCAGGTACAGGCCTTCAACCGGGCGCTGGAGGCGTGGCGGGACGGCGGGCCGCGAACCGTCCCGTTCCCATGCGGGCACACCCACGATCTGGTCGATCTGCACTACGACCCGGACGCCGGGTTCGCCCGGGGTTGGCTCGCGCTCATCGACGTCCAGAGCGTGGAGCTCGTCGCCGACGCGCTGGAGGATGTGGAGCGCTGGATGGAGGGCGTGCGCATCGTCGTGCGACGCGGATAGAGTGTCGCGCTCGGAGCTACCCATGCGCCTCCTCCTCCTTCTCCTCCTCGCCTGCACCGGCGCCCCCAAGGACGACACCGGCTCCGCCGCCGACACCGATACGGACACGGACGCCGATACGGACACGGACACGGACGCGGACACCGACGTCGTGCGGAACAGCGCCATCTCCGGCATGGTCGTCTTCGAGGACGGCTCGCCCGCCTCCGGGATGGAGGTCCAGATCTGCTCGACCGTGTGCCGTTACCTCACGACGGACGCGGCCGGGTACTTCGGTATCGCCAACCTCGAGGCCGCGCTCTTCAAGGTCGACGCCATCGGGGCCAGCTACGGGACCCCCGGCTACGGCAACGCGCTCGTCGGCGTCGATCTCGCGCAGGACCAGGTCTTCGAGATCGCCCCCGCCATGGTCGCGCCGCCCATCGACGGGCCGGTCGTCGTGAACGAGGCGTCGGGGTCGCAGTCCTACACGGCGGGCCAGGTCACGTTGACCTTCGCGGCCTCGTCCCTCTCGATGCCGTTCGGCGCCGTCGACAGCGACACCGGGAACTTCGACCTCTACGCCGGCGTGCTCGAAGGCGCGGCCGTGCCCGCCCACTGGGCGGTCACCCCCTCCTTCACCGTGAACCTCCTGCCGTGGGGCTCCGAGCTCGAAGCGCCCATGGATGTCGTCGTGACCGGCCTCACCTCGGCCGACGGCACCTATGACGTGTACGCGCTCGAAGAGTACGGCGCCGTCGAGGGCCCCCTCGGGACCGCCACCGTGGTCGCCGGAACCGCGACCGCCTCCGGCCTGCAGCCCGCCGTCTGGACGTGGCTCCTGTTCGTCCCGGCGTGACCCCGGGCGGCGCGTCGACGGACGCCCTCCTCGACGCCCTGGACCGGGTCCGCGAGGTGCGCGGCTCGGTGCCGCTCTTCGACGCGCTGGTGGCCGACGATCCCCAGCGCGTGCGGGCCACCCTCATGACCTGCCCCCGCCATCCCCTCCACGACGCGCTCGTGGCGTGGCTCGCGGCGCGTGGGATCGCGCCGCCGGAAGCCGAGGGGGCGGCCGCCGCGCTCGCCCGGCACGGGATCGCCGACGTCGATGCCTACGTGGCGGCGAGTGGCGCACGCGAGGCCGCGCTCGCTCGAGCCCTGGACACCGCGCGCGGGGAGCGTGACCTTGCCCTGCGGGCCGCCAACGCCTACGCGCTGGTCGCCGCCCTGCTGGCGATCGTCGCGATCGTCGGATGGTTCGGCGCGCTCGGCGGGTTTCCGCTCCCGGAGGAGCCTCCGCCGGCACCGACGCCGCTCTCGCCTCGCACGCCCTCGGAGGACCCGTGAACGACATCCAGCTCGGCCGATTGTTCGGCTTCCCCGTGACGCTGCAGCCCTCCGCACTGGCGATCCTGGCGTTCTTCGTGCTCTCCGGCGCCAGGAACGGCGCCCACTCCGCCTACTACAGCTTCATGCTGACGTTGGTGATCTTCGCGTCGATCATGGTCCACGAGCTCGGCCACGCCTTCGTCGCCCGCGCGTACGGCCTGGGTCCCATCGCGATCACGCTCCACGGCTTCGGCGGCCTCACCCGGTTCACGCAGGCGCCGCAGCCGAAGCAGGGCATCTTCATCACGCTCGCGGGGCCCATCGCCGGCTTCCTGCTGGGCCTCCTCGCGCTGGTGGGCACGTTCTTCATCCAGACGCCCGTGGTCGGCAGCCTCCTCGCGACCGCCACCACCTTCAACCTCTTCTGGAGCGCGTTCAACCTGCTCCCGATGTACCCGCTGGACGGCGGGATCGTGACCTACCACGGCCTCTCGCTCTGGAAGCGGCCGGAGATCGCGCTCCTCTGGGCCGCGCGGCTCGGGGTGCTCGTGGCGGTCGGTGTCGGGACCGCGGCGGCGGTCCGCGGGGAGATCTTCATCGGCATCATCGCGCTCATGTCCTTGGCCCGCAGCGTCCCGATCGTGATGGCCACCTCCAAGGCGTAGTCCGGGTCGTCATCGGGCCCCGTGCCCCGCCGGGATCGGATAGGCGCGCCGGCATGAATCTCATGTCGTCGGCGCGAAGCGTGCGGATCGTTCGGGGAGACAAGGCCGAGGAGCTCTCGCCGGGTGGCACGGGCCTCGCCCGGGCGGTGGACCAGGCGGGCGCGAGCGCGCTCGCGGCGCTCCTGGCGGACGGCGCGGACGGGATCGAGCTCGAAGACGCCGACGTGACCGTGCGCGTCGAGCGGGACGGCGACTCCGCGCGCGTCTCCACGAGCTGGGCCACGGGCGAGCGGCACGTGCAGGATGTCCCGCTGCCCGGGCGTGGGCGTCCGGTCGCGGACCTCGCGGCGGCGCTCCACGACCCCGGCCGCACCCTCCGGTGGCACGAGGGGCGTTGGTGGGAAGGGGAGGGGCCGGCGGAGCTCGTGGTCCCCGCGATGCGGCCCGATCGGCTCGGGGCGCCCTCGTTCCGCGAGGCCCACGGCGTCCGCTACAACTACGTGGCGGGCGCGATGGCGGGCGGCATCGCCTCCCCGGAGCTCGTCACCGCGATGAGCCACGCGGGCTACCTCGGCTACTTCGGGGCCGGCGGCCTCCCGGTCGAGGCCGTGCGGGACGGCGTCCGGGCGATCAAGGCGGCGGTGGGCGACAGGCCGGCGGGGTTCAACCTCCTGCACAACCCCGCGGAGCCCGCGGTGGAGGAGGCCACGGTCGACCTCTTCCTGGAGCACGGCTGCACGGAGGTCGACGCCAGCGCGTTCATGGGCCTCACGGCGGCGGTGGTTCGATACCGGCTGCACGGCATCCACGAGGTCGACGGCAAGATCGTGACGCCGAACCGGGTGAGCGCGAAGGTCTCGCGGCCCGAGGTCGCCGAGCCCTTCCTGCGCCCCGCCCCGGCGAAGCTGCTCGAGGGGCTGGTGGCCGCGGGGAAGCTGACCCCGCGCCAGGCCGAGCTCGCGCGCAAGGTGCCGGTGGCGGAGGACATCACTGCCGAGGCCGACAGCGGCGGGCACACCGACCGTCGCCCGCTCCCCGTGCTCATCCCGCTCTTCCGTCGGCTCGCTTCGCGCATCGCCGCGGAAGAGGGCTACGCGGTCCGCCCGCGCATCGGCGCCGCCGGCGGGATCGGGGATCCCTCGTCGCTCGCCGCGGCGATGACCCTCGGCGCCGACTACGTGATGACGGGGTCGATCAACCAGGCGACCCCCGAGGCCGGCACGTCCGACGCCGTGCGCGAGATGCTCGCCCAGGCCGGGTACGCCGACGTAACGATGGGCCCGGCGCCCGACATGTTCGAGATGGGCGCGCAGGTCCAGGTGCTCTCGCGCGGCACGATGTATGCCCAACGCGCCGCGCGGCTCTACGAGCTCTACCGCGGCTACGGGGGATTGGACGAGATCCCCCCCGCCGACCGGGAGCGCCTGGAGAAGCAGATCTTCCAGCGCCCGATCGCCGAGGTGTGGGCGGAGACCGAGGCGTTCTGGGCGGCGCGGGACCCGCGGGAGCTTCAGCGCGCGCGGGAGGATCGTCGGCACCAGATGGCGCTCTGCTTCCGCTGGTACCTCGGCCTGTCCAGCCGCTGGGCGCGGGTGGGGGACGCCTCGCGGAAGCGCGACTACCAGGTGTGGTGCGGCCCCGCGATGGGCCTCTTCAACGACTGGGTGCGCGGCTCGTGGCTGGAGCCCCTCGGCGCGCGCTCGGTCGTCACCATCGCCGACACGTTGATGCGGGGCGCCTGCGTGGCCCTGCGCTTGCAGATCGCCGCGGCCGGGCCCGCGCTACTTCCCGAAGCGGCGTGGCGTGTCGTACCCTGGCGCGCAAATGGAAATGCCTGATCGACGCTGGAGATGGCTGGCGCTCGCGTCCTACGTGGTGCTGGCCGCGGTGGTCATCGGCCCGGGGAACCTCGCGTCGACGAGCGCCGTCGCGGGGGTCGGGGTTGACCTGCCGGGCACGATCTGGATGCACTGGTGGGTCCGGACCACGCTCGAGCACTTCACGCTGCCGGTCAGCACCGACCTGTTGTTCTACCCGGACGGGAAGAACTTCTTCAACGACACCGGCGCCAACTACATCGACGCCTACCTGGGCGTGCCGCTGCAGTGGATCTTCGGCGTGCCCGGGTTCATCGAGCCGCTCGGGATCCTGGTCCTCGTTGGGAACGCCCTCGCGATGCAGGCGCTCGCGAAGGACCTGACCGGCGGCAACAGCCCGATGGCCGCGTGGGCCGCGGCGGCGATCTTCGAGCTGAACCCCTACGCGGTGCAGCAGCTCGCGGAGGGCCGTCCGACCCAGGCGATGTTGTGGTTCGCGCTCCTCGGGACGCGCCATCTCCTCCGCATCCCGACGGGATCGTGGAAGGACGGTGCGTTGTTCGGGCTCTACGTCGTGCTCCAGGGGCTGACCTACTGGTTCATGGTGTACTTCCTCACGCTCGCGCTCTTCCCCGTGGCGTTGTGGCAGCTCGTCCGTGCGCCGAGGGTGGTCGCACCTCGCCTCGCGCTGGCGATCGGGGTGGCCCTGGGGGTCGCGGCGCCCTTCCTCGTCGGCATCTACACGCAGATCTCGGCGGGGAACGTGGGCCGGCTCGGCATGAGCGACTGGGCGCAGGGGCCGGCGGCCTCGCCCGTCCGCTGGAAGCTCACGCGGGAGCTCGTGCTCACGGCGTCGTGGTTGACGGCGCTCGGCCTCGGCGTCTGGACGTGGAAGCGCGCCTGGACGTGGATCGCGGGGCTGGGCCTCGTCCTCCTCTTCGCCGGCGGCGCGCTGCTCGACGTGACGGAACCGCCCCTCCAGAACTACTTCTTCACGTTCTTGTGGGAGCACGTGCCGATGCTCCCGCGCCTCGGCTTCCCCGAGCGGGTGGCCTCGATGGCCTTCGTGATGCTCGCGATGTGCGCCGCCGTGGGCCTCGCGCGCCTCGACCGGGTGTGGGCCGCGCTCTTCGTCGGCGTCGTGCTGGCGGAGGGGCTGTGGCGCGGCGCGATGCCGATCCCGAGCACCGCCTACCACATCCCCGACGGGAACCTGCGCATCCGCGACCAGGGCGGCGCGGTCATCTTCCTGCCGTTCGGGGCCAACGAGGACGCCATGGTCTTCCAGACCCTGCACGGCCAGCCGCTGTTCGGGGGCATGGGCGAGCGCGAGCGCGATCTGCGGCCCGCCGGCTACGAGACGCGCCTCCAGAACCGCTTCATCATCATGCTGGGTGGCACGCTCAACGACACCGAGACCCCCATCGCGTACATCCGGGCGGATCGGGAGGCCATCGTGAAGGACTTCCGTTGGGTGTGGCTCGATCTCCGCTTCGCGCCGCCCTCGTGGAAGGCCATCGGCTACGACCGCGAGGCGAAGTACCGCCGGCTCGTCCAGGAGCTCGGGAACCCGGCGGACTACGAGCCGGAGACCTACGCGCTCTGGGATCTGACCGCACCGATCCCGGCAAACGCGCCCGGCATGGGGCGCGATGCCACCGTGACCGGCCACGAGCTCGGACGGCTCGAGGGGGCCTCCATCGCGCCGTCGAACAACACGACGATGGGCCTGCGCCCGCCCACGCAGACGGTCGGGCCCACCCCGGGACAGCCGCCCACGCCCGGCCAGGCGCCCCCGTTGGGCACCCAGCGCTGATCGCTACTCGCGGAGCGCCGCGAACGCGTTGAGGACGAGCGGTGCGAACGAGCCGCTGCACGAGTTGGTCTCCTCGTAGTGGTCGCCGTCGTCCGTGAGCACCGACACGTAGGTGTTGTAGTCGGGCTCGGGCACGATGTACCCGCAGTAGGCGTTGGCGACGCCGATGGGGGCCTTGTAGGTGCCCGGGAGCATCGCCTCGATCGTCGTGAGCGCGGCATCGTCGGTGACGCGGTACGGGGTCGCGTGGTGCTTGAGGCAATCGCAGTCGCCGACGGAGCCGGCGGTGTCCTTGCAGTCCTCGAACGGCACGTCCGCGCAGTCGGCGTCGAACTGCACCCAGCGTCGGTCGGCGGTGCGCAGGCTCGCGTCGGCCATGGCGTCCTCTTCGGGCACGCCCCAGAAGAGCTCCGGCATCAGCTCGCCCGGGGCGGTCCCGAACGTGACGGGGCCGAGCTCGATGACCCAGGAGGCCGCGGGGATGCAGCCGAACAGGTCGTGGTCGACGCCGTAGTTCGGGCAGCTCGTGTCCTGGATGACGTACTCGTCGGGGGTGTCGAGCAGGCCCACCTGGAACGCGAGCTTGAACGACGCGTTGTCGACGGGGATGAGGAACTCGGAGTTGCGCACCCGGAGGCTCGACCAGGGCGTCGTGTCGGTGAGCGCGGCCTCCGAGGCTTGCGCCACGAGCGTGCCCCACGTCCGCGCGAACTCCCACTTCGCGCCGGGGCCCGAGTCGTCGAGCCAGGTGGGGTTCCCGTCGGTGTCGAGCACCCGGTTGCCGGCCTCGTCGATGACCGGGAGCGTGGCGCCGAGCGAGGACTGCATGCCGCCGAGCGCGCCCGAGAGGAACACCGTCAGGCCGCCATGGTTCGCCTCGAGGTAGTCGCGGGTGTAGCCCACGTAGTCGGCGGAGAGCTCGCTGTTCTCGTCCCCGACGACCTCGGGGTGGCCCGACGCGTTGACGATGGTGGCGACGCGCCCCTCGGGGCCGTCGAGCGCGATGGAGAGCACGAGGTCCGCGACGATGACCGGGTCGCGGATGTCGTTGAGGCCCCCGTCCACGCTCGGATCGGGGTTCGTGCCCCCGAACGGCGAGCCGTTGAACGCCGGATCGAGGTCGGACATGTGGACCGCGCCCTGGGTGGGCGACACCGCGACCATGTCGGCGGACGCGGTCGCGACCGCGTCGTAGATGGCCTCGGGGATGCTCTCGACGAAGGGCGGGTAGATGCCGCTGATGAGGTCCTCGTCGATGCCGTAGATGCCCGCGGTGTCGGGGCCCTGGTGGCTGTGGGACGAGCTGATCACGATGCGGTCGCGGTCGAAACCGTCGGCGGCGAGGCGGTCGCGGGTGTCGCGGATGCGGTTCTCGAGCACGCCGAGGGCGTCGACGCCGACCAGCGAGACGTACTCGCCGTTGAGCGAGAGCACGACCGCGGTGACGGTGATCGGGTCGTGCACGCCCTGCGCGGCGCGCCCGCTGCCGAAGCCCGCGATCCACACGCCGTCGAAGCGCCCATCGCCGTCGAGATCCTCGAAGGGCTCGTCGCAGCCGGTCCGGGACGCCGCGGGGTCGGTGATGCACCCGTCGAAGCTGTGGTTTCCGTTGATGTCGGTGTAGGTCTCGAAGTTGGTGGGCGTGATGTCCACGCGCGCCACGCCGGCGTAGAGCTGGCCGTCCTCCACGAGGGGCATCCCGAACGGGGCCGCGGGGGCGGCGGTGTCGTCCTTGGCGGCGGTGCACGCTGCAAGAACGAGGAGCGGGAGCGTACGCATCGGGGGGCCTCCGGGCGCGCGAACTCTACGCGAGGCGATGTTCGGCGGCAATCGAGCCCTCGCGGGCGATGGCGTTAGGGTGGCGGTTCCCATGCCGCCGTCCCGTCGCATGCAAGCCTTCATCTTCCTCGCGCTCGCGGTCGCGGGGGTGCTTCCGACGTTGCTTGCCCCGGGCTCGACGGTGGGGGACGGTGTGGACGCCTTCGGGACCCACTGGTTCTATTGGTGGATCCGGACCGCGGTCGAGCGCCTCGGCAACCCCTCGCACACCACCCTGTTCTTCTACCCGTTCGGCAAGGACATCTTCGCCCACACGGGCAACAACTTCGTCGACGCCGTCTTCTCCGTGCCCTTCCAGTGGGTGTTCGGAGGCACGTTCTACTCGCCGATGTGGATCATCGCGTTGCAGCTCGGCAACGTGCTGACCTTCCGTCCGCTCGCCCGTTACCTCTTCGGAGGCAAGGAGGGCACGGACACCTTCACGGCGTTCGCGGCCACGGTGCTGTGGCAGGTGAACCCGTTCGTCCTCTTCGAGATCACGGCGGGCCGGCCGACGCAGGCGATGGTGTGGTTCCTGCCCGCGGCGGTCCTCTACCTGCTCCGCACGGCACGCGAGCCCGGCTGGAAGAACAGCGTGTGGTTCGGACTCGCGGTCGCGATGTCCGCCTGGACCTACTGGTTCACCGCCTACTTCCTCCTGCTCCTGCTGGTCCCGCTCGCGATCGTGGAGCTGCGCCGTGCGCCCGACCGCAGGGCCGTGCTCAAGCGCTGGTCGCTCGGCGCCGCGATCTGCCTGCTGCTCGTCGCGCCCGGCGTCAGCGGCATGTCCGCGGCGGTGGACGACGGGCGGGTGCCCGGGATCGACCCCTCGCCGGGCAGCATCTTCGTGCCGCCGCAGCCCATCGCGAACAACGTCTCCGCCGACCTCCACGGGCTCTGGCTGATGGAGATGTACGGCTCGCCGCTCTTCTTCCAGCCCGCGTGGCTCTTGCCACTGCTCGTGGTCCCGTTCCTCCGGAAGCTCCCGATCCCGGGCGGGCGTTGGCCGTGGCTCGCCGCGCTCGGCACCGTCCTGGCCTTCGCGGGCGGCACGATGTTCCGCGTCGGGGACTTCACCGTCGTCATGCCCCACTACATGGCGCTCTACCGCTACCTCCCGTTCTTCGACCGCTTGTGGTTCCCCTACCGGATGGCCGCCGTCGCGTTCATCCCCGCGGCGCTGCTGGTCGCGGCGCTGTGCGCGATGCTGCCGCGCCCCCGCCTCGCCCTCGCCGCGTTGGTCGCGCTTGGGCTCGCCGGGCAGTTCGCCGTCGGCACCTGGCCGTTCAACCACCGGTACACCCGCGCGCCGCCGATGGTCGCGTCCCTGAAGGACGAGGGTGGCGGCGTCATCTTCCTCCCGATGAAGATCCAGCACGACGGCCTGATGTGGCAGACGGAGTTCCAGCTCCCCACGTTCGGCGGGATGGGAGAGTCCGCCGGGATCTTCTGGCCGGAGAAGTTCCGCAAGCGGCTCAACAACAGCCTCATCAAGGCCCTGCGCGGCGCCGCGATCACCCCGGCCCAGCCGAAGAACGTGCTGAAGAAGGACCGCGTGGCCATCGAGAAGGATGGCTTCCGTTGGGTCATCCTGCGGCGCTCCCTCCTGGAGTCGGAGCTACGCCGCCAGCTCGACATGGCCCCGGGCAGCTTCGACAAGTACGTCCGCATCCAGGAGACGATCGACGCCGTCAGCGGCGTGATCGGGAGCTCCCCCGTGGGGGTGGATGGCGACTCCGTCCTCTGGGACCTCCGGGGCACGTTCCAGGGTGACGAAGCGTGGGCTCCTACGCCGGAACGCCTGCAAAGCCGAGGCTGGGAGGAATACGGACGGACGGTCTACGAGCAGAAGCTGGAGAAGTTCGGCCGCACAGGCAGCGTACGCGAACGGTCCCAGCCGGTGCTTCCGAAGTAGCCATGGGTTTCGGCAGCGCAAGCTTGTCGTAGGGAATTCGGGGGATACCTTCATTCCGTAAAGCGCCCTCCCAAGGGCGTCAGGAGTACAAATGGCATTCGACCCCCCGAGCTACGACCAGGGTGCACCCGTAAACCTGCCGTCGGAGCTGAACGTCCCCATCCTGGCCATCCGGAACACCGTGATCTTCCCGGTCCTGGCCTTCCCGATCAACGTAGGTCGGGACAAGAGCCTGGAAGCCGTCGAGCGCGCGCTCGCGGGTGACAAGCTCCTCGGTATCGTGGCGCAGCAGGACGCCAAGAACGAGGATCCCGACGTGGGCGAGCTCTACAACACGGGCACCGTCGTCAAGATCCTGAAGTCCGTGAAGATGCCGGGCAACAAGCTCAACGTCATCATCCAGGGCCTCGCGCGCATCAAGATCGAGCGTTGGGAGGGCACCGACCCGTGCCTCAAGGCGCAGGTCAAGGTGTTCGAAGAGGGCACGGAGTCGACCCCCGAGCTCGAGTCGCTGATGTCGACCATGCGCGAGCTCGCGCAGAAGATCATCGACCTCTCGCCGCACATCCCGTCCGAGGCGAGCTTCCTCGTCCGCAGCATCGACAACCCCGGCATCCTCGCCGACATCGTCGCCAGCAACCTGTCGATCGGCGTCGAAGAGAAGCAGGAGCTCCTGGAGACCTTCGACACGAAGGAGCGCATGACCAAGGTCATCGCGCTGCTCAACAAGGAGATCCAGGTCCTCGAGCTGTCGAACAAGATCCAGACCGAGGTGAAGGGCGAGATGGACAAGGCCCAGCGGGAGTACTTCCTGCGGGAGCAGCTGAAGGCCATCCAGAAGGAGCTCGGCGAGGTCGACGATCGCCAGGAAGAGTTCGAAGAGCTCAAGAAGGGCATCAAGAAGGCCCGCATGCCCAAGGAAGTCGAGAAGGTCGCCTTCAAGGAGCTCAAGCGCATGTCCCGGATGAGCCCGGGCGCCGCCGAGTACACCGTGAGCCGCACCTACCTCGACTGGCTCATCGAGATGCCGTGGGCGACCTCCACGGAAGACCTGATGGACGTGAACGAGGCCGCCCGCATCCTCGACGAGGACCACTACGGCCTCGAGAAGGTGAAGCAGCGGATCCTCGAGTACCTCGCGGTGCGCAAGCTGAAGCGCGACATGAAGGGGCCGATCCTCTGCCTCGTCGGGCCCCCCGGCGTCGGCAAGACCTCCCTCGCGAAGTCCGTCGCGCGCGCGCTCGGCCGCAAGATGGTCCGCATCTCGCTCGGCGGCGTGCGGGACGAGGCCGAGATCCGCGGGCACCGGCGCACCTACATCGGGTCGCTCCCCGGCAAGATCCTCAAGGGGATCAAGAAGGCGGGCACCAACAACCCGGTGTTCGTGCTGGACGAGATCGACAAGCTCGGCATGGACTACCGGGGTGACCCGTCGAGCGCCCTGCTCGAGGTGCTCGATCCGGAGCAGAACGACACCTTCATGGATCACTACCTGGACGTGCCGTTCGACCTCTCCAAGGTCCTGTTCATCGCCACGGCGAACCTGGCCGATCCCATCCCCGGCCCCCTGCGTGACCGCATGGAGATCATCGAGATCCCCGGCTACACGCAGGAGGAGAAGATGAAGATCGCCCGGCAGTACCTGCTGCCGGAGGCCTTGGAGGAGCACGGGCTCACGGGCGAATCCCTCGAGCTCCCGGACGATGCGCTCCGGCACATCATCGGGGCCTACACGCGGGAAGCCGGCGTGCGCTCGCTCAAGCGCGAGATCGCGGCGGTGGCCCGGTGGACCGCCAAGGAGGTCGCGTCCGGCAAGCAGCACGGCAAGCTCGTGCTCACCCCCGAGAAGGTCGAGGAGATCCGTGGGCCGATCCACTTCTTCGCGGAAGTGGCCGAGCGCACGAGCGTTCCGGGCGTGGCGACCGGCCTCGCGTGGACCGCCGCGGGTGGCGACATCCTCTTCATCGAGGCCACCAAGATGAAGGGCAAGGGCGCCATCCAGCTCTCCGGCTCGCTCGGTGACGTGATGAAGGAGTCCGTGGGCGTGGCCCGCAGCTACATCCGCGCCTCGGCACCCGACCTCGGCATCGACCCCGACGTGTTCGACAACGTCGACGTGCACGTGCACGTGCCCTCGGGTGCCATTCCGAAGGACGGGCCCTCCGCCGGCGTCACGATGCTCACCGCGATGGTGAGCCTCCTGACGGGCTTGAAGGTGGACCCCACGATCGCCATGACCGGCGAGGCCACGCTCCGCGGCGCCGTGCTCCCGGTGGGCGGCATCAAGGAGAAGGTGCTCGCGGCGCACCGGGCGGGCATCAAGACGGTCATCCTCCCGGACAAGTGCCGGAAGGACCTCATCGAGGTCCCCAAGGAGATCCGCGACGAGATGACCTTCCACTTCTGCTCGCGCATGGAAGAGGTCCTCTCCTACGCGTTCGGGCAGGAGAACCTCGACGCTCGCCGTACGGAAGTGCGGGCCGAGCTCGAGGCCCGCGCGGCCGCCAAGCGCGCGGGTGGTGAGGCCCACGCGTAGTCCCACGCGCCCCCTTCGGGGGGCGTGACGGCGGGCGGATCGCTCGTCGACAGAGACCCGCTCCGGATCGTTCCGGGGCGGGTTTCTTGCATTCCGGTCGTATGCGTGGGACGACCCCCTGAAATCCAACTGTTCGGTTGCGGTTGTGACGCTGGGTTCGCTACCGTGCGCCGCGAACGAGGGTCTGTGCAGCCGCCGGGCATTCACATCGACGAGGCGGAGCGCCTCGATGCGCTCCACGCGCTCGGCATCCTGGACACCGCGCCCGAAGCGGTGTTCGACCGGATCGTGCTGCTTGCGAGCCGCACGTTGGCGATGCCCGTCGCGCTCCTCTCGTTCGTGGATGCCGAGCGCCAATGGGTGAAGGCGGGGATCGGCCTCGGCGGCACGGCCTGGCCACGCGCGACATCGTTCTGTCGACACACCCTTCGCGGGGACGCCACGTTCATCGTGCCGGATCCGAGCGAGCGGGTCCCGTTTCGTGACAGCCCGCTGGTGACGGGCGCCGAGCAGATCCGCTTCTACGCTGGGCATCCGGTGGTGGTGGGCGGGGCGCGGGTGGGGACCCTCTCTGTCATGGACCGTCGCCTGCGGGGCTTTGACGCCGCCGCGTGCGAGTCGTTGGCGGCCCTGGCAGCATGGGTGGAGTCGGAGCTCGAGGCCCGGTTGGGGCCTTCGGGTGACCACGGTCCATCGGGCCGTCGTTACGCTGCCTTGCTCACCGCGATGCCCGATCCCGTGCTCAGGGTGAGCGCGGACGGCGTCGTGCGGGGGGTGCACGGCGGGGGCATCCCGTTCGGTGTGGCCGCTTCAGCCCTGGTGGGCCGTGCGCTCGCGGACATCCTCCCGGCGTCCGTTGCCGCCGAGCACCTGCACCATCTCCGGTCGGCGATCGAGGGCCGGGAGGGGCTGGTGTGCGCGTGCTCGCTCGAGACGCCGGGCGGGCTGCTCCACGTCCAGACCCGGTTCGGGCGGGTGAGCGCGGACGAGGTGCTCCTCGTGGTGCGGGACGTGACGGAGGCGACCGACACCGCGGACGAGCTCCGGCGCAGCAACGCCGTGTTCAACAAGGCGAGCGAGATCACGGGCACCGGCGGGTGGGAGTACGACATGGCCACCCACGAGAGCCGGTGGTCCGAGCAGATGTACCGGAACCTGGAGATCGATCCGTCGCAACCCCCGGACAACTTCGACGAATTTCAGTTCCGGATCCTGCCGGAGCATCGGGCGCGCGTCCACGACCAGTGGACCCACGCGCTGCTGAGCGGCGCCACCCCCGATCTCGAGGTCCCCGTCGAGACGGCCAAGGGCCGCCGCCGGTGGATGCGCGTGGTGGGCGCCGCGGAGCGGGAGGAGGGGAGGCGGGTCCGCGTCTACGGCGCGTTCCAGGACATCACCGAGCAGAAGGAGGCGATCCTCGACCGCGAGCGCCGGGAGGAGCAGCTCCGGGCGCTGGGCGACAACCTCCCGGACGCCGGGATCTTCCAGCTCGAGACCGGTGCCGAAGCGGTGCCGCGGTTCACGTTCCTGAGCGGATCGATCGCGGCGCTCGTGGGGGTCTCCGTCGAGGAGATCAACCGCAACCCAGCCTGCTTGTTGAGCTTCCTGTACGACGAGGACCGCCGGCGCCTGTTCCTCCTGGCGCACGCGGCGGTGCAGCAGGTCTCGACCATCGACGTCGAAGTGCGCATCGCGTCCACCCGTGGCGAGCGGTGGCTGCACGTGCGATGCGTGCCGCGGGTGACCACCAACGGCGGGGTGCGCTGGGATGGCCTCGTCCTCGACCAGACACGCCGCCGCGAGGCGGAGCAGAACGATGCGCTCCGCGAGCAGAAGCTCACGGCGCTCTTCCGCACCTCGGGCGACGCCTCCTTCGTCGTGACCCACGGCGGCGCGGTGACGATGGCCAACCCCGCGGCGGATCAGATGTTCGGCGCGGAGACCGGCGGCCTCGTGGGCGTGCAGCTGGCCGAGCTCCTGCCCGACTGGCGCGGCGGGAGCGAGCCGGCCGAGATGCGCGAGCTCCTCGGCGTCAAGCGGTCCGGGGAGCCCTTCCACGTCGCCTCCACGACCTCCACGCTCGACCTCGCGCATCACCGCCGGCGGGTCGTCGTCGTGCGCGATCGGAGCGTGACACGACGGCTCGAACACCGGCTCGAAGAGCGCGGCGAGCTGCTCGCGGACATGCAGCGGCTGGCGGCGATCGGCGCGTGGCGCTTCGAGCTGCGCACGGGCGTCCTCGCGGTGGACGAGGAGTTCCGCCGCATCCACGGGTTCGGCGAGACCGGCGAGGTCCATCTGGATGACCTCCGCCCGGTGGTCGACGAGGAAGACCGGCCGTTCATGGACCGATTGATGGCGGAGGCGGCGGAGCTCCGCGGCCCCGTCGAGCGTGAGTTCCGGGTGCGGCACCCGGACGGGGTGCGCCACGTCCTCACGCGCGCGGAGATCACGTTCGACGACACGGGGATGCCGATCACGTTCCGTGGGATCTCCCAGGACATCACCGAGCGCCGGCGGATCGAGCGTGACCGCAACCGGCTGGAGGAGGAGCGGGAGCAGCTCGCGCAGATCCTCGACGCCACCCCGGATCTCGTCGGCATCTCCGACGCGGAGGGGCACGTGCTCTACCTGAACCGCGCGGGCCGCCGCATGGTCGACGCGGAGCCGGAGGGGGACATCGCCGCGCTCGGCCTGAACATCTCGGCCTACTACGCGCCCTGGTCGGGGCGCCTGGTCCAGGCGGTCGCGCTCCCGGCGGCCCGGCGCGACGGCGTGTGGGTCGGTGAGAGCGCGATCCGCACGGGCACGGGCGGCGTGGTGCCGGTCGCGCAGACGATCCTGGCGCACCGCTCCGCGGACGGCACGGTGGAGCGCTTCTCGACCATCGCGCGAGACATCTCGCCCCAGAAGGACACCGAGCGGGCCTTGGCATCCGCGCGGCTGCGGGCCGAGGAGGCGAACCGGGCCAAGAGCGCCTTCCTGGCGAACATGAGCCATGAGCTGCGGACCCCGCTGAACGCCATCATCGGGTTCTCGGACCTCCTCTCCCAGCAGATGTTCGGCGTCCTGAACCCGCGCCAGGCCGACTACGTGAGCCACGTCCTCGCGGGTGGACGGCACCTGCTCGCGCTCATCAACGACATCCTGGACCTCTCCAAGGTCGAGGCCGGGCGGCTCTCGCTCGACCTCGTGGAGACCACGGTCGCGCCGTTGCTCCAGCCTGTCTGCGCCGCCATGCAGCCGGTGGCGGAGCGGGGAGGGGTGGGGCTCGACCTCATCTTGCCGCCGGGCCTCCCGCTGGTGCGGGTCGACGTGACGCGGATCCGCCAGATCCTGACCAACCTGGTGTCCAACGCATGCAAGTTCACCCCGCGCGGTGGCCGCATCCGGGTGGAGGCCTCCGTCGCCGACGGCGAGGTGTCCCTCAGCGTGACGGACACGGGGATCGGGGTGGGCGCCGAGGACCTTCGGCGCGTGTTCGACGAGTTCGAGCAGCTCGCCTTCTCCGCGGGCGCACACATGGACGGGACCGGCCTCGGACTCGCCCTCGGTCGTCGCCTCGCGGAGCTACACGGCGGGCGCCTCGATGTGCGCAGCGAGGTCGGCGTCGGCAGCACCTTCAGCCTGCGGCTGCCCCAGGCCGCGCCGCTCGCGTCGCCCGTCACGCGCGTGCTCCTCGTCGGGCATGCTCCCGCGGTCGCCCGGCTCCTCGGCGGTCACCTGGAGCAGGCGGGCCTCACGGTCGACGTCGCCGCCAACCTCCACGCCGCGTGCAACATGCTGGCGCGGCGGACGCCGGACGCGCTGGTGCTCGACCCCGACCTCCGGGTCGCAGCGGCGGCGGACGGCCCGTTCGCGACGATCTCGGCCCGGATCCCGGCGCCCATCCTCTACCTGGGCGGTGCCCTGGACGAGCCCGTCGCGGGCGCCCTCGGGGTGCCGATCACACGCTGGGAGGCCCTCGTCCAGCTCCGGAGGTCCGGTGTCCCGCTCGGGCCGCTCGCCGGGCTCCGCGTGTGGCTGTTCGATCCCGACCAGGCGCTCTCCCAGGTGGAGGCCGCGGTGCGCGCGGCTGGGGCCATGACCCGCCGCGCGGCCGCGCTCGACGGCGCGGTCGCCTTCGACGCCGATCTCATCATTCATGGCGTAACGGGGAGCGATTCCACGCCCGCCCGGCACGCGACCATCCCCCTGCTGCTGATCCCGGCTATGTGTCCGATTGACGACATCGCCCGCCACGTGTCTGGAGCCATGCTCGACCGTGCGGTGCGATCCCACTAAGGAGGCTCCCCCATGATCCGGAAACTCGCGCTTGTGGTCGAAGACCACCCCTCCAACCTGCTGCTCGTGAAGGATATCCTGGAGGCGGACGGCTTCGACGTCGTCTGCGCGACGAACGCCGAGGAGGCCTGCCGACTCGCGGATGCGTGCACCCCAGCCATCGCGCTGGTCGATATCCAGATCCCCAGCGGCGGAGGCGAGCGCGTGCTCGCCTACTTCCGTGGCATAGAGCGCCTCGCCCGGGTGCCGATCATCGCGGTGACGGCCTATGCGCTCAATGGCGATCGGGAGCGCTTCCTCGCCGAGGACTTCAACGGCTACGTGAGCAAGCCGATCGACGTGGCCGGCTTCGTCCGGACCGTGCACCTGCACGTCGACCCCATGCCGCTCTAGCCTGGGGCCGACGGGTCCGGATCCGGGCGGGCCTACACGCGGCGTCGGCGCAGGAGCAGGCCCCCCAACCCGATCGGCAGGAGCCACGCCGCACCGGTGGAGCCGGCGTCGGTCTGCTTGCCGATGGTCGTCATGAACCCGGCGCTCGCCCCCGACTCGGTAAACGTGACATCGGTCTGGTTGGTCGGGGGGGCCACGATCGTGTCATAGCGGGTGAGGTAGGCCGAACCTGCCACGCTGTCCTCGTACACGCCGCCCCAGACGGGGAAGAGCACGGGGTGGGTGGTGCCCGTCGTCCGGAGCAGGTCCTCGTACGCCTCGGCGGGCTCTACGTCCGCGCCCGCGGACAGGGTGTATTCGAAGTCGGTCTCGTAGCTGCGCTCGGCGGCGGTCCAGCCGTTCGCGGGGGCGACGCGGCTGTCGGCCAGGACGTAGAGCTCGGTGCGCACCTCCGAGAGCATCGACGTCGCCGCCATCCGCGCGGGGTAGGAGGCATGCAGCACCCCGTCGTCGCCCGCGGACCAGGTCAGCCGCAGCGGGGGCAGCACGACGCCGCCGTCGGGCGTGGTCGCGGCGTCCGGCGAGAGCTGCACGGCGACCCAGGAGAACGCGATGTCGTCGTCCACGTAGGCCTGGATGGACGGGGCCGAGATGGTCGTGTCGTAGCCCTCGGCCTGGAGCCAGGCGATGAGCCCGTCGGCGTTCTCGGCCTCCAGCACGGTGTACTCGAAGGCGCCCGCGTAGCCGGAGGCGACGATGGAGATGCCCGGATCCCCCCCGAGCGAGCGGCCACCCGTGTCGGCGAGGTTGTCCCCGCCGCCCTTGAGCTCGTAGGACGAGTTGATGCAGCCAGAGCCGCACCCGCCGGAACCCTCGTCATCGTCGTCGAAACTCCAGTACACGGCGGTGGGAGCCGTCGCCGCTTCGAGGGCCAGGAAGCGGTCCTCCGAGCCCTCCTCGACCGAGTCGACGGTGCCCGGAACGGGGATCACCCACGCGAAGTCGGTCGCGTTCCCGGCGTAGCGCACCCGGTACTCGGCGCCGATCTGCGCCGCGCCAATCTGCAGGATCGCCTGCTGGGCGTCGGAGGACGCGACCTGCTCGCTGTAGTCGGGGGTGATGAGCCCGGCGCAGGGCCAGGCAGAGGGGAGGAGGGCGAGCAGGAGGGACATGTGGGCTCCGGGGGATGCCATGGCGCAATGCAATTCGCGGGCCGACCGGGGGCCGCGCGCGGCCGCCGCAGGCAAGGGGTAGTTACGCCGCGACGGGGGCGCCCGCCATCGGGACCGGATAGCTGAGGCCGGCTGGACCGATTCTAAATCAGGTCCCGTTTCACCCCAGCACCGGAGTCCCCCATGTCGCTCAAGGGCACCAAGACCCACGACAATCTCAAGGCCGCCTTCGCCGGCGAGTCGCAGGCCAACCGCCGCTACCTCTACTTCGCGAAGATCGCGGACGTCGAGGGCTACGCCGACATCGCGGGCCTCTTCCGCGACACGGCCGAAGGCGAGACCGGCCACGCCCACGGCCACCTCGACTACATCAAGCAGGTCGGCGATCCCGCCACCGGCCTCCCCATCGGCGAGACCGAGCTGAACCTCGCGGCGGCCGTCGCCGGCGAGACCTACGAGTACACCGACATGTACCCGGGCATGGCCAAGACGGCGCGCGAAGAGGGCTTCGCCGAGATCGCGAACTGGTTCGAGACCCTCGCCAAGGCCGAGAAGTCCCACGCCGGCCGCTTCCAGAAGGGCCTCGACTCCCTCGGGTAGCCCCGCCCCTTCGGGGGCTTCGGCCTCCGCGACGGAGGGGGGCCGCCACGTCGGTGGCTCCCCTCCCGGCGCCCTCGCGCCCCCACCGAACCGACACGACATCCGTGTCGCTCCCCACCGCGCGGCGGGTCACCCCGCGCACGAGGCTCGGGAACCACATGGCCCACCACATCCCCACCCCGCGCGAACCCGAATATTGGAGCCGCGAGGCCCTGATCGTCGAAGAGAAACGCGTCTTCGAGATCTGCAACGGCTGCCGGTTGTGCTGGAACCTCTGCCCGTCCTTCCCCAAGCTCTTCGACGCGGTGGATGCGTTGGACACGAGCCCCCACGTCGTGGACGAGAACCGGCCCGCCATCGAGGTGGACGCCCACGGCAACCACGCCGCCGCGACCGAGCACCTTCATGGCGCCGCGCCCCGCGCGGACATCCTCGGCCAGGCCCATGCCCTGGAGAGCGTGCCGCTCTCGGTGCACCAGGAGGTCGTCGACCTCTGCTACCAATGCAAGTTGTGCGATCCCATCTGCCCCTACACCGCACCGCACGAGTTCGGCGTCGACTTCCCGCGCCTGATGCTCCGCCACAAGGCGATCGACGCGAAGGAGCACGGGGTGAAGCTGCAGGATCGCGTCCTGGGTGACCCCGACCTCGTCGGGAAGCTCGGCACGTTCATGCCGCTCATCGCCAACGCAGGTGCGGCCGTGCGCATCAACCGCATCGCGATGGAGATGGTGGCGGGGATCCACCGCGATCGCCAGCTCCCGACCTTCGCGAGCGAGACCTTCCTCGAGTGGTTCGGCAAGCGCCACCCCCCCGGTCCTGGGGGAAGGGCTCCGGAACCGGAGAAGGTCGACGGCCGGAAGGTCGTACTCTTCTACACGTGCTCCGTCCAATGGAACGAGCCCCAGGTCGGCCGCGCGGCGGTCGAGGTGCTCGAGCACAACGGGATCACCGTGTTCGCGCCTTCGTTCCGGTGCTGTGGCATGCCCGCATTGGACGGGGGCGACGTTCCCCGTGCCACGGATTGGGCGCGGCACAACGTCGCGATCCTCGACCGCTACGTGAAGGCGGGGTGTGACATCGTCTCCCCGGGCCCCACCTGCTCCTACATGATGAAGCACGAATGGAAGGACTACCTCGGCACGGAGGAGGCCGAGGCCGTGTCCAAGCGTAGCTTCGACCTCATGGAGTACCTCTTCAACCTCCGCAGGCAGAAGGTGCTGAAGGAGGACTTCAACACGGAGGTCGGCGCGATCGGCTACCACCTCGCGTGCCACCTGAAGGTCCAGAAGATCGGCTTCCGCAGCCGTGACATCATGAAGAAGCTCCCCGGCGCCGATGTCACGTTGGTGGACAAGTGCTCCTGCATGGACGGCACCTGGGGCATGAAGACCGAGTACTACGAGCTCTCGAAGGCGGGCGCGAAACCGCTGCTCGACGGGCTCGTGGCGAAGAAGCCGGGCACCCTCGCGTCGGACTGCCTCATCGCCAAGCTCCAGATCGAAGAGAACACCGGCCAGAAGGTGGTCCACCCCATCGAGGTGATGTGGAAGGCCTACGGTGGCACCGAGACCACCCCTGTCGCACCGGGCGCCGCGGTGGTGCCGCCCGCTCCCGAGGAGGAACCGTGAACAAGCTGACCGCCGAGGACATCCTTCCGAACCCCGCCTTCCTGGAGGCCCGCCCGCGCCTCGAGCGCGAGGTCATCCGGGACAAGGAGGCCCGCCGCGTCGCGCTGGGGCCCAACCTCACGTTCTTGTTCGAGAACCGCGTCACCCTGGCGTGGCAGATCCAGGAGATGTGCCGGGTCGAGCACATCACCGACCCCGTCGCGGTGAAGCACGAGATCGACACGTACAACGCGCTCCTCCCCGGCCGCGACGAGCTCGCCGCCACGCTGCTCGTCGAGTACGTGGAGGCCGACGAGCGCGGGCGGATGCTCACGGCGCTCCTGGGCCTGCACGACCACGTTCGCTTGGAGATCGCCGGCTCCGGGGTGGCGCGCGGCGTGTTCGATGCCGAGCAATACAACGCCCAGCGCATCTCGTCGGTCCAGTTCGTACGCTTCGCGCTCACGCCCGACCAGGTGGACGCGCTGTGTGACTTGCGCCGTGCCGTCACCTTCGTGTGCGACCACCCTGCGTACGCCGCCCGCGCGCCGCTCGCCGGCGCCGCCCGCGGCGCGCTCGTGGAGGATCTGCTCGCGGGGCGCGGCGCCTAGCGCGACGGCTTCGCGCGCTCCGCAGGTGGAGCGGCTCGGGCACACGCGACTCCCGCGTTAGACTGCGGGCCCATGAAGCCCCCCCTCCACAAGGTCCTCGTCGCCAACCGCGGCGAGATCGCCGTCCGCGTGATCCGCGGGTGCCACGAGCTCGGCATCCGCACGGTCGCCATCTACTCCGAGGCCGATCGTTCGGCGTTGCACGTGCGGAACGCGGGGGAGGCCTACTGTGTCGGCCCCGCGCCCTCCTCCGAGAGCTACCTCCGGGGCGATGTCGTCATCGAGGTCGCCAAGAAGGCGGGCGCCACCGCCATCCACCCCGGGTACGGCTTCCTCTCCGAGAACGCGGCCTTCGCGCAGATGGTGATGGACGCCGGGCTGGTGTGGATCGGCCCGCCCCCGAGCGCCATCGACGCCATGGGCAGCAAGACCGGCGCGCGCCAGCGCATGGTCGCGGCGGGCGTGCCGGTCGTCCCGGGCACGACCCACCCGATCGAGACCGAGGCCGAAGCCGCGCGGATCGCGGCGGACATCGGCTACCCGGTCATGTTGAAGGCCGCGGGCGGCGGCGGAGGGAAGGGCATCCGCAAGGTGGACCACCCCGAGGACTTCGCGGCGGCCTGGCGCGCGGCCCGCTCCGAGGCGGCGCGGTCCTTCAAGGACGACGCCGTCTACCTCGAGAAGTTCGTCTCGAATCCGAAGCACGTCGAGATCCAGGTCCTCGCGGACGCCCACGGCCACACCGTGCACCTCTTCGAGCGCGATTGCTCCGTGCAGCGCCGCAACCAGAAGGTGGTGGAAGAGACGCCGTGCCCCGTCCTCTCCGACACGACGCGGCTCGCCATGGCGAAGGTCGCGGTCCAGGCCGCCCACGCCGTCGGCTACGTCGGCGCCGGCACGTGCGAGTTCCTCTACTCGCAGGAGAGCGGGGACTTCTATTTCCTCGAGATGAACACCCGGCTCCAGGTCGAGCACCCGATCACCGAGATGGTGACCGGCATCGATCTCGTGCGCGCGCAGCTCCGCATCGCGGCCGGCGAGCCCCTCTGGTTCACCCAGGAGGACGTAAAGCAGGTCGGCCACGCGATCGAGTGCCGGGTGTACGCCGAGGATCCGGCGAACAACTTCGCGCCGGCGCCGGGGAAGATCTCGGGGCTCCGCGAGCCCGGCGGGCCGTGGGTGCGCGTCGATAGCGGCGTGTACGCCGGCTACGAGGTGCCGATCCACTATGACCCGATGGTCGCGAAGCTCGTCTGCTGGGGGGCCAACCGCGAGGAGGCCATCTCCCGCTCCATCCGCGCGCTCCGCGAGTACCGCGTGCGCGGCATCCGCACCTCCATCCCGTTCTTCGAGGCGATCCTCCGGGATTCGGACTTCCAGGCGGGGAACTACTCGACGGGGTTCCTCTCGCCGGAGCGGATGAAGGCGCTCACCGACGCGGGCCACAACGATCGCATCGCGACGATCGCGGCGGCGATCGCGAAGTACGAGGCGGATACCCGGCCCGCGCGGGTGCAGAGCGCGGGCAAGGCAGAGAGCCCCTGGAAGCTCGCGGGGCGGCCGAAGGGGCCGACGTGGCGGGTGCCGTAGACCACGGGCTTTGCCGGCGGGAATGACAGATTCTTGAACCCCGGGGGGGCGTTACGGGGGGCTCGCCCCCCGTCCCATCAGCCTCCTCAAACGATAGGGGCCGTCCCATGAAGTACGAGATCACCATCGGCGGCACGATGCGCCACGTCGACATCGAGCCCGCGGGCGACGGCCGCTACCGCGTCTCGTGGGAGGGCGAGTCCCACGACGTCGACCTCCTGCGGCCGACCCCCGAGGCCTACCAGATGTTGATCGACGGCGAGAGCTGGGAGGCCGGCTGCGTGGCCGTGCCGGACGGCTACCTCGTCGACGTGATGGGCCTCTCGACCGAGGTGGGTGTCGTCGATCCGCGGCGGAAGGCGCTCCGGCTCGCCGCGGGTACGGCCACCGGCATGCTCGCGACCCAGATGCCCGGGCGCGTGGTGCGACTCCTCGTGCAGGTGGGCGACCCCGTCAAGAAGGGCCAGCCCATCATCGTCGTCGAGGCGATGAAGATGGAGAACGAGATGAAGAGCCCCATCGACGGCACGGTCGGCGAGATCCTCGTGGGCGAGGGGCAGGCGGTCGAGGCCGGCACCAAGCTCGTGCGCGTGGAGGCCTAGATGGAGCCCGCTGGCAAGTTCCCCTACACCCGTGGCATCCACCCGACGATGTACCAGGGGCGGCTCTGGACGATGCGGCAATATGCCGGCTTCGGCGACGCCCGGCGCTCCAACGAGCGCTATCGGTACCTGCTCGAGAAGGGCCAGACCGGCCTCTCCGTGGCGTTCGACCTCCCAACCCAGATGGGGTACGACTCCGACCACCCGATGTCGTCGGGGGAGGTCGGGAAGGTCGGAGTGGCGATCGACACGATCGACGACATGCACGTGCTGCTCGAGGGGCTCCCGCTCGACGAGGTGAGCACGAGCATGACGATCAACGCGACGGCGTCGACATTGCTCGCGTTGTACGCCGGTGTGGCGCGGGCGCGGGGCGTCCCGACCACCGCGCTCCGGGGCACCATCCAGAACGACGTGCTCAAGGAGTACATCGCGCGCGGCACCTACATCTACCCGCCACGCGCGAGCATGCGGATCATCACCGACATCTTCGCGTGGTGCGGCGAGCACGCGCCCAAGTGGAACACGATCTCCATCTCCGGGTACCACATCCGGGAGGCGGGCTCGACCGCCGCGCAGGAGATCGCCTTCACCCTCGCGGATGGCATCGCGTACGTAGATGCCGCCATCGCCGCCGGCCTCGCGGTGGACGACTTCGCGCCCCGCCTCTCGTTCTTCTTCAACGCCCACAACGACTTCTGCGAGGAGGTCGCCAAGTTCCGCGCCGCCCGCCGGATGTGGGCGCTGATCATGCGCGATCGCTTCGGTGCCAAGGATCCCCGCTCGATGATGCTGCGGTTCCACACGCAGACCGCCGGGAGCACGCTCACCGCGCAGCAGATCGACAACAACGTGGTCCGTGTCACCGTGCAGGCCCTCGCCGCGGTGATGGGCGGGACCCAATCGTTACACACCAACTCCCGCGACGAGGCGCTCGCGCTGCCCTCGGAGGCCGCCGCCCGCCTGGCCCTGCGGAGCCAGCAGGTGCTCGCCTACGAGTCCGGGGTGGCCAGGCACGTCGATCCGTTCGGCGGCAGCTACGTCATCGAGGGGCTCACCGACGGCCTGGAGGCCGAGGCGGGGCGCCTCATCGGGGAGATCGACGCGATGGGGGGCATGGTGTCCGCCATCGAGCGCGGCTTCCCCCAGCGCGAGATCCAGAACGCCGCCTACGCCGCGCAATTGGCCGTCGACCGCAAGGAGGCCATCGTGGTCGGCGTGAACGAGTTCGTCGAGCAGGAGCCCCCCACCGAGGGGCTGCTCCGCGTCGATCCGGCGCTGGAGGCCGAGCAGGTCGGCCGGCTCCGCGCGTTCCGGGCCGCCCGCGTCGAGCGCGCCGCGATGGACACGCTCGACGCCCTGCAGCAGGCCGCAGCCGGCACGGACAACCTCCTCCCGCACATCCTCACCGCGGTGGAGGCCCGCGCCACGCTCGGCGAGGTGGCCGACGCCCTCCGCGCCGTGTTCGGCGAGTACCAGGAGTCGGTCATCCTCTGAAGGCGGCGCGGGGCCTGCCCCTCAGCGGGTCGCGGGCCCCTGCGTGTCACCGGTGCGGCCGAGCGTCCCCGGGCCTTCGCGCCGGATGACGCCGCACGCCTGCCGCGCGCCCGGATCGCCGCCCTGGGTGAAGTCGGGCGCCTTCTCGTAGACGACGATGGCGCGGTTGTTGATCGACTGCGGCCCGTCGGCGAGCGTGTAGCCGATCAACGTCACGTCCTTCTCGCCGCGCCCGTCCGCGGCCACCGTGACGAAGCCGAGGTACCCCGCGGGCGGGCCCCCTGCTCCGGCGCCGGGCGTGACGGTGGTGCCTGGCGTGACGGTGGTGCCCGGCGTGACGGTGGTCCCCGGCGTGCCCGTCGTCTCACCGGCGGCCGGCGTACCCGGCTCGCCGTAGATGGCCCCCCGCCCGGTCGGCGGCTCGCTCCCGGTCGGCGCCACGGAGCCGGGGCGGGGCGCAGCACCGGTGCCCGGCGGCATGCCCGGCGTCGGCGTCGGGGGCGCCGCGAACCACCCGCCTGCCGACGAGGCGTCGGGCGCCGAGCAGTCGCCGTTCTCGTGCAGGAACAAGGCGTGGTTGCCGGGCGTCGCGTTGGCGAGGCGAATCGTCATCTCGGGGTTTGCCGGCTGTGCGCCCGCGGGCGCCGTCGCGCCGATTGGCTCCGGCGGCATCCGCTGGGTGAAGATCACCGTGCCGGAGGTCCGGCTGCCCGAGCGCGGCTCGAGGGTCGCCACCGCCTTCAATGGGGGACCCTCGGCGATGCCGCCCTGCTCGACCGCCGGGGTGTCAGCGGTGCCGCGGAGCTGCGCATCCGGTCCCGGGGCGTCTCCGTTCATCCCACCGGTCGAGCCACACGCAAGGATCAGACTCAGAAGCATTTCCACCTCCTCGGTTCGCTGCGTCGCCCGGCGTGCACTCGCACGATCCCGGCGCTCCGGGGCGCGGGGGCGCAGCACGCTCCGCTTGGGGATCGAACCCAAGAACAAGCTGGAGCATCGAGAACGTAGACACCCCGTCCCGGAGGTCAGGCGCCACCCTGGCTCGTCGTGAGTCAGGAGTGCTCGCTACCCCGCCTGACCGAAGTGCACGCCGAGCCCGCCGCCGAACAGGAAGACCGCGGGGCCGCCCTCGGTCTCGACGCGGAGCTCGTGCTCGACGAAGTAGCGGGGCGTGATGTACCAGCGGACCGACCCGCCGCCGCCGATCGTGGGCATGAGCACGGGGTCGCCGACGAGGGGGTCGCGGAGGCGGCCGCCTACCGCGAGGAAGAGGCCGGGGCGCAGGTGCTTGCCGTCGATGACGAGCTGGAGCCGGCTGCCGAGGCTCCAGACGTTCTCGCCCGCCGGCGTGTGGGTCCACCCGATGCGATCGAGCGAGACGGAGAGCCCCTTCGCGGCGAGCCACTCGACGTTCATGCCCGCGGTGTAGGGGGCGCCCACGGCGTCGGGTGACCAGAGCGAGGTGGTCGACATCGTCCAGCCGCGCATCGGGCGGAACGACTCCCGCTTCTGGCTGTGCCATGCGGCGTCGGCGATGGCGGCGCCGTAGAACATCGCCGCGGTGAGTCGGAGCATGTCCGGGCCGGTGATGCTGCCGTTCCAGAAGTTCTCGCTCGCCCCGGCGGCGAAGACCGAGCTGCCCAGGAACGCGGCGGTGCCGGCGAAGTAGAGCCCGCCCTTCACCCATTGGCCGTTGTAGAACTGGCCCGCCCCGGGCATCAGGGTGCTCGCGGTGCCGGCGAGGAGCGGGGAGTGGCGCAGGTCCGAGCCGTTCAGCGCCTCCGCCGTCCACGCGCGGCCATGCTCGGCCTGCTGGCGCGCGAGCTCGAGGGCGTCGAGGGCGACCTGCTCCCCCTTCGGGGCGCCGAGCTCGGCGTTGAGCGCGCCCCACCGCGACACCGTGATGCGGCTGCCCTCGCTGAGGAAGATCTCGACCTCGCGCAGGTCCTTCCCCTGGCTCAATCGGAAGCGGTAGGTCCCCGGCGAGAGCGCCAGCGTCACGGCGCGGCCCTCGACCTTCTCGACCTCGGCCACCGGCGTCCGGTCGGGCATGCGGATCACCATCACGCGGCCGACGACGTCGGCGGGGAGCGTGGCGGTGGCGCGGCCCTGGGCCACGCGGGTGAGCGCGAGGGCGCCCTCCTGTTTGAGCCGGATGTCCATGTTCGGGTGCTGGGCGCCGGCCTCGGTGCCGCCCGTGTGGTCGACGACGCGGTCGTACGCGTAGGTGTACGCCTCGTCGAGGCTGACCTCTCCGTCGCCCGTGTCCGCGGCCCCCCGCAGCCCCGAGAGCAGGTAGTGCGTGAAGAAGCTGCCGCGCAGCTTGTCCGACTCCTGGGCGGACTCGTCGGCGGAGGTGGCGGTCATCCACGCCTCGCCTTCCGCGGCCAGCCGCTCCTCGTAGAGGAAGGGCTCGGAGAGCGCGGCGCCCTTGAGCCGGGTGATCGTGCCCGACCGGCACGCGTCGAGCATCCCGAGCTTCACGTTCGAGTCCATGCTCCGGATGTCGCCGCGGAGGGTCTCGAAGGGGTAGAGGTCGCTGCCGATCCGCAGCCCGCGCGCATCGGCGTGGCCGGAGTAGTAGAAGGTGAAGAGGTCGTCGTCGAAGGCGCCCGCGACCATCGCGTGGGCGTGCAGGGCCTCCTTCAGCTCGACGGCGCTGGGCCCGTACAGCACGGTGACGTGCGCCGGATCGTAGCCCCCGAGCTCGACGAGCACGTTGGCGACGCGCTCGGCGTCGAGCTCGGCGTAGCGGAGCGGCTCCAGGTTCCCGCCGCCCTGGTTCGCCCCGACGATCAGGGCGTGGCGGAGGACCCCGGCCGCGGCGAGGGAGGTCCAGAGGACGAACACGCTACTCCTTGCGCAGGACCACGGACGCGATCTCTCCCTCGTGCATTCGGATCGGCTCCACCGCCAACGCCTGTAGCACCGCGTCGGGCGCCGGGCGGGTGTCGGTGAGGATGGCGAAGAACGACTGCTCGCCCTCGCTGTCGTCGAGCGTCAGGGCGAAGGGGGCCGAGGCGAGCCCCGTGCCCGTGACCGGGAGCGTGCCGTAGACCTCGACCGTGCCCTGCCCGTCGCGCCCGGCGAGGGTGACGAAGCGGTGCTTGCCGGCGTCGTACTTGAGCTGGACCCGGCTCCCGCCGCGCACGCGCTCGCCCGTGTAGAGCGGCCGCGCGCTGTCGCCGGTCTTCACCCAGGCCTCCAGGACGGGCGCGCCGCCCTTGATGCGCTCGGTCGGAGCCTCGGGGGGCGCCTGCGTCACGTCGGAGGGCGCGATCCGGACGGCGACGAGGCCGGCGGCGAGCACGGGGAGGAGCAGGAGCGTGGCGCGGAGCGCGCCCAGGCGCTCCCACCAGGTGGGGCGCCGTTCGATCGTCGGTGGAGCCGGCGCGCGGACGAACGCGGCGCGCGTGGCGTCCTGGTGGCCGAGCCGGGCGGAGCACGCGGCGCAAGCGGCAAGGTGCGCGTCGAGGGGGGCGCGCACGATGGCGTCGAGCTCACCGAGGCGGAGCTGGTGGAGCCGAAGCGTGGAGATGTGGGTCATCGGTCGATCTCCTCGAGCCAGGGGGGAGGAGCGTCGCGCAGCGACGATCGGAACGTTGAGATGCGCTTGCGGACGGCGGCGCCGGTGATGCCGAGGAGCTCGCCGACCTCGTCGTGGGTCATCCCGTCGACGTAGTGGTAGACGACGCAGTCCTGCGTCCGCTCGTCCTGCCCGGCGAGCAGGCGCTCGACGAGATCGCGGACGGCGAGCCGGTCGAGCACGCTGTCGGTGCCGACGACCGGGGGGAGCTCCTCGACGGGGTCCTCGGGGCGGCGCTTCCGCGTGCGGATCCGGTTGAGGCAGGTGGTGGTCGTGATCTTGAAGAGGAACGTGGACGGCGAGGACTCGCCGCGGAAGCTGTCGCGGTAGCGATGCAGCTTCAGGAACACTTCCTGGAGGGCGTCCTGGGCGTCGGCCTCGTTGCGGAGGAGGGTCCGGCAGCGGCCCAGCACGAGATCGCCGTAACGACGGTAGAGGGCGGTGATGTCGAGAGGATCCGCCAGGGTACCCGCCGAAACGCGGGCACCATGTAGCGCCTCGGGAGGCGCCGGGTGCAGGCTCAACGCGACACCGCCCTGCCCGGACGCGCCGGGCAGGGGGTGCGCGCGGCCCGCGCGCGAATCAGGGGCAGCTGCCACTGCCGCCCGTGTCGCTGGAGCCGTCGTCCGTGTCCGTGCCGCCGGAGCCGTCGTCCGTGCCGTCGGGGTCCGTCGGGTCGTCCCCGGTGCCGGCGGCGACGAGCGTGAGGGCGTCCCCGAGGAACTCCACGCGGTCTTCCGGGAGGAGCACGAGCAGGTCCGCCGTGCCCGCGACCGCCGTGGCCGGCACCGCCAGGGTCAGGAGGAGCTCGTCGGCGCGGGCATCCATCGCCAGCACGTCGACCTCGCCGTAGACCTCGATCCCCTCGATGGTCGAGAAGTCGAAGCCCCCGGCGGCCGTGAGGGAGGCGATGACGGTCGAGCCGATCTCGAGCTGGGACGGGGTCACCACGAAGCCGAACGTGCTGCCGTCGGTGTCCCCGGCGGTGTCGGTCTCGCCGTCGGTGTCGGTGTCGCCGCCGGGGCGGCCGGTGTCCCACCAACCGTCTTCGTCGCCCTCGCAGCCGGGGCACTTGCCGTGCGTGTCGTAGATGATGCAGCCCCCGAGCAGGGCGAGCGGGAGGAGGAGGGAGAGGCGGATCATCGGGGGTCTCCTGGGGGTGAGGCGAGCGAATCGGGGGCCGGCGAGGGGGTGCTCCTCGACGGGTTCCGCGACTGTAGACACCGAGCCGCCGAGTATGCGCTACGCCCGACCGACGAATTTTGTGGAGCTTCGCCTGCGGAGCCCGTGCGTTACATGGACGGACTTTTCCACGGAGTCCGGGTGCCGCCTACTGAGAAGGCCTACAAGAACCTCAAGTTCCTCAACAGCTCGCATGCGCGGCACATTCGCCTGCTCTGCGAGTACGAGGAGCCCCGCACGCGCTTCATCGAGCAGCAGGTCAAGGACACGATCGTGATGTTCGGCTCGGCGCGGGTGCGCGATCCCGAGACGGCCCGCGCGGATCTCGATCGCTCCCAGCGCGCGCTCGAAGCCGTGATGGACGAGGCACACCGGCCGAAGGCCCTGGCGGAGCTTGCCCAGGCCCAGCGCGGCGTGCGCCTCTCCCGCTACTACGACGACACCCGCGAGCTCGCCGCGCGGCTGACGCAGTGGACGATCGACCGCACCGGCGGGCGCCGCTACCTCATCTGCTCGGGCGGCGGGCCCGGCATCATGGAGGCCTCGAACCGCGGCGCGGCGGACGTCGAAGGCGGGCGCAGCGTCGGCCTCGGCATCTCGCTGCCGTTCGAGGAGCAGGTCAACGACTACTGCACTCCCGAGCTCGCGTTCCAGTTCCACTACTTCTTCATGCGGAAGTACTGGTTCGCCTACCTCGCGAAGGCGATGGTCATCCTCCCCGGCGGCTTCGGCACGCTCGACGAACTCTTCGAGATCCTCACCCTGCGCCAGACCGGGAAGATCAAGAAGAAGCTCCCGATGGTGCTCTTCGGCACCGACTACTGGGACTCCATCATCAACCTCGAGAAGATGGTCGAGTGGGGCACGATCGCCGAGCGGGACCTCTCGCTGGTACACCGCACCGACTCGGTGGACGACGCCTTCAACTTCCTCGTCAGCGAGCTCGAAGGCAACGAGCGCGAGGACTCCAAGTGACCCCCTGGGGCATCCGCAACCGGCTGAAGGGCCTCGTGGGCGGCTCCACGGCGGCCTCGAAGCGCGAGGAGTCCCTCACGCTGCACATCGTGCTCCCGACCGGCAAGGAGTACGAGGTGAAGGCGGAGCCGCGCTACACGATCGTGATGGCGTCCCAGACCCTGGAGACCCCCATCGCGACCGGCTGCCCGGACGGCGGGTGTGGCGGCTGCACGGTGGAGGTCCTCGACGGCACCGGCCTCGCCCCGCCGACCGCGGCGGAGCAGAAGCTGCTCGACGAGAAGTGGAAGGGCAAGCCGAACTTCCGCCTGGCCTGCCACGCCCGGATCACCGGGTCGGGCGCGCGCGTGAAGGCCATGTCCGTGTGGACCATGGACACGACCCGCGGTACGTAGAAGAGAGGGCGCGCCCGGGCGACATCGTCCGGGCGCCTCGCCTCGGGGCCCGGCCTAGATAGCAGGCCGTGCGCAAGCCTGCCTGGCTACGGAGACGTGACCTCGGCCCGCTTCTTCGCCGACAACGTGATCGACGGGCCGCTGACGCCCATGTCGCCGGCGACGAGCGTCGGCGTGTTCGTGCCCATCACGACCTGCTGGACGGCGACCTCTTCGCCCTTCACGGAGAGCTTCCCGCCCTGCGCCGAGGGGAGCACCACCCTCAGGTTGGCGGGCGACGACGCGGTGGACGTGCCGGTGAGCACGCCCTCGCCGTCTACCTCGACCTTCACGTCGTTCCCCGTGGCGCTGACGGCGAAGGCGGACATCGGGCCGCCGACGTAGGCGCCGCCGCTGCCGGCGGTCACCTTCACGCTCCCCGAGCACCCGATCACCTGCACCCAGCCGCTGCCGGTGTGCGTGACGGTCAGGCTCGTCGTGCCCTTCGGCACGTTCACGGTGAGGTCGATCTGGGCGCGCGCGACGCCGCTGCCCTTCGACGACGGCACGCGGGACTTCGCGCCGCCTCCCTTGGAGTCGCCCCACACCGCGATGCCGATGCCCTTGCCGTAGCTCTCCATCGGCCCTTCGGACGAGCCGAAGACCGTGTACTGGAGGCGGCCGGTGAGGGCCTCGACATCCATGCACCGCACCGCCACGTTCCCGGAGGAGTGGCTGATGGTGACGGGCTTCCCGCGCACGTAGGCCGGCGCGTTGCCGGCGAGGCCCCCCTCGTACGTGAGGGACCCCTCGTCGGAGGTGGAGAGGTCGATCTCGCTCGCCGGCGTGAGCGAAAGGCCGCCCTCGTCCTGGGCGTGCGCAAGGAAGGTCAGTGCGTAGAGGAGCATCGGCGCAGTGTAGACCGCCGATGCCCCTCGCCGCTACTCGGCCGCGGGCTCCCCGCCCGGGGCGTCTCCGCCGCCCGCGCCGGTCTCGGTGGATTCGCCACCGCCCTCGGCGCCGGCGCCGTCCGCGCCGCGTCCGCCACGACGACGACGACGACGGCGCTTCTTCGCCGCTCCGTCGGCCCCGGCGGCCTCGCTCGTCTCGTCCCCGCCGTCGTCGCCGGCGTCTCCCTCGGTGGCGGGGCGCGGCTCGGCGATCGGCTCGGCGTCGCCCGGGGGCGCCACGGCCATCAGCTCGGCAGCGTCGGCGCTCGGGGCGACCTCGGCCTTCGGGGCACGCTCACGCTTCTCGCCGCGCTCGCGGCGCTCGCGCGGGGGGCGGTCGCCACGGGGGGCGGCGTCGGTCCGCTCGCCACGGGGGGCCTCGGT
>JAUXTN010000037.1 GCA_030684355.1 Pseudomonadota bacterium
GCTCCGGCTGCCGCTCCACGCGGTGGCCGGACGCAACGACCTCGCGCGCCACGTCGCCCGCACCCTCCATCCGCGCGCGGCGGACCTGCCCCGCGCCATCCACGCCTACGCCTTCAAGAACGACGAGCGCGCCTTCGCGTACGCGCTCCTCACGCGCCACACCCGCCTGTGGCTCTTCCGGGCGCATCAAGGCGCCGCGTGCGGCGACTTCCTGCTCGTGGACCTCTCGTGTGCCGACGCGGCCCGTCGCCACGTGCTGGTCGTCGACTTGAAGCAGGGCCGCGCCGTGCGCGAGGGCGGCACGGCCGGCTACCAGATGCGCCATGCCGAGCAGGGCGTGGCCGAGCTCGCCGCGCGGGGGGTGGTGGCGCCGGAGGCCGCGTACACCGTGCTCACGGGGGACGCGGAGGGGCTGTTGGCGGTGTTCGGATGAGGACACCGATGACCGCGGCCCGCGCGAGGGGCTCGGACGGCGGCCGACCGCAGGGAGGCCGGTTCGGTGGGACCCGGCGCCGGCAGGCGGCCGGGGCCCGCCAACCGAGGCGCCTCGCGCCGAGCCGGGAGAGGCCCGGCCCCCCGCGTCCTCGCGGGGGACGCGCCCGGTCTCCTCCGGGACCGTTTTCGTGTCAGAGGCCGAGGTGGACCGGCGCCGCCCGCTGCGCCGAGAGGTACCAGAGGACCGCCCCCACCAATGCCATTCCGATCACGGCGAAACGTGCCACGAGCGAGGCGCGCGAGGCGCCGGACCAGGTCACCCCGGGCCAGAAGAGCGGAAGGAGGCCAAGCAGCGCGAGGGTCAGCCCGGACCAGGGATGGCCGGGCGGCCAACGTTCGTGCTCCAGGGCCTGGGAGTAGACCCAGACGACGAGGAGGAGGAGCGCGGCCCCCAGGGCGCGTTCGAGGGGGGCGGAGCGGCGGGGCCAGGCAGGGAGGAGGGCCATGGGGTGTTGTAGCCCGGGGCGGGGAGCTTGGGGCTGGGCGGCGGCGTCACTGGGCCGCGCCGTCAGCGGGCCGCGGCCAGGTCGATGGTCACAATGTCGCCCCCCTCGAGGTCCGCGACCTGGACGTCCAGCGTGTGGGGGCCGCGAAAGGTGACACCCGCGATCCGCTGCCAGCGGTCGACCTTGAACCCGCCGGGGGAGTGCCCGAAGTTGGCAATCCAGGCGTGGCGGTCGCGAGGGACGTCGTACACCGCGAGCGCGTGTCCATGCTGGTAGATCTCGAGCGGGCCGTGCACGACGAGGCGCTCGGGCGCGGGGCCGCGCGGCTCGAAGGAGGCCGGCCATGCCGCGGCGTACCAGACGCGCCACCCCTCCCCCGCCCCGCTGTCCAACTGCCACGAGAGCCCGCCGGGGTACGTGACCGCCTCCTGCTCCGACATGCACACCCCGACCTGCTCGACCGGCCGACCGGGGTGCCAGGACAACGGTGGCGCGAAGGTACCGGAGAGAGGCGCCCCGAGCTTCGACGCCTCCAGGGCCCCCCGCGCCGGATCCCCGGGGGGCAACGATGGGCACGCGCTCTCCGGCAGGTGGCGGGCGGCCCGGTTGTCGTCGAGCGGGTCGAGGACACGGCGGCTCCCCGAGAACCGGGAGTACGGCGTCGTGGCGTCCACCGTGCATGCCACGTGCCCGGAGGCGCCGTCGCGGACACAGGTGGTGAAGCCCCGCCATCCGGAGCCGCCCTCGACGGTGTCGACGCGCTCCTCGGCGAAGCCGTCCCCGTCGAGATCCGCGGCGGTGGGGACGGGGGGCTCCTCCAACACGACCGGCCAGGCCCGCGCCACGGGAACCGGCGTGGCCCGGGCCCCGGAGCACCCGGCACCCAGGACGAGCGACAACAGCGCCGTTCGCATTATTCGTGTCACCGGGCCGGCCGCGGCTATTGCGACGCCAGCCAGAGCGCGATGCCCCCACCCCCCGCCACCACGAGCCCGATGACCAGGAGGGCGGTCACGTTCACGCGCTGCACCTCCCGCGTGTACGCCTCCGCCTTCTTGTCCGAGTCCTCCTCCTCTTCCAGGAGCATCTTCTCCAGGATCGCCCGCTGCTCGGACGCAAGGGTGCCACGCTTCACGATGAGCTCCGGAAAGAGCACATTGGCATCGAACCCGGTGTCCCACAGGATCATGACGTGCTCCCGCTCCTCGAACGTGAGGGCGTCCCAACACCAGTCCCGCAGGATGGTCCACTTGCCGGGGCCGAGGCCCGGAACGTCTTCGTGTCCGTCCGGGCCGGCCTCGAGCACGTCCCACGCGGTCTGGATGCCAGCCACGCGGAGCTGGACGATCGCGCCCTTGCCGATCTGCGGCAGTCCAGACGGGATGGGCGCCGAGGTGTGTCCTTCGAATGCCGGTGTCACTGGGGTTCCTGGGGCCGTCGGCGTATCGCGATCGGGCGCCGCTGGCCCCACCAACCCTCAAAACCCGTTCGCCTCGCACTCCGGCTCCGACACCGGCGTGTTCCCCATGCAGAGGTTGGTCTGGAGCTGCCCGTCCTCGTTCTCCGTGGCGAACACGATGGTCACGACGTCCGGCTCGAACTCGACGCCACACGACGCGCCGCTGATGCCGTGCTGCACCTGGACGGTCTCGCCGAGGTCGCCGCGGCAGGCGTCCATCACCGTGAACTTCGTGACGTGGTCGCTGAACATGTCTCCGCCACACCCGCGCACGGTGGCGTGGGGCACGCCGATGAAGATGGCATCGTCGTCCGAGTGATCGGACCCGGCGCACGAGCAGGCCCAGGCGACGGCGGAGGCGAAGGCCTGGGCGAAGACGAAGGTGACGAGGACGCGGCGCAGCATGGGTAGACGGTACTCGCGGCCCCGGGGGGTCGCAAGCTTATTTTCTGGCGCTCGCCGTCGCGAGGCGATCTACCACGCTTCCCCGCCCTTCCCCGACAACCCGCCGCTGCGAACCAACGCGCCCACCGCACCCAGCACGGGGTGGAGGATCTGGTCGTCCTCCCAATACGGCGTGACCGACCGCACGGCCGCGCGCGCGGACTCGACCCCCGCCGCGATGAGCGCCGGCGGCCCCTCGGTGCGCACCCCGCCGGGGAACGACAGGCCACGGCGACGGAAATCCAACGCCTGGGCGGCGAGCAGCGCCTCGATGCCGACGATGTCCGCGACACACTCGAGCACCCGCAACGTGAGCCGCCCCGCGATGGGGCCCATGCTGACGTGATCCTCGTGATGCTGGACGGTGGGGATGGTGTCGACGCAGGCGGGGTGGGAGAGCCCCTTGCACTCGCTGGCGAGCGACGCCGCGGTGTACTGCGCGAGCATGAAGCCGGAGTTGAGCCCGGTGCCCTCGACGAGGAAGCTTGGGAGGTCACCCGTGAGGGAGCCGCTGGTGAGGCGGTAGGTGCGGCGCTCGGATTGGGTGGCGGCCTGGGTGATCGCGATGCGCAGCACGTCGCACGCGAGCGCGACCGGCGCGCCGTGGAAGTTGCCCGCCTCGATGACCCCCTCCTCCTCGATCCAGAGGGGATTGTCACAGGCGCCGTTGAGCTCGCGCAGGACGAGGTCGCGGGCGAACCCGAGGGCGTCGCGGGCGGCGCCGAGCACCGCGGGGGCGGCGCGGATGGAGAAGGCGTCGGGGGAGCGACTCGGCACGGCGAGCTGGCTGCCGTCGAGGCGCTTCGCGATGCGGCTGGCGACGAGCGTGGCGCTGCCGTGGCCGCGGGCGTCGATGGCGCGCAGCGAGAGGCAGCGGGTGTCGGCGCGCAGGGCCTCCATCGTCATGGCGCAGGCCACCTCCATCGCGTCGAGGACCCGCTCGGCGCGGTGCACGGACATCGCGGCGAGGGCGCTGGTGAGCGTGGCGCCGTTGATGAGGGAGAGGGCCTCCTTGTGCGTCGGGGTGAACGCGGGGAGGTCGTGGGTCTCGGTGAGGGTGCCGTCGGCGAGGCGCACGGCCCCGCCGAGGCCGCAGAGCACCCGGGCGACGTGGGCGAGCGGCGCGAGGTCACCGGCGGCGCCGACGGAGCCCTGGGAGGGCACGACGGGGGTGATGCCGCGGTTCAACAGCTCGAGGAGGGCCTCGACGAGCGCGGGCCGCACGCCGGAGTAGCCGGTGGCGAGCACGTTCGCGCGGCAGACGATCAGCGCGCGCACGATCGAGGACGGGAGGGGGTCCCCGACGCCGGCGCAGTGCCCGAGGACGAAGGCGGCGACGATGTCGCCGTCGGGAACGGCGAACTCGCCGACGAGGTAGCGGCGCTTCTGCTCGAGCACGCTCGGCAGGGCGGCGTAGGCCTCGGCGGAGCGCTCCATGCGCACCCGGGCGTCCCCCGCGAGGAGGACCCGCGCGCCGTGCGCCACGGCGGCGACGTGATCGGGGGTCAGGGCCTGGCCGTTGAGGATGACGACGGTGCTCACAGGCCCTCCAGGGCGCCATCACTGATGAGCCGGGCGACGGCCTCGATCTGCTCGCCGGGCACCCGCGTGCCCTCGAGCGCGGCCTCGACGCGTCCCAGCGCCACCGCGGCGCCGGCCCCCAAGGTCACGCCGGCGGCCGAGGGCTCGCCGAGCCGGAACCGGAGCGCGTTGGCGGCGCAGAGGAGCTCGATCGCGACGACGCGACGGCTGTTCTCGACGGTCTCGCGCAGGCGCCAGGCGGCGGTGGTGCTCATGGCCACGTGGTCCTCCTGGTCCTCGCAGGTGGGGATGGAGTCCATCGTGGCGGGCCAGCCCAGCGCCTTGTTCTCGGAGACGAGCGCGGCCGCGGTGGTCTGCGGGACGAGCATGCCGAGGTCGGGGCGGTCGGCGCCGACGAGCGCGGGCGGGAGCCGCACGGAGAGGGAGCCCGTCGTGAGGCGGAAGAGGCGGCGCTCGGAGAGGGAGCCGATCTCGGCGACGGCGATGCGCATGGCATCCGCCGCCATGCCGACGGGCTCGCCGTGGAAGAGGCCCGCCGAGAACGCGTGGTCCGGCCCCTCCTCGTCCATGAGCATGACCGGGTTGTCGGTGACGGCGTTGATCTCGACGGCGACCTGCGCCCGGCCGAACGCGAGGGTGTCGCGACAGGCGCCGAGGACGACGGGAGTGCAGCGCAGCGAGTAGGCGTCCTGCACCTTTCCGGGCAGCGAGTTGACCAGCGAGGAGCCCTCCAGGAGCGTCAGGAGCCGCGCCGCGCACGCCACCGCGCCCGGGTAGGGGCGGAGCGCGTGCACCGCGGGGTGGAAGGCGCGGGTGACGCCCCGGAGCGCCTCGATGCTCATCGCGGCGGCGACCTCGGCGGCGCGCAGGAGCACGTCGGCGTCGTGGGCGGCGAGCGCCGCGATCGCGGTCGTGAGCTGGGCGCCGTTGGTGATGGCGAGGCCATCCTTGGCGGCGGGGGTCAACGGCTGGATGCCGGCGCGCCGCATCGCGTCGGGGCCGGGGAGGCGGAGGCCGCCGTGCTCGGCCTCGCCCCCTTCGCCGAAGAGCACGAGGCCGAGGTGCGAGAGCGGGGCAAGGTCCCCGCTCGAGCCGCACGAGCCCTGGCGCGGCACGACGGGGATGACCCCGGCGGCGAGCATCGCGAGGAGGGTCTCGACGAGCGCCGGGCGGCACCCGCTCGCGCCGCGGGCCAGCGCGTTCGCGCGCAGCAGCATCATCGCGCGGACGACCTCGGCGGGGGCGGGCGGGCCGACCCCGGCGGCGTGCGAGCGGATGAGGTTGCGGGACAGCGCCGCGGTGCTCTCGGGCGGGATCCGCACGCGCGCCAACGAGCCGAAGCCGGTGTTGATGCCGTAGATGGGGGCGTCGCCGTGGGTCATGGCCTGCACCCACGCGAGCGAGCGCTCCATGAGGGCACGGGCGTCCTCGGCGAGGCTGGCGCGGGCGCCGCCGCGCGCGACGGCGAGCACGGTGTCGACCGTGAGCGAGCGGCCGTCGAGCACGATCGGCGCCTCGGTGCTCATGGAATGGCTTCCCACACGTCCTCCGGACCGGCCACGAGCGTCGTGCCGTCGATCCGGAACCAGCTCCGGAAGCCCTTGGTGCCGTTCTGCCCGTGCACGAGCACGTCGAGGACACCGTCACCGTCGCGATCGATCGGGGACACGACCATGGGGACCGCGCAGGTCCGGGTCGCCGCCGCGAGGGGCATCGACGCGAGGAGCGCCTCCCCCTGGTCGTCGAGCAGGCCCAGCGCCGCCGTGCAGTTCGCACCGGCGCGCACGTCCGCGGGGCCGTCGAACGCGCCCGCGCCCACGTCATCCCCGGTGGCGGTCACGACGTAGATCGGCGGCGCCTTCTCGCGCCGCACCTTCACGACGCTGCGCACGTACACCCCGCCGGCCTTCGCGGCGTCGGGGGCGGCGACCCCCGGGGCGGCCGGCGTCGCATCCGGCGGCACGAGCAGCGCCCGCATCCGGAAGCCGGCGCGCTCGACCATCACGGCGGTCACCGGCACCGCCTTGGTGGGGGCGGGCAATTCGCGGTCGACGATCCAGAGCGGACCGTCCTCTCCGAGGAGCACCGCGCCGGCGGCGCCTGGCGTCGGCACCCGCCGCACCGTGCCGGCGGGGCCCCACAGGAGCACCTCGCCCGTGCGTGCACCGCGCGCCACGGCGTTCGGACCCGAACGGTAGACGCCGAGCGAGGCGGGTTCGCGCTGACACGCGACGAGCAGCAGGAGCGACAGCATCGCCGCGGGCTTAACCCCGCCGCCGCAACGAGACGCGGCCCCTGCTCCACGCCGAGGCGGGAGCAGGGGCCGCGAAGGGGGTGACCGGGCCTCCCAGGGTGCCAGACGAACAGGGGGGACGCATCCGGCTCCGTCGAGGACGTCCCGGTCAAACTGTATATATCCCGCGACCGCTACTCGACGGTAGTGGTGCGGTCCTCGCCGCAAGTCGGCGTGTTGTTCTCTTCCTGCTTGACCTCTTCGAGGGTGCCGCGCTGGAAGCCCCACACGTCCTCGCGGACGTTGTCGATGGAGAACGTGCCGTGCACGAACACCTTCGAGGCCGCCGCCACACCTTCCAGGTAGATCTGGAACTCGCCGGTGATCGGGGTGTCGTTGCCGACCTCGATCGCCTCGGGGTTGTCGATGCGCACCCACGAGGGGCTCACGCCGAGCCAGCTGTCGAGGCCGCTGGCGGACTCGTCGACCGAGCGCCAGTTGTTGTTCTCGATCTTCATCTCGAGCGGGAACGCGGACTTGCCGATCGTGTTGAGGTCCGTGACGGACTCGGCGAACCAGTCCTCGGTGACCGAGACCCAGTTGTTGTAGATCTCGTCGGGGTTCGCGCCGCGCGGCTGCGGGATCGAGGTGCCCTCGAAGTCACCGACGACGCAGTCGGGATCGCCGGCGTCCCGGTAGCCGTCGCCGTCGTCGTCCGTGCCGTTGTTGCAGTCACCCGCGTAGCTGTTCGCGTAGAACGGGCGGTAGAGCTCGTCCTGGTAGTCGATGGCGTGGCCGTAGAACTCTTCGTCCGCGAACCGCGCGAAGGTCGCGCCGGCCTGCCACTCCTGCTCGAAGTACCAGGCGACGGCGTTGTCGCTCGGGTTGATCTGGTAGGCGCCGGAGTTCAGGTGCCAGAGCTTGCCCTTCTCCTCGTTGACCGACCAGTTCTCGAGCCAGTTCCCGCCGTCCACGTCGACGAGCTCCGCGCCGTTCTCGCCATCCTCACACTCGGTGGGCTGGAAGTCGGGGTCGATGACCCAGCCGAAGCGGAAGTCGCCCCACTGGGGGAAGTCCATGTGGACGGTGAGCTGGAGGTCGCCTTCGGTCGTGAGCACCGCCTCGGTGCGCCACGGCTCGATCTTGCCCTCGTTCAGGAAGTACGCGTAGTCGTCGAGCCAGCCGAACCAGCGCGCCTGGATGGGCGTGCAATCTTCGCCGTCACCCTCGGAGCAGCACTCCGCCGCGTAGTCCACGCCGGCGAGCCGCGCGGCCTCGATGGCCTCCACCGTCTCGAGCGACTGGAGATCGCGGCAGTCGATCGGCGTGAGGCCGAGCTTGCCGGGAGCGGCTTCCACGTCGGTGCCGGTGCGCTCGAGGCGGTCGATGTTCTCCGACGACGCCGCCGCCAGGAAGATCGCGAAGTCACCGGTGACCTCCGCATCCTGGGGGGTGCAGCCGGCGAACAGCAGGGACAGCGGCAGAAGGGTCATGGGCTCGGCTCCGACCGAAGCTTATAGGCCGGAGCACGAGGCGCCGTCAAGCCGCGCGTTCGCCGCTCGGGAGTACGGCCGCTCGGACGCCATCCTTGTGGTCGCCCCAGCTCCACACGAAGCCGAGCTCCTTCTCCAAGCGGTCGGTGCGCAATCGGACCGACGCGGTGTGGAGCCGGAGGTTGTCCTCGGTGAACCGCGGACGCCCGCCGAGGCCCGCCACCACGCGCTCGTTGGCGCGCGCGGCCGCGAATTGCAGGGCGCTCGGGATCCAGGTGGACCAGAAGCGCATCGGAGCGCCCCCGCTCGCCGCGTGCACGGCCGCGTAGAATTCCTTCAACGTCGGCGTGCTGCGCCCGGCGACGTGGAAGATCCCGCTCGTGTCGGCGTCTCCGATGGCGAGGAGCGCGGCGACGCAGTCGTCCACGTGCACCACCGGCACGAGGTTCCGCCCCTCGCCCGGCAACCACCCCTTCCCGGCGCGCATCTGCTCGGCCTGGAGGAACGGGAGGCCCGGCCCGTAGACGGCGCCGATGCGGGCGATGCGCGCGGGGAGCCCGGCGGTGGCGGCGTCGAGGACGGCGCGCTCGGCGGCCACCTTGGCCTCGCCGTAGGTGGTGTGCGGGCTCGGCGGGTAGTCCTCGCTGACCCAGAGGCCGCTGCGGTCGCCGTAGACGGCGCAGGACGAGGCGTACACGAACGCGCGGAGCTTCACGCCCCGGGCCGCGGCGAGCACGGCGAGCGTGCCTTCGCGGTTGAGGCGATCCGCGGTGTCGGCGCCGCGCCCGCGCACGCCCCCGGCGAGGTGGTACACGGCGGTCACGCCGCCGAGGGCGTCCGCGAGGGCGGCGGCGTCGGGTAGGCCGCCCTTCACGAACCGCGCGCCGGCCCACCCCTCGATCTTCTGGGCGGCCGCGGGGTTGCGCGTGAGGACGGTGACGCGGTCCCCGCGGGCGAGGAGCGCGCGGACGAGGGGCACGCCGATGCGGCCAGTGCCGCCCGTGACCAGGACGCTCTCGGAAGCACGCACGGACATGGGCTACTCCGTGGCCCGCGCGTAGAGCAGCGTGCCGACCCACTGGGTGTCGGTGTCGGAGGCATCGGGGTCGGCGCCGAAGAAGAAGGCGTCGGGGAGGGCGTCCCCGTCGAGGTCCCCGTAGCGCACGGCGTCGGAGGTGGGCCGGAAGGTGAAGCCGCCGACCGCGGGGGTGAGGCCGCCGGAGACGCCGCGCACGATCCGGGCGGTGCCGTTCTCGCCGAGGAGGAGGTCCGCCACGGTGTCGCCGTCGGCGTCGCCCACCCGCAGGCCGCCGGGGCCCGCGAGCGCGTAGGCGGTGCCGCCCATCGTCACGAGGGTGCCGGTGCTGTCCTGGACCGCGAGGTCGGCGACGCCGTCGTCGTCGAAGTCGCCCGTGGCCACGACACAGCCCGCCTCGGCGCACGCGACGAGCTCGTCGAGGCCATCGCCGTCGGTGTCGACCGCCGCCATGGCGTCCAGCGCGCCGATGGACTCGCCCACGACGAGGGTGCCGTCGGCATCGACGTAGGAGACGACCCCGGAGACATCGGCCACGGCGACATCGCCGAGCGCGAAGGTGCCGCAGGCGAGGGCGGTCCCGTCGACCGCGATGCGCGCGCCGACGAGGCTCGGCCCCAGGCCCGCGCCCAGGTTGGCGCGCACGAGCCAGGTCTGCAGGACACCCGAGCCGTCGGCCTCCTCGTAGAGCGCGTAGGCGGCGGTGTCGCAGACCGCGAGCGCGAGCGGCGTGCCGCTGCCGGAGAGGGTGACGCTGCCGCCGCTCCGGATGGTCTCGGCGACGGTGTCCGTCGCGGGCACGCCCTGGTAGCCCTGGAGCGCGACGCCGGTGGTGCCGCCGCTGGGGAGCACGAGCCCGACGACGTCGACGATGCTGTCCCCGTTCACGTCGGTCACGACGGGCTCGGCGACGAGGTGGATGCCGAACACGAGCGGGGTCGGGGCGCGCACGACCCAGGCCTGCGGCACATCCTTGGGATCGGCGGGGTCGTCCTCGTCTCGGGCGCCGTGGAGCACGCGCAGGGTCTCGCCGCCGAGCACGGCGTCGACGATGCCGTCGTCGTCGACGTCGTCGAGCTCGAGCAGCGCGGTCGCCGGCACGTCGCGGCGCGCGGTGAGGTTGAAGGTCTCGCCGGTCCACTCCGCCCATGTGAAGCGGCCCGGGGCGGTGAACGCCACGTCCGCCAGGCCGTCGCCCGTCAGATCCCCCATCGCGAAGCCGATCCACGGGTAGGGGGTCTCCCCGGCCGTGCTCACGATCGGGAACTGCGAGGGCGAGGCCAGCCCGGCCGTCACCACCCACGCCACCCAGCCCGTGCCGTCGAGGGAGGGGCCGGTCGCGACGAGCTCGGGGATGCCGTCTCCCGTGAGGTCCGTGGCGGGCCAGAGGCGCGCGCCCGCGGCGGTCTCCAGGGCGAACTGGGAGCCGGTGAGGGTCGCGGCCCAGCTCCCGTCGAGCTTGGTGTAGCGGCGCAACAGCCCGTCCTCGCTGAGGACGGTGACCTCGCCGACGCCGTTCTGGTCGAGGTCCTCGACCGAGATGCCGAACACGGCGTAGTCGAGCTGGAGGGCGTCGGCCGCGGAGAAGCCCCACACGCCGTCCCCGTCCATCTGGTAGATCCACGCGCCATCGCCGTCGGCGAGGGAGAGCGAGAGGTCCGCCACGCTGTCGCCGTCCCGATCGGCGACCGACGCGCCGGTGATGGTGCGCCCCTCGGTGGCCGTCCAGCCGCCGCCCCACACGAGCCCGCCGGCATCGCGCCCGCGCAGCAGGGCCACGTGGGTCTCGGAGAGCACGACGAGGTCGGTGACGCCGTCGGCGTCGATCTCAGCGGAGATGAGGGTCACCACGGGCTCGGCGAGCGCGAGCGCCCGCGTGGCCGGCGCGCCGTCCCATCCGCTCCACCACACCTCGTTGCCGGAGGCCCACGCGATGCCGTCGGCGGCGCGCGCGATCTGCGACGGATCGAGCGGGAGCGGCGCGGCGAGCGAGTCGAGGCCCCCGGGCGCAACGTCCACCACCCACGCATCCCCTTCGGCCGTGGTCCCGCCGACCGACGCGCCGAGGCCGTACCGACCCCGGCCCGGGGCGCTCACCTCGGCCAGGGCCCAGCCGTCGGCATCGGGCGCGAGCGAGGCGCCCACCGTGCCGTCCGACGTGAGCGCGATGGTCTCCGTGGGAACCGCGGCGCCCAGCGCGTTGGTCGCGTAGACCGGCACGTGGATCGGCGAGGCGCCCAGGCCCTGCCCCACCCACACGCCCACGGCCGTGGCGTCTTCGGCTTCCAGCAGGGTCGGGAGCAGCTCCTCGCTCTGGCAGCCCTTGCAGCCGGCCACCAGCACGAGCAGGCACGCGGCGGTAGAGGGACGGGGAACGAAAGCCATGGGGAACCTCGACAAAGCTAGTAGAAGGCGCCCCGGACGAAGCTGTACGAGGACCCCGGCGCGAGGACCACCTCGGAGCGGCTCTGGGCGTCGAGACGGACGACGCCGGCCGTGGGCGAGAAGATGAGCCAGGAGGCGTCCCCCGGGTCGTAGGCGCAGGCGCTCACGTCGGTGAGCTCACCCGAGTAGTAGACGACGGGGCGGGAGCTGCCCTCGGCGAGGGCGGACACCGCGTAGATGGCGCCGGCCTCGGAGCAGGTGTAGGGCGCGTCTTCCGGGCCCGCGAACACGATGCGGGCGCGCGCGGCGCTGCTGTCGTAGTCGCGGTACAGCGACGTGGGCAGGGAGCCGACGGACCACTGGTAGAAGTCGGGGGCGCCCCCGTCCGTGTCGGACGCGTAGACCGAGCCCGCGGGGCCGAGGCCCACGGCGACGAGGCCGGCGAGCGGCGTGGTCTCGAACGGCACGCTGTCCGTGGTGTCGTCGTCGGCGAACCAGGTCGTGATGCCCGCGCCGGTCGCGACGTAGGCACGGTTGTCCGCGAACGCGACGCTCAGCGCGTCGGGGAACGGGTCCGCGGCGCGCTTCATCGTGCCGTCGGCAGAGAGCTGGTAGAGCGCGCCGTCGTAGGCGAGGACGGCGGCGCCGGTCACGGGGTCGTAGGCGACGGGGCCGTTGGCGTCGTCGATGTCGGTCCACGCGGCGACCTGCGCGGCGTCGGAGTTGAACACGATGACGCGGCCGCCGCCGGTCGCGAGGCCGGAGATGACCCACCCGCGGGACGGGAGGACGACGGGGCCGGTGTCGGTGTCGACATCCGTATCGGCGTCCGTGTCGGCGTCGGTGTCCGTGTCGGCGTCGCCGCCGTCGCCCCGCGCGCAGGGCTCGTTTGCCGCACAGACGATCTCGACGACGTCAAAAACGTGGCAGCCACCCAGGGCCAACAACGACAAGGCAATCACGCGCGTCTCCGACGAAGCAACGACAACCATAGCAGGGAGGGCACGAACACGGCAGCGGCCCCCCCCGAACCGCCCGGAGCAGGACAGCCCCGATCCCCCGCCGAACCCGGCGCCGGGAGCCGCGCGTAACCCGCGCCGAGCGCGCCGTCGGGGGCCTCCCAGGTGGCGCGCCCGGAGATCGCGTTGGCGACCAGGCGGTCCGCGGCCTCCTGGGGCGTGAGGCGTGGATCCTCGGAGAGCAGGAGCGCAACCGCCGCGGCGACGGCGGGCGTGGCGGCGGAGGTGCCGTAGAAGCCGCGCACGCCGTACACCCCGGTGGTGAGGCCGTCGGGGCCGGCGATGTCGGGCTTCGCGGCGCCGCCGTGGGTCGGCCCCTGCGACGAGAACGCCTCGACGTCGTTGCCGAGGTAGCCGTCGGCGCGCACGGCCCCGACCGTGAAGGCGGAGGGGTGGCTCGCCGGATCGGCGACGCTGCCGGGCTCGGTGCGCAGGAGGTTTCCGCCGCGGCCGAACAGGGAGAAGCGGGTCGAGGGATCCCCCGCGTGGAGCACGACCCGGATCCAGTACCAGTCGGCCTCGTCCGCCACGAGGCGCAGCCGCTCGACCGGCGAGCAGTTGTCGGCGTCGGCCTGCTGGCGCGCCTCGGCGCGTCCGACCACGTTCCCGGCGCGGTCGTAGGCGTAGACGTCCAGGTCGGTGTCGCCGCAGGCGCCGAACTGGTCCCACGTGATCTGCACGCTCTGCGTGCCGGCCCCGTAGTAGACCGGCATGTACGAGCTGCCCCAGCTGTAGTCGTGGTCGCCGTCCCCGTCGGCGTCGTCGTACTCGCCGACCCAGTGCTCCTCCGCGTAGTTGCCCGCCGAGTTCACGAGGAGCACGCCCCCCGCGGTGAGGATGTCGACGGCGTCGTTCACGCCGCCGCTGCCGTCGTGGAAGCTGTTGTTGAAGAACGACATCGACATGCTCACCACGTCGATGCCCTCGCGCACCGCCCACGCCGCCGCGTTCTCCAGGGTGGTCTGCCCGTTCACGCGCACGAGGTAGAGCTCGACCCCCGGCGCGATGTCGCGGATGACCTGCGCGCACGCCACGCCGTGGCTGCCCTCCTCGAAGCCGTAGCGGGGGCGGAAGGTGTCCATCGCCACGTCGCACGAGCGGTGCGTCTGGCAGTCGTGCGTGGTGTAGGCGCCCAGCTCGTCGGGCCAGAGCGCGGCGTCGAACCACTGGACGTCGAAGACGGCGACCTTCACCCCCTCGCCGGTGAGCCCCGCGGCATGCCAGGCCTCGGCACCGAGGGCCTCGATCCCCTCGGTGGCGTCATAGGTGTCGAGCGAGGGGGCCTCCTCGACCCGCCACTTCGTGCCGGCGGCGGGGGGCGCGAGCAGCACGCTCCCGCGGTCGCTCGTGGCCTCGGCGCCCGGCATGTCGGGGATGTCCACGCGGACGCGATCGGCGGAGCCGACCTCGGGAAGCTCCGCGGCGCGGGCCGCGTCCGTCGCCAGGAGGAGCACGAACACGGCGACAGCGTAGCGCGGGGCGGGCGGGATCGGCGGGCCGCGTAAGGGGCGGCACGGGGGGGGGGCCGCGGTTCTCGTGCGGCGGGCCGCCGACCCGATAACGATAGACAGGCCGTGCGCTAGCCGGCCTGGCTACGCGCGGGTCAGCGCCCAGGGCGGGCCGGTGGCGGTCCACGACGGGAGGCCGGCGGGCGCGGGGCCCGCGACGAGCACGCCGAGCCAGACCCCCGCGCCGAGGCCCTCCCGGAGCTTCCGCACGGCGTCGGGCGCGACGGCGCCGGGATCGGTGAGGGTGGAGTCCCCCACGACGAGCACGGCGACGGGCGGCCCGGGGGTGCGCGCCAGGGCGCGGACGGCGGCCTCCACCTCCTCGCAGTCGGTGAGGGCCGCGCGGTAGACGGGCCCGTCGGCGACGGGGGGGAGCGCGGCGTCGGGGGGCGCGACGAGGACGACGCGCCGCTGGCGGGCGAGGGCGGGGAGGATCGCGGCGGCGAGCGCGAGGGGATCGTCGGCGCGGAGCGCGACCGGGCCGTCCGCGAGGGTGGGCCCGCCGGGCAGGAGAGGGGGCGCGGGGTGGACCACGAGCGAGGCCGGCAGCCGAGCGGCGCGGCGACGGAGCAGGACGGCGCCGCCGGCCCCGAGCGCGAAGGCCACGAGCAGCGCGAGCGGCGAGCCGGCGCCCGACGGCAAGGCCTCGCGCGTCGCGACGGGGGAGCGCTCCGGGGCATCCCCCGGGGGCGGCTGGTTGGCGTCCGGGCTCGGCGGGGCGACGGGATCGGGCGGCGTCACGGGCGTGGGCTCGGGGGGAGGGCCGCCGGCGTCCTTGTCCACCGCCGGGAACGGGACGATCGGGAAGGTCTCCACGCGCGAGTTGCCCGCCGCGCCGTCGACCACGAGGTAGACGACCGGCCCCGAGAGGTCCCACGCGACGGAGCCGTAGGACCGGGTCGCGCCGTCCTTCCCGTTGATGAACACCTCGGCGCGCGGCCCCGGCGCGGGCCCGGCGCAGCCGTGAACGCCGTCGTTCCGCGCGTCGTCCGGGAACACGCCGTCGTCCCGGCACATGACCTCGACCGCGCCCTGGGGCGCCTGGAGCCGCACGACCGGGGCCGAGCCGTCCCCGAGGCCGGTGACCCGCGCGAGGACGGTCGGGGCCCCGGGGTTCGGCGCGGCGGCGGGAGTGGGGGCGAGGTCCGCGCCCAGGACGACCGCGCCGTCCTGCACCGCGAGGGAGAGGTCCGCGCCGAACGTCGTCGTCCCGGCGTCGAGCAGGCGACCGTCCCGCGCGAGCCCCAGGTGGACGGGGCCGCTCACCGGCGGGAGGGGCCCGCAGGTCCAGATCCCGTCCGCCGTGGCGTCGGGAGCGGTCCCGGCGTCATTGCACGCGATCACCGCGACCTCGTCCGTTCTCTGGGCGAGGAGCGTGACCGCTCGCGCGGCCCCGAGTCCCCCCACCCGGGCGACCGGCGAGGCCGCGAGCGCCGACGACGCGGCGAGCAGGACCAGGCTCATCCTCGCCTCATCGATCGAACGCTACGGGAGGACGGGCCACGCGGGAAGGGATCTCCAAAAGAGAATGCGTGCTACCATGGTTGAACCTGTGGTCGGACCTGCCGATGGACGAACACGATCCCCCCGTACTCCCACCCCGCGGCGCGCCAGCCGCAGGGGGCGGGCCGGTCGTTGCCGGAAGATACCGCGTCGAGCGGCTGATCGCGCGTGGCGGCATGGCCGCCGTGTTCCTCGCGGAGCATATCCAGTTGCGACGCCGGGTCGCGCTGAAGATCCTCCATCCGCCGCCGGACGCGGACGAGTCGGGGAACTTCGAGAAGCGCTTCCGGCTCGAAGCCGAGACCCTCGCGACGCTCGACCACCCGAACATCGTGACGCTGTACGACTACGGCGAGGCCGAGGACGGCCGGTTCTACCTGGCGATGGAGTACATCGAGGGGCCCCGGTTCACCGACCTGCTCGGGAACGGCGCGCTGCCCGCGGATCGGGCGATCCGGCTGCTCCTCGCGGTGTGCACCGCCCTGCGCTACGCGCACAAGAAGGGCGTGATCCACCGCGACTTGAAGCCGTCCAACCTGCTCCTCGCGACGGACGACGAGGGCGGCGAGCACGTGAAGGTGGTCGACTTCGGGCTCGTGAAGGTCCAGGAGATCGACCAGGCGCTCACCCGTGAAGGCCTCGTGCTCGGCTCGCCGCACTGCATGGCGCCCGAGCAGGTGCGGGGCGGGAACATCGACCACCGCGCCGATATCTACGCCATCGGCGTGCTCCTGTTCCGTTCGCTCACCGGGGTCTACCCCTTCCACGGCGCGTCGAGCACCGCCACGATGGTGGCGCACCTCAACGACCCCATCCCGACCTTCGCGTCGGTCGCGCCGGAGCTCAACATCCCGGCGCGCCTCGAGGACGTGGTGCGGCGCTGCCTCGCGAAGCGCCCGGCCGATCGCTACCCCGACGTGAAGTCCCTGATGGACGACCTCGCGAGCTGCATCGGGTTGCGCGCCGAGCACGACTCCACGTCGCGCTCGATCAGCGGCACGCTCGTCCCGCCGCGCACCGAGTCGCCCAACGACTCCACGACCGAGTCGACCGCGCGCCCCCTCGGTCGCGATCACCGGCGGTGGCCCGTGGCGCTGCTCGCGCTGCTGCTCCTCTTGTCGATCTCGGGCGCGGTCTACCTGGCCGGCCACGACGACGCCCCGCCGGCGACTCCCCCCACGACCGCCGTGGTGCCGGGAAACCCTCCGGGAACCGGCGCCGCTCCGGGCACCGGCGCCCCCGCGGGCACGGACACCCCTCCGGGGCCCGGCGCGCCGACCGCGGGCGCGAGCGTGACGACGCCCGACGGCACCGGCGCCACGCCCGCACCCGGCACCGTCACGCCGCCGCCTCCGGGCCCCGGGAACGGCACCGCGAAGACGTCGCCCGGCACCGGGAGGACGTCGTCCGGCAAGGCGAAGGGAACCGGGGATGGATCGGGTAAATCCACGGATTCGACTTCCAACTCGTCCGGAAAGGATGTACCCTCGCCGGGGAAGCCCGAAATTCCCCCTGGGTACATGCCACTTCCGGACGACTTCAAATGAAGCCTGGACGAACCGCCGGTCCTCGCTGGACCCGGCCCCACCTCCCCTTCTCCCTGCTCCTCCTCGCGCTCGCGACGTGGATGCCCGCGGCGCACGCGGAGCCGAAGGACGACGCGCGTAGGCACTTCCTGGCGGGGCTCGAAGCGGCCCAGGCGAAGCAGTTCCAGCTCGCGTTGGACGAATTCCTCGCCGCCCAGGCGGTGTACGAGCACCCGGCGACCCTCTACAACATCGCGCGGTCCTACAACGACCTCGGCGACCTCCCGCACGCGCTCGAGTACTTCCAGCTCTACCGCGCCGTCGCGCCCGACAAGGCCGCGGACATCGACCCCGTCATCGCCGTCCTGACCGCGAAGCTGGAGCGGCAGCGCGAGCCCGCCGTGGTCGTGGCGGCGGCGGCCCCGGTCGCCGACAGCACGCCCGCCGCGGTCGACTTCCAGGAGGTCGAGCGGCTCTCCGCCATCGCGAAGGAGCTCGAGGCCCTCTCGAAGACGATCACCGAGCGCGCGGCCGCGCGCGCCGCGAACCCCACGGTGGCGGACGCCACGCCCGCCACCGTGGGGTTCGCGGACGGGACCCCGACCTCCGGGACCCCGACCGCCGAGACCCCGACCGCCGACACCGGCCCGGTGATCCTCCCGGATCAGGGCGAATTCCTCTCCGAGGCCTACGAGCGCGTCGTCGTGACGGCGTCCCGCTACGGCCAGTCGCCGCTCGACTCGCCGTCCACCGTCACGATCCTCACCGAGCAGGACATCCGGCTCTCCGGCGCCAGCACCGTCCCCGACGTGCTCCGGCGCGTCGCCGGCCTCGACGTGATGTTCCTCTCCGCGGGCCAGGGCGACCTCTCGATCCGCGGGTTCAACCGCGAGTTCTCGAACAAAGTCCTCGTCCTCGTCGATGGCCGCAGCGTCTACCTCGACTTCCTCGGCATCGTCTCCTGGGCGGTGCTCGGCATCGGCCTCGAAGAGATCGAGCGCATCGAGGTCATCCGGGGGCCCGGCTCCGCCATCTACGGCGCCAACGCCATGACCGGCGTGGTGAACATCATCACGAAGGTGCCCGGCGAAGGCGAGAGCCTCGTCCACGTCGAGGGCGGCTCGCCGTCCTACGTGCGCGGCACCGCCGTGGTGGACGGGCGCAAGGAGCGCACCTCGTGGCGCATGAGCGCCGGCTGGGACCAGACCGGCCGCTGGTCGGAGGGGACCCCCATCGAAGAGGGCGGCTCGCTCGTCCCCTTCTTCGAGGACGACCAGACCCACGCCTGGAAGGGCGCCCGCGCCGACGCCCGCATCGACCAGGGCTTCCTCGAGAAGGGCCTCGCGTCGGTGTCCGCCGGCTACGTGCGCGGCACCAACGAGTTCTACGCCCTCGGGGCGCTGGGCGCGTACGCGATGGACTACTCCGGCGGCTTCGCCCGAGGGGACCTCGCCTATGGCCCGGTCCACCTCCGCACGTTCTACAACGGCCTCTCCGGCGCGACCGGCCCGTGGACCAGCTACGCCGGCCAGCGCGACTCGCTGAACACCACGTTCGACTCCGACACCGTGGACGTCGAGCTGGAGACGAACGTCGCGTTCAAGACCGGCCCGGTCGCCCACCGCCTGAACGCGGGCCTCGGCTACCGCTACAAGAGCATCGACTGGGGGTACATCAACCTCGGCGAGCCCCTCTTCGAGCACCACTTCAGCGCGTTCCTGCAGGACCAGGCCAAGGTCGGCCCCCTCGCGCTCGTGGGGTCGTTGCGCGCCGACCGCACGCCGCTCGTCCCCATCGAGCAGACCTTCTCGCCGCGCGGCGCCGCGATCCTCCGCGTCGCCGACCGCACGAGCGTGCGCGTCACGGGCGGCACCTCCTACCGCTCGCCGACGTTCCTCGAGAGCTACATGGACCTCGCCCAGCCGAGCTCCGTGGACGGCGTGTACGTCAGCACCAAGGGCGATCCGGAGCTCTTGCCGGAGCGCATCCTCACCGGCGAGATCGGGATCCACGACGAGTCGACCGCCTTCCACGTGGCCGACGCCGCGGCCTACGTCAACCGCGTGACCGACCTCATCGGCCTGCGCGACGTGACCCCGGGCTACAGCCCCTACGATCCCGAGCTCAACGGCTTCTCCGCGGGCGAGACCGGCTTCGTGAACCTCGAGCCGACCTACCTCGCGTTCGGCGGCGAGGTCGAGGCCCGCGTGTTCCCGCTCGACGGCCTCGACGTGTACGCGAACGTCGCGGTGGAGCGCATCCTCGAGCAGGACGGCGCCGAGGTCGCGCCCGACGAGTCCACCTCGCTCCTGAAGGTGAACGGCGGCGTCATGTACCGCAGCCCGTGGCGCATCGATGTCGGCGCGCACGTCAACTACGTCTCGCCCCAGGTGTGGCGCCTCCGCGAGTTCGACGCCACCGGGCAGGTCGTGCCGCGCGACGTCGCGGTGCCGGCGCGCACGATCCTCACCGCGCGCGTGGCCGTCCGCCCCTTCGAGGACGACAAGATCGAGGTCGCCGCCTCCGCCTGGAACCTCGGCGCGCTCGCCGGGAACACCTTCCGCGAACACCCGAACGGTCAGCTCATCGGCGCCCGGTACTGGGGCGAGCTCACCTGGAGGTACTAGGATGACCCTCGCACTCCTGCTGGTCGGCTGCGCCTACGAGGTCCCGACGGATCCCGACGCGCCGGACGCCCTCAACGTCCTTCGCGGCACGGTCGTGGTGAGCGGGCCGGAGAAGGCCGCCGACACGATCATGGTGTTGTACAACGCCGACTATCCGCCCCCGCCCGGGGGCACCGGCCGGCCCGTGAGCTTCGCCACCATCCCGGCCGCCGCGTTCACCAGCGCGGGCGCGGACGGCGTCCGGTCGGCGGCGTGGGCGCTCACGAACGTGCCCGACGGGCATTGGCTCGTCTCCGCCCTCGTCGACACGGACGGCAACTTCAACCCGATCACCACCTCCAACTCGGGCAGCACCTGCGGGGACTGGTCGGGCGCCTACTACACCGACGCGACGTCCTACGTGCCCGCCGTCATCTCCGTGAGTGGCGGCGAGCTGCTCGACGGCCTCACGGTCAGCGTCGAGCGGGAGGTGCCGATCCAACGCCCCGCGTTCGAGATCGTCGTAGACGACACGACGGACGCCACGATCCCGTTCGGGTTCAGCGCGTTCAAGCTCCAGAGCATCGGAATCCACTCCGAGGTGTACGACCTCGAGGGCCCGTACGACGGCACGGACCAATGTGACACGGCCTTCTGGCTGTACACGACGGACGCCGACGGAGACGGCGCTGCCGACGCCCATCCCAACGCCACCTTCGCGGCGAGCGGGGCGAAGGACTACTGGCCGCGCGTCTACCTCCGCTACACCGACGACACCCTGCCTCCGGGGGAGTTCTACGGCAGCGAGGCGATCTCGGGCGCGGCGCTCTTCGGCGGGGGCCTGCACGATACGGAGGCACCGTACGGTCCTCTTTTGAACACGCCCGTCCCGGCGACCACCTACGATGTGTCGTTCCCCGGCGCAGCTGTCTATGTGTATGCGGACGGCACCCAGGAGAGCGTCACCGATCCCGCGCAGATCCCCCGCGGCGAGTGGTCGGTCACGGTGGTCCAATACACCGGCCAGCTCTGGGCGCTCCCCAACGTGCTCATCGACTACGACGCCACGGACGAGAGCTTCGACCCCGCAACCCAGGGCCTGTCGCTGACGATCGAGTGATCCTCGGGTAGAAGGGGCGCATGCTCCTCGCCCTCTTGCTGTCCGTGGCCCACGCCGCCACCCTCGCGGGCGTCACGCTCGCCGACACCGCCACGGTGGCCGGCCAGCCGATGGTGCTCAACGGCATGGGCCTGCGCGAGAAGTACTTCGTCGACGTGTACGTCGGCGGGCTCTACCTGCCGAGCCGGAGCGGCGACCCCGCCGCCATCCTGAGCGCCGACGCCCCGAAGCGCATGGTGATGCACTTCGTCTACGGCAAGGTCTCGCGCGAGCAGATGGTGGACTCCTTCCTGGAGGACTTCGGCAAGCAGCCGGGCGTGGCAGCGCAGCAGGCCAACATCGACAAGCTCCTGGCCGTGGTGCCCGCCGCGGTGCTCCGGGGCGAGGAGATCGTGTTCGAGTACGCGCCCGGCACCGGCACCACCATGCTCGTGAAGGGCCGCCCCGCAGCCACCGTCGCGGGCGCCGACTTCATGCGCATGGTCTTCGGCATCTGGCTGGGGCCCATCCCGCCGACCGCGGCGCTCAAGGCCGGGCTCCTCGGAAAGTAGGCGCGGCCGCGCCTCCGGGCGGCGAAAGTCGGAAACGTTGCGCGCCGCGTCGCGCCGCGTGTGTACCCATGACCAGGGTTGCCCGACCTCCGGGGCGCCTCGCCGTGGGTCGGGCCGTCGCAGCCTCCCGCGGTGTCACGATGCGAGCACCAGGTGGCCACGATGGGCGACAAGAACCCGAAGTCCCAAGAGAAGGCGAAGAAGCAGGACGCCGCGAACAAGAGCCAGGCGAAGGCCGCGCACGACAAGAAGCAGTCGCCGCCGGCCGCTCCGACGGGGAAGGGCAAGTAGGCCTTTCGATAAGGCCGTGCGACGGCGAAGGCGTGGCGCGTTGGCGCACGCCGCGCGGGCGGGTGATTCGGGGCCGATGACCTCCCTCGAAGCCCCCGTCCTCGCGCGGCTCGACGCCCTCGGCATCGCGTACACGGTCCACCGCCACCCCGCCGTGTACACGGTGGAGGCCGCGAAGGTCCTCCGGGGCGACGTCGGCGCGGCGCACGCGAAGAACCTCTTCCTGCGCGACAAGCGCGAGCAGATGTGGCTCCTCACCGTGCTGGAGGACCGCCCGGTCGACTTCCGGGCGCTCCGCGAGGTGCTCGACACCCGGGGCACCCCGAGCTTCGGCAGCCCGGAGCGGCTGCGGACGTGGCTCGGGGTCACCCCCGGCTCGGTGACCCCTCTGGCGGCGATCAACGACACCGGGTGCGGCGTGCGCGTGGTCCTCGACGCGGCGCTGCGCGACTACCCGCTCGTGGGGGTGCACCCGAACCACAACGAGGCCACGGTCACGCTCGCCCCGGCGGACCTCGTGCGCTTCCTCGAGTCGACGGGGCACCCGCCGACGTGGCTCGAGGGGACGGCGGGGACGGGGGCGCCGTAGCCGGGGGGAACGCCCGGGCCTCGGGACGTTACGCCGGCGCCCGCGCGTCCTCGATCCAGCGCACCATCTGCGCCGCCGGCACCACCCCGGCCTGCTGGGACACGACCTTCCCTTCGCGCAACACGACGAAGTTGGGGATGCCCTGCACGCCGAAGCGCTGGGCCACCTGGGGGTGGCGCTCGGTGTCGACCTTCAGCACGATGCCCCGCCCGGCGACCTGCGCGGCGGTCTTCTTCACCTCGGGTGCGGCGCTGCGACACGGCCCGCACCACGCCGCCCAGAAGTCGACGAGGACGGGCACGCGCGCGTTCTTCACGATGTCGTCGAACATGGCGGCGTCGACGTCGATGGGCTCGGCCTGGGCGGGCAGGGCGGTCTTGCAGGCGCCGCACTTGCCGGTGTCGGCGAGGTGACGCGCGGGGATGCGGTTCTGGGCGCCGCAGGAGGGACAGGTGCGGTTCATCGGGAGCCTGGGTTCGACCAAACTTCGGCGCGGTCCGGGCGGCGTCAAGGGGCACGGGCACCCGCGCGCTAAGCTCCCACGGAGCCGAGCCGCCCCCGATGTTCTCGTGGTTCCAGAAGAAGCCCCCCGCGCCGACCGTCCAGGACCAGGTGTGGCTGACGGAGGGCGCCCGCCTCGACGCGCTCGTGCGCATCGCGCGGACGAGCCCCTTCCCGGTCCTCTTCCTGGCGTTCTTCGAGGACACGGTGGAGACCCTCGTGGCGCGGTTCGCGGCCGAGGGGCTCCCGATCGCGGTGGGCGCGAGCGGCGAGTACAGCGGCACGACGCCCCGCGTGATCCTCGCCGACCAGCTCCGGGTGCTCCCGGGCCGCCTCCCCGAGGTGCTCGTCGTGTGCGTGGCCGAGTACCATCCGCTGCCGACGCAGAACCGCCAGCTGCTCGAGGCGCTCGAGCAGCGCACGGACGCGCGCCCGACCTTCCACGTCGCGCTGGACGAGCCGATGATGCTCCGCTTCGGCGGCGCGAAGATCGCCGAGCTGATGGTGCGGATGGGCCTGTCGGTCGACGAGGCGATCGAGCACCCGATGGTGTCGAAGGCCCTGGGCAACGCGCGTGACAAGGTGGCCACCAAGGTGCGGAACCCCCGCCCCGCGCGCTCGATGGCGGCGTGGTTCGCGGAGAACCTGGGGCCCGAGTAGTACGTCCGAAGCTCGGCTGCGCCAGGCGCCTGGAGGGCAGCCGCGCGCCCGGGCGCGGCTGGTCCCGGCCGCGCGCCGCGATCGTCCGAACCCCCGTCACCTCCCCGCGCGCGGACGGACCGCGGCGCTCGCGCCGTGCCCGGAAGGGGCCGACGGGGCCGCGTCCGCGCGGCCCCGTGGCGCCCGGATCCCCTACCGCCCCGCCACACAGAGCGCGTCCGTCGCGAGCACGTCCTGGTTGGTGGCCCC
>JAUXTN010000041.1 GCA_030684355.1 Pseudomonadota bacterium
GCCGAGCGCACCCACGGTCCCGACGCCGCCGGCAGCCCCCCTCGTCGCCACCGTCCTCCCCGCGAAGCCGTCGGCCGCCCGCCCCGGCCCCAAGCTCTCGCGCCGGGACCTCGAGGCGATGTCCCGCGGCCCCATCTCCACGCACTTCGGCCCCCAGTTCGCCCCCCAGGACGCCTACGCGCGCGTCGTGCGCATGCCCGAGCCGCCGCTGCTCCTCTGCGACCGCGTCACCGGCATCGACGGCCCGCCGGCGGTCCTCGGCAAGGGCACGATCTGGACCGAGACCGACGTGACCGAGGAGAGCTGGTACCTCCACGAGCGCCACATCCCCGCGGGCGTGATGATCGAGGCCGGCCAGGCCGATCTGTTGCTCGTGAGCTGGCAGGGCGTCGACCTGAACTACAACCGCGGCGAGCGGATGTACCGCCTCCTCGGCTGCGATCTCCGCTACGAGGGCGGGCTCCCCACGGTCGGCGACACCCTGAAGTACGAGATCCAGGTCGACGGGCACGCGAAGCTCGGCGACATCCGGATGTTCTTCTTCCACTACGACTGCAAGGTGAACACGGGGGGGCAGGACGCCGTCCGCCTCACCGTCCGCGAGGGGCAGGCCGGGTTCTTCTCCCAGGCCGACCTCGACAAGTCGGGTGGCGTGCTCTGGGAGGCCGCGACCGCCGAGGTCGACCTCACCGGCCCGCTCGCGCCCCCCGCCGTCGTGTGCACGAAGTCCTCGTTCTCGAAGGAGGACCTCCTCGCCTTCACCGAGGGTCGTGTCGCAGAGGCGTTCGGACCGGGCTTCGAGCGCGCCCACACCCACACGTGGACGCCCAAGATCGCCGGCGGCCGCATGTTGTTCTTCGACCGCGTGACCGCGTTCGACCCCGCGGGCGGCCCGTGGAAGCGCGGCTACCTCGCCGCCGAGTGCGACATCACCGGGCAGAACTGGTTCTTCGACGGGCACTTCCACAACGACCCCTGCATGCCCGGCACGCTCATGTTCGAGGGGTGCCTCCAGGCGCTCCAGGTCTACATGACCGGGCTCGGCCACACGCTGCGGCGCGACGGCTGGCGCTTCGAGCCGAAGCAGGGCGAGACCTTCCACCTCCGCTGCCGCGGGCAGGTCGTCCCGACCAGCAAGCGCCTCACCTACGAGCTCTTCGTGCAGGAGGTCGGCCTCGAGCCGGTGCCCTACGTGAAGGCCCAGGTGATGTGCACGGTCGACGGGCTCAAGTGCTTCCACGCCGACCCGCTCACGCTCGTGATGGTGCCGGACTGGCCGCTCACGCGCATGCCGCAGCTCCTCGCGAACCACACCGAGCCGAAGCCCTGCGTGTGGGACTACGCCTCGCTCCTCGCGTGCGCCTGGGGCCGCCCCTCCGACGCGTTCGGGCCCATGTACAAGGTGTTCGACGGCACCCGTGCCGTCGCCCGCCTCCCCGGGCCGCCGTACCACTTCATGTCCCGCGTCACGCGCACCGACGGCGCGATCGGGTCCTGCAAGGCCGGCACGGTCATCGAGATCGAGTACGACGTGCCCGCCCGGGACTGGTACTTCCGCGAGAACGGCAACCCGACGATGCCGTTCGCGGTGCTGCTCGAAGCCGCGCTCCAGCCCTGCGGCTGGCTCGCCAGCTACGTCGGCTCGGCCACGACGAGCGACACCGACCTGCTCTTCCGCAACCTCGACGGCACCGGCACGCTGCTCGCCGAGATCCTGCCGACCAGCGGCACGCTCACGACGCGCGTGAAGATCAACTCGGTGAACCGCTCGGCGGGCATGATCATCGAGGGCTTCGACGTCACCATGTTCATGGCCGACGCCGACGGGGTCCAGCAGCCGCTCTACGAGATGAAGACCGTCTTCGGCTTCTTCCCGCCGGCCGCCTTCGAGAACCAGGTCGGCGTCGGCTCCGAGGAGGCCGACCGCGCGTGGCTCGCCTCCCCGAACGACTTCCTGGTCGACCTCTCCACGCACCCCGCCCGCTACTTCGACGGCAAGCTCCGGATGCCGGGCGACATGCTCTGCATGCTCGACCGCGTCACCGGCTACTGGCCCGAGGGCGGCAAGGCGGGCCTCGGCAAGTGGCGCGCCGACAAGGACGTCGACCCGACGGAGTGGTTCTTCAAGGCCCACTTCTACATGGATCCGGTGCAGCCGGGCAGCCTCGGCATCGAGGCGATGATCCAGCTCCTCCAGTTCGTGATGGTCCACCAGGGCTACGGCGACAAGTTCGCGTCGCCCCGCTTCGAGCCCATCGCCATCGGCCGCGAGCTCAAGTGGAAGTACCGCGGGCAGGTGGTGCCGAAGAACAAGCTCATCCAGACCGAGGTGGAGATTACCTCGGTCGAGGGCGACACCGTCACCTGCGACGCCCACTTGTGGGTCGACGGCAAGCGGATCTACTCGGCGTGGGGCCTCGGCATGCGAGTCGTGGAGGGCGCGGGCGGTCCGACCTTCCCTTTTGACGGTCCCGGCGGCGCGACCCCCACTCGGGGTGCGTCGTCGGGTGTTGGTGCTCATGGGGCAGGGGGCACGGCCCCCCGCAACGCCCCCCGCGCCTCTTTGACCCCAACCGCCGCCGGGGGCGGCGGCCGGGGCCCCGTCGGCGCCGTGTCCAGCGGCTCTCACGCCGCCGCCGAGTCGGGCGCGCCGTCGGGCGCGCCCTTGGTCGGCGGCCATGCACATGGCGTGTCCTCCCGCGTCACGACGGTGACCCTCCCCGTCCCCGTCGACCACTGCCCCACCTACGTCCTCCCCGCCCTCCCCGCGATGACCATGGTCATGCTCGCGTTGCAGGCGACGGGCGCGCCGGCGCTGAAGGACGCCTCCGTCACCCGGTGGCTCTCGTTCCCCGACGGCCCGCGCGACGTGACCGCGACCGTCGTCGGCGACAGTGGCTCGGGAGCAAGGGTCGTGCTCGGCGCCCCCGAGCCGTTCTTCGTCGCGACGGCGTGCGCGCCGGTGGCGCCGGTGGAGCTGCCCGCGCTGCGGGACGCGGTGCCGGGGCCGATGGGCGCGGAGCTGTACGCGAGCGGCGAGCTGTTCCACGGGCCGAGCTTCCACGTGGTCGAGCGCGTGCTCGCCCGCGGGAGCAACGGCGCCACGCTGATCCTGCGGCCGGCGGCCCCGGACGTGCTGCTCGACGGCATCACCCACGGCATCCCGCACGACCGCCTGGAGACGTGGTTCCCCGAGGTTGCGCCGGGCCAGGTCGGGTACCCCTCGCGCATCGAGTCCATCTCGCTCTACGGGGCCCCGCCCGCGCGGCCGGTCCGCTGCGAGGTCCGTGCGCTCGGCATGGTGGGCGGGCGGCCCCGGCTCGGCGCCCACCTCTACGCAGAGACGCCCGGAGGCGACACCCTGCTCGCCTCCGTCGTGATCCAGGAGGTGCTGCTCCCGAAGGGCCGCATCGGCGAGGCCGCGCCGGGCGCGCGCCGCGACTTCCTGCTCGGCAAGGCCGGCACCGGCGTGGCGCTCTCGCGCATCGACGGCGACACCGCGCACCTCACCGCGATGGAAGTGAAGGGCTCCGACTGGCTGCCCGGCACCGTCGCGCGCGTGTTCGGGAGCGCCGACGCCACCGAGATCGCCGCCAAGGAGCTCGCCGCCGTGCGCCTCGGCGTGCACCCCCGCGGCGTGACGCTCGCCGGGGACCGCGCCTTCGCGGCGAACCGGCCGCTCGCGACGGTGGCCTGGGCGCCGCTCGACGGGGCGGGCTCGGACACCACTGACTTCGGGGCGTTGCGGGGGCGGAGCCCCCGCCCCAAGAACACGAGCCCCACCGCTACCGGCGTGCGTGTCGGCAGCGTCGTGTTCCCCGACATGACCCGCGTGACCGGCTGGTGGCGGGCCCACCTCGGCCGTGACCTCGGAGACGCGGGCGCCTGGCCCGGCGAGGACATCGTCGCGGCGCTCGCCCGCCGCTACCTCGCGGACCTCGTCGTGCACGATCCGGTCGCGATGGAGGGCGTGCGCGGCCGCCCGTGCCTGTACCTCGGCAACCACGAGAATTACCTGGAGAGCGTGCTCTTCACGTGCATGGCGCCGGCGCTCTTCGGCGCGCCGACGCGTGCGCTGGCCAAGGTCGAGCACCGCGACCGCTGGCTCGGCGCCCTGGAGCGGCTCCTCACGACCTACCCGGGCCAGGAGCAGGACCCCTTCATCGTCTGGTTCGACCAGAAGGATCCGGCGACCCTCCCCGCCCTCGCGCGCGGCGCGACCGACCGGAGTCTCCTCGTGCACGTCGAGGGCACGCGGCAGGTCACCCCGGGCCAGCCCGTCGACAAGATCAGCTCCTTGTGGGTCGACATCGCGCTGGAGCGCGGCCTCCCGATCGTGCCCGTGGCGTTCCGCGGCGGCGTGGACGGGGTGAGCCGCCACGACGTGCCCGCGGCCGCGCAGGTGCACCACGTCGGCGCGCCCATCCTCCCCGAGACCCTCGCGACCATCCCCTACGCCGACCGCCGCCGCGTCATCGCCGACGCCATCAACGCGCTCGGCGTGCCCGCCCCGCTCGCCCCGGTCACGCCCCCGATCACGCCGGGGGCCGGCATCCGCGCGGCGCTCGAGAGCCTGGCGTCGGGCGCCATCCGCGATCTGCTCGACGGAAAGGCGCTCCCCGGCGGTCCGGAGGGCGCGTGGCTGCGGGAGCTCAAGGGGCTCGTCGGGTAGCCGGGGCGCGCGTCACGATGCGCCCCTATTCCGAGTCACCCAACAACCGGCTCAGGAACCGCTCCCGATCCTGGAGGAAGCTCCTCGTGAGCTGGACGTGCGCGGTGTCCTCGTAGCGAACGGCGTGGGGCCCGTCGTCGCCGAGCTCGTAGATGGTTCCCTCGGGGTATCCGAGCAGGATGGGCGAGTGGGTCGCGACCACGAATTGGCAGCGGCCGTGCTCCGCGAGGCGGTGCATGTGCGCGAGGAGCACGAATTGGCGCTGGGGAGACAGCGCGGACTCGGGCTCGTCCAAGATGTACAAGCTGTTCGGCTGGAACCGGTGCTCGACCAAGGCGAGGAAGGCCTCGCCATGCGACATCGCGTGGAGCGAGCGGGGGCCGTAGCGGGACGCGCCAGCATCGTCGAGGGCGGACGCGACGTTGTAGAAGCTCTCGGCCCGCAAGAAGAACCCGTCCTGCTCCCGGCGCGCGCCGCGAGACAACCGGAGCGCACCATGGAGCGGGGACTCTGTCCCACGCACCGAAAATCGCAGGTTCTTGTCGCCGCCCTCCGGGTTGAAGCCCGCGTTGATCGCGATGGCCTCGATGAGCGTCGACTTTCCGGTCCCGTTCTCGCCGACGAAGAACGTCATCCTCGGGTGGAGCACGAGGCGACCGAGCTTCCGGATGACCGGGATGTCGAACGGGTAGGCGTTCGGCTCGTCGACACGCGACGGATCCACGTACATCTCCCTGAGGTAGCCCTGGTCGAGGCGCGACATGGGGAGGGTGTATCGTGGGTGGCCGTTCCCCGTTCCCCGCCTCGCCCCTCCCGCGAACCCTTGGCGGCTTGGCGTCTTGGCGGTAAAATCCGCGCTACCCGACCCGCCGCCGCCGCCCGATCCCGACGAGCACCCCGGCCATCGCGAGCAGGGCGGTCACTCCGCCCGCACCGGCGTCACACCCGCAGGTCGCGCCGTCCGGGCCCGCCTCCAGGTCCTCCGCGTTCTCCTCGCAGAACACATCGACACCGCCGAACGCCCAGTCCTGGCGGCCGGCCTCGTCGAACACCACGACGTAGAGGTTCGCACGCGCTCCGGGACACTCGACCTCGGGGCAGACGTACGCGGTGCGGTACACGCCGTCGTCGCCGATGGTTCCCGCGGCGATGTCGCCATCATCCGAGCTCGGCGCGAAGGTGACCTCGTCGTTGCGCCAGTCCCCGTCGCCGCAGTCGGTCACCTCGACCAGGATCGTCTCCCCCGACACGCACGCGGTCGGCGCGAACGCCAACTCGATGCACGGGTCCGGCGGCTCCGCGGTGTCCCCGGAGTCCGCCCACGCGAGGGTCGCCAGGAGCAGCAGCATCCTCGCACCATGGCCTCGCCGGCGCGGAACCGCAAGCTCCGTCGACCGCGACCTACATCGATGCGATCCGACGCGCCAGCGCCGCCGCCCACGTCGGCTCCGCGTTGACGCACGGTACGAGCCGCAGCTCCTCGCCGCCGGCCTCGAGGAACTCGTCGCGCGCGCGGACGCCGATCTCCTCGAGGGTCTCGAGGCAGTCCGACACGAAGGAGGGGCACACCACCGCGAGCCGCTTCACGCCGCGACGGGCGAGGTCGGGCACCACCTTGTCGGTCGCCGGCTTCAGCCACTGCTCGCGGCCGAGGCGGCTCTGGAAGCTCTCGCTGAACGCCCCCTCGGCGAGGCCGAGCCGGGCGACGAGCCCGCGCGTCGTGGCGAGGCACTGCGCGCGGTAGCAGTACGCGGGGACGGTGCCGGACGCCGGCGCGCAGCACGCCGCGGTGAGCTCGCAGCGCGGCGAGGCGGCGCGGATGTGGCGCTCGGGGAGGCTGTGGTAGCTGAAGAGGACGTGATCGACGCTGTCGACGAGGGGGCGGGCGAGCGCGGCCTGCGCGTCGAGGAAGCCGGGGTCGTCGAAGAAGGGGGGCATCACGGTGACGGGCGGCACGTAGACGCGCTCCGAGAGCGCCGCGAACAGCGCCTCGAGCGCCGTGCCGGTCGAGGAGGACGCGTACTGGGGGTAGAGCGGCACCACCACGATGCGATCCACCTCACCTAGCTCGCGGATCGCGGCCTCGATCGAAGGGTTGCCGTACCGCATCGCGAGCGAGACATGCTCTCCGAGCTCCCTCTCTACGGCCTGAGCGAGCGCTCTGCTGTGCACGAGGAGGGGCGAACCGTCGGCACGCCATATCGCTCTATACGCCTTCGCGCTCTTGGGGGAGCGGGTGGGGACGATGGCGAGGTTGACGAGCATCCAACGCGCCGGCGTCGGGATGTCGAGGACGCGGCCATCCATGAGGAACTGGCGTAGATAGCGGCCTACGGCCGCGGTGTCGGGGGCATCGGGGGTCCCCAGGTTCATGAGCAGCACGCCCCGCCGCTCGCCTTGCCTACGCATCCGCCTCCGTCCGTGCAGTCGAACGCCTCCCGGTATACACGCTCGCGCCGAACGGTCCACCGATGCTCTTCCGAGACCTCACAATCGAGAGCCTGAGCTACGAACTCGCGCCCAACAAGGTGACGAGCGTCCAGCTCGAGGACCGTCTCAATGGCGCAATGACGAGGATGCGCCTGCCTCCTCACCCGATCGAGCTGCTCACGGGCATCTCCGAGCGGGGCTTCTGGGACCGGGGAACGCTCGTCTCGGAGGTCGCCGCGCGGGCGGGGCGCAAGGCGCTGGCGGACGCCGGGGTGCACGCGAGCGACGTGGGCCTGCTCATCAGCACGTCGGTCTCGAAGGACTACCTCGAGCCCTCGATCGCGAGCCTCGTCCACGGCGAATTGGGGCTCGACACCCGCTGCGCGAGCTTCGACCTCGCGAACGCCTGCCTGGGCTTCCTCAACGGCATCGAGACCGCGGGCCAGATGATCGAGGCCGGGGTGATCGACTACGCGCTCATCGTGGACGGCGAGAGCTCCGGCAACATCGTCGACGCCACGCTCAAGCGCCTCGTCGGTCCGGACGCCACCAGCCAGGACTTCTGGGACAACTTCGCCACGCTCACGCTGGGCTCCGCGGCCGTCGCGATGGTCCTCGGCCACCGTCGCAACACGCGCACGGGCCACCGCGTGAACGGCTCCGTGTCGCGGGCCGACACCGAGAACAACCGCCTCTGCCTCGGCACCGCCGAGAGCATGGTGACGGACTCCACGCGCCTCCTGAAGGCCGGTGTCGCGTTGGCCGGGCGCACGTGGTCGCACGCGTCCGAGGCGCTGCCGAACTGGTCCGCGGGCACGATCGATCAGTTCATCCTTCACCAGGTGGGGCGGTCCCACATGGTGGCGATCTGCCAGGCGCTCGGCATCCCGCAGCAGAAGTGCTTCCTCACCTACCCGACCCTCGGGAACGTCGGCCCCGCCGCGGTCCCGCTCACGCTCGCGCTCGCCGAGGAGGCGGGGCGGATCCGCCCGGGAGACCACGTGGCGCTCATGGGGATCGGCTCCGGGCTCAACGTCGCGATGATGAGCGTGACCTGGTGACCGCGCCCGGAACGACCGAGGCCTGGCGGGCGCTCTACCCGTTCGCGTCGCACTGGCACGAGGTCGGCGGCCACAAGCTCCACTACGTGGACGAGGGGCCGACCGGCACCCCGGCGGCCACCGCGGGCCCCGTGCTCATGGTGCACGGCAACCCCACGTGGTCGTTCTATTGGCGGGAGTACCTGAAGGATCTGCGCGGCGAGCACCGCGTCGTCGCGATCGACCACCTCGGCTGCGGCCTCTCCGACAAGCCGGCCGAGGGGCCCTACCGCCTCGCCGACCACATCGACCGCCTCGAGTCGCTCGTCGTCGCGCTCGACCTCCGCAACGTCACCCTCCTGATGCACGACTGGGGCGGCGCCATCGGCATGGGCATGGCTGCGCGGCAGCCCGATCGCATCGCCCGGCTCGGCGTCTTCAACACCGCCGCCTTCCCCAGCCCGCGCATGCCCTTCCGCATCGCGGTGTGCCGCGTCCCAGGGCTCGGCCCCCTCGCCGTCCGCGGCCTCAACGGCTTCGCCGGCGCCGCCATCTACATGGCCACCGAGAAGGGCCTCGCGCCCGACGTGCGCGCCGGCCTGCTCGCGCCGTACGACTCGTGGGCCAACCGCGTCGCCGTGCAGCGCTTCGTCGAGGACATCCCGCTCCGCGCGACCCACCCGTCGTGGGCCACGCTCCTCGGCGTCGAGCAGGGCCTCGCGAAGTTCCACGACCACCCGGTGCTCATCGGGTGGGGCGACAAGGACTGGTGCTTCAACCACACCTTCCGCCAGGACTGGGAGCGCCGCTTCCCCGGCGCCGAGGTGCACCGCTTCGCGGACGCCGGGCACTACGTCCTGGAAGACGCGAAGGACGCGCTCTTGCCGATCGTGCGCGCCTTCGCGTCGGGCGCCCGCGACGAGGCCGCCCGCCGGAAGCCGGAGCCCCCGAAGAAGCAGCGCCGGATGGCCGTCGCCGCGGACGACGAGACCTCCGCCGCGAACCGAAACAACCCCGAGGCCACGTGATCAACATCGCGCGGCACCTGCCGCTCCAGGCAGCCGCGCGTCCCGATCAGCTCGCCGTCATCGCGGGGGATCGCCGGGTCACCTTCCGCGAGCTCGACCAGCTCTCGGACCGCTACGCGCACGCCCTCCACGCCGCCGGCATCCGCCGGGGCGAGCGCACCCTGCTCATGGTGAAGGCGGGCGTCGATCTCATCGCCGTCACCTACGCGATGATGAAGGCCGGCGTCGTGCCCGTCCTCATCGACCCCGGGATGGGCGTCAAGCCCTTCCTGCGCTGCGTCGCGGACATCGCGCCCACCGCCATGGTCGGCATCCCCCTCGCGCACGCCCTCCGCGTCGTGTTCTCCGGCTCGTTCACCAGCGTCAGGACGCACGTGACCGTCGGCCGGCGCTGGTTCTGGGGCGGGCCGACCCTCGCGGGGCTCGCGACGAACCAGGCGAGCTTCCCCATCGCCGAGACCGCCGACGGCGACGAGGCCGCCGTGCTCTTCACCTCGGGCAGCACGGGCCCGGCGAAGGGCGTCGTCTACACGCACGGGATGTTCGAGGCGCAGGTCCGCGCCCTGCTCGACACCTACGGCTTCCGCCCCGGCGAGGTCGACTGCGCGGCCTTCCCGCTCTTCTCGCTCTTCGACGGCGCGCTCGGCATGACCAGCGTCATCCCCGACCTCGACCCCTCGCGCCCCGGCACGTGCGACCCCGCGAAGGTCGTCGCCGCGATCCGCGACAACCACTGCACCACCGCGTTCGGCTCGCCGGCGATCTGGCGGCGCGTGGCCCCGTACTGCATCGCGAACGGCGTGAAGCTCCCGGAGCTCCGGCGCGTGCTCATCGCGGGCGCGCCGGTGCCGCCGCTCCTCGTCGAGCAGCTCCACCAGGTGATCGGCGGCGACGTCGAGACCCCCTACGGCGCCACCGAGTCCCTCCCCGTCGCCAACATGACCGGCAAGGAGATCGTCGGGGAGACCGCCGCCGCCACGCTCGCCGGGGCGGGCACCTGCGTCGGGCGGCCCGCCGCGCACATCGAGGTGCGCCTCATCCGCGTCACCGACACCGCCATCCCGACCTGGTCGGAGGACCTCTGCGTCCCCGACGGCGAGGTGGGCGAGATCTGCGTGAAGGGCCCGGTCGTGACGCGCGCCTACGCGAACCGCGCCGCGGCCACCGCCGCCGCGAAGATCGCCGCGGGGGCCGACGTGTGGCACCGCATCGGGGACCTCGGCTACCGCGACGACAAGGGCCGCATCTGGTTCTGCGGCCGCATGGGCGAGCGCGTCCGCACCGCCGCGGGGGACCTCTACACCGACCGCATCGAGGGCGTCTGCAACGGCGAGTGCGCGCGCGTCGCGGAGGCCGGCGAAGGCCGAACCGGAGGTTCCACCAAGGGCGCCGGGCGGCGCACCGCGCTCGTCGGCGTGGGCGAGCCCGGGAGCCAGCGCCCCGTGCTGATCGTAGAGGGCGCGCCCGACGACGCCCTCGCGACGCGCCTGCGCGCGAAGGTGCCCGTCCTGGAGGCCGTCCTGTTCTACCCGGCGTTCCCGGTGGACGTGCGGCACAACGCCAAGATCCACCGCCACACGCTCGCGCTGTGGGCGACCCCCCGCGTCTCGACGGCGCTGGTGTCGGCATGACGGTGTCGGCATGAAGGTGTCGGCATGAACGCCCTCGTCACCGGCGGCGGCGGCTTCCTGGGCCTGGAGATCGTGCGGCGCCTGCGCGCCCGCGGCGACACCGTGACCGTGCTCGCGCGCGGCGACTACCCCGAACTGGCGACCCTCGGCGCCCGCCTCGTGCGCGGGGACGTCGCGGATGCGGCCGCGGTGCTCGCCGCCGCGGCGGGGGCCGACATCGTCTTCCACGTCGCGGCGAAGGCCGGCGTGTGGGGCAAGCAGGCCGACTTCGAGCGCTCGAACGTGACCGGCACCGAGAACGTGCTCTTCGCGTGCCGGGCCCACGGGATCCCCCGGCTGGTGTACACGAGCTCCCCGAGCGTCGTGTTCGACGGCACCGACCACATCGACGTCTCCGAGGTCCCCTACCCCACGCGGTACGAGAACCACTACGCCGAGACGAAGGCGCGCGCCGAGAAGCTCGTGCTCGCTGCGAACGGCCCCGCGCTCGCGACGATCGCCCTGCGCCCGCACCTCATCTGGGGCCCCCGCGACCCGCACATCCTCCCGCGGCTCTTCGCCCGCGCGCGCGCCGGACGGCTCCGCATCGTCGGCACCGGCACGAACCAGGTGTCCGTCACCTACGTCGACAACGGCGCCGCCGCCCACCTCCAGGCCGCCGACGCCCTGTCGCCCGGCGCCCCCTGCGCGGGCCGCGCCTACTTCGTGAACGACCCCGTGGCCGTCTCCGTCTGGCCCTGGCTCAACGCGCTCTTCGGGCGGCTCGGCATCGCGCCGGTCACCCGCCGGGTGTCGGTCGGCGTCGCGCGGGCCGTGGGCGTCGTCGCGGAGGCCGTCTGGTCGCTCTTCGGCCTCGCGGGGGACCCTCCCATGACCCGCTTCGTGGCCGCGCAGCTCGGGACCTCCCACAGCTACGACGTCGGCCCCGCCGTGCGGGACTTCGGGTACACCCCCGAGGTCGGCCCCGAAGAGGCCCTCGACCGCACCGCCGCGTGGTGGAAGGACCACCTCCCCCCCGCCTAGCCGCCTGGCCCCTACTCCGGCGGAAACAGACCCTCGGGCCGGGTCGTCACGTCCGAGGGGGACTCCAGCGCGCCGTCGAGCGCCTTGCGCACCCGCGACACGAGCGCGCGGGCCCCGAAGGGCTTCCGGAGCACGTCGCGCCGCGCACGCCCCTCGGCGGCCTCGGGCACGGCGTACCCGGTCATGTAGAGCACGGTCATCTCGGCCCGGCCGACGCGCAGCCGCTCGGCGAGCGCCGTGCCGTCGAGGCCCGGCATGACCATGTCGGTCAGCAGGAGGTGGATGGGGCCGTGGTGGGCGTCGGAGCAGGCCTCGGCGTCTTCGGCGTCGACGGCCTCGATGGCGTCGTAGCCCTCGGCGATGAGCGCGCGGCGCACGAAGGCGCGCACGGCGGCGTCGTCCTCGACGACGAGGACGGTCTCGCTCCCGGTGGCCACGCTGACCTCGTACTCGTGCACGATCTCGAGGGGCTCGCGTGTGCCGGGGATCTCGAGGGTGAACGTCGTGCCGGCGCCCACGGCGCTCTCGACCTGGATGGTCCCGCTGACGCGGGCCACCACGTCGCGCACGATCGAGAGGCCGAGCCCGGTGCCGGTGGGCTTGGTCGTGAAGAAGGGCTCGAAGATCTTCCCCTTGAGATCGGCGGTCATGCCCGTGCCGCTGTCCACCACGGCGATCTCGACCCGCTCGGGGCCGAGCGCCCGCGTGCGGATGCAGAGCCTGCCGTTGCGCGCCATGGCGTCGCGCGCGTTCACGGCGAGGTTGAGGACGACCTGCTCGAGCTGGCCGGCGTCCGCCTTCACGTTGCAGACCGAGGGGTCGAGGGAGAGCTCGAGCGTCACGTCCTCGCCGATGACGCGGCGGAGGAGCTTCTCCATGCCGCGCACGAGCGCGTTGGGGTCGAGCACGCGCGGCGCGTAGGTGTCGTGGCGGCTGAACGCGAGGAGCTGCCGCGTGAGCGCGGTGGCGCGGTGGGCGGACTTGATGACCTCGTCGAGCTCCTTGGGCGAGCGCGCGGGGCCGAGGCGGTCGCGCAACAGCTCGCCGTAGCCGAGGATCGCGGTGAGGAGGTTGTTGAAGTCGTGGGCCACGCCGCCGGCGAGGCGGCCCACCACCTCCATCTTCTGCGCGTGGCGGAGCTGCTCCTCCAACAGCACGCGGTGGCGCTGGTCCGCGAAGACGATGACCGTCCCGGTGACGCCGCTGTCGTCCCGGATCGGGCTCGTCACCACCTGGACCGGCAGCGGGCTCCCGTCGGCCGCGAGGAACACGTCGTCCGTGAGCGCCTGGGTGGCACCTTCCCGCGCGGAGCGCTCGAGGCTGCATCGGCTGGGGGCGTGGGTGTCGCCATGCGCGACGTCGTGCAGGCGGCGGCCGATGAGCGTCGCGATCGAGCGCCCGAGCATGCTGGCGCCCGCGGGGTTCACGGAGACGATCACCCCCGCGAGGTCGATGCTGACGATGCCTTCGCCGGCGGAGGCGAGGATCTGGCGGGTCTGCCGGGTCTGCCGGTCGAGGGCCTCCGCCATCGCGTCGAGCGAGCGCGAGAGCTGCCCCACCTCGTCCCGGCCGTGCCGGAGCGAGTAGCGCGCGGCCAGCTCGCCGTTCGCGAGGCGGGCCGCCAACGCCGAGAGCGCGCGGATGCGCTGGACGAGCAGGCGATCCCCGGCGTACCACGCGACGCCGATGGTGAGCAGGGCGAGCACGGTCACCGCGACGAGGCCCGACCAGAAGTTCTGGTTGGACTTGGCGAACACCGCGGCCTTCGGCAGCTCGACCGCGCCGTAGGCCAGCGAGGCGCCCTCCCCGAGGGTCACGATCCCGTAGAGGCGATCGGGCTCGTCGACCACGTAGCCGCCCGGGGAGGCCGCGGCGCCCGCCAGGAGCCGCGCGTAGACGGGGTGGTCGACGACCGAGGCGCCCAGCGCGGCGCCCGGGTGGGGCGAGCGCACGAGGAGGGCCCCGTCGCGGTCGAGTACGGAGAACACGGCGTCGAGCGGGAGCATCGACGCGGGCATCAGGGAGCCGAGGGCCTCCAGATCCAGCGCGAGGAACACGATCGCGCGGAGCGCGCCGGTCGCGTCGTGCGAGGGGAAGCCGAGGTTCACGGAGGGCCGCCCGGAGATGCGGCCGACCTGGTACTCGCCGACGGCGAAGTCGTCCGTCCGGACGGCGTCCTGGAAGTAGCTGCGGTCCGTGAGGTTGACGGCCCCGGGGAGCGGGACCGCGCTGCAGAACGCCGTGCCGTCGGGCGCGATGGCGCCGACGTTGGCGTACCCCGCGTTGTGGGACTGGAGGCGGCGGACCACGATGTCGCACGCGGCGGAGTCGTTCGCGTGCACCGCCGGCAGCTCGGCGAGCCCGGCGAGGACGCCTCGCGCCTCGCGCATCGTCATCGCGTGCATCTGCGCGGTCTGCTGGACGGCGAGCAACGCGGTGGTCCGCGCGGCGTCCTCCAGGAGCGCGCGCTCGTTGCGGACCGTCCGCACCAGCACGACCGTGGCCGGGAGCACCGCGAGGAGCACCAGGACGACGAGGCGGGAGCGAAGGGCAAACATGGGCGGCAACCCTATACCATCTGCGCCGCCGCCACCTCGCGAAGGCACGGATTGCCCCTGGCCCCGGCCGTGCTCGCGACGCGCTACTCCGCGGCCCCGGTGGCGATCCAGTCCCGGAACAGCGTCAGCTCGTTCGAGGCGAGGATGAGCTCCGGCGGCATGGAGGTCCCGGTGCCCCCGGCCGCCACGTGCGTGGCCTCCAGCTTGTCGATCAGGTAGCTGGCATCCGGATCTCCGGGGGTGACGCGCTCGAGCGACGGCACTTGTGCGCTCACGACGCCGACGAGGTTCGCGTGGGCGACCCCCGCGGAGAGATCCATCCCCTCGGCCGGGGCTGCGGCGGCGTGGCACGACCCGGTGCAATTGCGGTTGAAGATCGGGCGGAGATCGACCTCCAGCGTGGGCGCGGCGCGCGCGGAGTCGCCGGTTTCCTTGTCCGACCCGACGCAAGCGATCATCCATAGTAGCGCCAACAAGCCGACCTCCCCCCCGCGGTGCCACGGGGCCGCTCCCTGTGTGCCACGGCCCCGCGCGCGGCGCTACACGTCGTTTGCCTTCGTGCCCGGCGCGGGCGACGATGCCGGTCCGCTCCAGGCCCACCCGTGCTGACGCTCCTCCACACCTCCGATTGGCACCTCGGCCATACGCTCCACGACCACTCGCGTGCCGAGGAGCACGCCGCGTTCCTCGACTGGCTCATCGGGGTCGCGGAGGCCGAGGAGGCCGATGCCCTCGTCGTCGCCGGGGATCTCTTCGACGGCTCGAACCCGCCCGCCCAGGCCCAGGAGCAGCTCTTCCGCTTCCTCGTCACGCTGCGCCAGCGCCTCCCACGCATCGACGTCGTGCTCGTCGGCGGCAACCACGACTCCGCCCAGCGGCTCGACGCGCCGGCCTCCGTGCTGCGCGCGCTCGGCCTGCACATGGTCGGCGGCCTGCCCCGGCGGGCGGACCGCTCGCTCGATCTCGACCGCCTGATCGTCCCGCTCACAAACGCGCAAGGCGACGTGGCGGCCTGGGTGGCCGCCGTCCCGTTCCTCCGCCCCGCCGACCTGCCCGTCGCGCACGACGCGGAGGATCCGCTCGTGGCCGGCGTCACCGCGGTGTACGCCGCCGCGCTCGACGCCGCGCGTGCCCGCCGCCAGCCCGGCCAGGCCCTCGTCGCCACGGGGCACTGCTACATGCGCGGGGGCGAGCTGTCCGACCTCTCCGAGCGCAAGATCCTGGGCGGCAACCAGCACGCCCTCCCGGTGACCGTGTTCCCCGACGACGTCGCCTACGTGGCGCTCGGCCACCTCCACCTCGCGCAGTCGGTCGGCGGCCGCGAGCACGTCCGCTACTGCGGCGCCCCGATCCCGCTCTCGATGCCCGAGCGCAACTACCCCCACCAGGTCGACGTCGTGAAGCTCGACGGCGAGCGCCTCGTGGAGGTGCGCCCCGTCCGCGTGCCGCGCGCCACCCCGATGATCCGCGTGCCCGACACCGGCGCGCTCCCCATCGACGCCCTCGAGGCCGCGCTCGCCCTGCTCCCCCCGCGCGACCCCGACGTCCCCGAGTGGCGCCGCCCCTTCCTGGAGGCCTGCGTGCGCCTGGATGCCCCCGAGCCTGGGCTCCAACGGCGCGTCGAGCTGGCGCTGGAGGGCCGCGCCCCGCGCCTCGTGAAGCTCACCCGGGAACGCACGGGCACCGGCGCCACCCTCGGGGATGCGCCCGTGGCCGCGCTCTCCGACTTCACGCCCGACCAGGTGTTCGCCGCGCGCTGGAAGCAGGAGTTCGCCGCCGAGCCCGATCCCGTCTACCTCGCGTGCTTCGCGGAGCTCCTCGCGGCCGCCCAGGAGGTCGCGTGAGGATCCTCGCCATCCGCGGCAAGAACCTGACGAGCCTCGAGGGCGCGTTCGACCTCGACCTGGAGCGCGGCCCCCTCGGGGAGGCCGGCCTCTTCGCGATCGCGGGCCCCACCGGCGCGGGCAAGAGCACGCTCCTCGACGCGCTCTGCGTCGCCCTCTACAACAAGACCCCGCGGCTCGGCGGGCAGGGCGGCGTCGAGGTGGGCCGGGCCGACGGCGCGATGCGCGGCGTGCCCGCGAACGATCCGCGCAACCTGCTGCGGGACGGGGCCGGCGAAGGATGGGCGGAGGTCGACTTCGCGGGGCGCGAGGGCCGCCGGTGGCGCTCCCGGTGGACCGCGCGACGGGCCCGCGGGCGCGCGGACGGCAAGCTCCAGAACGTCGAGCTCGTGCTCGAGGAGATCGGCGGCGCGCGGCTCGGCGGCACCCTGACCGAGACCCTCGCGGCGATCGAGCGGGAGCTCGGGCTCGACTTCGACCAGTTCCGGCGCGCGGTGCTGCTCGCCCAGGGCGACTTCGCCGCGTTCCTGAAGGCGAAGGCCGCCGACCGCGCCTCGCTCTTGGAGCAGATGACCGGCACGAGCATCTACGGCGAGCTCTCGACGATGGCGTGGGCGCGCACGGCGGCCGAGCAGAAGAAGCTCGACGAGCTCAACGCGCGGCTCGCGGATGCCCAGCCGGTCGACGCCCTGGCGCGGACGGCCCTCGAGGGGGCCGCCGAGGCCGCGGGGCGCGCGCGGGGGGCCGCCGAGGCGGAGGTCGCGGGGCGGCGC
>JAUXTN010000042.1 GCA_030684355.1 Pseudomonadota bacterium
CGCCCGCGGTGGCGCCCGCGGTGGCGCCCGCGGTGGCGCCCGCGGTGGCGTCTCCCAAAGCGGTGAAGCCGGCCGCGGCGGCCCCGTCCAACGCACCGAAGCCGGCGGTCGCCAAGGCGGCCCCTCCCAAGCCGACCCGACCGGCCGCGACTCCCGAGTTGGTGGCGCCCATGGTGGCAGCTCCCAAAGCAACCCAACCGGCGGTCGCGGCCCCACGACCCAAGGCTGCGCCGCGTCCGCGCCCGCCCGCTATCGAGTTTGCCCCGATCTCGGCGGAAGATCTGCGACGCATCGGCGTCGACCCGGACACCGTGGCCAACTGGCTGCGTGTCGGCGTCCTGGTGACGACCGCCGAGCGCGGGATCTACACACCCACCGCCGAGACGGGGCCCCACCTCCGGGGCTACCTGGCGGCCAGCCGCTGACGACGATCAGGGTGTGCGCCCCGTCGCAGCCCTACGTCGCGAACAGCGCGTCGAACCGCCGCTGCATCTCCGCGGGCGTGAGCACCTCGATCGAGTGCCCGATCGTCCACTCGTGGCCGAACGGGTCGCGGACGCGGCCCGAGCGCTCGCCGTAGAACTGGTCCGTCGCGGGGCGCAGGACGGTGGCGCCGGCGTCGACCGCGCGCTGGATGGCGGCGTCGGCGTCGTCGACGTGCAGGTGCAGGTCGGACGCCACCCCGCCGAGGCTGACCGGGCCCAGGATGCCGAATTCCGGGTACTCGTCCGAGAGCATGATGGTGAACGTGCCGATCTTCAGCTCGGCGTGGCCCACGCGCCCGCCCGGCTCGGTGAGGCGGAAGTCCTCCACGGCGCCGAACGCGCGGCCGTAGAAGGCGATGGCGTCGGCTGCGCCCTGGACGCGGAGGTAGGGGAAGAGCTCGTGGATCGACAAGGACACCTCGGGGGTGCCCGACCGTTAGCCCGGGGCCCCGCGCGGGGGCTTGGACGGAATTGACGGGATCGGCACGTGGTTGGGGCGGTCGGGCGCGAGCGGCCGATATGCCCCGGGCGAGACACCGGCGAACGCCCGGAAGTCGCGGTTGAGGTGCGCCTGGTCGAAGTAGCCGGCGGTCAGGGCGACCTCGGCCCACGAGAGGCCACGGCCCGCCCGGGCGACCACCGCCTGGAAGCGCCGCACCCGGCAGTAGACCTTGGGTGTGAGCCCCACGTACCGCCGGAAGAGCTCGATGAACCGGCGGCTGGAGAGGCCGGTCTCCCGCCGCACGGCGTCGACGGTGCGCACGTCCGCGGCGGCGAAGCGGGCGAGCGCGTGGGCCACCGCCGGGTGCAGTTCCGTGGGGCGCGGGAGCGCGGCGGCGAGGCGATCCAGCGCGTCTCCGGCATCGGTGGCCTCCAGGATCCGCGTGCGCACGGCGTCCACGCGGGGGCCCCAGAGGTCCGTCAGCGCGGTGTGCCGCTCGGCGAGGAGGTCGGCCGGCACGCCCAGCACCGCCGCGGCGCCCCCGGGCCGAAAGTGGACGCCGACGGAGCGCACCGGGACCGTCGTGTCGCGCACGTAGTAGCACGACCGCGCGCCGCCGAGGACGGCGTGGCCGTAGGAGGTCGCGACGGGGGCCTCCACCTCGGCGTACAGGCGGATCGGCGTGTCCGAGAGCCGGATCACGAGGTCCATCGCGCCGGTCGGGAGCGCGCGTTCGCGGGTGGCCCTCGCCGCGCCGGGGAGCCCGATGGCACCGGCGTCGTCGAGGTACCAGAGCCACCGCACGTAGGGCGCGAGCGCGGCCGGGGGCGGGCGGCGGAGCATCGGGGGAGCGTATCCGGGAAGGCGGGGCTCGAGCAGCGCTGGCCGTGGTTCCCGGCGCCGAGGACGGCGCCGACCACGGCCCGAGACGGTGTCGCGGTACGTCAGGTTTGGGGTGGCAGACGGGCGCGCGGCCGGGGCCAGGGCGGCGGCGCCGTGCTCCAAGGGCGATGTCCGTCCGAAGTCGCGGGATGACCCGCTACCCTCCGAGTTCGGACGGTCGCCGGGTCGCCGCGGTAGCCCCTATCGCCCCTGTCGCCGCCGCCGCCGTGTAAGCACGCAGCCGACCCCACCTGGAGGTCCCTGTGTGGGCCGTGGGACACTGAGCGCGCCCCCGGTGCGAGCTACCCGGCCGGGGCCTTCCAGTTCCACGGCAGCAGTTCGTCCACGGTGACACCCGGCACGTTCACCCGGACGATCACGTCGGCGAGGTAGCGCCGGGGTTCGACACCGTGGAGGGCACACGTCGCCACGATCGTGAGCAGGATTGCCAGGTTCTGGCCGCCCTCGTCATGCCCGACGAAGAGTGCGTTCTTCCGGAGCAGCGCGACGATTCGGAGCGCGCGCTCCGAGATGTTGTTGTCCAGAGCCACCTTGGGGTCCTCGAGGAACACTCGCAGCGCCTTCTCCTGGTTGATCGAGTAGGCCAGCGCCTCGCCAAGCGTCGAACGTGGCCCGGCTCGCCCCCGCGCCTCCTGGAGCAGCTCGAAGATACGATCCACAACGGGCCGGGACTCGGCCTGCCGCAGCGCGAGGTGCGCGTCCGTTCCGTAGAGCCCGCGGTCGGCTGCAGCGACCTCCACGTCGAATAGCTTCCCGATCTCGTCGAGGATGGGGTCGACGACGTGGCCGTGGTGCTTGCGACACTCGAACAGCTTGCGTCGGCCGTGTGACCAGCACCCTGCCCGTCGTCTCTGCTCGGGGACGGTGACCGTGTTGTACCCGCTGTAGCCGTCGACGTGCAGGACACCCTTGCTCGTGCCGAGCACCGCGCCGGGCACCTTCCCCGCGCGGGTGGGGTCGTACTTGAAGTAGATGGCGGCGGGGACGATGAAGGTCCACATCCACCCCTTCCGCGTCCCGCCCTTCTCCAGGACGGGCTGGGTCGTCTCGTCGGCCGAGACGTGGGAGGACTCGGGCACCGTGGCGCCGATGGCCTTGTAGATGGGCTCGACCTGGTCGGCGACGCGGTGGAACATCGCCCCCACCTGGGTCGGGTTGATGTGACACCCCTCCCGCGCGAGCGCCTTGGCCTGACGGTGCAGGGGCATCGCGTCGCACGTCTTGGCCACGACGACCTGGGCGTGGAAGTTGGGACCGTACAGCCCACCTTCGCGCACCTGTGGCGGTGCGGGGGCCGTGATCACGCACTCCCCGCAGGCGCAGGCCACCTTCTCCCGCACCCAGCGAATGCGGACCGTGCGGGCCGGGATGAACTCGATCTGCTCGCTCACCTCGCCCTCGCCGACGCGGTGCAGGTCGGTCCCGCCGCAGGCTCGACAGATGCGGTCCTCCTCGGGGATGGGGATGGTCTTCTCGACCACCGGCAACTCGGCTCGCTTGCGCCGAGTGTTCTCCCGGGAGTTCTGCCGCGCCGCCTCGCGCTCCTCCGGCGTTCGCTTAGAATTCGCTCGCTTGCGCGCCTCCCGCTTCGGGTCGGGGACGTGCTCGGACTTCCGGCCGTAGATGGTGCGCAACAACTGCTCGATGCGCGCGTCCTTGCGGGCAAGCTCCTGCTGCAACCCCTCGATCAGGGCCTTGAGGACCAGCACGATCGGCGCGACGATCGCGCGCACCGACGGGTCGAGGTCGGCGAGGACGCGGTCGAGGTCAGCGAGCGTGGACACGCCCACATGGGAGCATGGCTACACCCTGGCGTCGATCCCCTGCGAAGCTGGCTTCCAGACTTTTGATCGTTGAACCTTTTGGATGTCGATGCCGTCCAGCATCATCGCGAGCTCGGTTGCGTCGATCGTCACGGTGCGCGAGCCCGGCGCGCGGGCGGGAAAGCGGAAACGGCCGCGCTCGAGACGCTTGAACAGGATCACGAACCCGCCCCTGGACCACGTCAACGCCTTTATGTGCGTCATCCCCTTCGAGAGGAAGACGAAGACGTGGCCGCTGTACACGTCGAGCCCGTTGGCCTCGACCCAACCCGCCAGGGCGTCGAATCCCTTGCGAATGTCGACGGGCTCGGAGGCCACGTAGATGCGCGTCGCCGACGGGAAGTTCAGCATCCGCGCAGCTCCGCCGCGAGCGCAGCGACCCATGCTGGGGACGGCACGCAGGCGAAGAAGAGCTCGACCCCACCGCCGAGGTGCAGGCGCGCCCCGACGACCGGCGAAGGGCCCGAGATGGCTTCGACATCGAACAGGTCGGGCGCCGCCCGCTGGCCAGTGCCGACTGGCACCACCTGGAGCATCTCCGGCGCCTTCGCGGCACGTCGCGACTCCTCTTCCCGAACCCACCGCGAAACCGTGCTCTGGGTGAGCCCCACACGCGCCGCGTAAGCCTTCTGGGTCTCCCCCGACGCGCGGTAGTCCTCCACAACCTCGGCCTTGTCCGTCTCCGAAAACACTCTCCGTTCCACGACGTGCATGCGCAGCCTCCGCTGGGGAACGATCACACGACGGCTGGTCGGGGCACAGGTGGGGTGTGCTGCGTGCTTACTTCGGACGCTATATCCGTCCGAACTCGGGGGATGAGGCACGACGACGCCCCGAACACAATGCAAACTCTGGCGTCGTGGGTCACCCGGGTGGGGATCGGCGACCTCCGGCGGTACCGCGCGCGCCCGCGTCCCTTGACTTTCGGGCACGAGGTTGTTGACGCGTCAAGTGTCGTCGACGATGCTGGCGCTTGCGACGTGGAGCCCTGCCATGGCGAGGCGCAGATCGCTGGAACTTCGAGAGGAATTCCTTCACACACGTCACGGTCGGTTGGCGCTGTGCGCGGTCTACGAACAGGTGCTCCCTGTACGAAGGGCGCTCGTGACCGGAACCGGCGGAATGACGGAGGAACACGCTCATGATCGCAGCCCTCTACGCACGCGTCTCTTCGGATCGGCAGGCTCAGCAGGCCACGATTGAGAGTCAGCTCGACGAGCTCCGCGCGCGGATCGTCGCGGATGGCCTCCGGCTCTCGGTAGCGAACGAGTACGTCGACGACGGCGTCTCCGGCGCCAGCCTGGTTCGCCCCGGGCTCGAGCGGCTGCGAGACGCCGCCGCCGCTCGTCGGATCGACCGGATCTACATCCACTCGCCCGACCGCCTAGCGCGAAAGTACGCCTACCAGGCTCTTCTTCATGAGGAACTCGGCCGGCATGGGGCGACGATCGTGTTTGTTCACGGCGGTGAGGCCCGGTCGCCGGAGGAGGCGATGCTCCTGCAGATGCAGGGCGTGTTCGCGGAGTACGAGCGCGCGAAGATCATCGAGCGCACGCGACGCGGCCGGCTCCACCGGGCGCGCGCGGGGCAAGTCAGCGTTCTGAGCAGCGCGCCGTACGGGTACCAGTATGTCCCGCGTACCGACGGGTCTCCGGCCGAGTTTCGTGTCGTGCTGCACGAGGCCCGCGCCGTGCGGGAGGCCTTCCGCTGGCTGGTGGAAGAGCAGTGTTCGATCCGAGAGATCGCGCGGCGCCTGGGGGAACTCGGGGCGACGCCTCGCCGTGGCGGCGCGTGGGCGGCCGGCACGCTGCACGCCATGCTGGGCAATCCCGCCTACGTGGGACGCGCGGAGTTTGGCAAGCGCGAGGCAGTCGCACGTGGCGCGTACATTCGCCCGGGAAAGGGCCGCCCCGCCGTGCCCTCCACGGAGAAGAGCTCGAC
>JAUXTN010000045.1 GCA_030684355.1 Pseudomonadota bacterium
GCCCCTGCGGGCGGCGCGGGCGGCGGCGGTGGACGCCTTCGTGGCGCGGCACCTCCGGCTCGGCAAGGGGCGGTCGATGCGCGTGGACGCCCGGGGGCGCGCGAGCGGCCGGGCGGCCGCCGCCGAGGAGACCTGGAAACGGCGGGATTCTTGACACTCGTGTGACGAGCCGCAACCGACGCCGCGGATCGAGGCGCGCGCCGAGCGCCGACGGGCGCGATTCCGGTCGGTCGGGTCGGGCGCGGCGCCCGAGGCCTACTCTTTCTCCTGGCCGGCGCTTCCTCGCGCGCCGCCTGGGAGCCCCCGTGCTGCTGCTGCTGCTGGCCTGCGTCGCCCCCCCCTCCGAAACCGACTTCAGCGGCGTCGAAGGTCCGACCGTCGAGGCCACCGACATGCCGACGGTCGCGCGCGTCCGTTGGACCACGGAGACCCCGACGCGCGGCACGGTCACGGGGCGCTTCGGCGACGACGCCGTGGTCGTGTCGGAAGCCGCCGAGGGGACCGAGCACGAGGTGCTGCTCGCGGGGCTGCCGGCCCGCACCGACGTGGCGGTAGAGGTCCAGCTCGACGGCGTGGACCTCGGCGCGGCCGCCGGGTTCACCACCGGATCGCTCCCCACCTGGGTGCCGGACGTGACGGTCTCCGCGGACGTGCCGGAGGATGCCGAGGGCGGCTACACGATCGTGGCCCTCATCGCGCTCGAGGCGGCCGGGGTCGTCGTGTTCGATGCCGACGGCCGGCCGGTGTGGGCGTACGCGCGCGCCGACGAGAACGACGCGGCGCTCACCCGCGCACGTCTCTCCCTCGACGGCCGCGCCCTCGTCTACAGCGCGACCGCGCACTCGGTCGACGACCCCGGGTACATCGTCCGGCTCCCGCTCGACGGCGGCGCCGCCACCATGGTCTCGCTCAACGGCCTGCACACGGACTTCGTCGAGCTCCCGACGGGCGGCTACGCGGCGCTGGGGTGGGAGCTCCACACGCTCGCGGACGGCCGCACCATCGTGAGCGACACGATCATGGAGCTGGGCCCCGACGGCACGCAGCGCACGGTGTGGCGCGTCTTCGACGACTTCCAGCCCGACCCCGCCGACCCCTTCGAGAACCAATACCCGGGCGACCCGGACATCCGCGACTGGTCGCACGTCAACAGCCTCACCTACGACGCCGCCGCGGACGACTACTACGTGACGATGACGTGGAACAGCGGCGTGGCCCGCATCGACCGCGAGACCGGCGCGCTCGCCTGGTCGCTCTCCGACGAGGGGGGGGACTTCACCAACACGGGCGAGGGCCGGCTCGCCTTCAAACCGCACACGGTGGAGCCCACCGCCAACGGGCTCCTCGTCTTCAGCCGCGGCGACCCGCGCGAGCCCGACTCGTGCTCCGAGGCGACCGACCTCGTCGTCGACGAGGCGCTCGGCACCGTCCACCGCGGCATGGCCTACACGTCCGAGCGCTGCCTCCTCATCACCTTCCTGGGCTCCGCCCAGCGCCTGCCTGGCGGCAACACGCTCGTCGGCTGGACGTCGGCGGGGCAGCTCGACGAGTTCACCCCCGACGGCAACCTCGCGTTGCGCATCGCCACCAACATCGGCGCCGGGTTCGGCTTCGCGACGCGCGTGCCGACGCTGGGGGCCGGCGCGCCGTAGCGAGGCCGTCGCACCGCGATCCCGTCGCGGTCTGCGCAGGTTCGAACCCTGTTACCCTGGGGCTCCCCGGGGTCCCCGTGCTGCTCTCTCTCGTGATCGCCGCCGCCCATGCGGCCGACGCACCGAGCTACTACCTGCGGCAATCGGTCGGCTTCGCCGGGTGGCCCACCGGCGCCATCTCCGAGACCCGCCTCCAGGTCCGGACGCCGCTCTACCGTTCGGAGTCGATGGTGTTCCAGGACACCTACGCCGGCGCCGGCGTGCGGCTCGACGCCTCGCCCGCCTTCGTGAACCCCGGCGTGCAGATCTCGCTCGCGCCCATCGACATCTTCGACATCGATCTCTCCGCCACCTTCCTCGGCTATCTCCCCGGCCCGTTCGGCATCCTCCCCTACGACGGCCTCACGTCCAAGCTCGAGGTCGTGCGCGACACCCGCGACGACCAGAGCCCCGCCGTCGGCTTCTCCCTCGACGCGAACCCCACCCTGAAGCTGAAGGTGGGTCCCATCATCGGGTTCGACGCCGTCGCGATCTCCTACCTGCACATCGAGCGGCCCGACGGCGTGGACGCCCCCTACGTCTACGAGCCGCTCCGCGACATGATCGTGGCGTGGGACGAGGTCTACCTCGAGCACCAGCCCGCGCTGCTCTACGAGGCGATGCCCGGCGGGGAGAAGCCGCTCCTGTACGTCGGCGCGACGTGGCGGCAACGCTACGCGTTCGTCTCCGGCGATCGCAACGGCGCGCTCGGCCTCCTCGTGGTCGCAAAGCCCGGCGTGAAGCCGATCATCCCGACGATCATCGGGTGCGCGGCGTTCTACGTCATCGACCAGGACCGCGTCGGCGCGATGCCCTTCCTGGGGCTCCAGGCGAATTGGATCGTGGAGCCGCCCCTCGCGAAGAAGTGACCGCAGCGGGCACCGCGTGGCCTACGGGCTGCACGCCCCCGCGTCCTCGCCCGCGCTCTCGTCGAGGCACGTCTGGCCCGGCAGGCACGCGAGGCCGAACACGTCGAGGTCGCCGTCGCCGTCGAGGTCGAAGTCCGGCGACGAGCAGCCCGCGGCGCTCGGGCACTCGGTGCCATCCCCCGTCGCGCAGAGCAGGCGCTGGACGAGCGGCAGGAACACGGCGCGGTCGACGGTGCCGGAGGTGAACACCTGGTTGATGTCGTCCTTCAGTTGGTCGTCCCCCGCGGCGTTCAGCAGCGCGAGCAGGCTGTCGACCTGGGGATCGAGCCCCAACTCGGCGAGCACGCGGGCCTCGGTGAGCGGCTCCGCGAAGGCCTGGCTCAACGCGTAGATGGCCTCGGTCTCGTAGACGACAGGCACCTCGGCCTGGACCGTGGCGGACACGAACAGGGTGCCGTCCGCGAGGAGCGCCGCCGCCGCGTCGTTCTCCTGGTACAGGCGGACGATGGCGTAGAGCTCGTCGTTGGTGAAGTCGAAGATGTTGGTCGGATCCAGGACCGACTCCGCGATCTCGTCCGGCTTGGAGATCATCCCCGCGTGGTGGCAGTTCATGCAGCTCCGGCCGTTGAGCACCGCGTAGCCGCCCTCGGCGTTGTTGGGATCGGAGACCACGGCGAGCGGCCCCTCCGCGAGGAAATTCCCCTCGGCGTCCGCCAGGTAGTACACCTGCAAGCCGTTCGGCAGCGAGCAGATCATCTCGCCGCCGTCCTCCACGAACCCGTCCGCGACGCTGAAGTCCTCGCCGTCCTCGTTGAGGAACGCCTGCCCGGCGTCCAGGGGGTGCGCGAAGAGGTTCTTGTTGCCGGCGGAGCTGCCGAAGTCGTAGCTGACCCAGCAGTAGCCGTCGTTGGTGTCATGGCGCTCGATCATGCGGTTGTTGAGCGAGACGCCGGACTGGTAGAAGCCGGCCCGCGCGACCTCGAGCTTGCGCACGTCCTCCGAGGCGGACTCCACCCCGAACTCCGCCAGGAACGCGCTCACGGTGCCCGGCAGCGGCAGGATCTCCTCGTAGAGCGGCGATACGGACGCGACGTTGACGAGCCAATCGCCGTTGAGGACCGGCACGCGCGAGCCGCTCGTCTCCTGGAGGTACTCGAAGTCGTCGTTGTCGTACTGGAAGGCGTAGGGGTCGCGCTTCACGAGCTCTTCCCACCCGTCGACGCCGTCGGCGACCGAGCGGGCGTCGTCCCACGCGTAGCTCCGGATGTCGACGCGGAAGAGCGCGCCGGTCGCGCCGACCGCCACGGGCACGGCGATGTCGGAGTCGCGGGAGAGGCTGTTGAGGAGCTTGGAGAGGCCCACCCGGTAGGATTCGAGCTCGTCGGCGGTCGCGCCGGCATTGGCAAGGTGGACGAGCGAGATGTAGCGGTAGTACTGGCGCTCGCTCGGCACCTGGGCGCGGAGGTCGGTGGCGAGGGCGGCGTAGACGGCGGCGTTGTCGACGAACGGGATGTCGACGGGCTCCTCGGCCGCGCACCCGGCGATCCACGCGCGCACGTTGGCCACCTCGGCGTCGGTCGGGCGCGAGGACGCGTACGACGGCGGCATGGTCCCGTTCTCCATGCGCTGGAGGAGGTAGGAGTGGTCGGGATCTCCGGGGAGGATCTTCTCCTCCTGGATGAGCCGCTGCTCCTCCACGACGTAGTTGAACCCGCCCTCGAGCGTGCCCGCCAGCCCGTGGCAGGCGTAGCAACTGGTGGTGAGCGTCGCGAGCGCCTCGGCCTCGACGTCCGCGCAGTCGGCGTCGATGTCGGTGTCCGTGTCGGCATCGGTGTCCGTGTCGGCGTCTCCGGCGGAGTCCGGGAGGACCTCGCAGCTCCCCGGGTTGGACTCCGAGAAGCAATCCCGGCAGCCGGCGAGGAGCGGCATCACGCCGAAGGCCACCACCGCGAGGAGGGAGAAGCGAAGGGACATGGGGGCTCCCGAGCGGAGGGGATCAGAGCTCATAGGCCAACCGGACGCGGGCGGTGTAGAGGTTGCCGTACCGGGAGAACGCGCCGTTGGTGACGGTCGCGGCGTTCGGATCCGGCAGCGAATGGCCCCCGGGGGCGGCGTAGAATTCCCCGGCGACGCGCACGCGGTCGAAGAAGAGCGCGTCGAGCCCCACCGACGCGGAGGGCCCGAGGTACGGGTGCAGGTTGTTGGGGACCACGCTGTCGTCCCCGATCCAGAAGAACGTGGTGACGTCGGTGACACCCAGGGCGAGGTACGGTGTGACCGTCGGCCCCTTGCCCTCTCCCGTCAGCTCCCAACCGAGGTGGAGGTCCGCGCCCACGCTCGACGCGAGGTAGAGGTCCGCGTAGGCCGGCTCGCCCTCGTCGTAGGCGGTGGCGATGTCACCGAGGGTACGTTGGAGCGTCCCGTGGACCCGCGCGCCCAACTGGAATCGGGGGCCCAGGTACAGGCCCGCGCCGAATTCCCCGGAGACGAGGAAGTTGCGGGTGCCGAAGAACTCGCCGCCGGGGAGGATGGCCACCCCCGCGTAGGGGTAGACGAGCTGCCCGACCGGCTGGAACGCGAACGTGATGCGCGGCCGGGGGACGACCGGGCTCTTGTTGGTGTCCTCCGTCTTCGTCCACTCCAGGACGTAGCGCTGCCCGCACCCGAGCGGCGGGATCATCGCGACGTCCACGCCGATGGCGCCCCGCCCCGCCTTGTGGGGGATGGGACCGTGGATGGGGGAGAGCGACGTGGCGAGCGCCACGTAATTGGCGAGGAAGTCCTGCTGGACCTGCTCGTCGTAGCTCGCGGGCTTCGCCAATTGGTCGCAGGCCTCGTCGACCTCCGCGTGCGCGGATGCCACGACGACGCGGGCCCAGAGAGACAACACGTTCAGCATCCGGGTGCTCCTCGCACGCTCACTCCGCCGGGAGCGCGCCGTCCAGAATCCAGGTGTAGACGATCTCGAGGTCGGCGTCGGAGAGCGCGCCCCCGAGGGGCATCGTGCCGCCGCCGCCGCCCAGCGCCGCCGCGGTGCCGTCCAGCTTGGCGTAGAGGTAGCTCCCGGCGGGGTCGCCGGGCTCGACGTAGTCCACCCCGGACACGCTCGACGGCACGTCCACGACGGTGTCGTAGCCCTCCCCCAGCTTGGGAGAGACCGCCCCGCCGACGTGGCAGCCGGCGCCCGCGCAGCTCGTCGCGAAGACGGTCTCCACGTCGGCGGGGAACGCCACGGCGGGCGCGGCGCTCTCCTCCGCGGCGTCCAGCGGGACCCCGTAGAGGGGGTCGAAGCACCCGGCGAGGGCGAGAAGGAACGACCAACCCAGCATGTGCGCCTCGACTACCGGTGATCCAGGGTGAGCTCGACCGCCCAACCCCTGCCCTGCTGTTCGGGCTTGTAGATGTCGCAGATCTCGCCCGCGCGCTCCACCCGGGGCGAGCGGCCCAACGACTTGGTCCCCACGCGCCAGGCCTCGTCCGGGGCGGCGGCGGAGGCCATCGTCCCCGTCGCGGCGCGCTGCGACGCGATCGCGAGCAGGGTCCGCTCGTCGGCGAGCGGCTCGCCGAGGGGGGCCCACAACACGTAGACCTTCTCCTGGCCCGCGGGATCGACCACGACGATGGGGTCGTCGCTGTTGCCGGGCATCACCTGGACCGTCGCGCCGCGCCCGACCCCGTTGTCCTCGCCGGGGAGCGGGAAGAGCACCTCGGCGTGCCCGTCCGGGCCGACGTTGACCATCGCGAGCTGGCCGGCCTCGGGCACGGTCACCCGCGCGGCGAACCGGTCTCCGGTGCGGAACACGTGGTCGGTCGCGACGAGCTGCTCGTTGGCGAGGTAGCAGATCCGCACCTCGGGGGTCACCACCGTGCTCCAGCGCGTGCCCGTGGCGAGCGGCGAGGGCGCCTGCGCCAGGACCGCGGGGACCACGGGGAGCGAGATCCGGTCGGCGTCGCCCCAACCGAGCGGGCGCTGCGCGGACTGGGACCCCTGCCCGGTGGCGGCGAACACCGCGGGGACGGCCTCGACCACCTCCGCGAACGAGGTGAGCTGGTCGTTGTCGCGATCCGCCCGCCCGAGCATCGCGCCCACGAGCGTGCACGTGAACGCACCGTGTCCCGCGCACGGATCGTCCTTCCGGGCCGCGGTGCGCACCTGGTTGCCGGTGAGGACGAGCACCTGCTTGCCCGCCTTGCGGCCCTCCGCGGCGAGGGCGCCGAGCACGGCGTCCACGTTGCTGTCGGGCCCGGAGGTGAGGCCCTTCGGGCCCACGAGCGCCTGGTGGACGGTGTCCGCGAGGATGAGCACCTGCTCGGCCACCGTCTTCTTCAGCGCCTGCGTGATGCGCGCCGTCGAGAGGCTGGTGAACGGGAGCTTCCCCTCCGGCACGCTGTCGAAGGTGAGCAGGTACCCGGCGTTGCGGACGGTGGCGCCGTGCGTCGCGAAGAAGAGCATCACGACCTCGCCCGGCCGCGCGCCCTCCAGGATGTCGACGACAGCGCCCTCGACCGCCTTGTACGTGGCCTGCGCGCCGGTGAGCACGACGGGCTTCTCGGCGGGCTCGACCACGCGGGAGAGCTCGTCCACGAACCAGCGCGCGTCGGCCTCGCCGGTGGGGAGGTCGTCCTCGAGCGCGAGGTGCTTGAAGTCGCTCACGCCCACGGCGAGCACGCGGAGCGGGAGCACCTCGGTCTGCCCGGTGAGCTGGGAGGTGCGGAGGAGCCCCTTCGTCGCGCCTCCGACGGGCCGCGCGGGCTCCTTCGCCTCCGAGGCCGCGCAGGACACGAGCAGCGGGAGCAGGAGCGGCGAGAGGCGCCGGGCGAGGGACGGCGGGCGGCTCCCACGGGAGCGAGGGGGGGCGCTACTCATGGCGGACGCTCATCTCCAGGACCCAGGCGCGGTCGTCGCCTTCGGGGGTGTAGTCGGCGCACGGGCGGGCCGGGAGTTGGGGGGCGGTGGGGCCGTCGGTCGCCAGTGCGACCTTGCGGAGCCGCTGGAGGCCCTTCGTCCCGGTCATGCTCGTCCACGCGGCCTCGGGGGCCCGGCCGGCCGCGCGTTCCGTCGCGAACGCGAGCACCTCGGCGGCCGAGGGCAGCGGGGTCGCGGAGTAGATGACGTAGACGGGCTCGGGGCCCACGGGGTCGTCCAGGTAGATGGGGAAGTCGGACGACGCCGGCGGCACCTGGATCGTGGCGCCGCGCGCGACGCGGTTGTCCTCGCCGGCCCACGGATAGAGGAGGGCGTTGCTGCCGTCGTCCCCGACCCCCACGATGTGGAGGTAGCCGGCGGCGGGGACGAGCACGGAGAGGCCGAGCTCGTCGCCGTTGTGGAACACGTGGTCGCCCGGGACGGTGACGCCGTCGCGGGCGAGGCACACGGTCACCTGTTGGACGTTCGCCGCCTGCCAGGTGGCCGGCGGTGCCATCGACACCGGTGGGGGCGCGACCGCGCCGACGGGCACGCCGAGCGGCGCGTGGAAGGTGCCGTAGGTCGAGGGGCCGGCGACGCCCGGCGCCACGGCGGGGATCACCGACTGGAGGCTCACCGCGACCTCGTCGAGGTTCACGATGCCGTCCCGGTCGAGGTCACCGGCGCCCGAGAGCGCCTGCACCAGCGCCTGTGTGTAGAGGCCGTGGCCGCTCCGCGGGGCCGGGCCCGCTTCCATCGGCTGCACGAACACGCCGGCCCGCTGGGCGAGGCTCCCGAGGAGCGGCGCCACCGAGTGGGCGAGCCCGGACCCGATGCCGGGGCCCGTGGGGAGGGGCTGGTGGACGGCGTCCGCGAGCACGATCACCTGGCCGGCGCGGCTCGTGCGGATGGCCTGCGCGAGCACGTCGAGCGGCAGGCTGGTCTGCGCGAGGGAGCCGCCCGCGTCGCTGTCCGCGGCGAGGAGGTATCCCTGGCGCCCGATCATGGCGCCTTGCGTCGCGAAGTAGAGGAGCACGGTGTCCTCGGGGCGCGCGTTCGCGAGCGCACCCTGGACCTCGCGGAGGATCGCCGCGTGGGTGGCATCCTTCCCGATGAGGCGCCGCGGCGTCGTCTGGAAGGAGCGCTCCAGCGTGTCCGCGAACAGCGTCGCGTCCGCCACGCCGGTGGGGAGGTCCCCCGCCGCGGGGAGCGCCGCGAAGTCGCTGACGCCGACGATCACCGCCACGATGGGCGAGACGGGCACGTCCGCGGGGGCCTCGCCGGCCCGCGACATGCGCGTGAGCCCCTTCGTCTGCGGCGTCGCGTGCGCGTCCACGCACCCGGCGAGCGCGAGCGCCGCGAGGACGCACAAGGTTCGGGGGCCCGGTCCCATTCTTCCTCCAAGCTGGAGCTCGGGCGGAGTCTGCCGTGTCTCGCCGGGCGCGTCTACCGGGGGTCGGGGCGCCGGGGCGGGGGTCAGGGCGCCGGGCGGGGGTCAGGGCGCCGGGGCGAACGTCAGGGTGCGCGTGACGCCCTGCGGCAACGGGGCGGGCTCGAACGCCCACGTCTTCACGGCGGCCTCCAGGCAGGCGCGGAGCTGGGCGTCGCTCGACCCGCTGGCCGCGCGGAAGGATGGCTTGCCGACGGCGCCCGCCGGGCTCAGGACGAAGGCGACGGTCCAGGTCGTCGGGAGATCGACGATCACGGCGGCGCGGGCGTCGTAGCACCGCTGCAGGGCGGGCTGCTGCGCGTCCATCACCCGCTCGATGTGGGCGTCCCGGGCGGCACCCTCCGTGAGCTGGGTGGGCGCTTCCGCGGCGGGGGGCCGCGTGGGGGGTGTGATCGGGGCGGTGGTCCGGGTGTTCGGCGCGGCCGAACTGGAGCCGGACTTCGGCGCGGTTGCGGCGCTCCCGCCGCTGGGGGTCGTGGCGCCGGCGGCGGCGCCCGTGGTCTTCGTGGCGGGCGCGGGGGTCGTTGCCGTGGGGTTTGGCGTGGGGGTTGGCGGGTCCGCGGGGGTGGTCGTCGGGGCGTCCTCGGTGACCGCCGGGTCCGCCGGTGCGGGCTCGGTGGGGGGCGGCGGGGTCGGCCCGGGGAGGACGGGCGTGTCGTCGTTGCCGAGGAGGAACGGGACCGCCACCACCGCGGTCGCGAGCAGGGTCATCCCCGCGAGGGCCACGGCGATCCCGACGGGCAGCAGGAACCACCTCGGGGATGGCGCGGGGGACGGCGCCACCGCGGTCCTGGGCGGCGCGGGCG
>JAUXTN010000051.1 GCA_030684355.1 Pseudomonadota bacterium
GCGATCAAAGAACAGCACCTTCATCAACGTCTTCCGCGCGTTGGTGAAGACGTAGAGGTGTCCGTCCTGGGGGTCAAGAGAGAGGCGCCGCACCTGGCCTGCGAGGGCGTCGAAGGAACCACGCATGTCGACCGGCTCCACGCCGATGAACACACGAACCGAGGACGGCAGCGTCAGCACGACGACGCCATGACGCGCAGCAGCCGGCCGAGGCGCTCCTCGTCGATGTCACCCACCACCTCGACTTCGAACACGCCGCACCGGACACGGTAGGCCGCTGGAGCACACGGCTTCGCTACGACCAACTCCACGAGGCGCAGGCTCTTGGTGGGCGGGACCGCCCCCTGGATCCCCGTGACGCGCGGCCAGCGGGTGAGGTTGACGTGCCACGCGTGGAGCGACCGAGGATCGACCCCGTGCTCCCGAGCCCAAGCCGCCCGCGGGCGACCGCTGGTCTCGGCCGCGGCCAGGCAGCGCCGCGCATCGTTTTCATTGCGAATCTTCCGGGGTTCCATGACGCGATCTCCGAGCGCACGAAGATCACCCGGCGGCTATGAACGGGCCTCCGGGCGTGGTTGACCGGCCACAGTGCCAAGGTGCGCCATGCGCGCCCTCCGCCCCATCCGTGGGGCGGAGGACTCCAGCGGTGGCGACGATACCGGCACCGCCGCGGGCTGTGGGCCCTCCCTCGGGGGCACGGTTCGGGCGGCGACGAGCAATGCCGACGCGCCGTTGGTCCTGACCGCCGAGGGGGGCGGCCGGGAACCTCGGGGGCGAGGTCGGATGCGGTGCAGCGGTCGCGACGTTCTTCAGTGACGTGGCCCCGTTCTCACCGGGCGTAGCCATGGCGGGCCCCGGCGACCCGGACGCCGATGTGCGCGGACATGGCCATCGGCGCGCCAGGGGCGACCATGGGGTACAACGACGGTGCCGCGGGTGGGCTCTACCGGTTCGCCGGGCCGGTGCGAGGCGCCTTCGACTTCGCGACCATCACGACCTGGTCCGAGGGGACCACGGCCGGGAGTGCGTAGGGCGCGGCGGTGGCCGCGGCCGGCGATCTCGACGGGGACGGATTCGCCGACCTGCTCGCGGGCGCCTGGGCCGAGGGCTCGGGGGAACAGGCGCATGCCCTCGGCGGGGGCCCGCGCTGATCCAAGTCGTCCCGACCGGCCAACGGCGCGATCGGTCCGACGCGGGACTTGTGTCCGTGCCCGCAAGTTCCTCGTCACCTCCCGAGAGCCCGTGCACGGACACGTCGGACGCGAAACGGCCGGGGAGGGGGGACGGCGAAGCCGTCGGGGAGGGAGCGTTGGCGAGCACTGCGAGCCACGGCGCCGGCAAGGCGCCGAGCGACCGGACCCCGCCCTCGGAGCCAGCCCGCAAAGGGCTGGCGTGAGAGGGCGCCGCAGGCGCAAGGGGGAGGTCCGCCTCCCCCTCCAGAAAGCCGCTGGGCCGCGACAGCGGCCGGGCGCAACGCGCCCCCTCGAAGGCTCTCGCGCCCTGGCGAGAGACTTCGGGGCAGCGGCACTAG
>JAUXTN010000056.1 GCA_030684355.1 Pseudomonadota bacterium
CGGCACGCTGCACGCCATGCTGGGCAATCCCGCCTACGTGGGACGCGCGGAGTTTGGCAAGCGCGAGGCAGTCGCACGTGGCGCGTACATTCGCCCGGGAAAGGGCCGCCCCGCCGTGCCCTCCACGGAGAAGAGCTCGACGCGGCCCCGGCCCGCGGACCAGCGGATCGTCATCCCGGTGCCGCCCATCGTCGCCGAGGACCTCTTCGCCGCCGCGCAGGAGCAGTTGCACCGCAACCAGCAGCTCGCCGCGCGCCGCGTCGGGGCGCGGCGGTACCTGCTGCAGGGGCTCGTGCGCTGCGGGCGGTGTGGCTACGCCGTCGCGGGCTCCACGTGCACGCGGAACGACACGCGCTACTACCGGTGTCGCTCCTCGTCGGCGGGCACACGTTGTGGGGTGCCCGGGGTTCGCGGGGATCAGCTCGATGCACACGTGTGGAACGCGGTGCGGGCGCTGCTGGAGGATCCCGCCAGGTTGGTGGAGGAATGGATGCGCCGGGCCAGCGCGGACGGCGCCGTAGCCGTCTTGCGCGAGCAGGAGATCGCTGCGAAGAAACTGATTCAATCGCTGGATACGCAGAACCAACGCCTTGCGGATGCGTATGAAGTGGGCGTACTGGAGCTCGAGGACTTCCAGCGGCGAAGCGCCCGGGTGAAGGAGCGGCGGCGGTTGGCCGAGGGCGAGCTCGCCGCCACGGCCGCGGCGATGCGGAGGAACGTGGAGTTAAGCGCGATCGTCGCCACGTTCGAGGGATTCCGCGGGCTGATGAGCGTCGGTTTCGACGAGGCGACGTGGGAACAACGGCAACAGATCCTGCGCGCGGTCGTGAGCTACGTGACCGTGGACGAGACGTCTGCGACGATCAGCTACAGGATTCCCGCGTCCGAGCCGGGTCCGCCGCCGGTGGGCACCGCCACGGAGCCCACGCCCGACTCCACCTCGGGCCAGTCGGGGCCCGTGACGCCGGCGAGCGAGGGCGGAATCGGCGGTGGGACGCCGGGTCGGGGGAAGTTTGCATTGTGTTCGGGGCGTCACCC
>JAUXTN010000060.1 GCA_030684355.1 Pseudomonadota bacterium
ACCCCAGGTCGAGGGGCTGCGTCGTCGCACGCTGTGGAAGAGCTTGCCGCCGGTGGTCCCTAGATCGAGGCCGGCGGGTGGTCCCTAGTTCGTGGCGGGCGGGGCGTTCTGGTGGTCCTCATAGAGTGGCGGGCGACAGGCTCGCAGTCGCATCCGTCGCACGAAGCTCATGCACCACCAACTTCCCAAATAAGTCTGCGTTCATCCTACTCCTCAGGCAGCGTACTTCTTGGGGGGGTCGTACTCCCACGCCATCGGCCTCGCGTGGCGCTCGTAGTCGACGAGGGCGGCGGCGAGGTGTTTCTCGAGGTCGACCAGGCTCGAGTAGCGACGCCCGTGGAGATACCGCCGGCTGAAGCGGGAGAAGAAGTTCTCCGCGAGGTTCAACCACGACGCGTGCGTCGGGGTGTAGAGGAACACGAATCGCTCGGCCGCCTTGGACGCCAGGAAGGCCTTCATCGCATCCGAACGGTGTGTCGTGCCGTTGTCCCACACCAGGTAGATCTGTATGGCGTGGGGGAATGCGGCCAGAATCGCGAGCAAGAAGGCGATCGTCTCCTTAGTCTTGTACTTCCCAGGACGGAAGGTTGCGCTATGTACCAGCTTCCCCGTGGCGGGGTTCACGGCCGCCACGAGCGTGGACGAGCCATGGCGTCGGTAGGAGTGGTCCACCCGGCGCGGGCGTCCGCCGACGGCCGGCGCCGACTGCCCTCCGTGGGCGATCTTCTTGATGAAGCCGAGCGCCTGGATCCCGCTCTTCTCGTCCATGCAGACGACCACCTCCCCGGGGCTGAGCGTTCGGGTGTACGCCTCGCAGATGGCATCCCGCCGAGGCGCAAACTCCGGCGAGTCCTTGTTCGTGAAGAGGTAGTACCTCTCGCGATGCGGCTGCACCTCCGCTCTGGCAAGGATGCGCTGGACCGTCGAGCGGCTGACCACCACGCCGTCCTTCTGGACCGCTTCCACCACGATGGCCTGCGTCATCTTCCCTTCGAGCCGGCCGAGCTCGGCCGGCGTCTGGCAAGCGCGGGTGATCACGACAGCGCGGGCACGACAGCCGAAAACCAACGGGCGACCGGTGCGCATGCGGTCCCAGAGAGTGCCGACCCCAGGACGCGCACGGAACCGCTCAACCCAGCGCCGAACCGTCACCCGCGTCGTCTCGAAGCGTCGTGAAACCGCCGAGATCGACACGCCGTCGAAGACGGTGGCGAGCACGATCCGGGCACGCTCCACCAACCGATGCTCCTCAGCCTGACACGCAGCCAGGGCTCTGAGGTCCGCCTCGACGGCGAGGAGCTCCGGGGAGAGCGCCGCGCGCCGAACTGCTGGGTCAGCCATTCCTCCCGATCACATGCCCGATCCCCCTGGTCAAGGACTTCCGGGCACGTGCACTAGCCGGCCTGGCTACGCCTGCTTCGGCGGCTCGACGACGCGGATGTGGAGGTCGCGGAGCTGCTGCTCGGACACCGTGGCCGGGGCGCCCATGAGGAGATCCTCGGCCTGCTGGTTCATCGGGAACGCGATGACGTCGCGGATCTGGGAGGCGCCCGCGATGAGCATGACCATGCGGTCGATGCCCGGGGCGAGGCCGCCGTGCGGGGGCGCGCCGTGCTTGAACGCGCGGAGGAGGCCGCCGAAGCTCTCTTCGACCTTCTCGGGCCCGTACCCGGCGATCTCGAAGGCGCGGTACATGAGCTCGGGGCGGTGGTTGCGGACCGCGCCGCTCGAGAGCTCGATGCCGTTGCACACGATGTCGTACTGGTAGGCGAGGATGTCGAGCGGGTTCATCGTGTTCAGCGCCTCCATCCCGCCCTGGGGCATGGAGAAGGGGTTGTGGCTGAAGATGACCTGGCCCGTGGTGTCGTCCTTCTCGTAGAAGGGGAAGTCGACCACCCAGCAGAACTTGAACACGTTCTGCTCGATGACGCCGAGATCCTCGCCGACCTTGGTGCGCAACAGGCCCGCGACCTTGGCGGCCTTGTGGGGCTCGTCGCACACGACCAGCATCGAGTCCCCGGTGGTGAGCCCCGCGGCCGCGATGGCCTGGGTGAGGCGATCGCCGGTGAGCCACTTGGAGAGGGAGCCCTTGGCGGGCGCGCCGTCACCCGGGAGCTGCAGCCACGCGAGGCCGCCGGCGCCCATGGACTTGGCGTAGTCCTCCATGCCGGCGAACCAGGAGCGCGACTTGTCCGCGCCCTTCGGCACCGGGATCGCGCGCACGACGCCGCCCTTGCTGATGACGCCCTCGAAGAAGCCGAAGCCGGAGCCCACGAAGATCTCGGTGAGGTCGGCGATGACGAGGGGGTTGCGGAGGTCCGGCTTGTCGTTGCCGTACTTGAGCATCGACTCGGCGTACGGGATGCGCGGGAACGGCGCGGGGGTGGCGGCCCAGCCGTTGCCGAACTCGGCGAAGACGCCGGCGAGGACTGGCTCGATGGTGGCGAAGATCTCGTCCTGGGTGACGAAGCTCATCTCCAAGTCGAGCTGGTAGAACTCGCCGGGGGAGCGGTCGGCGCGGGCGTCCTCGTCGCGGAAGCAGGGCGCGATCTGGAAGTACCGGTCGATGCCGCCCACCATGAGGAGCTGCTTGAACATCTGCGGCGCCTGCGGGAGCGCGTAGAACTTGCCCGGGTAGCGGCGGCTCGGCACCAGGTAGTCGCGGGCGCCCTCGGGCGAAGACGCCGTGAGGATCGGGGTGCTCACCTCGACGAAGTCGAGCGCGTGCATGCGCTTGCGGATGCTCTGGATGATGTTGGCGCGGAGCTCGAGGTTCTTGACCATCGTGGCGCGGCGCAGGTCGAGGAAGCGGTGCTTGAGCCGCGTGGCCTCGGACGCGTGGGGCTCGTCCGCCACGGAGAAGGGGAGGCTCTCGCACACCGACATCACCTCGAAGCGGGTGACGGGCACCTCGACGAGGCCGGTCGGCATGTTGGGGTTCGGGTTCTCCCGGCGGCGCACGGTGCCGACGATCTGGACGACGCTCTCGATCGTGACGGCGTCGAGCGCGGCGAGCAGCTCGGGGTTGTTCTCGACCACGCACTGGGTGAGGCCGTAGCGGTCCCGCAGGTCGAGGAACATGAGCTGGCCGAGGTTCCGCTTGCGCTGGAGCCAGCCGGACAGGGTGACCTCGACGCCGGCATCGCCCTCGCGGAGCTGACCGCAGGTGTGGGAGCGCCAGGTGTGGTTGAGCGGGACCGTAGGGGACATGCGCGTTCCGGGGAGGGACTGTCGGGAGAGGGTTGCCCGACTAACTCACGGACTCCCCGGTGGGGAGGCACGTTCTCCCCGCCGATCCACGATGTTCAACCGGCGATCAGCTCTCGAACAGCCCCTTCTCCCGGCCGATCCGCTCCTTGATGCCGGCATGCGCCTTCGGCGAGGACTTGAAGTGCGTGGAGACCTTGGCGGACTTGTCGTCCTGCAGGGCGGCCCCGACCTCGTCCGCGGTGAGGGGCGACTTCTTGGCGTCCTGCTTGGCCTTCACCGCGGCGGCCATGCCCTTCGCGAGGGAGCCGTACTGGTTGACGGTGCCGATGACCACGTCGTAGAGATCGAGGTCCTTCCGCGCTTCGGCGGAGACGCCGGCCGCGTCGAAGAAGGCGGTGACCTCGTCCGCCTTGTCGTGCTCGAGGAAGCGCTCCTGGGCCTTGCCGAAGGCGGCGTTCTCCTTGGCGGTGAGCTCCCCCCAGAGGGTGTCGAACGCTGGGCTGGTGACGCCGTCCGTCTTGATGACCGCCTGGAGCCGGGCGCCGTAGGGGTTGTCCTTCCAGTTCGCGAAGCGCATCACCGTGCTGCCGGCGACGGCGTCGTCGCTCTTCTTCGAGCCGTCCTTGTAGATGTACGACTCGAACTGGTAGGTGCCGTAGGTCTTGCCGCCGTCGTCGTCCGCCTTGTCGGGGTTCGTGATGGCGCCGACCGCGTAGGGATCCGCCTTCGTCCGGTACATGTCGGATTCGGAGTAGGCCGTGGCCCGGTAGGTCGGGATGAAGGCGGTGTCCGTGTGGTCCGGCGAGCGGAAGGCGTCCCGCAGGCCGAGCTTCCCGAGCGTGCCCTTGCCGGCGATGCCGTCGTCACCGAGTCCGTTCGCCTTCTGCCACTTCTGGAGCGCGGCCTTGGTGACCGCGTCGAACTTGCTCGTGACGGCGATGCCGAGCGCACCCTGGAGCGCGGCGACGTCCGGGCCCTCCGCGCCCTCCTTCAGGGTGCCGGCGACGTGGGGCTTCTGGGCCCAGGCGGGGCCCTTCGGGGCGGCGGCGGCGGCGGGACCGGCGGCCTGGCCAGCGGTGGGACCGGCGGCGGCGGCGGTGGCGGTCGGGCC
>JAUXTN010000066.1 GCA_030684355.1 Pseudomonadota bacterium
TCCCCCTCCGCCTGGGGCCTGCTACGGGGCTCTCCGGCGATTACCCCGGCGGGTTCTGCCCCCGCTGGTTCGGTGCAGCATCCGCCCGCGCCGTCGCCCGCTCGCGCGGTCTTTTGCTCGGGAGGTTCAGGACGCACCATCCCCCGAGCTTATCACCCGGCGGAGGAGGGGCCGGCCGCCGCGAGCCAATCCTCCAGGATGACGACGGCGGCGTACTGATCAATGACCGCCTTCCGGCGATCCGCCGGAGCGCCCGCTTCCCGCAGGCGCCGCTCCGCCTCGATGGTGCTGAAGCGCTCGTCCACGAAGGCGTGGGGCAGCCCGGTGAGCGCGACGAGGGCCGTCGCGACCTGGCGCGCGAGGTGGGCGGACCGCGCCTCCCCCCCGTCGAGGGTCAGCGGGAGCCCCACCACGAGCTGGTTGATCCCCTGGGAGACGCAGATGCGCGCGATCTCCTCGGTGTCCTTGACGACCGAGCGGCGGGCGACCGTCCGGAGCGGAAACGCCATCTTCCGGGACGGATCGGAGACCGCCAGCCCGATCGTCTTCGTCCCCACGTCGAGCGCCAACACGCGGCCACTACCGTTCATGCGCCCGGTTAACGGACCGGATGCCGCGCTTCGACGTGATCTCGCAGGGAGAGGAGCTCCTCTCGGGCTCCACGGTCGACACCAACGCCGGATGGGTCTGCCACGAGCTGGCCCAGATCGGCCTCGAACCGGGCCGGGTGACCGTCGTGGGGGACGTCCTGGACGACATCCGGGACGTCCTCGGCGAGTCCGCGGCGCGCGTGCCCGTGGTGATCTGCACCGGTGGCCTCGGCCCGACCTCGGATGACCTCACCAGCGAGGCCGCGGCGGCCGCGTTCGGCCAGGCGTTGGCCACGAACGCCGAGGCCCTCGCCCAGGTGGAGGAGCGCTACCGCGCACGGAAGCGCGAGATGCCCCCCGCCAACCGGAAACAGGCGGTCCTACCTACCGAAGCCACCGTGCTGGAGAACCGGCTCGGCACCGCGCCCGGCTTCCGGATGGAGATCGGCGGAGCCGTCCTCTACTTTCTGCCCGGCGTGCCCTACGAGATGAAGGCGATGGTGATGGAGCACGTGATCCCCGAGCTCCGCGCCCGGTTCGCGCTCCCGCCGCGGCGCACCGTGGTGATCCGGTGCATGGGCATCGCCGAGTCCGTCGCGGCGCAGAAGATGGAGGGGTTCGAGCGCGCCGGCGTGATCGTCGGCTACCGCGCCCACATGCCCGAGGTGCACGTGAAGCTGCACCTGGCCCCCGAGCTCGACGGCGCGGCGCTCGTGCTCGAGGTGCGCGAGCGGCTCGGCAACGTCATCTTCGGGGTGGACTGCGGGCCCCTGGCGGAGGTCGTCGGGCAGCACCTGCGCGCGCGCGGCGAGACGATCGCGACGGCCGAGAGCTGCACCGCCGGGCGGATCGCGGCGGCGCTCGGGGCCATCCCGGGGGCGTCGGACTACCTTCTGGGCGGGGCGGTGGTCTACTCCAACGCCGAGAAGGTGCGCCAATGCGGGGTCGATCCCGACCTCATCGCCGCGCATGGCGCGGTGTCCGAGCCCGTGGCGCGCGCGCTGGCCGAGGGGATCCGCGCGCAAGTGGGCACCACGTGGGGCCTCGCCGTGACCGGCATCGCGGGTCCGAGCGGGGGCTCCCCCGACAAACCCGTGGGGACCGTGCACCTCGCCCTCGCGGGCCCGAGCGGCACCACGCATCGAAAGATCAGCCTGCCCTTCGAGCGCGAGCGCGTGCTGACCTTCACGGTGGGCGCGGCGCTCGACCTCCTTCGCCGGACCCTCGAGGGCGACACCTGAACGAATAGTTCAGGTGCGGACATTTTTTGGTCCATAGGAGCTTGCGCCCGTACAGGCCCGTGGTACGGTTGTGTTGTTCCGAACTGCTGCGTCCTACCCCCTCCTCCGGAGTCTCGAATGCCCATCGATCCCGATCGCGCCAAAGCCCTCGAAGCCGCCGTCACCGCCATCGAGCGCCAGTACGGCAAGGGCGCCATCATGCGGATGGGCGCCCATGAGCACGTGCAGATCAGCGCCATCTCCACCGGCAGCATCGGGCTCGACATCGCGCTCGGCGTCGGCGGCATCCCCCGTGGTCGCGTCACGGAGATCTACGGGCCGGAGTCCAGCGGCAAGACCACGCTCACGCTGCACATCATCGCGGAAGCCCAGAAGAAGGGCGGCGTCACCGCGTTCATCGACGCCGAGCACGCGCTCGACGTGAACTACGCCCGCGCCCTCGGCGTCAATGTCGACGAGCTCCTGATCTCCCAGCCCGACACGGGCGAGCAGGCCCTCGAGATCGCCGACACGCTGGTCCGCTCCGGCGCGGTCGACGTGGTGGTGGTCGACTCCGTGGCCGCCCTCGTCCCGAAGGCGGAGCTCGAGGGCGAGATGGGGGATGTGCAGCCCGGCGCCCAGGCCCGGCTCATGAGCCAGGCGCTGCGCAAGCTCACGGCGAACATCCACAAGTCCAACGCCTCGATGATCTTCATCAACCAGGTCCGCATGAAGATCGGCGTCATGTTCGGCTCCCCGGAGACCACCACCGGAGGCAACGCCCTGAAGTTCTACGCCTCCGTGCGGCTCGACATCCGGCGCATCGGCTCGATCAAGACCGGGGAAGAGGCCATCGGCAACCGGACCCGCGTGAAGGTCGTGAAGAACAAGCTCGCACCGCCGTTCCGGCAGGTCGAGTTCGACATCATCTACGGCAAGGGCATCAACTCCGAGGGCGAGCTCATCGACATCGGGGTGGAGGTCGGCGCGGTCCGCAAGTCCGGCTCGTGGTTCTCCTACGGGGACGAGCGCATCGGCCAGGGCCGTGACAAGGCCGCGCTCTACCTGGTCGACCACCCGGAGCTCCGCGAGCGCCTGCGGAACGAGATCATGGGCAAGGGCGAGGCCGCAGTGGCCGTGGTGAGCGCGGGCACGGCCGAGGCCTGAACGAGCGGGTCGTAGGAGGGCCCCATCGCTTGGGGGGCCCTCCGCCCGTCGTCCGCGCCACTTGGTAGAGTGTCGGCCGCGGGCGCACGCCCAGGAGCCTCTCGATGGATCTCGCCTCTCTCTGCCGCCTCGCGATGACGACCGCCGCCAGCGACATCCACTTGAAGGTCGGCATGCCGCCGATGCTCCGGATCCACGGCGAGATCCAGCCGGTGGCCAACCTCCCCGCCCTCACGAACGACGAGCTCGCCAAGGCCATGTGGGACATCATGTCCCCCGTCCAGCGCGAGCGGTTCAAGGCCACCAACGACTGCGACCTCGCCCACACCGTCCCGGGCGTGGCGCGTTTCCGGTGCAACGTCTTCCGCAGCCAGCAGCGGATCGGGGCGGTGCTCCGCGCCATCCCCTCCCAGGTGAAGACCATCGATGAGCTGCAGCTCCCCGCGGTCCTGAAGAAGGTGGCGCGGGAGCCGCGCGGCATGATCCTCGTCACGGGATCGACCGGCTCGGGCAAGAGCACGACCCTCGCGGCGATCATCGAGGAGATCAACCGCAACCTCCCCCATCACATCCTCACCATCGAGGACCCGATCGAGTTCGTGTTCCAGGACCAGCGGTGCGTGGTCAACCAACGGGAGGTGGGGCTCGACGCGCCCAACTTCCACCAGGCCCTGCGCTCGGCGCTGCGCCAGGATCCCGACGTCATCCTCATCGGCGAGCTGCGTGACCTGGAGACCGTCGAGATCGCCATGCACGCCGCGGAGACCGGCCACCTCGTCCTGGCGACCCTCCACACGATCGACGCGCACGAGACCATCAATCGGATCGTCGGCTTCTTCGAGCCCCACCAGCAGCAGCAGATCCGGCTCCAGCTCGGTTCGGTGCTCCGGGCGGTGGTGTCCCAGCGCCTCGTCCCGGCCACCAGCGGGGGGCGCGTGGCCGCGCTGGAGATCATGCTGAACACGGGCACGGTCTACGAGTGCATCGTGGACGGCTCACGGACCCGGGAGGTCCGAGACCACATCCGCAAGGGGCGGGCCCAGTACGGGATGCAGACCTTCGACCAGGCCCTGTACGAGCACATCCAGTCCGGTCGCGTGCAGCAGGATCAAGGGTTGCGCTTCGCGAACAACCCGGACGAGGTCGCGCTGCGGCTCTCGGGCCTCACGGACGACAGCGACTAAGGCTCCTCCACCCCGGTACCCGCCTCCCTGCCACGAGAGGCCCGGGTGAAGGGGGCTTGTGGGAGGGCGGCTTCGGGAATAGAGGGGTGGGCTTTTGACACAGCAGGGTACGACGATGACCTCCGTAGCGATGACCTCCGTAGAGCTGCGCGCACGCTTCCTCGAGTTCTTCCGCCGCCACGCGCATGCCGTGGTGCCGTCGAGCCCGCTGGTCCCCCAGAACGACCCGACGTTGTTCTTCACGAATGCCGGCATGGTCCAGTTCAAGGACGTGTTCACCGGCAAGGAGCGCCGGCCCTACAGCCGCGCCACCACCGTGCAGAAGTGCATGCGGGTGAGCGGCAAGCACAACGACCTGGAGAACGTCGGCTACACGGCACGACACCACACGTTCTTCGAGATGCTCGGGAACTTCAGCTTCGGCGACTACTTCAAGCCCGAGGCCATCCGCTACGCGTGGGACTTCCTCACCGTCGAGCTGGGCATCGATCCCAACCGCCTGTGGGTGACGGTCTACGAGAAGGATGACGAGGCGCTCGCGATCTGGCGGGACCAGATCGGGTTTCCGGCGGAGCGCATCCAGAAGCTCGGCGACGCAGACAACTTCTGGTCGATGGGCGACACCGGGCCGTGCGGGCCGTGCACCGAGATCCACTACGACCACGGCCCCGGCGTCAGCGAGGACCTGCGCGGCCCCGCCGGCGGCGACGCCCGCTACGTCGAGATCTGGAACCTCGTGTTCATGCAGTACGACCGTGCGGCCGACGGCACGATGACGCCCCTCCCCCGCCCGTCGATCGACACGGGTGCTGGGCTCGAGCGCATCGCGGCGGTCGTCCAGGGCGTGTTCCAGAACTACGACACCGACCTCTTCCAGCCCATCATCCAGAAGGCGGCGGCGTTGGCCGGCGTGCGCCAGGGGCAGGACCCGACGACGGACGCCGCGCTGCGCGTCATCGCGGATCACAGCCGCGCGGCGGCGTTCCTCATCGGGGACGGCGTGATGCCGAGCAACGAGGAGCGCGGCTACGTGCTGCGGCGCATCATGCGTCGCGGCATCCGGTACGGCGTGAAGCTCGGCTTGAAGCCCCCGTTCCTCCACGAGACCGTGGGCACCGTCATCGAGGGGTTCGGCGAGGCCTACCCCGAGCTGCGCGAGCGCGCGGGCTTCATCCGGGACGTGGTGCGCGCCGAAGAGGAGCGCTTCGCGGCCACCCTCGACCGAGGCATGGCGCTCCTGGAGCGCGTGTTCGCCGAGAAGCCGGCGCGGGTGCCCGGGGAGACCGCCTTCGTGCTCGCCGATACCTTCGGCTTTCCGCTCGACCTCACGCAGCTCATCGCCGCGGAGCGCGGCCTCGAGGTCGACACCGTCGACTACGAGCGCCTCCGCGAGGAGCAGCGGGCGAAGGGCCGCGCCGCGTGGAAGGGCTCCGGCGAGGAGGCCATCTCCGCGGTGTGGCACGAGCTCGCCCAGGACGTGGGCGTGCAGTTCAGCGGCTACGAGAAGGACGAGGACACGGGCCACGTGCGCGCCCTCATCTCCGAGGGCGCCAAGGTCCACGCGCTCGTCGCTGGGCAGCGCGGCGAGGTCCTGACCGAGACCACGCCCTTCTACGCGGAGAGCGGCGGCCAGGTCGGCGACTCCGGCATGATCCGGTGGCCGGGCGGCGAGGCCGTGGTGCTCGACACGACGAAGCCGGCGGGTGATCTCCACGCGCACCACGTCGAGGTGCGCTCGGGGACCCTGCGGGTCGGCGAGGAAATCCAGCTCCAGGTCGACTACGCCCGGCGCAACCGGTCGCGGCTGAACCACACGGCGACCCACCTGCTGCACGCGGCGCTCAAGCAGGTGCTCGGCGGGCACGTCATGCAGAAGGGCTCGCTGGTCGGTCCCGACCGTCTCCGCTTCGACTTCTCGCACCACAAGGCGATGACCCCCGACGAGCTCCGCCTCGTCGAGGACATCGTGAACGAGCAGATCCTCGCCAACCACACGGTGGAGACCGCCGTGCAGGACGTGGAGTCCGCGCGGCGCGGCGGCGCGATGGCGCTGTTCGGCGAGAAGTACGGCGAGCACGTGCGCGTCGTGCAGGTCGACGGCTTCAGCAAGGAGCTCTGCGGCGGTACCCACGCGCGCCGGAGCGGCGACATCGGCCTGTTCAAGCTCGTGTCGGAGGCCGGCATCGCCGCGGGCGTGCGGCGCATCGAGGCGCAGACCGGCCTCGGCGCGCAGGCCTACGTCCGGGACCTCGAAGCGACGACCCGCGCCCTCGCGGCCGAGCTCCGCACCTCCCCCGAGCACGTGGTCGACTCCGTGCGTCGCCTCGTGGAGGACCGTACCCGCCTGGCCCGTGAGCTGGACACCCTCCGGCGCGAGGCCGCGCGCGCGGCCGTCGGCGACTTGAGCGAGCTCGCGGTCGACATCGACGGCGTCAAGGTCCTCGCGGCGGAGATCCAGGCGGCGGACGCCAAGACGATGCGCGAGGAGGCGGATCGCGTGCGCGACTCCCTCGGCACCTGCGTCGTCGTGTTGGCCGCGCGGGACCCGGACGGCGTGCGCCTCATCGTGGCAGTGAGCAAGGATCTCGCGGGCACCCGCTTCAACGCCGGCAAGATCGTCGGTGCCCTCGCCACCATGGTCGGCGGGAAGGGCGGCGGTCGTCCGGACCTCGCCCAGGCAGGCGGCAAGGAACCCGGCCGGATCGCCGAAATGCTGGCGGCGGTTCCGCAGCTGCTCCTGGCGTAGGGTCGACGCGGCTCGGCGGGGACGGGGCGTGAGCGGCGCGGACGGGGCGTGCCCAGCAGCGCCCGCTTGGCGCGCCCGGCGCGGACGGGGCG
>JAUXTN010000073.1 GCA_030684355.1 Pseudomonadota bacterium
CGCCCCGCCGCGCCGGTCAGCGTCCCCGACCCCACCGCCCGCGTCGCCGGCGCCGAGGCCAGCCTCGCCGCCGCCGAGCTCCGGATCGTCGCGCTCGAGCAGTCCCTCGCGGACGCCGAGGCCCGCGCGACCGCCGCCCTCTCCAGCGCGGCCGACGCCGAGTCCCGCGCCCACGCCCTGGCCGCCTCGCTCACGGAGGTCGATCACCACCGCCGCCAGCTCCAGCGTGCCGCGGACTCCGCCGCCGGCGTGCCGCCCACCGCGACCCTCCGCGCCTGCTTGGAGCACCGCGGCCTCCTCGGGGACGACGAGATGGCGTCGGCCCTGCGCGCGATCCTCGACGGGCACCGCGTCGCCGAGCTGCTCCGCATCGAGGTCGCGGACCCCGAGAAGGTCGAGGAGCTCCTCTGGGAGCGCATCCTGCTGCTCGCCGAGGACGAGCCCCCACCGCCCGGCGTCGTGGCGGTGCGGGTCCCCACGGAGCGCAGCGAGGGGCGCCAGTCGTCCGCGAACAAGGCGGCGATGAGTCGCTTCTCCACCGCCTGCCTCGTCCGGAACCGCAAGCGCATCGTGATCGTCGGGGGTTCGCCCGCCTACCACCGCACCCTCCGCGAGGGGCTCGATCCCCGGCTCGACGTTCGCCTCATCCCCGGCAATCGCCGGGGCCGCGTCCCGAACGTGCCCTCGGCCGATCTCGTCATCCTGTGGGCATCCACGATCCTCGATCACAGCGTCTCCGCGCAGTTCCCCGAGGGCGTCGTCATCCCGCACCGGAGCGTCGCGCGCATGCTCAACGCCGCGACGGAGTGGATCGAGAGCCACTGACTCCGCCGCTTCACGTTGACGGGGCTCCCCCGGGCCGGCACATTGCACGCCCCGGATCGGTCCGCCCCGATCGCTCGCCCCGAGGTTTCTTCGATGGCCCTGTTCCCGGAAGGCCGCCAGTCCCTGACCGCCTACGCCTACAACATGGGCCCGGCGGTGCTCTACCAGCCGGCCTACCGCTTCATCGCCGCGGACATCGGGTTGGAGGCGGGCGCCTGGCTCGACATCGGCTGCGGCCCCGGCTGGCTGTGCATCCGGGCCGCCGCGGGGCACCCTGAGCTCGACGTCGTCGGCATCGACACGTCCGAGACCATGCTCTCGCTCGCGGAGACGAACAAGCGCGGCCGCCTCAACGTCACCCTCCGGAAGATGGACGGGGCGCAGATCATCTACCCGGCGGGCACCTTCGACGTCGTCACCGCCGTGCAGGCCGCGCACCACTGGACCGATCCCGGGCCCATCCTCGCGGAGGCCTGGCGCGTGCTGGTGACCGGCGGGCGCTTCTACCTCTACGAGGCCGATCCGGACGGGGAGATCCCGGCGGACTGGCTCCAGCGGCGCGCCGGCTGGCCGCCCGATGCCATCCTCCGTCGCCGTTGGCGGCGCTACGGCATGGACCAGGCCCGGTGGGACGCCCTGAAGGCGGCCGTCGCGGCCTCGCCCTTCGGGGACAGCGTGGAGGACGAGCGCCACGGCTTCTACCGTCGGCTGGTGTGTACGCGCTAGCGCTCCTGGGCTGCGCCGCGCCGCTGCTCCCGGGCGAGGTCGTCCTCGGCGTCGAGCACCCCGCGACCTTTACCTACGGCGCCCCCGGCGACCACCTCGGGGCCTCCGTGGCCGGCCAGGGGGGCCGATGGCTCGCCTCCGCTCCCGGCGCGGGGCAGACGTGGCGAGATGGCGTCGCCGTGGACGCTGCGTCGGTCTGGGTGGGTTGGTGGGGAGAACGCGAGGTATTCGTGAGCGGCGGGGGGCGCGTATCGGTGGACGGCGAGGCGCGGTGGACCGTGCTCGACGCCACGGCCTGGGCAGCCAGCGCGGATGGCATCGTCGCCGCGACCCCCACCGGCGTGCGCCTCGTCGACCGTGAACGGACGGTGCCGACCGAGGGCCTCTCCGCCGTCGCGCTCGGCGCGGAGCGCATCCTCGGCCTGGTGTGCGTGGGCGGCTCCTGCGTGGGCCAGGCCTGGACGCTCGACGGCGTCGACGTCGGCCTCTACGCGCACGGTGGCGAGGGGGGTGCCGTGGGCGAGTGGGCCGGCGTGGCGTGGGCCGGCGCGCCCCGGTGGGACGAACCGGAGGCCCCCGGCGAGGTGTGCGCCGAGGACGGGACCTGCCGCGCGGGGCTGCCCGGCGATCACCTCGGCGCCGCGATCGGCGGCGGCTACGCCGCGGGGAGCTTCAACAAGTGGGTCGTCCCGCCGCGAGCCCGCTTCGTCCCGCTCGAGGACGGCGTGGTCTACGCGCTGGAGACCGGCGCGGAGCTCCAGCCCCTCGCGCTGTCCGGAGACGGCACCCTCTACATCGGGTCGCCCTACACGGCGGCCCATGGCGAACCGTCGGGCGTCGTGGTGGCGGTCCCCCCATGAGCCCGCTCCAGGTGTGCGTCGGCGTCGCGCTCTGCGTGGCGGTGGCCGTGGGGGCCGCGACCGCCGCCGGGGTGGCGTGGCGCGGCATCATCCGGGGGCCCAACGGGCTCGCGGAGCCCGCGCTCGCGCTGTTCGGGCTCATCGTGACGGCCTCGGTGCTGACGATGAGCCTCCTGCTCCTGTGGCGCGTGCCGTGGGGCGGGCCGGACGATCCGCCCGCCATCGGCGATCCGCTGTTCGCGGCCTCCCTCATCGGGACAGTGGGCGGGCACCTCGCGGTGCTCGCGTGGGCGCGCGCGCTCCGGGCACCCGTGGCCATGAACCGGCCGAGCCCACGGTGGATGCTCGCGGGGGTGGGGGTGGGGTTCGCGGGGCTCTTCACGTCGGCGTTGTGGAGCGAGACCGCGCGCACGCTCGGCCACCCGATGGCCGACCAGGAGCTGGTCGCCACCGTGCTCGACGCGGGGCCGAGCGCGGGTCGGATCGCGACGGTCTTCTTCGTGGTCGCCGTCGCTCCGGTGCTCGAAGAGCTCGTGTTCCGCGGCTACCTGCAGACCGCCATCGGCGCGCGGCTCGGCGCCACGATGGGGATCGTCTGCGCGGGGACCCTGTTCGGGTTCTTCCACATCGCCGATCCCGCGGTCGTGCCGGTCCTCACGGCGATCGGGCTCATGCTCGGATGGGTGCGCCACCGCAGCGGCTCGGTGTACCCGGCCATGGCGGGCCACCTCGTCAACAACCTCGCGGCGATGGCCCTCGCGCTCGCGTGAGCCCCGGATCCGCGGGGATCAGCCCATCGCCTCGATGGCGTCGAGCACTTCGCGCGCGTGGCCGGCGGCCTTCACGGGGTCCCACACCTGGCGGATGATGCCAGTCTCGTCGATGAGGAACGTCACGCGGGCGATCCCCATGTACTTGCGGCCGTAGAGCGTCTTCTCGCGCCAGGCGCCGTAGGCCTCGCAGAGCCCGGCCTCGTCGCTCACGAGCGTGAAGGGGAGGGACTCCTTCGACTTGAACGAGGCGTGCTTCTTCGGGGTGTCCTTGCTCACGCCCAGGATGGTCACGTTCTTCGCGGCGAAGGCGTCGTGCAGGTCGCGGAAGCCCTGGGCCTCGATCGTGCAGCCCGGCGTCGAGTCCTTCGGGTAGAAGTAGAGGACGATCTTCCGGCCGCGGAGGGCGGCGAGGGAGACGCTGCCGGCGTCGGTGGGCGCGGTGAAGAGCGGGGCGGGCTGGCCGATCATGGGAGGGCTCCGGGAGTGAAGTAGACGACCTCCTTGTCGGTGGCGACGAGGGGGCGGTCGGGGAGGGGAAGGAAGCGGCGGAGCTCGCCTCGCGCCTCGGCGGCGACGGCCTGGGTCGCGAGGTCGATGACGACGACGCTGTCCGTGCGCGGGTGCTCGATGGCGCGCAGGACCTCGTCCCGGGCGAGGTCCGCGGTGGGCACGGGGCTCAACGAGGGAACGGGCCACTCCACGAGCCGGTCCGTGGTGCCCGGGCCGACCGCGACGACGAGCCAGCGGCCGCTCGGGTCGACGAAGAGGCCGCGCGCGGCGCCCTCGAGGGGGAGGGTCCACCGCATCTCGAGCGTCGCGGGATCGAAGGCGCGTACGAGCGGGGAGGGCCATGCGACGAGGTAGGCCTCGACGCCGGTGGGGTGGAGCGCGAGCCAACCCGGCCAGGACACCGACGCTGTCGCGGCGCCCAGGCGGACCGTGCGCGACCCGTTGCCGACGCGCACGAGCTGCCCCGCGCCATCGATGCCGCGGAGCCAGGTGATGCGCCCCCCGCCAGGCCCGACGATCACGCGGTGGAAGCCGCTCCGCCAGCCCGCCGCGATGCCGGCGTTCCACGCGGCGCCGAACGCCTCGGCGGCACTGGCCAGGGAGGGCGCGTCCTCGTCCAGCGGGGGCAGCCCGGGCGCGGGGGTCGATACACCGGGGGTCCCGTCGGCGCCCAGCGACGCGACGCAGCGGGGGCCGGGCTCGCAGGGGCCTTCGACCGCCCAGGTGCCCGGCGCCGAGACGCGGAGGGTGTCGAACGTCGCGAGCGCGCCGGCCGCACCGACGGGGGCGCCGCCTGGGAGGGCCACGAGCGTGCCCGCCACGAGCGCCCGGCAATCGGTCCGGTCGCAAGCGAGGTCGGAGAGGCCGGGGAAGGGGAGGCGAGCGTCGCCCGCTTCGGCCTCGGCGCGGTTGCCGGGTTGGTTCACGCGCGAACCGGCCGTGCAGGCCAACAACAGGAGCAGGATTGGCACCGCCGGCCTCTAACCGTTTGTTGCTCTGCGGCGGTCGGGTCATTAGTTCGGGACGATGTCGAGAGACGATGGGCGTCCGGGCCGTAGCCCGAGTGGCGGTGGGGGGGCGGGTCGCAGAGGCCCGCCCGTTCGTGACGAACGTCGCCGCCCCGTGCGGGAGGATCCCCACGCGCGACGCGCCGCGGAGATCGCGAAGACCACGGGGCTCACGATCGAGGCCGCGCGCCAGGTCGCGGCCGGCCGGGCGGACCTCAACGAGCTCCTGAAGCGCATGGCGTTCCAGGACGAGGTCCAGGCGCTCATGAACCGCCACGAGGTCAATCGTGCGCTCGCCACGCAGATCGTGATGGGGCAGGCGAACCTCACCCAGGTGCTGACGCGTCGGCGGGTGGAGAGCCAGCTCGTCGCGAACCGTGACCGCACGGTCCTCGAGCTGGCGATGGCGGACGGGCGGGAGCTCACCGTGGGGCTCCACGGGCACAAGCAGCTCCGCGTTCGCGTCCAGGCTGTCGAGCGCTACGAGGTCGTGCTCGTCGAAACCGAGGGTGGTGCCGAGCACCGCGTCCACAAGCTCCAGCTCAAGTACGCCTACGCCCCGGACGACCACAAGCGCGTCCGCAAGGGCCTCGACTACGACAAGACCCGCCGCGACGCCGTGGTGGAGCCGATCCCGCGCCCGCAGGACCGCTACGCGTGCTCCGACCGTCGCCTCGGCCTCGCGCTCGACCGCAAGCTCCCGGTCACCGCCATCACCCTCGAAGGCGAGTGCTTCAACGGGGAGATCGCATGGGTCTCCCGGTACGAGTTCGCGGTGCGCACGAAGGCCGGCGGCGAGGTCGTCCTCTTCCGCCACGCGCTCGCCGAGCTCCGCGAACCCGCGGGGTAGCGCCCGCGCCGCATCGCCGTGCGAGCGCCCGACCGGTTAGGCGCCCTGCTCGAAACAGGTGCGCATGGGTGTTCTGAAGGGCGGGCTGTCGGTACGGCGCTATCGGGCGGAGACACCGCCGGAGGGCTTCCGCGACACGTACATCAACGCGCTCGAGGAGAACCAGTTCCGCGAGCCGTTGACCGAAGTGCACAAGGAGCAGCGCGTGGGCTGGACGCAGGTGCACAACCTGCTCGACACGTCGTTCCTCGACACGAACAAGTGGCTGTACAACCAGTACGCCGTGTTCGGGCTGCGCATCGACAAGAAGGTGCTGCCCGCGAAGCTGTTCCAGGCGCACCTCCAGAAGCGCTGCGAGGGCTGGTGCCAGGCCAACGGCCGTGAGCGCTGCCCGTCGAAGGTCAAGGGGGAGCTCAAGGAGGCGCTCGAGCTCGAGATGCTCCTGAAGACCCTCCCGCGCGTGGCGGTCTACGAGGTGGCCTGGAACCTCAACGAGGGCTGGGTCATCTTCCACAACCAGTCGGAGGTGCCGAACGACACCTTCCGCAAGCTGTTCCACCGCACCTTCGGGATGGTGCTGATCCCCCACGATCCGCTCGACTTCGTCGCGGATCGCCTCGACTACATCGATGAGCTCGTAGGCAGCGGCGCGAGCGACCTGCGGATGGAGGCCTCGTGAGCGACACCGAAGAGAGCCAGGGCGCCCCTCCCCACGTGGCTTCCGAGTTCTTCCTCTGGCTCTGGTACCAAAGCGAGACCGGGCAGGGCCGGGTCGAGCTCGGCTCGGACGCGGGGACCGTCGAGTACTGGGTCGACGATCGCATCTCCTTCCGCGCGGTCGGCGAGGAGAAGGTCTCCGCCATCATGACGGGGGACAACCCCTCGCTCACGCCCGAGGCCCACGCGGCGCTCGCCGGCGGGAAGGTCATCCGCGACGTGCGGCTCGCGCTGCGCAAGGAGGACCGCGAGTACAGCGTCACGCTGAAGGCGCCCCGGATCGAGATCGCGGGCGCGAAGCTCCCGGCGCTCGTGAAGTCGGGGGACGAGGGCGAGGTGCTCTACGAGCGCATGTTCCTCTACGAGGAGCTGCACTTCATCCTCGGCGGCCTGTTTCGCGCCTTTGCAACTGCCCGATGCGACGAGGCCTGGCGGGAACGGACCCTCCCGGACCTGCGCCGTTGGGTCGCCGCGGGGCCGGCGAGTGGCGCGGGGCTTGACGCTGGTGAAGAAGCGTCATAGAAGGGTGGGCCGTATCGGGACGCGCGCGGTTAGCTCAGCTGGATAGAGCGTTGGCCTCCGGAGCCAAAGGTCACAAGTTCGAATCTTGTACCGCGCACCACCCCGATGTTCATTTTTGAAGCAGGCGCATCCAGGGTTGCCTGCCGACGCTCCGGCGCGGTAGGTTGACAGATGCGGGCGATGAACTGGAACGGCATGGACTCTCGCGCCCGTCGGGTGTCGCGCCGATGATCCTCCGCTTCTGGGGCGTGCGTGGGTCGATCGCGGTGCCGGGCATCGATACGGCCCGTTACGGCGGCAATACCTCCTGTGTGGAGGTGACCGCGCCCGGGCTCCCTTCGCTGGTGTTCGACTGTGGCACCGGGGCCCGCCAGTTGGGTCGCGCGCTGCTGGCGCGGGAAGAGCGCGAGCTGCACGTGCTGTTCTCGCACTTCCACATGGACCACGTGTTCGGGTTCCCGTTCTTCGGCCCGATCTTCGCGCCGTCGTTCTCGACCACCGTGTCCGCGCCGGCCTTCCACCCGGACGGCGCGAAGGACCGCATCTCCCGCTACCTCAACGGCGTGTTCCACCCGTTGCGCTTGCCCGAGGTGCCCGGCCACATCGTGTACGACGCCATCCGGCCGGCCCGCCCGTTCACGCGGGGCCCCTGGGAGATCGTCGGCTTCGCGCTGAACCACCCCGGCGGCGCGTGCGCCTACCGGGCGACGTTGGGGAGCCGCTCCGTGGTCTACGTGACCGACACCGCACCGCTCTCTCGCCCTGGGGAGGGGCTCGCCGGGGGTGGGCTCCCGAACGGACGCGAGGCCCAGTTCATCGACTTCCTGCGCGGCGCGGACGTGGTCGTGTTCGACACGATGTTCACGCTGCCCGAGTACCTCGAGAAGATGACGTGGGGGCACTCCTACCCGGAGTACGCCGTCGCCGTGTGTGACGCCGCGGACGTGCGCAGCCTCTACCTCTTCCACCACGCGCCCGACGCTACGGACGCCGATCTGGACCTGCTCGCCGAGCATTGGGCCGGCCACGCCCGCGTGCGGGTGCGGGTGGCTCGGGAGGGCGAAGAAGTGAACCTCGAGGGGTAGCTCAGCTCTACCTGGACGAATCGATCAGCAACAGCATCCTCGCAGGGGTGCTCCTGCTGCTCACGGCGCTCTGGACGTTGTGGGGAGCCTGCTGGTTGCGCCGGGTAGAGCTGCGACACGAGAAGGAGCCGCTGGTGCGCGCGCTCGGGCTCGCCTGGGGCCGGGAGGGGCTGGGCCCCGCCGTGGTCGCGCGTGGCATGCTGGCCGGGCGGCCGGTCGAGGTGCGTTGGCGCAGGGGCGTCTTCGGCGACCGTGCGCGGCTCCGCACGAACGGCGCACGCCGCTGGCGCACGCTCGCGTCGGACGAGGAGCTGTATCGGCTCTCGGGCGAGCCGCCGCCCGATCCGTCCTGACTCCCGACCAAACGGAGCTTCGCCGACCCGATAACGATAGCCGGGCTGTGCGATAACCGGCCTGGCTACGCCGGGAAGACCCCGCGCTCGATCAGGAACCGGTCGATCCGATGGTGGATCGTGTCGGGCTGCTCGATGAGCGCCGCGTGGGAGCCGTCCGCCAGGATCAGGAACTCGGCGCCCGGGATGGCCTTCACCATCTTCCGGGAGAGCCACATGGGCGTGAAGGTGTCCCGCTCCGCCGCGATGACCAGGGTGGGGACGCGGATGCCCGCGAGGGTGTCCCAGGCGTCGTGCTCCTGGGTCAGCAGCACCGTGTGCAGGAACACGCGCATGTCGAGCGAGGCGAGGTGCCGCATGTAGGGGAGGAGGTCCTCCTTGCGGCAGTACAGCGGATCCACCAGGGAGGCCTTCCGCGCGACCCACCACGCCAGCGGCGACTCCATGAGCGGCCGGATGACGTAGTGCGAGCGGTCCCCAAGGCTGTCGATGAAGCGGGCGGCCGCGCGGAAGTACTTCGGGGCGCCGGGGAAGTCGTAGAAGGTCTCCAGGGCGCGGCCGGCGGTCCCCAGCAGCGGCACGAGGCCCAGCACGCGGTCCGCGTGGTTGCGGTGGAACTCCAGGACGACCTGCACGCCCATGGAGTGGCCCATCAGGAGCGCGGAGGTGACGCCCGCGGCGTCCAGCACGGCCTCGAGATCCCGGGCGTGGCGGGGGATGGAGAGGTCCGCATTGGTGATGTCCGACGGGCGATCGCTGCGGCCGTGCGCGCGGTAGTCCCACAGGACCACGGTGTGCGTGCGGCAGTAGTGCTCGACGATGTACTTCCAGAAGAAGATGCTGACGCCCACGCCGTTGCAGCAGACGATCGGCGGCCCCTGGCCGACGGCGCGCCAGTACAGGCGCGTGCCGTCATCCGCGATGGCGAAGCCGGTGCGCACAGGCGTCGCGCGGACGAGCGGAGCGATGGTCTGAACAGGTGCGTTCATCGGACGGCCTGAATCCCCTCTCCAGTGAACCTAACCAGCGCGGCGGGGCTCGGCTGGATCCCGCCTGACCCGGCCGCCGGTACGGGGCGGCCCGCGGCGTAGGCACCGCCGCCAGCGGCAAAACGACGAAGCCCCGGTTGGACACGGGGTCCAACCGGGGCTCGTGGGGTGGTGGAGAAGATGGGGATCGAACCCACGACCTCCGCATTGCGAACGCGGCGCTCTCCCAGCTGAGCTACTTCCCCGAACGACGCATGCTCTTATCGGGCCGCCTGGAAGGTGTCAAGGCGGGCGGCGCATCCTTGTTGCGCCGGCTGCCTAGTCCAGGCCCCGCTCTTCGAGATCCTCCTCGTCGAGCCCGAGGAAGTGGCCGATCTCGTGCAGGAGCGTGATGCGCAACTCGTCGAGGAGGGTCTCCTCGTCGTGCGCGACCCGCATGAGGTTCCGGCGGAACAGGAGGATGGTGGCCGGGAGGGTGCTCCACGGGTCATCACTCGAACGCTCGGTGAGCGCGTGGCCCGCGAAGCAGCCGAGGACCTCGCCGGGGCGTGCCGGGGGGTCGAACTGCCGGAGGAGCTCGACGGAGGGGACCTCGTCCAGCAGGATGGGCACGTTCTCGAGGTAGCGCTGCAGCGACGGGTGGAGGAGGCCGATGACGTCGTCCGCGAGGGCGTCGATGGTCTCGTCGGTGAGCGGGAGCGGCGCGGGGAAGCCCTCGGGGTCGACCAGCGCGGCGGCCTGGTAGTCGCGGGCGGCGCCGTCGTGGTCGTCGCGGCGCTCGCGCAGGCAGGCCCGGTAGTACAGGGCCTCGGGGTGGTGCGGGTCGAGGCGCAGCGCGTTCAGCAGGATCCCGCGGGCCTCCTCGAACTCGCAGGCGTCGAAGAGCTCGTGGCCGAGGGCAACCCAGGCGTCGACGTGCTCGTCGTCGAGTTGCACGGCCATGCGGAGGGCGGCCATGCCCTCCTCGCCCTCGTCCGATTCGCACAGCGTGAGCCCGCACACGTAGAAGCTCTCGGCGTCCGGCTGCCGACTGAGGGCCTCCCGGGCCAGGAGGAGCGCGCGGCGCGGATCCTCGTCCAGGAGCCCCAGCGCCTGCTCCCGAAGCTCGGCGACGGAGCGGGTGCGCTTCACTGGGCCACCGGCACGGACAGACGCGCTTCCACGGCGGAGTAGTCTCCATCGAAGGAGGGGAGGCGGAGCCCGCGGAACACCCGCTGGACGCAGCCCTGCGCCTGATCTACCGCGAAATTGGCCGAGGTGATGTCGACGCGGCGCACCTGGCCGTCCCCGGTGACCCAGGCCGTGTAGACCGCCTCGGAGATCGGGACCCCGAGGCCGGCAAAGCACGGCGCCAGCGAGCCCGCCGAGCCCTGGATGGCGGCGGTGAGGTCGGGGTCGCTCGCGATGCCCTTCGCGTCCGGCGCGGGGGTCCACTGCATGTCCCCGGCGAGCGCGAGGCGCAGCGTGCGCGTCGTGTGCTCGCCTGCGCGGAGGGTCACGGTCTCGTCCTGCGGCTCGAAGCCGTCGGCCTCGACGCGAAGCTGGAACGGCTTCCCGGCGACGGGCTCCGGGATCTCCACGCGCTTGCCCGAGCCAACCGGCTTGCCGTTGACCAACACACGGTCGGCGACGGGGTCCACCAGGAGGACGAGCAGGGTGTCGGGCGCGGGCGAACGCAGCAGCAGCGCCGCGATGACGACGAACACGAACATCGCGGACACGACCGCGAGGCCGGCCAGGAGGGGCAGGAAGGAGCGCCGGTTCACTTGGATCGTGAGGGTACGCCGCTCGCCGTGGTCGGTGACGACGGTGATGGTCCCCGCGGTCCGGCCCCAGGGCATCTCGTTCGGTAGCACGCTCACGACGATCCGCTGCTCGGCGGCCAACGGATCGAGCCGCGGCTGGCGGATCTTCAGCCAGTCCCGGTCGCTCGTGACCCGTCCGGGCATCTTGCCCTGGCCGATGTTGCGGATGATGAGGGGGCGCTCGACGGGGCGCCCGCCGACGTGCATCGACACGACCTCCGGGCCATCCACCGCGAGGCGGGGCCCCAGGGTGGCGACGGTCTGGGGCCCCGTGGCGATCCCGATCGTCCGCCCGCTCACCGAGGGGGGCACCGGTGCCCGCCCGATCCCGCCGGTGGTGTCGGCCAGCGCCATCCGCAGCTCCGGCGGCGCAGGCGCCGGGCGCGTGGGCGGGCGGGCTTCGGCGGCGGCGCCGCGGACCTCGATCCGGGGGACTCGGGTGTCCGGGGGCGCCGTGGCCGAGCGGAACCCGACCTCGTGCACGACCGCCGACGGGGACGCGCCGGGGAGGGGAGCCTCGCCGGTGATGGCGTCCGGCGGGCCGCCGAGGAGCCCGATGAGCGCGGCAGCGCGCTTCTCGACCTCGTCCGTGACCTCGAGCATCTCCAGGCGCCGCTCGTCGTACCGGACGCGGCGCTTGGGCTCGGAGAGGATGCGCCACGCGGCATCCAGCGCCTGGAGGACCTCGGACGCCCGCTTCAGGTCCTTGAGGTTGCGGGCCCACCGGTAGCGGTTGCGGTAGGCCTCCTCGATCGCGGCGGGCTGCGCGTTCGTCGCGATCCCGAGGATGGCGTAGTGGTCGATCGCCGTGGCCTCGGCGGTCACGTCGTCGCTGTCGATCTCGGCGCGGCTCGCGCCGGTCTCCACGAGCAGCTCCTCGATACGACGCGCCACCGCGGCGTCCGAGAGCTCGAGCTGGCGCCCCTGGTGGAGGATGGCGGCCTCGGCTTGCGAGGTGAGCGTACCGGACGCGAGCGTGCCGCGGACGAAGAGCGCGAGCACGTCGAGGTTCCGGCCGGTCGAGTCGTCCCGCACGTGCGAGCGGTATTCGTCGAGCTGGTCGAGCAGCACGCGCCGAAGGAGGCTGTTGTTCTTGATGAGGAACAACGCCTCGGACTTGTACTTCGGGTTGGACTGCTGCCCCTGCGCCCACGTACGGCGCTTCTTGACGACGTCCTCGAGGGCGTCGAGCGCGATGGTGGGCTCGACGCCGTAGTAGGCGAAGAGCGTCGACCGCCCGACCGAGGTCAGGAAGCGCTCGATCTCGTCGAGGTCACGGCGATCCATTGGGGCGGAGCGTGCCTTGGGAGTGCGATCCCGTCAACCTGGACCGCGTTGGTCCAAGCGGCGGGATCAGTGAATGTTCGCGGAAGCCATGCGCTTTCGCGCGGCCTCCATACCTTCGTCGGAAAGGCCGCCCCGTAACAGGATGGTCGCGCGTCGGGTCTGGCGCGTCTCCACGTCGGTCACGTCGACCTCGAGGATCTGGTTGAGGGTGTAACGGTACACTACCTCGATGGGGGTGCCCCGGGGCCGCGGCGGCAGGTCATCGAGGATGACCTCGCCGATGACCGTCACCTCGTCGCGCAGCTCGCCGACGCCCTCGGTGACCTCGACGCGCACCGCGGTCATGCCATCGTAGGCGTAGGCGAAGCGACCGCGCTTCTCGCAGGGGAGCGGCGTGAACTGCGGGATCAACGACACGATCCGCTCGCGGAGGGCGGAGTCGAGGACGACGATGCCGAGGGGATGCGACGCCACGTCCGTGATGCGCACGCCGGGGAGGCCCGCGCCCTGCGCTGCGTTGGGGGTCTGGGGCCCCGTGCCGGGGACGCTCGACATCGAGCTCGCGGAGGGGAAGGATTTCCCGTCGGTCGTGCTCTCGGGCCGATTACGACGGGCGACGGCCTGGCGGTAGGCCTGGATCGCCGGGTGCTTCGGGCGGTGCCGGAACACCGCGGCGAGGCTCGCGCCGAGCGCGACACACTCGTCCGGGTTGACGCCCGCGACGGGCACCTTCCCAGAGAGGCGGCGCAGGGTGTCCTGGATCATCGGCATGCGGGTCGAGCCGCCGGCGAGCAGCACGTCGTCGATGTCCGACCAGCGCATCTTCGCCTTCTCGAGCACGATGGCGCAGGTGTCCGCGCACTGCTCCACGAGATCGCGGGTGATGCTGTCGAATTCCTCGCGGGTCACGGGCACGACGCTGCGGTGCCCGCGGAAGTTGACGGGGATCACGGCGCGAGGCTTGCTCGACAGCGAGATCTTCGCGTGGAGGCAGCGCTCGTAGAGCTCCTGGTAGGGCTGGGGCTCGTCCCTCGGGTCGAGGCCGAACTTCTGGAGGAACTGCTCCGCGACGTGGTTGAGGAGCCGATCGTCGAAGTCCTTCCCGCCGAGCTCGGCGTTCCCGTCCGTCGCGATCGTGCGCAGGGTCGTGCCGCGGATCTCCATCACCGTCACGTCGAACGTGCCGCCGCCGAGGTCGAACACGAGGATGTTGCGGTCGACGCCGAGGCGCTCCACTCCGTACGCGATCGCGGCGGCGGTGGGCTCGTTGATGATCGAGAGGACGTTGAACCCCGCGAGCGTGCCGGCCTCGTGCGTGGCGCCGCGCTGGGCGCTGTTGAAGTAGGCAGGCACGGTGATGACCGCGTCCTTCACCTCGAAACCGAGGGCCTCCTCGGCGTCGTCCTTCAGCTTGCGCAGGATGATCGCGGAGAGCTCCTGCGGCGAGTACGACCGGCCGAAGAACTCGAGCAGGTAGTTGGGCTCGCCCATCGCGCGCTTGATGAAGCGCACGACATTCAGCGAGTCGACGACCACCATCTTCACGGCCTCTTCGCCGACCACGCAGGCCTCGCGGTCGTAGAAGTGGATCACCGAGGGGGTCGTCGGCTGACCCTCGCCGTTCGGCAGGATGACCGGCTTGCCGTGCCGATCGACGTAGGCCATCGCCGAGAACGTTGTCCCGAGGTCGATGCCGAGGATGAAACCTTCTTCACTCATGCGGGCACCCGATTCTACCGCGCCGGCAAGCGTGGCGCCGGCACGCCCATGTCGGGGGCCGCGGACGGCCCCGAAGGCTCGCGGTCATTCCTTGGGTTCGTCGCTGTCGGTGCCGGTGCGGAACACCGCCACTTCCTCGGCGCGCAGGAGGCGGTCGCCGCGCACGAAGCCGCGCTTGAGGACGGCCTGGACCCTCCAGTCCTCGGACGCGTGCGTGGTGGGCAGCACGCGCACGGCCTTGTGCGTGCGGCGGTCGAACTTCGTGGTGCTCTCGCAGGGCACGACGTCCCGGCGGTAGAGGAGCTCGAGGAACTCGTCCAGCAGGTACTGGAAGCTGTCCGCCACGACCTCCGGGCTCATCTCCTGCTTCTGCAGGCTCTGTTGGAACCAGTTCAGGCTGTCGTAGAACAGCAGCAGGTCGAGCAGGAAGGGCTTCTCGGTCTGGAAGATGAAGTCTTCCTTGTATTGGCGGAGCTCCTCGTAGAGCTGGTCGAACGCCTTCTGTTGCACGGCGTCCGTCCGGAGGCGCTCGCGGAACAAGTCCCCCAGCTCCTCCACGCGCTCCTCGAGCGTGCGGTCGTTCGGCATCTAGTTGCTCCCCAGCTCGGTCGCGAGGTTGATGAACGTCCCCTGTAGCTCGACCGACTCGTTGCAGAAATGGTAGTCCTCCGGTCGCGACGCGAGCGTCCGCAGGAAATCGGGCCGGACCTGGGCGCCGACCCCGATCGTGATGATGCGCCCGCCGCCCGTCCGGATGCGGGTGACTTCGCCGGTCGTGGCGTCGGGATCGTCGGGGTGTCCGTCCGTGAGCACCACGTAGACGCGCTGGACGCCCGCCTTCGACTTCATCAGCTCGCGCGCGGCGGAGAGCCCCTCGGCCATCGGCGTCGAGCCGATGGGGGTCAGGCCCGTGATGGCGGTGTTGATCTTCTTGAGGTCGGCCGTGAGCGGGCAGAGCACCCCGCCCGGGAAGCCGACGACCGCGATCTGGCGGTTCGGCCCCAAGGACGCCTCGGCGAACGCGACGGCGGCCTTCCGCGCCTCCTCGATGTTGCGGCCGTACATCGACCCCGAGCAGTCCATCAGGAGGACGATGTTCATCGGGGCGCGGTTCCGCGCGAGGTCCTCCAACGTGACCGCGCCGGCCGCGAGGCGGTGGGCGAGGGTCTGGCCGGAGTCGAGGTCCATCGCCTCGACCTCTACGATGCCGTTCGCGTTGTACCGGAACGTGACGGAGAGGCGGGAGCGCGCCGCGGCCCGTGCGGGGATGCCGTAGAACTCGAAGTGGCCGAGGACGTTGCACTCGAGCGGGTCGGTGTTCTCGCCTTGGACGAGCCAGAGGTCCATCGTCGTCTGGCCGTCGTGCGTCGTGACGTAGTCGTCGCGCGTGCGCTCGCACGGGATGCGGCTGTTGCGCTCGATGATCCGGCTGTTGTAGAGCCGCCCCTCGCGGTAGACGACCATGCCGAGGGAGTGGGAGGTCACGTCGTGCGTGCGGATGTCGACCGGCGGGGCCTCTCCGGAGGCGCGCGAGGACTCGATGGCGGCGGTCAGCGCGGCGCCGAGGGCCACGCACTCGTCCGGGTTGATGTCGGTCGCGGCGTCGCGCCCGAAGAGGTTCCGGATCATCTCCCGCACCATCGGCATGCGCGTAGAGCCGCCGGCGAGCACGACGGTGTCGATGTCGTCGACGGAGAGCTTCGCGTCCTCGAGGACGTCGCGGGTGAGGGCCTCGCACCGACGGACCATGCCCGAGGAGAGGTCCTCGAACTTCTCGCGGGTGAGCTCCAAGCGGAGGATCTTCCCGCGGTAATCGTAGAAGAGGTTGACCCGAGGGCGCTTGGTCAGCGAGAGCTTGGCGCTCGTGCACTTCTGGCGGAGGTCGTGGTAGGCCGCGAGGTCGTCGAGGGGGTCGAGCCCGTGGCGGGCGCGGAACTGGTCCGCCGCGTAGCGGATGAGGGCGTCGTCCCAGTCCTTTCCGCCGAGCTGGTGGTCGCCCGTGGTCGCCAGGACGGTGATCTCGCGCCCGTCGATCTTGACGATCGACACGTCGAACGTGCCGCCGCCGAGGTCGAACACGAGGAGCCGCTTCTTCTCGTCGGGGTTGGCCAGCCCGTATGCAAACGCCGCCGCCGTGGGCTCGTTGAGCAACGAAAGGACCCGGAGGCCGGCGTATTCGCCCGCGCGGATCGTGGCCCGGCGCTGCTTGTCGCCGAAGTAGGCGGGGACGGTGATGACGGCCTGATCGATGCGGTGGCCGAGCCGGAGCTCGGCGTCGTGCTTCAACTTCGCGAGGATGAAGCCGGATAGCCGCTCGGGCGTGTAGACCTCGCCCCGATACTCGAAGGTGAAGTCGTCATCGCCCATGTGGCGCTTGATGAACTCGACCACCTGCTCCGGGTACGCCACCGCCGACTGCTTGGCGTAGGTCCCGATGATGACCTCTTCCCCTTCGAAGAGCACGACCGAGGGCGTGATGCGCTCGCCTTCGGCGTTGTGCAGGATCTCGGGGACGCCGTACTTGTTGACGTGGGCGATGGCCGAGAAGGTGGTCCCGAGGTCGATCCCGACCGCACGGGTGGTCATCGAGAGGCTCCCAGAAGGGCGAGAGAGGGCAGATCCGCGCGCGTGCGAGTCGGAGGAGGAACGGCGCGAGTGTATGTCAGGACGGCGGCGGCGGAAAGGTGGGCCGCCACCCGAGTCCGCGCAGGGCCGTCAAGACGTCGAGCACGGGGATGCCGAGCACGCCGAAGTAATCCCCGTCTATCGCCGCGATGAGGTTGGCACCGAGCCCCTCGACCGCGTACCCTCCGGCACAACCCGAGCCCTCGCCCGTGGCCACGTAGGCATCGAGCTCGGCGTCGGTGAGATCCGCGCGGAATCGCACGTGGGCGTCCACCTGGAGGGACAACCTGCGCGCGTCGAGGATGAGCACCACCGCGGTGGTCAACGTGTGGGTGCGGCCACGGAGCTGGCGCAGGCGGGTCCGGTGGTCCTCGACGCTGGTGGGCTTGCCGAACGCGGCCCCGTCGAGGTGTGCGACCTGATCGGCCCCGATGACGACGGCCCCGGACGCCTGGATCGAGCCCGCCTTGGCGGCCGCGCGGGCCATCGCGAGCTCGGGGGGCGTCGGCGCCTGGATGCGGGACTCGTCGACGTCGGGGGCGACGCCGGTGCACGCGATGCCGGCGGCGCGGAAGAGCGCGAGCCGGGCGGGGCTCGTCGAGGCGAGGACGATGGGGGGCTGGGGCATGCCTATGTCTATCGGGCCCGATAGGGGAGGGGGCATGTCGGATCTGGCACAGGACCTCGCCGAGCTCATCGCGGACACGTTCGCCGCGGCGGACTCGTGGCGTGCCACGGGCGCCTTCCTGGCCCCCATGGGGCCGCTCGAAGGGCTTCCGGCGGCGGAGCCCTGGCCCGCGGGCGGCGCGATGCGGCCGCCCCCGACCGAGAACCGTGCCTTGCCTCCGCGCCTGGAAGCACCGCGCCGGCCCCCGGAGGCCCACCGGGTCGTGGAGCCGCCCCGTGCCGTCGTCACCCCCCCTCGACCGGCTGGCGCGCCCGCGGACCCCTCGCGGCGCTCGGAGCCCCCTGTCCACCGCGCGCCGATCGAGGCGCCCGCGCGCACCGAGCCGCCCCGTGCGGAGGCTCCGGCGAGCGGCGCGGGTCCGGGCCTCGCGGGCCTGTTCGGCGCGAAGTGGCAACAGAAGCTCCGGAACCCGGCGGACGAGATCGAGGAGACGCTGGCGGGCGTCGCTCGATGCCCGGCCTGCGGCGCCGAAGCCGCCTCGCTGCGGGGCGCCGGCTCCGTGGAGTCTCGTCTCGGCGTGCTGGCCGCGGGCCCGAAGGGCCTTCGCCTCGCGGGGGACGCCGGGGTCATGTTCGACCGGATGATGGTGCACGTCCTCACGCTCGAGCGCGGCGACGTCTGGGTCCTGGAGGCGAACGCCTGCGCGACGGAGGGCGGCGCCGGGACCTGCCGGAGCCTGCTCCTCCGCCAGCTCGAGATCGTCTCGCCGAAGCTCCTCCTCACGATGGGGGACGCCGCGGCGGCCATCGTCGGGGTGCCGGCGTCGGCGCGCGGGGACTGGGCGCGGTGGCGCACGTCCGACGTGGTGGCGACCTTCCACCCCGGGGACCTCCTGGCGCGGCCGGGCGAGCGGAGGGCCACGATGGACCACCTCACCACACTGCGGCAGCGCCTGTAGGCCGGCGCTGCGCGTTCGCTTCGGGGCCGCGCCTTCGACGGCCTCCCGACACGGGTGCGCTACTTCCGCTTCTTGGGGACCCGCACGTCCTGGAGAAGCGCACCCAACGTCCCGAAGGTGCCGCCGGTCGTGAGCTGCTCGGCGCGGCGCGGCTGCTGCTCGGAGGGCGTCGCGGTGTCCGTCTCGTCCACCTGCCGGATGCCGAGGTCCACGCGCTTGCGGGGAAGGTCGACCGAGAGCACGCGGACGCGCACGGCCTGGCCTTCGGTGACCGCGGCGGCGGCGGACTCGACGCGCTTCTTGGAGAGGTTCGGCAGGCGGACCAGGCCCTCGACGCCCGACGCGATGCGCACGAAGGCGCCGAACTCGCGGATCCCGGTGACGACGCCCTCGTAGACCTCGCCCTCCACGATCGTCGTGATCGCCACGTCGGCGGCCGCGCGGGCCTCGATTTCGGCGATCGCGCGGTGCGAGACCTTGGCCTCGCGCCCCCGCACGTCCAGCACGCGGAACGAGAGGGACCGGCCGATGTAGGCGTCGAGATCGGCCTCCGGCTGGTGGTCGATCTGGGAGTTCGGGCAGTAGGCCTTCACGCCCCCCGAGAGCTCGACCATGAAGCCGTTCTCGTTGCGGCTCACGACCTTGCCCTGGACAGGGATCTTGCTCTCGACGGCCTCGTCGAGGAGGGCGCGCGTGCTGTCGCCACCGAGGCTGCGGGAGAGGCGGACCTCGCCGTCCTTCACGGAGACCACGTAGGCGTCGAGCAGATCGCCCATCGCCACGTCGGGCTTGAGCTCGGCGCGGTCGATGCTCGCGTCGGACTTGGCGCCGACGCTCACGAACGCGAGGGTGGACGTGAGGCGCGAGATCGCGCCGCGGACGCGCTGGCCGGGGCGGAGCGGGCCGGTGCTGCGAGCGGGCGCAAACGCGGCCATGGCGGCGGCGATCTCGGCGGGGTCGAGGTCGGCGATGGACCGGAGGCCGTCGAAGTCCGTCGGCGCGCGGGGAGCGGGCGCCTCGATCTCGGGGGCGGCCTGGGGGGCGCGCTGCGGAGCATCGGGCTCGTCGGTGCGGCGCCACGCGGTCGTGGGGTCGGTGCCGTGGTCGGGCGCGGCGTCCGCGGCCGCGTTCTGTGTCTTGCGCCGGAGGACTCCGCGCACCCGTTGCTCATCCATCCGAAAAACTCCGTGGATCGTTCCGACCCGAGCGCCGCGGACTATCCCCGCGAGCAGCAAAGCTGCAAGCTGCCGAGGCGCGCGGGGGGGCTTGTGGGCGGGCCGGGGCCGTCGTACGATCTGCAAGCCGCAACCCCCCCATATATCCACCGGAGCGCGCAATGTTGGTTGTTTCGATGAAAGAAGCTGGAATTCTCCGCATTGGCGACGTCGACGTCTACATCCGCGAGATCCGAGGGGGACAGGTGAAGCTATGCGTCCGCGCGCCACGCGAGGTGCCCATCGAGCACCTCGAGCCCGTGCCGAGTGAGGATGGTTCTGCCGAGGTCGTGATGCGCTCCCGGATGGGGCGGCGATAGCGCGGACCCCGCCGAGGGCGGACGCCGAGCACCTCGCGGGGGCGCCCACGGGCCTCCCCGCAGAAGCGTTCGCTGGCGGGGCGCTCCCCGGAGAGGCCCTCCTCGAAGCGGCGCTCGCGCCCTATGACTTCGACCTGCCGGACGAGCAGATCGCCCGTCATCCGCTCCCCGAGCGGGACGGCGCGCGGCTCCTCGTGGTGGGGCCGCCGCTCGAGGACCGAGCGGTCGTCGATCTCCCGTCGCTCCTGCGGCCGGGCGATCTGCTCGTCCTGAACGACATCCGGGTGCACCACGCCCGGCTGCGCGCGCGCCGGGAGAGCGGTGGGCCCGTAGAAGTGCTGCTTGCCGGCGCAGACGAGGCCCTCGTGCGGCCGGCCCGCCGCCTTCGGGAGGGGGAGCGGCTCGTGTGCGGCGCGGGCCACGTCCTCCTGCGTACCCGCCTCGCCGACGGCCGATGGAAGATCGCCTGCGAGCCCGACGTCGACACGCTCACCGCGTCGGCCGGCGAGTTGCCGCTGCCGCCCTACTTTGGGCGCGCGCCGACCCCGGAGGACGAGGAGCGCTACCAGACCGTCTACGCGCGGACGCGGGGAGATCTACGCGGCGCCGCCGCGCCGACCGCGGGGCTCCACCTCACGCCGCGCCTCCTGGAGCAGCTCGAGACGCGCGGGGTCGCCTCGGCGTCGCTCACCCTCGAGGTCGGCCTCGGCACCTTCCGCCCGCTCGGCGCCGAGCAGATCGCGAGCGGGGCGCTCCACCCGGAGCGCTTCGACATCCCCGAGGCCACGTGGGAGGCGCTCCGGACCGCCCGGCGCGTCGTCGCGGTGGGGACCACGGTCGCGCGTGCGCTGGAGAGCGCCGAGGGCCCGGGTCCGGGCTCGACCCGCCTGTTCATTCGCGAGGGCTACCCGTTCCGCAGGGTGGACGCCCTCTTCACCAACTTCCACCTCCCGCGCTCGAGCCTCCTGATGCTCGTGAGCACCTTCGGTGGTCGCGAGCGGGTCCTCGACGCCTATCGGCACGCCGTCGCGGCGAGATACCGCTTCTACTCCTACGGAGACGCGATGCTCGTCACGCGTTGATCGGCTACACGGGCCGGCCCATGCGCGCCGCCCATTACCAGCTCCTCGCCACCGCTCAACGCGCCGCCTCCGACGGTGCCTCGGCCGTCGCGGCCCGCCGGGGCCGATTGCACCTCACGCACGGCACGGTCGAGACCCCCGCGTTCATGCCCGTCGGGACCGCCGGCACCGTGAAGTCGTTGAGCCCGGTCGACCTTCAGGACGCTGGCGCCCAGATGGTCCTCGCGAACACCTACCACCTGTGGGTGCGCCCGGGGCACGAGATCATCCAGCGCCTCGGCGGCCTGCACCGGTTCATGGACTGGGAGGGGCCGATCCTGACGGACTCGGGCGGCTACCAGGTCTTCAGCTTGAAGGACATGCGGAAGGTGTCCGAGCAGGGGGTCCGGTTCCGCTCGCCGCTGGACGGGGAATGGCGGATGCTAACCCCCGAGGTCGCGGTCGAGATCCAGGAGGCCCTGGGTGTCGACGTCGCGATGGCGTTCGACGAGTGCATCGAGTGGCCCGCCGACCGCGACCGCGTGATCGCGTCGACGGAGCGGACCACGCGGTGGCTGCGCCGGTGCCTCGAGGCGCGGCAGAAGTCCGATCGGACCGCGCTCTTCGGCATCGTCCAAGGGGGGTTCCACCAGGACCTCCGCATCGCGCACGCCCAGGAGCTCGCGGGGATGGACCTCGACGGGTACGCCATCGGCGGGTTGTCCGTCGGCGAGCCGCGCGAAGAGCTGTTCACGACAGTGGCCTACACGGCGCCGCACCTGCCCGCCGACAAGGTGCGGTACCTGATGGGTGTCGGGTATCCCCACGACCTTGTGGACGGGGTCCTCGCGGGCGTGGACCTCTTCGACTGCGTGCTCCCGACCCGCTCGGCGCGCTTCGGCTCCGCCTTCACGTCGGCGGGGCGCATCACCATCAAACACGGTCGCTACCGTGACGATCCGCGACCGTTGGACGAAAGCTGCGCATGTTATACGTGCGCCCGTTTCAGCCGGGCCTACCTCCGGCACCTATTCACGTCGAACGAGATCCTCGCACCCCGCCTGCTCACCCTCCACAACGTCACCTTCTACCAGCGGCTGATGGGGCGGCTCCGAGCCGCGGTCGAGGAAGGACCTGACGCGCTGCTCCGCTTGCGGAGCCTTGCTGTGGGCTGGATGCGTCCGCTCGGCCAAGACGGACCTCCCACCGACTCGGAGCCTTGACCATGTCCACGCCCGAAGGTCTCCTCGTCTCGTTGCAAGCCGCGCCCGGTGGCGGCTTCACGTCGAGCCTCCTCCTGATGGTCGCCTTCGTCGCGATCTTCTACTTCGTCATGCTCCGGCCCCAGCAGCAGGAGGCGAAGGAGCAGGCGAAGCTCCTCGCGTCGCTGCAGAAGGGGGATCGCGTCGTGACCGCCGCGGGCATCCACGCCAAGGTGCACGAGGTGAAGGCGGACACGCTGATCCTCGAGGTGGCGCCGAACGTGACGATCACGGTCGACCGCGAGTCTGTCCGCAAGAAGGTCGTGGACGGCGCAAAGGCCGACGCGCCGACGAAGGGGGCGTAGTGGAAGCTGGGCTCATCGTTCGGGTTTCGGCCTGTGCTGCCTCCCTCCTCACCGCGGTCTGGCTGTTGTTGCCGACAATTCTCGGTCCGGAGGTCCAGGCCAACCTGGAGGCCGCCGCCGAGTACGCCGCGTTGGAGGATCCGCCGCCTCTCGCCGAGCCGTTCCCCGAGTACGTGAACTGGCTGCCGAACCTGAAGGTGAACCTCGGCCTCGATCTCCAGGGCGGCATCGACCTGACGCTCGAGGTCGAGACCGAAGAGGCCGTCCTCTCCTCGGTCCAGCGCGACCTCGTGCCGATCAAGACCGCCGCGGAGAAGGAGGGCGTGAAGCTCGAGGACGTGAAGCGCGATCGTAGGCTTCCCATCCTCCAGATCCTCCCGGCCGAAGGCACGAGCCTCGACGCCGTGAAGACCTTCCTCAACGAGCGCTTCAGCGCCTACGTCTACGAGCACTCCGAGACCATCGACGGCAAGTCGTGGCTCATCTTCGCGATGACGGACGCGGCCCGCGACGCGGTCGCGAAGAACGCCGTGGACCAGGCGCTCGAGACGATCCGCAACCGCATCGACGAGACCGGCGTGAAGGAGCCGAGCATCACCCGCAAGGGGGAGCGCGGCATCGCCATCCAGCTCCCCGGCGAGACCGACGTGGAGCAGGCCGTGGCCGCGGTCGGCACGACCGCCCAGCTCGAGTTCCTGCTGGTGGACGAGGAGGCCGACCAGGCGCCCGTGGACGCTGGGCTCGCCGCCGCCCAGGCCGCGCTCCCCCCCGCCGAGTTCGCTGACGACCGTCGGCTCTCCGAGTGGCTGAGCGACAACGGATACCTGCAGCCGGGCAGGCGTCTGCTGTGGGAGCACGTGAAGGCGGACGGCGTCGAGGTGCGCACCGCCTCGTACGTCCTGAAGGACGAGGTGCTCCTCTCCGGGGACGACGTCAACGACGCCCAGACCAACCCCAACCCGCAGACGGGCGAGTACTACGTCGCGCTCGAGTTCAAGCCGCGCGGGCAGGCGATCTTTGCCGACGTGACCGGGGACAACGTCGGCAAGCGCTTCGCCATCGTGCTGGACGAGAAGGTTCGCTCGGCCCCGGTCATCCGGGAGCGGATCAACGGCACCGCGAGCATCTCGATGGGCGGACAGAACATCGACGAGCAGATCAAGGAGGCGAGCATGCTCGCGCTGGTCCTGCGCTCGGGTGCCTTGCCCGCGCCCGTCAGCGTCGGCGAGGTGCGTACGGTGGGCGCCTCCCTCGGCGCGCAGGCCATCGAGGAGGGCCTCCTGGCCGCGGTCCTCGGCTCGGGCCTCGTGCTCCTCTTCGCGGCGGTCTACTACCGGATGAGCGGCATCGTGGCGGACATCACGCTCGTCCTCAACGGGTTGCTCCTCGTCGCGCTCCTCGCGGTGGCCGGCGCCACGCTGACCCTCCCCGGCATCTGCGGCATCGCGCTGACGATCGGCATGGCGGTCGACTGCAACATCATCATCTTCGAGCGCATCCGCGAGGAACTGCGGGCGGGCAAGTCTGTACGCGCGGCGATCGACGCCGGGTTCGACCGCGCCACTGTCGCCGTGCTGGACAGCAACATCACCACGCTGCTCGCGGGCGTCGTGCTCTACAGCTACGGGTCGGGGCCCATCAAGGGCTTCGCCGTCACCCTCATGATCGGCATCTTCACGACGCTCTTCACCGGGGTGTTCGTCTCCCGGACGCTCATGGAGCTGGTCAACCGCGGGCAGCGCGCCCGCATGAGCATCTGAGGTAGCCCATGATGGAGCTTCTCCCCAAGGACCTCTACATCGACTTCGTCGGGAAGAGGAACTTCTTTTCGGGCATCTCGGCGATCCTGGTGCTCATCAGCATCCTGCTGTTCGTCTTGATCGGGCCCAACTGGAGCATCGACTTCACCGGTGGGACGGAAGTGCAGGTGCACTTCCAGGACTCGACCGAGATCGCCGACGTTCGCAAGGCCCTCGGCACCATCGGCATCGGGGACGACGCGATCCAGCTCGTCGGACCGCCCACCGACAACCGCTACCTCGTGCGGCTGCAAGGGGCGTCCAGCGCCGACAAGGAAGAGGTCGACGCCGTGCGCGCCGCGTTGGTCTCCTCGTTCGGGGCCGACTGGATCGAGGAGCTCCGCGTCGACGACGAGGTCGGCACCCGCGCTTCGGTGACCTACAAGGGCGACCCCGTACCCATCACCCGCATCTCCGCTGCGCTCGCGACGCTCCCGGGTGTGACCGTCCAGTCCTCTCCCGAAGAGAACGAGTTCTACGCGCGCCTCCCCGGCCTCGCCGAGGGGATCCGCGGCGCCCTGTCCACCGAGCTCGCGGGGCACTCCTTCGAGGTCGAGCGGACCGACTCCGTCGGCCCGAAGGTCGGTGGCAACCTCCGCGCGGCGGGCCTCACGTCCATGGTCGTGACGATGGTGCTCCTCACCATCTACGTCGGCGTGCGCTTCGACTTCGCGTTCGCCCCGGGTGCCATCCTCTGCCTGTTCCACGACGCCGCGCTCACGTGCGGGTTCTTCGTGCTGACCCAGCAGGAGTTCGGCCTGTCGATGATCAGCGCCATCCTGACCCTCGTCGGCTACTCCATCAACGACACGATCGTCATCTACGACCGTATCCGCGAGAACATGGAGAAGTACCGGAAGCAGGACCTCCACAAGCTCATCAACGACAGCATCAACCAGACGCTGTCGCGCTCCATCATCACGAACGGCGCCACGGCCCTCGCGCTCGTGCCGTTCTTGATCTGGGGCGGCCCGGTGCTCCGCACGTTCGCGACCGCGATGATCATCGGCATCATCGTAGGTAGCTACTCGACGATCTACGTCGCCAGCCCCCTGATGATCATCATCAAGGAGAACGAGGACCGCCTCCGGCGCCTCGTCGGCTTCAGTACCAAGCCGCCCTCCGGGCCGGCGTCCGGTGGCACCCCCACCGCCGCCGGCGCCATCCGCAATTCGCCTTGACCGACCCCTGCCACGCCGGTATACAGCGGCCAAACCCTTCGAGTTTTGGATGACGAAGAGCGAATTGGTCGACGCGGTTTCGCGGCGTCAGAACCTCCCCAGACAGACGGCCGAGCGCGTCGTCAATGTCCTGTTCGACTCCATCCGGGACGCGCTGCTGCGGGGTGACCGGGTCGAGATCCGCGGCTTCGGATCCTTCAAGGCCCGGCACTACGAGGGGTACACCGGTCGCAACCCGCGTACCGGGGTGCCGATCTTCGTCTCGCCGAAGGTCCTGCCGGTCTTCAAAGTGGGCAAGGATCTGCGGATTCGCGTCAACGGGGGTATGGACCCCGACGAATGATGCCTTTTGCGCTAGTACCGGCCCTACTCGCAGGCAGTGTCTACATCAATGGCGTGCGGGCGGATCTCCTACCGGAGGTGACCCTGACCAACGCCACGGTCCGGCTCGACGGCGAGGGCAACGTCTGGATCGACGCGCCCGGCTACCGCGTGCAGGTCGTTCAACCGACCGAGTACGGGGGCGCTTCCGCACCGATTCCGGCACCGCCCGCCTCGACGCCTCCGGCCTCGTCCCCGCCGCGGCCCCAGCCGCCGACCCCGCGGTCGGACGCCGCCGGCGCAGATCGCGTGGCGGCCTCCACCTGGTGGCTCGTCACCGAGGACGCCGGATCCTCCGGCCACACCCTCGAGGTGGTGGTGAACGGCACCCTCGTGCGTCGGATCCTGTCCGGCGAGCCCCAGCTGATCCTCGACCTCGGCCCGTTCCTGCGCCATGGCGCCAACACCGTCGTCGTCAACGCGCTCCCGGGCCCGACGCCGGGCGGCGGCCCCCTCTCGGTCTACGTGGGGCGCGGCAACGACCTGTCCGGCACGATCCACCTCGACAACCCCGACGTCGCCTACAGCCGGCGCGCCTCCGACGGCGCGCAGGGCGGCAACGGGCGGCAGTACACGCTCACGGTCCCCTGAACGTTCGCCAGGAGCATCGATTGGCAGCCTCCCATTACCGTGGATCGGACAAGCGTACCTACGTCCTCGACACGAACGTGCTCTTGCACGATCCGGGCGCGCTCCTCGTGTTTCACGAGCACGATCTCGTCCTGCCGATCACCGTCATCGAAGAGGTGGACAAGTTCAAGCGTGAGTTGACGGAGCTGGGGCGCGCCGCCCGGACCGTGTCCCGCCAGCTCGATGCGATGCGCGCCACGGGCCGCATCGGGGACGGCGTGCCGCTCCCCGGCGGTGGCAAGCTCCGCGTGGTGCTCGGCACGTCGGGGGACGTTGGCGAGCTCTTCGCGGGCGCCGCGAACACGAACGACAACGTGATCCTCCAGACCGCCCTGCGGCTGCACCGGGAGATCAAGAACGGCACCGTGATCTTCGTCAGTCGCGACGTGAACATGCGCATCAAGGCCGACGCCCTCGGCATGGTCGCGGAGGACTACGAGCACGCCCACGTGGAGATCGACGAGGCCTACACCGGCGTCGTCGAGCGCGACGTCGACGTGGAGGTCGTCAGCGAGATGTACAGCCGCGGGTGGATGGCCGAGGACGGCGTCGGGCTGTGCCCGCACCAGTTCGTGATCCTGAAGAACATGGCGCAGCCGAGCCAGACGGCCATGACCCGGTACGACGCGAAGCAGAAGCGCTTGCAGCTCGTGGGGCGGTACAAGGAAGGCGTCTGGGGCATCTTCGCGCGCAACCGCGAGCAGCTCTTCGCGCTCGACCTCTTGCTCGACGACAACGTGCCCCTCGTCACGCTCGACGGCATGGCCGGCACCGGGAAGACGCTCCTCGCCATCGCCTGCGGGCTCCAGCGGGTGGCGGACGACAAGCACTACCGTCGCCTCGTGGTGGCGCGCCCCATCTTCCCCCTTGGGAAGGACGTGGGCTTCCTACCCGGCACGCTCGAAGAGAAGCTGAACCCCTGGATGAAGCCCATCTTCGACAACCTCGACCTCCTCCTCGGCGGCGAGGAGTCGCGGGAAGGCGGCGGCGGCGGTGGCGGGCGCGGGAACAAGAACCAGGCGCCGAACTACCAGGCCCTGATCGACCAGAAGATCATCGAGGTCGAGCCTTTGACCTACATCCGCGGGCGGAGCCTGCCGCGGCAGTACCTCGTCATCGACGAGGCGCAGAACCTCACGCCGCACGAGGTCAAGACCGTCATCACCCGCGCGGGCGAAGGCACGAAGGTCATCCTCACCGGTGACCGCTACCAGATCGACAACCCCTACGTCGACGCGACGTCCAACGGGCTGTCCTACGTGGTGGAGCGCTTCCGCCTCTCGCCGATGGCGGGGCACGTGACCCTGCGGAAGGGCGAGCGCAGCCCGCTCGCGGAGACCGCGGCGTCGCTGCTGTAGGTGATCCTCCACCGCTACGACACCGTCACCTCCACGCAGGCCGTCGCACGCGTCCTCGCGGAGGCGGGCGCGCCCCACGGGACGGTCGTGCTGGCGGAGGAGCAGACCGCCGGCCGGGGGCGCCTCGACCGGCGGTGGGAGAGCGCGCGTGGGTTGAACCTGACGTTCACCCTCGTGCTGCGGCCGCGCATCGCCGCCCGCGACGCGCCGCTCCTGACGCTCGGAGCGGCAGCCGGGCTCGCCGTCGCGTTCGACCTCCGCGTGAAGTGGCCGAACGACCTCGTGACGGGGGAGGGGAGGAAGGTCGCGGGCCTCCTCGCCGAGATGGATACGATCCTGGATCGCGTGGAGTTCGTGCTCCTCGGCGTCGGCCTGAACGTGAACCAGGTGGCGTTCCCCGAGTGGCTCCCGAACGCCGCGAGCCTCGCGACGGTCGGCGGGCCGCAAGACCGCGAGGAGGTGCTGGAGCGGGCCGTCGCCGCCATCCTCGCGTGGTCCGAGCACCCGGACCGCCTCACGCTTTGGCGGCAGCGGGCGCACACCCTCGGAAAGCAGGTGCGCATCGGGGCCATCGAGGGGCTGGCCACCGGCTTGCGTGACGACGGCGCGCTGCTCGTCGACGGCGTACCGGTGCTCGCCGGGGAGATCGGCTAGGGCAGGAACGCGGTTTCGCCGAAGCTCTCCACGACCGCCCCGGCGTCCGCCAATAGGACCTGCGAGTGGCTCGCATAGGCCGGGGCCCACCGCAGCGCCTGGTCCGCGCCCATCCCGAGCCAGTGGCACACGAGCGCGCGGATGACGCCGATGTGCGTGACGAGGACGACGCGCTGGTCTCCGAAGTCCTGGGCATCCCACCACGCGGCGGCGCGCGCCTGGCACTCGCCGTAGGTCTCCCCGCCCGGCGGCCGCGCGTTGACGTAGTCGGCCCAGTAGGCGGTGGTGCCAGCGGGGTCCTCCACCGTGAGGTCCTCCCACCCGCGGCCATCCCACCGGCCCATGTCCTGCTCCCGGAGCGCGGGCACGAGCAGGGGCGCGTCGGTGAGGCGACGCGCCAGGGCGGTACACCGGGTGAGGTCGCTCGACACGACGACGTCGGGAGCGGGGTGTGCACGGCGGAGCCACGCGGCGGCGGCGTCGCTCTGGGCCTCCCCGCGCGGCGAGAGCAGGGCGTCCGACTGGCCCCGGCACACCCGGCTCCCCGCGACTTCGCCGTGCCGGAACAGGTGCACACGCACGACGCGGGCCGAGGGGATGATCCGCATGGTGGGCTTGTCGAACATCCTCCGCCGGTTATCCCGGCGCCATGCTCCTGGTCGTCGACGTCGGCAACACCAACACCGTGCTCGGGGTGTTCGATGAGTCGCGACTGGCGCACCAGTGGCGCATCTCGACGCTCCCGCGCACGGCGGACGAGTTCGGCCTGCTCCTGGTGCAGTTGCTGGCGCATCACCGGATCGCTGCGACCGACATCCACGGTGTCGCGGTGTGCACCGTCGTCCCCGCGGCCCTGCGCGCCATCGAGGGCGGCGTGCGCCGCTACCTCGATCGCACCGCCCGCGTGCTCGACCACACGAGCGTTCTCGGCTTCCCGATCCACATCGACAATCCGCGCGAGCTCGGTCCCGACCGGGTGGTCAACGCGGTCGCGGCGCTCGCGCGCTGCGCGCCGCCCTTGCTCCTCATCGACTTCGGCACGGCCACCACCTTCGACTGCATCGACGCCACGGGGGCCTACGTGGGGGGCGCGATCGCGCCGGGCGTCCAGGTCTCCGCCGACGCGCTGGTGGCCCGTACGGCCCGGCTGCCTCGCGTCGACATCCAACGTCCAGCCCGGGCGATCGGCTCGAACACGGTCGCGGCGATGCAGTCGGGCGCGTTCTGGGGCTACGTCGGGCTCGTGGACGGGCTCGCGCGCCGCTGCAAGGACGAGCTCGGCGGGAACGTTCGTTGCATCGCGACGGGGGGGCTCTCGACCGTCGTCGGCCCGGCCTGCGCCGAGGTGGACGAGGTGGACGAGAACCTCACCCTCGACGGTTTACGCCTGTGGTTCGAGCAGGGAGCTCCATGACCGACATCCCGTGGGACAAGCTTGGGGTCACCGATGCGCTCCGGGGCGCGGTGGAGCCGGACGCGCCGAGAGCGGTGCGGATCGCGGCCGCCAAGGGGGCGATCCCCACGACAGGCGAGGCCCTGCTCGGCATGCTCTACGTGCTCGCCTGCGGTGACGACCTCGAGGTGCGCGGCACCGCCCTGGAGACCCTCAAGTCGATGCCCGGCCTCGTCGACGTGCTCTCCCAGCGCACGCATGCGAAGGTGCTGGAGCTCGTCGCGACGACCCGCGAGGAGCGTGCGCTGGACGAGCGCATCATGGTCATCCGCGCCGCGAACGATCGCACGACCGCGCTGATCGCGGCGCGCGCGGACGAGGGGCTCTGCGACATCATCGCGGAGAACCACGAGCGGCTCCTGCTCACGCCGCAGGTGCTCGTGGCGCTCCACCAGAACCCGAACTGTCCGGACGCTCCGCTCGAGCGCGCGATCGCGTTCCTGCGGATGCAGCGGAGCCTGCCGGACCTCCCCGAGACCCGCCCGGCCCCCGGAGAGGCCCGCGCCCCGTTGCGGATGAAGGCGGCCGCGCAGCCCGCGGCGCCCGCGTTCGACCTCGAGGCCGAGATCGAGGCGGCGCTCGCCGGCAAGGCCTCGCCGCACCTGGAGCAGAAGGCCAGGCTCGATCTCTTCGCCCTCGACGGGGAGGTGGTCGCGGGCCTCGAGGGCTTCAATTTCGACTTCAAGGATGACGACACCTTCTCGCTCGACCTGCTGGACGACGGCGACGCCACCGCCGCCGAGGATCCCAACCTCACCTTGAGCATCGAGAAGCGGATCGCCTCCATGAGCGTCGGCAAGAAGCTGAAGCTCGCCTACGTCGGGAACAAGTCGGTGCGGAGCATCCTCATCCGGGACCGCAACAAGCTCGTGTCCGTGGCCGTCGTGAAGAGCGGGCGGCTGACCGACGCCGAGGTGCTCCAACACGCGGGGAACCGGAACCTGCCCGACGAGGCCCTGCGGGAGATTGCGACGAATCGAGAATGGACGAGGAAATACCCGGTCAAGGTCGCGCTCGTGAACAACCCGAAGTGCCCGGCGAGCGTGGCCGTCTCCCTGGTGGTGCATCTGCAGATCAAGGATCTCACGTCGTTGTCCCGCAACCGCAACGTCTCGAGCGTGGTGTTCTCGCTCGCAACGAAGATGGCGAAGCAGAAGGGCAAGTAGAGCGTTCGGACCTCGACCCCCGACGGGCGCCGCGCCCGGCGGCTCGGGACGTGGGCCAGACGGCGTGCTACGCAGGAAATCGGCGGGGGGGTCACCCTCCGTGACGAGGTCCAACATCCCTGCCGTTCCTCCCGAGGTACCGCCGAACGTGACCGCTCCGACCGATCCGCACGAGCGCGTGATCGACTTCAACGACTCCGACCGGCTGCGCGAAGTCGCGGGGGAGCTGGGCAAGAACCTCCAGCTCATCGGCCGGCAGTCGGGCGCGCGCGTCTCCCAGCGAGGGACTCAGCTCCGCGTGGTCGGCACCGTGGAGTCCGTCGGGCTCGCGGTCCGCGTGCTGGAGCAGCTCTACGCGCTCGCCTCCACCGGCACGCCGATCACCCTCGTCGACGTCGATCAGGCCTGCCGCCTCCTCCGGACCGAGCCCGAGGCGAACCTCGTGGACTACCGCGCGGACGTCGTGTTGACCGGGGCCCGCAAGCGCGCGATCTACCCGCGGACGCCGCGCCAGAAGCTGTACGTCCACTCCTTCGAGGAGAACGACGTCGTCTTCGGGGTCGGCCCCGCCGGCACGGGCAAGACCTACCTCGCGATGGCCGTCGCGGTCTCGGCGCTCCTCAAGGACCAGGTCCGGCGGATCGTGCTCTGCAGGCCCGCGGTCGAGGCGGGCGAGAAGCTCGGCTTCCTCCCCGGTGACCTCGCCGAGAAGGTGAACCCCTACCTGCGCCCCTTGTACGACGCGCTGTACGACATGGTCGACGAGGAGCGCGCCGCACGGCTCATCCAGAAGGGCGTCATCGAGGTCGCGCCGCTCGCGTTCATGCGTGGGCGCACCCTGAACAACGCCTTCATCATCCTGGACGAAGCCCAGAACACGACCGCCGAGCAGATGAAGATGTTCCTGACCCGGCTCGGGAACGACTCCCGCGCCGCCGTCACCGGGGACCTCTCCCAGGTCGACCTCCCGCGGCACACGCGGTCGGGGCTCGTCGAGGCCCTCCGCATCGTCGACGGCATCGAGGGCATCGGGATCATCCGCTTCCGGGACGACGACATCGTGCGCCATCCGCTCGTGAGCGAGATCGTGCGCGCCTACGACCGCGAGTCCGCGCGCGTCGGCGACGAGCGGCCGGCGCCCCGGACCATCCCGGACTGGCGTGCCCGCCGCGGCCCCGCCCGGGATCGCTCCCGCGAGTTCGATCCGCATCCGGAGGGGAGCGAAGGTGGCGAGCCGACTTGACGCGCTAGCGCGTCTGCTCGCTCCGGAGACCCTCCTCCGGCGCCTGCTGGCGTTCGTCGTGACCTGCATCGCGTGCGCGGCGCTGCTCACCGACTTCTCGCTCGGCGGAGCGGAGGACCTCCGCGAGGGGGACGTGGCCCCGCACGACGTCATCGCGCCGCTCGCGTTCCCCTTCGTGAACGTGGGCGCCACGGCCGAGCGCCAGCGGCTCGCCGAGTCGCAGGTGCCGCCGGTGTTCGACGCCGACCTCACGCTCTCCAAGCGGATCGAGAACCGCGTCTCGCAGGCCTTCGACATGGCCCGGCGCCGGTGGGAAGCCGCCACGGTCGCCGGCACGCGGGGCTCGGCGCCTCCGGTCCCCGCGGAGACCGCGAGCATCCTCGCCGACTTCACCACCGCCCTCGAGCTCCCCATCGAGCCCGCCGACGTCGAAGCCATCGCCGCCGTGGGCTTCTCGAAGCAGATCGAGGAGGTCACGGTCGAGCTCCTCGGCGTCGCGATGCGACGCAACATCATCCAGGACCGCACGTCGCTGCCCGATCCGCAGCGCCCCATCACGGTCGTGAACCTGTTCGGGGACGTGCGCGAGGAGTCCACGCTCGAGGACTACAGCCTCATCCGCACCCCGGACGAGGCCCGCCAGGCCGTCACCCTTCACGTCCTGGAGCGCTACGGCTCCGCCCGGGAGCCCGCCGCCATCGGCGCCGCCGCGGCGATCGCCCGCGCGGCCGTGCGGACGACCTTCGGGCCCAACGCCGAGCTGACCGAGGAGCGCAAGGCGGCCGCGCGCGCGGCGGTCGGTGCCGTGGAGGTCGAGGTCCGCCGGGGGACACGCATCGTCGCGGCGGGGGACGTGCTCACCGCGCCCCAGGAGCAGATGCTCGGGGCGATGCGCCGCGCGAACGCCCAGGCCGGCGGCATCGGCGGCTTCGTGGGGTGGTTCGCGTTCGTGGCGGTGGTCATCGGCGTGACGCTCGCGTTCGCGCAGTCCACCATCCGCAAGTTCGCGTCCCGCACCCGCGACCGCGAGGCCCTCGCCTTCGCGCTGCTCCTGGTGCTCGCGTTCGGCCGGCTCCTCTCGTCGACCGCCGCGCTCATCACGCTCCCGACGATGCTCGCGCCCGATCTCCTCGCGCTGCTCGTGCCCGTCGCCGGCGGTGCGATGCTCGTCCGCATCCTGGTGAACAGCGAGAGCGCGCTGATCTGGGCCCTCGTCGCGTCCCTGCTCTCGGGCGTCCTGATGGACGCCTCGCCGCTCCTGATGGCCTGGTACGTCGTCACCGCGCTGATCGCGACGACCGCCGTGGGCCCGGCGCGCGAGCGGCTGGTGGTCCTCCGGGCCGGTCTCTGGTGCGGGCTCGGCGGTGCCCTGTTCGTCCTGGTCGTCGGCGCGCTCCGCGCCCAGGATCCCGGCGGGGACGATCCCTTCACGTTCACCGCGGCGGTGCTGGCCTTCGTGACGGCGCTCGCGGCGGGCCTGCTCAACGCGGTGCTCGCGCTCGGCATGGTGCCCGCGTTCGAGCTCTTCGGGTTCGTCACCGACTACAAGCTCCTGGAGCTCGCGAGCCTCAACCACCCGCTCCTGCGCCAGCTCATGCTCCGCGCGCCCGGCACCTACCACCACAGCGTCATCGTCGGCACGCTCTCCGAGGCCGCCTGCGAGACCATCGGCGCCAACGCGCTCCTCGCCCGGGTGGCCTGCTACTTCCACGACATCGGGAAGGGGCTCAAGCCGCAGTACTTCATCGAGAACCAGCGCGACACGGGCAACCGCCACGACCGCCTCTCGCCCGAAGCCTCCGCCGCCGTCATCATCAACCACGTGCGCGAAGGCGGGGTGCTCGCGTTGCAGCACCAGTTGCCGCGGCCCATCGTCGACAACATCTACATGCACCACGGCACGGGGCTCATCCAGTACTTCTACGCGCGGGCGAAGGAGAACGCGGGTGCCGACGAGGTCGTGGACGAGCGGCTCTTCCGCTACCCGGGGCCGAAGCCGGACAGCCGCGAGGCCGGCATCATCATGCTCGCCGACAAGGTCGAGGCCGCGTGCCGCACCATCCGCGAGCCGAACGAAGAGCGCATCCGGGCGATGATCCAGCAGATCGTCAACGGGGTGATGACCGACGGCCAGCTCGAGAACTGCCCGCTGACGCTGCGCGAGCTCTACCAGATCGCCGACACGTTCACGACCGTCCTGCTCGGCATCTACCACCACCGCATCGAGTACCCGGCGACGAAGGAGATCTCGTCGGGGAAGGGGCGCTTCGTGCCGATCCCCAAGCAGGGCACCATCACGTTGGAGATCATGAACCCGCTCAAATCGCCGCCGCCCCTCGGGAGCAGCGGCCTCCCGGCGTCCCCGACCGCCGACGACGCCCCCCTCCCGCGCCGCGTGGACGAGTCCTGATGGGCGTCTCCGTGACCCGCGAGGGCGTGAAGCACCCGGCCCGCCCGGTCAGCACCGACGCCCGTGCGCTGTTGAAGCACCTGGGGATGCCGAAGGCCGAGCTCTCCATCCTCCTCTGCGACGACGAGTTCATCCGCGGCCTCAACGCCCAGTGGCGCCAGAAGGACGAGCCCACCGACGTGCTCTCGTTCGCGATGGGCGAGGGGGACGACGCCGACCTCAACCCCGACGTCCTCGGCGACATCGTCATCTCCGTCGAGACCGCCGCGCGCCAGGCCGCCGCGTTGGGCCTCACCCTCGACCAGGAGATGCGCGTGCTGCTCGTGCACGGGCTCCTGCACCTCCTCGGCTACGACCACGTCGAGCCCGAAGATGCCCCGGAGATGCGTGCCCGGGAGGCGGAGCTGCTCACGGCGCTCGGCGGCGGCACGGGCCTCGTCGATCGCGCCCACGGGGACGACGCCGGAGTGGTGGAGCCGGGCGGCGCGGGTTAAACGCCCGGGATGGCCAGCACCGTCGACCTTCCCGCCTTCGCCTCCTCGCTCCGTGAGCGGCTCGTGTCGCTCCGGGGGCATCTTTGACGTAGAGGGGAAGCTCGAGCAAATCGCCGATCTTGACCGTCAGTCCTCGATCCCCGAGTTCTGGAACGACGCTCCCCGTGCGCGGGAGAGCCTGAAACAGAAGACGCAGCTCGAGAAGGCCGTGCGTCTGTTCCAGGAGTCGTGGACCCGCCTCGAGGACGCCGAGACGCTCCTGGAGCTCGGCGACGAGATGGGGGACCCCTCCCTCGCCGACGAGGCCAACGTCGCCCTGGAGCGGCTCGAGAGCGAGCTCCGCGCGATGGAGATCCGGCGCATGCTCGGCGAGGAGAGCGACGAGGCCGGCGCCATCCTCGAGGTCAACTCCGGGGCCGGCGGCACCGACGCCGCGGACTGGGCGGACATGCTCAAGCGCATGTACCTGCGCTGGGCCGACCGGATGGGCTTCAAGGTCAAGATCATCGACGAGCAGCTCCACGAGGAGGCGGGCATCCGCTCCTGCACGATGGAGATCGACGGCGAATACGCCTACGGCTACCTCAAGGGCGAGATCGGCGTCCACCGCCTCGTCCGCATCAGCCCCTTCGACTCGAACGCCCGCCGCCACACCGCGTTCGCCTCCGTCGCGGTGTACCCGGACATCGAAGAGGACATCGAGGTCGTGATCCTGGACAAGGATCTCCGCATCGACACCTTCCGCTCCGGCGGGCCCGGCGGCCAGAGCGTGAATACGACCGACTCGGCCGTGCGCATCGTGCACAACCCGACGGGCATCGTCGTGCAGTGCCAGAACGAGCGCTCCCAACTCAAGAACCGCGCCACCGCCATGAAGATGCTGCGGGTGAAGCTCTACCAGCTCGAGCTGGAGCGCCGGCAGTCCGAGCGGGACATCGTGAACGCCACGAAGAAGAAGATCGAGTGGGGCAGCCAGATCCGCAGCTACGTGCTTCAGCCCTACCGGCTCGTGAAGGACGTGCGAACGGGCATGGAGACGGGTGACACCGACGCCTTCCTCGACGGGCGCATCCTCCCCTTCATGGAGCAGTACCTCGTCGCGCGGGCGAACGGCACGCTGGGCGAGGGCGGGGGCGACGAGTGATCGGCTCTCCCTCCACGAGCTGGACCGGGACCCCGTCGGCGCGGCTCTCGCGGTAGGCCCGATGGGCGACTTCCTCGAGCGCGTGCGCGCCCTCCCGAAGCTCGGGATCGGCGTGTCGACGGAGTACGGCGCGCGGGACGCGCCCGGCGCGCTGGATCCCGTGGCCCTGCGTACGGCGCATCCGCGGTGGGGGAGCTTCCTGGAGGTCGGCGTCGAGGTCGCGAAGGGCCTCGATGCGGACGCCCTCGCGTGGGCGGGCCGCGGCTGGCCGACGACCTACCACTTCCTCGACGTCAACCTCGACGACCCCGCGGATCTCGATCCCCGTTGGCTCGACGGCGTACGCGCGCTCGTGGATGTGCTCCACCCCGCCTGGCTCTGCGGGGATGCCGGGCTGTGGCACTTCGGGGGGCGCGAGCGCGGCCACATGCTGCTGCTCCCGCCGATCCTCACCGACGCCTCGGCCCGCGCGATGGGGGAGGGGATCCGGGCCCTCCGCGCCGCGACCGGGCGCGAGGTCCTCCCCGAGAACCCGCCGGGCGTCGCCTTCGTGGGCGATCTCCACCTGCTCGACTTCTTCGCGCGGCTCGCTGAGGCCGCGGACACCGGGCTCCTCCTCGACCTCTCCCACCTCGCCATCTACCAGCACCTGCACGGGCACGATCCGCTCGACGGGCTGGACGGCTTCCCGGCCGAGCGCGTCGTCGAGGTCCACCTCGCCGGCGGCGTCGAGCGGGAGGTGGGCGGGTTCCGGTTCATCGAGGACGAGCACGGGACCGCCGTGCGCCCCGAGGCGTGGCGGATCCTCGAGGCGTTGCTGCCGCGCATGCCGAACCTCAAGGCGGTGGTCCTGGAGTGCGAGCGCAACCCGCTTGCGGAGGTGGCGCCGCTGTTCGCGGACCTGGAGCGCCGGCTCGGGGGCTGGGCGCCCGGGGTGCCGGGGTGACGCCCGCGGAGCTCCAGCGCCTCCTTGTTCGCATGCTCTACGATCCCGTGCTCGTCGAGCGGATCTACCGGGGCGACCCCGTCGTGGGCCTGGACATGGGGAGCCGTGCGCTCATCACCCGGGTCGACGCGCGGGCCTGGGGCACCGACCCCTACCGCCGCGCCCGCACGCTCCACGCCCTGCTCGAGGAGTTCCCGGCATCCGCGGCGGAGGTCGGCGTGGCTGGCCTCGACCGCTTCTTCGGGGAGCGGGCGTTCCACGACGCCATCGCGACGAGGGGCTCGCTCGCCGTGGCGTTCGGACAGTGGCTCGCGGCGCGGGCGGGCCCGGTTGCCGAGATCGAGCGGGCCGTGGTCGCGATCCGCCGGGCCGCCGACATGCCTCCGCCTTCCCTCCCGACTGGGCATCTCGTCTGCGCGCCCACCGCCCGTGCGCTCACCCTCCCGGAGGGGACGTGCGCGCGTTGGGAGGGCCTCCGTGCCGCGCTGGGGCCAGACCCGCTCCCGACGCTCCTCGGCGGGTTCCGGGCGCCTCCGCGCGGCCCTGGGGCGCGACGTCCGGCGATGGAGCTGCTGCTCGTGGAGCGGGTGGACGGTGGAGAGGCCGTTGGAATCGCCAGCGAAGGCCTCCACGCCCTGCTCACGCGTGCGTCGCGACCACGTGCGCACCACAAGTTGCGACAGGTGGCGGTCCGCCTGGGCGCGACGGCGACGGAGGCCGACGAGGTGCTCGATGACCTGATGACGCAGGGGCTCCTGATCCGCGGGTAGATGACACACCCAAACGGGAGCGAGGCGCGGCACTCGCTGGGAGCGCCTCGCCTCGCCGTGGGGGAGGCTCCGGGCGACGCGGCACCGTGCCGCCCGGAGGCTTGGATCAGTTGACCAGGTAGATCCAGGCGTCCATGTCGTAGGTGCTGCAGCCGTAGAGCTCGCTCCTGTAGTTGAGGTAGAGCTCGTCGATGATCTGGGTGCAGGAGCAGCCCGCGGTCTCCTCGATGGTGTACCACTCGGAGTACCCGCCGTACTTGAGGCGGGTCTCGAAGAGGCCGTCGCCGTCGATGTCGCCCCAGCGGCCCGGGGTCAGGCCGACGATCGGGTAGTCGGGCAGTACGGTGTAGGGACACTCGTCCACGTCCCCGCAGACGCCGTCGTAGTCCTCGTCGTTGGCCGGGTCGTAGGGACAGTCGTCACACACGTCCCCGATGTAGTCGTAGTCGCTGTCCTCCTGGTAGGGGTTGGCGTCGTACGGACAGTTGTCGTCGTCGTCGCAGACGCCGTCGTAGTCGTAGTCCGCGCACTCGCAGGCATCGCCCTGGCCGTCGTAGTCGTAGTCCGCCTGGTCGGTGTTCGGGACGTAGACGCAGTTGTCACACACGTCACCGACGTAGTCGTAGTCGACGTCGGATTGGTCGTAGTTGGGGTCGTAGACGCAGTTGTCGCACACGTCGCCGACGTCGTCGTAGTCGACGTCGGACTGGTCGTAGTTGGAGTCGTAGACGCAGTTGTCGCACGCGTCGCCGACGTCGTCGTAGTCGACGTCCGACTGGTCGTAGTTGGCGACGTAGACGCAGTTGTCGTCCCCGTCGCAGACGCCGTCGTAGTCGACGTCCGAGCACGTGTCGCAGGCGTCGCCCATGCCGTCGTAGTCGACGTCCGACTGGTCGTAGTTGGCGACATACACGCAGTTGTCGCAGGCGTCGCCGTAGCCGTCATAGTCCGCGTCGCGCTGATAGCGATTGGAGACGGTGGGGCAGTTGTCACGGCTGTCCCGGACCCCGTCGTAGTCCGAGTCCACGACTGGATAGGCCGCGCTCGCGGCTGCCGGAGCGAGGAGGGCGAGGAGCCCGAGTGCGAGGCGCGAGAGTCCCAGATTGCGCATGTTTCCTTCGTCGGTGCCCCTTGTGCCGGGGGGCCGGTGGCCGGCTCCCGCTGAGTGTGCGGGAGAACTGGAACCTTGTCACGGGTTGTCCAAACCTCACCGGGCTTGCCATGAAAAGTTCCGCGACTATCGCGGTCCCAAGTGATCACGTGTCAGCCGGATCGCGGTGTCACGGTTCCGCCGCCCGCGCTCCGGGAACGTCGAGCCGATGCGGGTGGCACGCGTCTTGCTGTGGTGGCGGTTCAGTCTCGGAGCCCGCGTTCCCCGCCTCGTCTTCCTCGTCCTCCTCGTCCTCGTCCTCCTCGTGAACCCGCTGCTCGGCTGAACCACCGTCCCGGAGGCCTCCTTGATCCCCCTCTCCCTGCTCGGCCTCCTCGGCGGCGTGGCCGGTCAACCACGCCCGGAGGCCCGTTCATAGCCGCCGGGTGATCTTCGTGCGCTCGGAGATCGCGTCATGGAACCCCGGAAGATTCGCAATGAAAACGATGCGCGGCGCTGCCTGGCCGCGGCCGAGACCAGCGG
>JAUXTN010000074.1 GCA_030684355.1 Pseudomonadota bacterium
TCGCCAGCCGCCGCGTCTCCGCGCACGGCGGCGAGGACCACGGCGAGGCCTCCGCGGCCCCGACCGCCCCCGCCGGCAGCGCGCTCGCGCTCCCGATGGACGGCCAGTTCCTCGTCGGCCTCCGCACCGCCGTCCTCACCCGCGACGTGTTCATCGACCGTGTCCCCGCCCTCGGCCGCTTCGTGGCCCGCCCCGGCGAGGCCGCCACCCTCGGCGCGCCCGTCGACGGCGTGCTCGTCGCGCCCCCGGGCGGCTTCCCGAGCCCGGGCCAGGCCGTGAAGGCCGGCGACACGCTCGCGCTCCTGAAGGAGGTCCCGGGCACCGCCGACCGCGCCGCGATCGCGCAGGAGCGCGGCGGCGCCGCCACCCGCGTGGCCGAGGCGGGTGGCGCGCGCGCCCTCGCGGAGCGGGACGCCGCCTCGCTCGACACGCTGGGCGACTCGATCTCCGAGCGCGAGCGCCTCGAGCGCAAGAGCGGGGTCGAGGTCGCGCGGGTCACGCTCCGGGAGGCCGAGGCGGCGCTCGCCGCGCTGGCGGGCGGCGTCACGGTGGCGATCCGCGCTCCGGTCGACGGGCGCCTCGGCGCCATCAACGCCCGCCCGGGCGACCAGGTGACGGCCGGCGCCACGCTCTTCCGCGTCGTCGACACGGTGGGCCTCTGGATGGAGGCGAACGTGCCCGAGCGGCTCGCGCTCGGCCTCGTCTCCGGGGCCTCCGCGACGGTGACCCCCTCCGCCGCCCCCGGTCGCACCCTCTCCGCCGTCGTGCTCGACGCGGGCCAGGAGGCCGACGCCGCGACCGGGATGGTCACGGTCACGCTCGCGGTCGAGGCGGGTGACCTGGGCCTCCGACCCGGCATGGGCGCGACGGCGTGGATCGGGCGCGGCCCCACGCGGGACGCCCTCGTCGTCCCCGCCGCGGCGGTCGTGGACAGCAACGGGGCGCGCCTCGCCTTCGTGAAGACCGGCCCCGAGTCCTTCGAGGCGCGGGATCTGCGCCTCGGCGGACGCACCGGCGGCGCGTGGGAGGTGCTCGGGGGGCTCGCGCCCGGCGAGCGCGTCGTGATCGACGGCACCTACACCCTCCGCAGCATGGCGGGGCGCTGATCCCATGTTCAACGCCCTCATCCGCCTCTCGCTCCAGAACCGCCTCTTCGTCCTCGTCGTGGCCGCGGTCGTGCTCGCCTGGGGCGGGTGGACCGCCGCCCGGCTCCCCGTCGACGTGTTCCCGGATCTGAACCGCCCCACCGTCACCCTGCTCACCGAGGCCGGCGGCCTCTCCCCCGAGGAGGTCGAGCTCCTCGTCACCCTTCCTATCGAGACCTCGATGAACGGGGCCCCGGGCGTCGAGCGCGTGCGCTCCCAGTCCGCGGTGGGGCTCTCCGTCGTCTGGGTGGAGTTCGATTGGGACGTCGACATCTACCGGGCCCGCCAGCAGGTGGCCGAGCGGACCGCGCAGGTGGCCGAGTCGCTCCCCGAGGGCGTCGTCCCCACGATGGGCCCCGTGAGCTCGATCATGGGCGAGATCCTGCTCATCGGCGTGGTGTCGCCGGAAGGGACGGTGCCCGGGCCCGAGCTCCGCTCGCTCGCCGATTGGACCCTCCGCCCGCGCCTCCTCTCCATCGGCGGCATCTCCCAGGTGATCGCCATCGGCGGCGGCGTGGAGCAGCTCCACGTCGAGGTCCACCCGGATCGCCTCGCCCAGCGCGGCCTCACCCTCGGCGAGGTGCGCGAGGCCGCCGCCGGTGCGCAGGGGAGCACCACCGGCGGCTTCCTGGAGCAGCAGAGCCAGGAGTACGTCGTCCGCAACCTCGCCCGCACGGCCGATCCCGCCGCGATCGGGGACACCGTCGTCGCCCTGAAGGACGGCGTCCCGGTGACCCTGGCGGACGTGGCGGACGTGCGCCGGGGCGTCGGCACCATGCGCGGGGATGCGGGCGTGAACGGCCGGCCGGCCGTCATCCTCTCCGTGCAGAAGCAGCCGGGCACGGACACGATCATGTTGACCGAGCAGGTGGAGCACGCGCTGGACGAGCTCCGCCGCGGCCTCCCCCCGGGCGTGGACGTGGTGCCGCTCTTCCGGCAGGCCGACTTCATCGAGGCGTCGGTGGCCAACGTCGAGGAGGCGCTCCGCGACGGCGCGATCCTCGTCACCATCATCCTCGTCCTGTTCCTGCTCAACGTCCGCACCACCGCGATCACCCTCACCGCGATCCCCCTGTCGATGGTCGTGGCGGCGCTCGCGCTCCAGGCCTTCGGCCTCACGATCAACACCATGACGCTCGGCGGCCTCGCCGTGGCCATCGGCGAGCTCGTGGACGACGCGATCGTGGACGTGGAGAACGTCTACCGGCGGCTGCGGGAGAACCGCGCCCTCCCCACTCCGCGCCCGCCCTTGCGTGTCATCCTCGACGCGAGCGTCGAGGTGCGCAGCTCCATCGTGTTCTCCACCATCCTCGTCATCCTGGTGTTCATCCCGCTCTTCGCGCTCTCGGGGATCGAGGGGCGGCTCTTCGCGCCGCTCGGGATCGCCTACATCGCGTCGATCCTCGCGTCGATGGTCGTGTCCCTGACCGTCACGCCGGTGCTCGCGTCCTACCTCCTGCCGCGGATGACACAGGCGAAGGAGCACGCCGACGGTTGGTTGGTACGCAAGCTCAAGGGGCTCGATCGGCGGGCGCTCGTCTGGGCGCTCCCCCGGCCCAAGACCGTCATGTTCGCCGTCGCCGCGGCGGTCCTGCTCGCCGCCGCCAGCGTCCCGTTCCTCGGGACCAGCTTCCTGCCGCCCTTCAACGAGGGCACCGCCACCATCAACCTCCTCGCGACCCCCGGCACGAGCCTCACCGAGTCGGACAAGCTCGGCTCCCTCGCCGAGCGGCTCCTGCTCGAGGTCCCCGAGGTCAAGAGCACCGGCCGCCGCACCGGGCGCGCGGAGATGGACGAGCACGCCGAGGGGGTCCACTACACCGAGATCGACGTCGACTTCGAGCGGCCCACCGACGAGGACCCCGGCCGCCCGCGCGACGAGGTCCTCGCCGACATCCGCGCCAAGCTCGCGCGCATCCCCGGCGTGGTCACCAACATCGGCCAGCCCATCAGCCACCGCCTCGACCACCTGCTCTCGGGCGTGCGCGCGCAGATCGCGATCAAGGTGTTCGGGCCCGACCTGGCCACGCTCCGCGGCGAGGCCGCGCGCATCGAGGAGCGGCTCGCGCCGATCCCCGGGCTCGTGGATCTCCAGGTCGAGCGCCAGGTGCTCATCCCCCAGGTGCAGGTGCGCATCGACCGCGACGCCGCCCGGCGCTTCGGCGTGGCGCCGGGCCACCTCGCGGAGGACCTGGAGACCGCGCTCGGCGGCGTCCGGGTCGGGCAGGTGCTCGACGGCGTGCGGAGCCTCGACCTCGTGACCCGCTACGCGCCCGAGTGGCGCGGCGACATCGACCGCATCGGCATCGCGCCGGTCTCGCTGGAGGACGGGCGCGCGGTGACCCTGGGCCAGCTCGCGGAGGTGTCACCCGGGACCGGCCCCAACCAGGTCGTCCACGAGGATGGGCAGCGCCGCATCGCGATCTCCGCCAATACCGCGGGGCGGGACGTGGGCAGCGTGGTCGGGGACATCCAGGCGGCCCTGGACGGGATCGCGCTCCCGACCGGGTACTACTGGACCATCGGCGGCCAATTCGAGAGCCAGCAGTCGGCGAGCCGCACCATCGGGCTTCTCTCCCTGCTCTCGCTCGCCGGCATGTACGCGGTGCTCTACGCGCACTTCCGCTCGCACGCGCTCACGCTCCAGGTCCTCCTCAACATCCCGCTCGCGCTGATCGGCTCGGTCGCGGCCATCTGGATCTCGGGCCAGCCGCTCTCCGTCGCCACGTTGGTCGGCTTCATCACGTTGTGTGGCATCGCGTCGCGCAACACCATCCTGATGATCTCCCACTACATCCACCTCGTGCGCCACGAGGGGGAGTCCTTCGGGCCGGAGATGGTCATCCGCGGCTCCCTCGAGCGGCTCGTCCCGGTCGCCATGACCGCGCTCTGCGCCGGCATCGCGCTCATCCCGCTCGCGTTCGCCGGGGGGACCCCGGGCAAAGAGATCCTGACGCCGGTGGCGCAGGTGATCCTGGGCGGCCTCCTCTCCTCGACGCTCCTGGACATGGTGGTGACCCCCACGGTGTTCCTCCGCTACGGCGGCAACGCGCTCCGTTCGCTCGTGGCCGGCTCGGAGGTCACCGACCCGCTCGAGGCCTCGTGACGCTCGCGCGCCCGCCTTCCTCGCCCCCTCCTTCCACGCCGCCCCCGGCGTGCTCCCCAGCCGATCTCCGGAGTTTCCCCATGCGCTTCCTTCTCCCGCTCTCGCTCGTCCTGCTCGCCGCCGCTTGCTCGTCGGAGCCCCCGGCGCCCGTCGCGCCGCCCCAGCCCGCGGCCCCGGTCGCGGCGCCCGCGGAGCCCGGTCACGCCGCTGGCGCGCACGCCCACGCGAGCCCCCATGGCGGCGAGGTCAAGCCGGTCGGCGACCGCCACGTCGAGGCGCTGTTCATGCCCGGCGGCATCATGTTCTGGATCTCCGACACCGCCCAGAAGCCGCTCCCCATCGACGGTCTCACCGGCTCCGCCATCGTGAAGGGCCCCGGCGGCATCGAGACGGTGACGCTCGCGCCGATGGGGGACCACCTCCACGCCGCCGCCAAGCTCGCGCAGGGCGAGCCGGCCACGGCGGTCCTCACCCTCACGTCGGGCGGAAAGGCGGAGAGCGTGTCGTTCGAGGCCAAGGCCGTGGGCCTCCAGGAGCACGACCACACCTCGCTCCACGGCGGCCAGGTCGGCATGTGGGGCGACTACCACCTCGAGTACGCGCCCAAGGACGGCGAGCACCGGGTTTGGGTCACCGACGCGAAGCGCGTGCAGGTGACCGGCGTGACCGGCTCGCTCAAGGACGGGGACACCGTGGTGCCGCTCACGTTCGACCCCGCGACGGGCGTGCTCTCGGGCAAGCTCGAGGGGGCCGGGACGCGGCCCGTGATGGTGGACGTGAAGGTGGGGGAGACGAGCTTCTCGCTGGGGTTCAACGCCGCGCCCGCGTCTGCGCCTGCGCCCGACCACGGGCACGATCACGGGGACGGGACGCACGCGCATTGAGGTTCCCGTTCGCCGCGCCTGCCACCTGGTGCCTCGATGTACTGAGTTGCCCGTTGCGCCCGGAGCCTCCCGCGGCGCGATAGTCCGCGCCGCATGCCGCACACGCAGCGCCCCATCGATGACGCCGAGACCCTCGGGACCCTCGAGGCCCTGTGGGCGATGGACCACGGCCTCCAGTCCATCTCCCGTGCCATGCACACCCACCTCGGCGTGACGGGGCCGCAGCGGTTCGTGCTCCGCGTGGTCGGTGCCAGCCCCGGCCTGACCGCCGGCGCTCTCGCGCGGACGCTCCACGACCACCCGAGCACCCTCACGGCGATGCTCAAGCGCCTCGTCTCGCTCGACCTCGTGACCCGGGAGGGAGACCCCCTGGATCAGCGCCGCGTGCGGCTCAGGCTCACGCCGACGGGCGAGAGGCTCGACCAGCTCCGGGAAGGGACGGCCGAGGCCGCCGTGCGCTCTACGCTCGCGATGGTGAGCGACGAGGACGCCGCGACCTTCCGGCGGGTGCTCGGGCTCCTGGCGGATCAGCTCGAGCGCACGGCGCAGGAGATCCCGGGCACGTCGCCGTAGCAGGAGCCCCGCGGTGTCACCCGCGCTTCCGCAGTCGGCATCACGCGCCGCCGGCCCCACACGTACAATCCAAGCACCCATGTTCCGCGCATGTTCCACACGAGCGCGCGACCTGCTTCTTCAGCGCCTCCCGCGCCCGGAACACGCGCACCCCCGCGTTGCTCGCGGTGATGCCCGCCTCCTCGGCGAATTGCTTCACGGGCACGCCGTCGACCTCGATGCGCCGAAGCGCCAGCGCGTAGTCGGGCTTCAGGGTGTCCGCGAGCCGGATGACACACTGGCACACGACACGGGCCAACTCGGCGTCCGGGGCATCGTCGAGCTCGACCTCCTCGGCGAAGGAGGCGAGCGCGCGGGACCGCGACCCGCTGCGCCGGTGGTGGTCGACCACGGCGTTCCGGAGCGACCGGTAGAACCAGGCGACCGCGGCCTCCTCGTCGCGGAGGGTGCCCGCGCGCTCCAGCCCCCGGGTGAACGCGGCCTGGAGGATGTCCTCGGCCACCACGCGGTCTCCCACGCGGCGCTCGAGGAAGGCGAGGAACGCGCGGTGGTTCTCGACGAGCGCGGCGGCGACGCGGTCATCCGTGGGCCGGGCGACCTCGTCGTCGGTGTCGGGGCCCGGGCGCTCGGGGGGAGTGGAGGTGCACATTCCGTTGTCGCTATCCCGCGCCCGGGTTGGCGGCGCGGGGTCGATCAGGACCGTTCGAAGCGGCGGAGCCGGAGCGAGTTGGCCAGGACGGACACGCTGGAGAGCGACATCGCCGCGCTCGCGAGGACGGGGGAGAGGAGCCAGCCGGTCCAGAAGTAGAGGGCACCGGCGGCGATCGGGATGCCGACGATGTTGTAGACGAACGCCCAGAACAGGTTCTGCCGGATGGTCGAGAGCGTCTCCCGTGCGAGCCGCAGCGCCCGCGGGAGGGCGGTGATGCCGCCGCGGAGGAGCGCCACGTCGGCGGCGGCGACGGCGATGTCCGTGCCCGTGCCGATCGCGACGCCGACGTGCGCCCCGGCGAGGGCGGGGGCGTCGTTGATGCCGTCTCCCACCATGGCGACGATGCGGCCGCGGGCGCGCTCCTCGGCGACCACCCGGGCCTTGTCCTCGGGCCGCACCTCGGCGATCACCCGGTCGATGCCGAGCTCGGCCGCGATGGCCCGCGCGGTCCCGAGGCGGTCGCCCGTGACCATGGCGACCTCGATGCCGTGCCGACGCAGCTCCGCGACGGCCTCCCGCGCCCCCTCGGCGGGCCGGTCCGCGACGGCGATGACCGCCACGAGCACCCCGTCGACGGCGACGAAGGCGGGGGTGTGGCCCCGGTCCGCGAGCGCGGCGGCCGTGGGTTCGAGCGGGGCGGTGTCGATGCCCGCCGACCCGAGCCAGGCGCCCGTGCCGATGCGAACGAGGCGTGACCCGACCCGACCCGACACGCCCGCGCCGGCCTCGACGAGGAAGTCGGCGGCGGGGCGCACCACGGCACCGCGCACCCGCGCCCCCTCGACGATGGCCCGTGCGACGGGGTGCTCGCTCGAGGCCTCGACGGACGCCACGAGCGAGAGCAGGTCCGGCTCGGCGATGTCGCCGCGGAGGACCACCTCGGTGAGCACCGGCCGGCCGGTGGTGAGGGTGCCGGTCTTGTCGAGCAGCACGGTGTTCACGCGGCTCGCGGCCTCGAGCGCGGCGCCGCCCTTCACGAGGATGCCGAGCTCCGCCCCGCGCCCCGTGCCGACTGCCACCGCCGCGGGGGTGGCCAATCCGAGGGCGCACGGACACGCGATGACGAGGACGGCGACGAACCGCTCGACGGCCGTGGCGATGCCCGTCGCGGAGGGATCGAGCGCGGCCCACACCAGGAAGGTGAGCGTCGCGATGCCGATCACCACGGGGACGAAGATGGCGCTGACGGTGTCCGCGAGCCGCGCGATGGGCGCCCGCGAGCCCTGCGCTTGCTCCACCGCCTCCACGATGCGCGCGAGGGCGGTCTCCCCGCCGGTCCGCGTCACCCGCAGGACGAGGGCGCCGGCCTGGTTCAGCGTGCCGCCGTAGACCGTGTCCCCCGCGCGCTTGTCGACCGGGAGGCTCTCGCCGGTGAGCATCGACTCGTCGACCGCGGACGTGCCGTCGGTCACCTCTCCGTCGGTGGGGACCCGCTCGCCGGGCCGCACGCGCAGCAGGTCTCCGTGGGCCAGCGCCTCGACGGCGACCTCCTCCTCGAGCTCGCCCGCGTCGGACGAGCGGATGCGCCGCGCGATCGGCGGCACGAGCGAGACGAGCCCCCGCACGGCATCCGAGAGCCGGCGGCGGGCACCCGCCTCCATCCACTTGCCGAGCAGCACGAAGGTCACGATGGCGGCGGCGGCCTCGTAGTAGACGTGCGGCGCCACGCCGTGCTCGGCGTGCGGGAAGAGGCCGGGGGCGACCGTGGCGACGAACGAGTACGTCCACGCCGCGAGCACGCCCACGCTCACGAGCGTGTTCATGTCGGCGGTCCGGTGGCGTGCGGCCGCCCACGCGAGCCGCAGGAAGCGGCGGCCGGGGCCGAAGATCACGGGGGTGGCGAGCGCGAACTGGAGCCACGTGCCGAGGGGCCCGCCGGTGCCGGGGATGGCGCCGTGGGACATCGCGATCACGAGCAGCGGCACGGTGAGGCCCGCGGAGAGCGCGAGCCCGCGGCGGATCGAGCGATCCTCGGCGGCCTCGGCGTCCTCCATCGCCCGGGCGGTTTCGGTGGCGGTGGGTCGTGACGCCTCTTGGGGCGGGGGGCGGGCCCCCCGCAACGCCCCCCGGGACCCATCGTCCGCTTTGGCGGGGGACGTGAACATCTCCGCCCCCGCCACCTCGTACCCCGCCCGCGAAACCGCCTCGACGAGCATCGCCCCCGTCGCGACGGTGGGGTCGATCGTGACCGTCGCGCGGTTCGTCACGAGGTTGACCGTGGCGCTCGCGACCCCCGGCACCGCGACGAACGCCTTCTCGACCCGCCGCACGCAGGCCGCGCAGGTCATGCCAATGATGCCGAGGTCGATCACCTCGGGCCCGTGTGTGCGATCCAATTCGGGAAGGTCGCACACCTCGTTCTCGAGGGGCTGCGCCGCGTTCGTCTCCATCTTCGCCTCCATCTTCGCCTCCGCCGGGCGTCGTGGCCATTCTGTGCTGGTCACTCGGCGCCCGTTCACGCTGCTGACGCGGGCCCCGGGGGACCATTACAGTCCCCCGGGTGGGTTTCACGCGGCGGGGGTGGCCGCGTAGCCGGCCTCGGCCAGCGCCTCGACGAGCTCCTGGACGAGCTCCGGGGCGGGCGCGGCGGCGGCGGCGTGCGTGACGCGAACCTTCCCCTCGGAGAGGCGCACGTCGACGGTCTCGACGCCGTCGACCCCCATCAGGGCCCTGCGGACGTGGGAGACGCAGGAGTGGCAGGTCATCCCCTCGACGGCGAGGAGGGTGTCGTTCTGGGTGGTCATGGGGTGCTCCGTCGCGGGGCCGGGTGTTGGTTGGCCCCCGCACCCCTGCTGACGCAGCTCCCCGCCGGGCATTACGCGTCGCCGCCCGCGGGGGTGCGGATGCCGCTCCCCGCCGGACCGGACGCGGGAGCTAGAACCCGTCCGCGTTACGACGCCGCCGCGCCTTGCGACGCCCTTCGTGTCGGGTGCGCGGGTCGATCCGGCGGACCACGACCGCCTGCTCGACCAGCAGCGTGCGGAAGCTCGCCAGCCGCTCCGGGTCGAGCGTGCCGTCCGCGACCGCCGCCAGCACGGCGCACGCGGGCTCGTTGCTGTGGCCACAGTCCTCGAACCGGCAGCCCTCCGAGAGGGCCCGGATGTCGGCGAACGTGCGCTCCAGCCCCTCTGTCGCCAGCCCGAGCGCGAGCTCGCGGATGCCCGGCGCGTCGATGAGCAGGCCCCGCTCACCCGGGAGGGCGAAGAGCTCGCGGTGGGTGGTGGTGTGCTGGCCGCGGTCGTCGTGGGTGCGGATCTCCCGCACCAGCTGCCGCGCCTCGCCGAGGAGGAAGTTGAGGAGCGTCGACTTGCCCACGCCCGACGTGCCCAGCAACATCGCCGTCTCGCCCGGCTTCAGGTAGGGCAGGAGCGCGTCCACCCCGTGCTCGTCCCGCGTGTGCACCGCCACGACCGGCACCCCCGCGAGGCGCTGGGAGAGGCTGTCGAGGTAGCTTCCGACCTCCGGATCGAGGTCGGCCTTGGTGAGGACGACGACCGGCTGCGCGCCGGCCTCGAACGCCACCGCGACCATGCGGTCGAGCCGCCGGGGCTCCAGGTCCTGGTTGGCGGAAGTGAGGATCAGCACGCGGTCCAGGTTGGACGCGAGCACCTGGGTGCGGAGGGCGCGCCCGGCCTCGTTGCGGGTGAGGGCGCCTCGACGCGGCAACCGCCAGACCACGCGGGTCCCCTGCACCGCCACCCAGTCACCCACCGCGAGGGCACCCTCGTCGGCGCCGGGGTTGACCGAGGGATCGGGGAGGTGCACCTCGGCGAACGTGTCGTGCACGACCGTGGCGCCACGATGCAGCGCGATCACGCGCGCGGCCCGCGGGAGGTCCGAGTCCACCGAGAAGGGGGGGTGGGTGTACTGGACCGCCCACGCTTGAGCGTCGGGTTCCTTCCAGCCGAGTGTAAAAGGCGACATCCAAGAACGTAGGCACGGAGCCAGCGCTCGTCTACGGGGAGAGGCGCGCCATCCGCTGCAACGCACCGCAACGCACCGCGATGGCCCGGAGGCGGCTGCCACGCGATGAAGAGGGGGTCGCCGGTGGAACCAACCCTCGCCCGTCGACGCGTGTCAACCGTCTCCCTCGGAGCTCCCAAATGATCCGTCGCCCCACGACCCTCCTCCTCGCGCTCTTCGTCGGCGGCTGCGCCCCCCCCGAGACCACGCCCGCCGACGACACCGGCACCGGCACCGACACCGGCACCGACACCGTCATCGACACCTCGCCGCCAAACCTCGCCTGGTACGCCGACGGAACGCCGACCGTGGCGGCTCCCGCAATCCCCTGGTCGGAGTCGGGGCTGGAGGTCGCCCCGCCCGAATTCGCGTGCCGCGAGGGGTGGACCGCCACCGAATTGGACAACGGTGCCACGATTTGTGAGCCGTGGCCGAGCGGGGCGCGGGAGGTCTGCGACTCCGCCACCGCCATGCACCTCCCGGGCACCGACGGCTGTGTCGAAGTGGGCGCCGCCTGCCCCGCCGGCGACTGGGCCGAGGCGCTCCCCGGGAGCGGCGTGTGGTACGTCTCCCCCGGCGGCACCGGCGACGGCACCTCCATGGCGAGCCCGCTCGGCAGCGTCGCCGCCGCGATCGCCGCCGCCGCGGCCGGTGACACCGTGGCCCTCGCGAAGGGCACCTACGACGAGGCGATCACCGTCACCGGCGAGGTGAGGATCCAGGGTGCGTGCGCCGCCGAGACCACGCTCACCGCGTCCGCCATCACCGAGGCGGACGCCGTCGTGACGCTCGACGGGGGCACGCTCGCCCTCCGCGACCTCCAGGTCTCCGACGCGCCCGGGATGGGCCTCTCCGCCGCGGGCGGCACCCTCGACGTCGACGGCGTCGCGTTCGTCGGCAACACCGTCTACAACGCGTACCTCGAGAGCGCGACGGTCACGGTGAACGACGCCCTGTTCGCGGAGGGCCGGCCCCGCCCGAGCGACGGGCTCTACGGCTACGGCCTCACCCTGATCGGCGGCACGCTCGAGCTGACCGACTCGGCCGTCGTGCACAACACCGGCGTCGGGGTCAAGCTCAAAGACGGCACCGCCTCCATCGACGGCCTCGCGATCGCCGAGACCGAGCCGCGCGCCTCCGACCTGACCCTGGGCGACGGGATCGAGCTCCAGGGCACCGAGGCCGCCACGCTCACGGGGCTCGTGGTCGAGGATGTCCACTACCGGGGCATCGGGCTCTCCGACGAGGCGGATGCCACCCTGTCCGACAGCGTCGTGCGCGGCGTCGCGCCCCAGGCCTCGGACGGCGGCAACGCCTACGGTGTCACGGTCGTGAGCTACGCCCGCCTCGCCGTCGAGCGGAGCTTCTTCGACCGGAACGGGGGCGGCATCCTGACCTACACCGCGGACGACGCCGACGACTACTCGGTCTCCCTCTCGGTCACCGACACGGTGATGCGGGGCGGGGTGCGGCCGCCCGGCCTGACGGTCGGCGGGTTCGGGATCGTCAACAACGCGATCGGAGCGCTCACGGTCAGCCGCGCGGTGTTCACCGACAACGAGGGCGAGGCCATCTCGTTCCAGCGCGGGGGGATGACCGCGACCCTGACGGACATCCGGGCAGAGCGCTCGGGGGCGAAGGGCAACGGCGGCGCCGGGATCTACGTGGCCGGCGCCGACGTGACGGTGGAGCGCGCCTCGCTGGTCGACAACGCGACCGTCGGGATCGTGGCCATGGGAGCCGCGTCGGTCACCGCCACCGACGTGTACGTCGCGGCGCCCGCCCTGGCCCCGGGCTCCATGGGTCCCGCTGGCATCTTCGTCACGGGCTTGGAGTCGCTCGCGCTGTCGCGCGTCCTCATCGAGGACGTCGCGTACCTCGGGCTCTACGCGGAGTTGACCAGCGCGGTGACCGTCTCCGACCTCGTCGCGCGGCGGGTCGCCCCCGACGCGGACGACACCTACGGCGTCGGCGTCGTCCTCAACGGGAACGACGCCGCCCGGCTCGAGCGGGCCGACGTGAGCGACACCCGGCTGGCCGGCGTCGACATCGTGGGGATCGCCGAGATCTACGACCTGCGTGTCACCCGCACGACCTCGAGCGCGGGCTTCGGGTACCTCGGCGTGGGCGTGCTCCTCGAGTCCGCGCAGGTCACCGGCGCGCGCTGGGTGGTGGAGGACAGCCAGAACGCGGGCGTGGGCCTCAACGACAGCGCCCTGACGGTGTCGGACGTGCTCGTGGACGGTGTCGCGCCGCGCCCCTGCGTCGCGACGACCTGCCCCGAAGACGGCGCCGCCACGGGCGTGTACCTCGACCGGTCGAGCACGCTCGAGCTCTCGGCCTTCCTCGTGCAGGACGCCGACGGCGTCGGGGTCCAGAGCCGGGGGACGGCGTCGCTGACCGACGGGTACATCCGCGAAGCGCCGTACGCGATCGAGGAGGCGGGGAACGGCCTCGTCACGTCGTCGCGGGTGGACGTGAGTGGCGCGACCGCGGCCTCTCCGACGAGCGCCCAGCCCGCGCCCACGCTGGTGTACTGATGCGTTGCCTCCTGTTGCTCCTCGCCGCCTGCCAGGGCGGCGCTGCGGACGGCGACGCGAAGGACGTCGCGGGCGATACATCCGGTGATACATCGGGCGATACCCCTGGCGATACATCCGGCGATACATCCGGCCTCGCGACCACCTGCGACGGCGTCCCCCTCGACGCCACCTGCCCCGGCGCCATCGAGCTCGCCGACGGCGACGGGGTGTCGGTGGTGGACGTGGCGGTGAGTTGGTCGTGGTCGTCCGCGTGCCAGGCGGGGGTGGCCGATCCCATCTACGTGCGCGTGCCCGCCGACGCGACGGCGGTGCAGCTCACCGTGCTCGCGGACAACGCCCCGACCTGGGCGCACGTGCTGGTCGAGGGCGAGAGCCTCCTCGACAAGGTGGCGCCGAACGACCAGGATCCCCACGCGCAGCACCCCGCGCCGGCGATCAGCCGCCTGTGGCCGACCTCGCCCGACGAGCCCACGCCGAGCGGCTGCTGGGCGATCCTGCCGCGCGCCGTCGATCCTGATCCCGCCAGCCTCTCCGGGCGGGTGCTCCTCCACGTGCGCCGCGGGGAGCCCAGCGCGGGCGTCCTCCCGGTGGTGGGCGTGATCGTCGGCGATGCGCCCATCTCCGAAGCGGAGGTGCTCGACATCCTCGCGTTGGCCGCGGCGACGTTCGTCGGTGACGGGGTCACGCTCGGCGTCGCCCCCACCGAATGGATGGACTGGGACATCGGCGCGGGGCTCGGCCTGGACGACGACCGGTACGACCTGTTGCGGGCGTGGACGGATCCGAACGGCACCGGCGCCATCCCGGTGTTCTTCGCGCGGGAGTTCGCCACGGGCGGCATCGTCGGCCAGGCCGGCGGCATCCCCGGTGCCCCGGTGCCCGGGACGGCCTCCTCCGGGGTCACCGCGTCGGTGGCGCCGTACGTGGACTACGGCGACGGATCCGTCGACACCGGGGCGCTCGGCCAGGTGGTCACCCACGAGCTCGGCCACCAGGTCGGGCTCTGGCACACCTCGGAGAGCACCGGCACGTGGCACGACACGCTCGCGGACACTCCCGAGTGCGCCGAGGCGAGCGACACGGATGGGAGCGGAACCGTCGGGTACGACGAGTGCACGGGGCGCGGCGCTGACAATGTCATGTTCTGGCAGTCCAGCGGCCTCGGGGACCAGGACGTGTTGTCACCGCTCCAACTCTCGGTCGTGGCGCGATCGCCGAGGGTCCTGCCGGAGTAGGGCGGGCGAGGGCGGGCCTCCTTTCCCGTCCGGGGCGCCGTGCTACCCTCGTGGCATGGCGGTGCTCCTCGTCCAGGAACGGCTGATCGCGCTCGGCGCGCGGACCCTCTTCGGGCGGACCGCGCTCTGCAACGTGTGCGTCGACGACCGGCAGGTGAGCGGCGAGCACGCGTCGATCCGGTGGTCGGAGGGCGCGTGGCAGGTTCGGGATTTAGGTAGCCGCAATGGCACTTTTCTCGACGACGTTCAGCTCGAGCCCGGGATGTCGCGGGTGCTGACCGTCGGGGCGACCCTGCGGCTCGGTGCACAGTTCGTCGCGCGCGTGCTCGATGTCGGTCCGCCGGGCCCCTCCGCGAGCCGCGAGGGGGACGCCCGGCTCGCGCACGCGATGGATGGCCTGCTCGTCCTGCCCGGCGCCGAGGACCCCCGGGCGCTCGTGTTCGAAGAGGCCGGCGGCGCCTGGACGATCGAGATCGACGGCGACCCGACGCCCGCCCAGGACGGGCAGACGATCGCGCTCGGCGCCGAGACCTGGCGTATCCTCCTCCCAATCGGCCCGCGCACGGAGGGAGTGCCGCCCACCTGGGACGTCGCCGCGAAGCCGCAGATCGAGTCCCTCGCGCTCACCTTCCGGCCGAGCGCGGACGAGGAGCAGGTGGACATCCTGCTCGGCTGGCCCGGCGGCCTGGCGCCCCTGTCCCCGCGCACGCACCAGTTCGTGATGCTCCAGCTCGCCCGGGCGCGGCAGCAGGACCATGACGCCGGCGTGTCGCGGGGGGAGGCCGGGTGGCGCTACACGGACGAGCTCCAGCGCGCGATGCGCCTGGAGCCGGCGACCCTGAACCTGTACCTGTTCCGGGCGCGCGAGCAGCTCGCCCAGGCGGGCGTGGACGGCGCGGCCCGGCTGTTCGAGCGGCGGCGCCTGAGCGGCCAGATCCGGCTCGGGGTGGAGAAGGTCACGGTGCTCCCGCCCGGCTGAGCCGCGGAGGGGGCGGGCCCGGGTGCTATCCTCCGCCCTTGAGGGCCCGCCAGGAGCGATGGACGACGAGACCTGGTTCCCCGCGGCCGGCAGCGCCGCCGACGCGACGTTCGGCGACGGCGGGCGCTACCGGGACCTCGGGCTCATCGCCCGCGGCGGCATGGGCGAGGTGCGCCGGGTCTGGGACGAGAAGCTCGACATCCCCGTCGCGATGAAGATCCTCGGCTGGGAGCTGCTCGACGTGCCCGCCGCGCGCGCGCGGTTCCGGTCGGAGGTGGCGATCACCGCGCGGCTGCAGCACCCGGGCATCCCCGCCGTCTACGACCACGGCGCGCTGGCCGACGGGCGCCCGTGGTTCACGATCACGCTCGTGGAGGGCCAGACCCTCGCGGACATCTTCACCGGCGGCGACCGCACCTCTGAGACGCGCCGGCGCTTCGTCTCCCTGATCCAGCGCGTCGCGGACACGGTCGGCTACGCGCACAGCCGCGGCGTCCTCCACCGGGATCTGAAGCCCGCGAACCTGATGGTCGGGGCGTTCGGCGAGGTGCGGGTGATGGACTGGGGCGTCGCCCGCGCGCAGGCGGCCCCGGTGTCACCGATGGTGGCCGGGGAGCCGGCCGAGACCGCCGCGGGGGAGCCAGCCGAGGCCGCCGCGGGGGCGCCGGCGCCGTACACGTCGGCGGGCGGCACGGTCGCGGGGACGGTGCTCGGCACGCCGGCGTACATGGCGCCGGAGCAGGCCCGGGGGGCCGGGGACCTCGATCCAACCGCGGACGTCTGGTCGCTCGGCGCCGTGCTCTACCACGCGCTCTGCGGCCGCCCGCCATACGTCGGCACCGCGCGCGAGGTCTGGCACGCGCTCGTGCGCGGCCCGCCGCCACCCGTCTTCGACGATCCGGATCTCCCGCAGGACCTCCAGGCGATCTGCGCCCAGGCGCTGTGCGTCACGCCGTCCGGTCGCTTCTCCGACGCGGGCGCGCTCGCACGGGCGCTCGCTGACTGGCTGGACGGCGCCCAGCGGCGCGCCGAGGCGCTGCTCCTCGTGGAGCGGGCGCGGGCCCGGGTGCCGGGGATCGCGGAGCTGCGCGCGGAGGTCGGCGCGCTCCGCGCGGAGGCCGACCGCCTGCTCCAGGCGGTGGCGCCCACCGAGCCCGTCGACGCGCTCCAGCCTGGCTGGGCGCTCGAAGACCGCGCCGACGCCACCGCGTCGGAGGTCACGCTGCGCGAGGCGGGCCTCCACCAGGAGCTCCGCGCGGCGCTCGACCACGCCCCCGATCTGCCCGAGGCGCACGCGCTCCTCGCGGACTTCTACCAGGGCGCCCTCGCCCAGGCCGAGGCGGATCGGGACGCCCACGCCATCGCGCGCAACGAGATCCTCCTCGCGACGCACGACCGCGGACGGCATGCCACCTTCCTGCGCGGGGACGGCGCGCTCACGCTCCACACCACCGCGCCCGCGCGGGCCTCGCTCTTCCGGTACGCGGAGGTCGGGCGGCGGCTGGTCCCCGTCTTCGAGCGGGAGCTCGGGGAGACGCCGCTGCGCGCGGTCGCCGTGCCGAAGGGCGCATGGATGGTGCGCCTCGAGGGGGAGGGCCCGCCCGTGCGCTACCCGGTGCGCATCGACCGCGGCGCCCACTGGGACGGCGTGCCGCCGGAGGGCGGAGAGCCGCACCCCATCTGGATCCCCGCGGCGGGGGAGCTCACCGACGAGGACGTGTACGTGCCCGCCGGGTGGTGTGTCGTCGGCGGGGATCCCTTCGCGGCGGACAGCCTGCGGCGTCAGGAGGTGTGGGTCGACGGCTTCGTGATGGGGCGCTTCCCGGTGACGGTGGGCCGGTACGCGGCGTTCCTCGACGCGCTGCTCGCCGCCGGGGAGGAGGAGGCCTACGCGGCCTGCGCGCCGCGGCTGATCGGCGGCGCGGCGGCGTTCCGGCGCGACGGGGCGCACGTGACCCCGGTCGTGGACCCCCTGCTGCCGGTGTCGGGGTTCTCGCACGTGGCGGCCACGCGCGCGGCCGCGTGGTTCGGGGGGCGCCTGCCCAACGAGCTCGAGATCGAGAAGGCGGCGCGCGGGGTGGACGGGCGGCTCACCCCCTGGGGGCGGCAGCTCGAGCCGCGGTGGTCGCGCGTGCTCGGCTCGAGCCCCTCGCCGCCGGGCTTCCTCCCCGTGGGCGCCATCGCCGAGGACGAGGGCCCCTACGGGGTGCGGGACCTCTCGGGCAACACGCGGGTGTGGTGCGCGAACTGGTGGTCGCGGCTCGGGCCGATCCGGGAACGGCGGGCCGCGGACGTGCCCGGGACCGGGACCCACCGCGCGGTCCGCGGCGGGTTCTACGGCTCGCCGCCGAACACCCAGCGCGCGGCGACCCGCTTCGGCACCTTGCCCCACCTGCCCCAGGACGGCCACGGGCTGCGGCTCGTCCGGGACCTCCCCGTCAGATCGCCGACACGTTGACCGCCTGGACGGTGGCGCTCGCGGCCGGCGCGGACGCGTGGTAGGCGAGGTTCAGCCCGTCGAGCAGCGCGAGGCGGCCCGGCTTGTCCTCCGCCGGCCCGTGGACGAAGTACAGGTTCGTCAGCGGTGCGCTGTCATCCTCCCACTGGAGCCCGGCGAACAGGTTTGCGTTCGGCAGGCGGTACCAAACGTCGGCGGTCGGCACGCCGGTGACCCACGCCGGGGCGTCCGAGTAGTTGGATCCGCGGTGGCTGACCAGGGAGTTGGGCGTGAACGAGTGGGACCACACGCCCCCCGACAGCGTCGCGGCGAAGGGCACCCAGGCGACCTTGAGGGTGGCGGTGGCGCACCACTGGGGCATCCCGGTGTTGCCGAGCCACCAGATCTCCTTGCCCTTGTTTACGGTGAGGGAGCCGCCGCCCCCCGTGTTCACCGTGAGGCTCGCGCCCGCGAAGCCGGCGCCCACCCAGAGGCACTGCCCGATGACCTGGGAGTTGCCCGTGGCGTGGAGCGTGAAGGTGTAGATCCCGAGCTCCCCCGCGTTGCCGCTCAGCTCCTTGCGTCGGCGAAAGCCGTCGGGCGTCCACGCCGCGGGCACCGGCACCGCGAACACGGACGGGTTGTTGAAGGGGAGCGTCGTGGCGCGGGACGTGCCGGCGAGGCCGGGCGACTGGTCGGCGTAGCCGAGCGCGGCGAGCAGCTCGCGGGCGCGGAAGGTGAGCTCGCTGTAGCTCCCGAGGACCACGGTCACGTCGTTCACGACCTGCCGCTGCCACTGCCCGAGGAGCGTCAGGAGCGCGAAGGAGTAGATGCTGCGCCACTCGCCACCGATGACGCCCTCGTACGCCTTGCTCCCAAGCGTGGCCCCGAGCAGGATCCGCATGCGGACGTCCTGCTGGGTGGCCAACTCGCGGCCGAGCGCGACCGTGTCGAAGGCCTCGGCACGGACCGTGTCGTAGCAGGCGTCGATCACGACGGTCACCCGGCGCTGGAGCTGCTCGGCGCCGAGGCGCGCGCCCAGCTGGTTCAGCACGAGCGCCCCGGAGAGCACGCCCCCGTCGATCCGGCTGTCCTCGAGCACGAGCGCGAGGCGATCGCCGCTGAAGTCGGTGTCCGGCCCGTCGCCGGCGGGCGGGGCGAGGTGGGCGCCGTGGCCGGAGTAGACGATGAGCGCGGTGCTCGAACCGTCCTCCTGCGCGGAGAGCCAGTCGACGAGCGCGCCGAGTGCGGTGTCGACCTCGGCGAGCGTGGCGCCGTGCACCTGGCCGGCGGGCAGGCCGAGCTGCTCCGGATCGAGGCGCGGCGAGGTGAGCACCTGCACTTGCGCCGGGGCGACGTCGAGGCCCGAGCGCGCGAATTGCGCCCAGTGGCGGGCGTCGTTGCGCGGGCCGTGGAGGGTCGCGGCGGGCCCGAGGCTCGGGTAGGCGTCGAGGCCGATGATGAGGACGTAGGTTTGGGTGGCCATGCATGCTCCTGGGAGTTGGGTGGGGGAGGTCGGCGTGGCAGTCTACGCCGCGGCGCGGCGCCGTCACGTTGCAGTTGGTTGCGGGCCGCTGCGTTCCGCCTACGGCGCGTACTCCCCGACGATGACCAGCTCCCCGCCGGCCCACGCGACCTCGGTCGAGACGACGGCGCCGCTCACCGCGACGGGCTCGCCGGCGATCCACAGCCGTGCGAACGGGTGGTCGCCGTGCAGCACGATCCGCGTCCTCCAGGTGGCGCCGGGGTCCCGTGCGAGGGAGAGCACCTGCCCCTCGGCGTAGCCTGAAAGACGCAGGTCGAAGTAGGTGTTCCCCATCCGGAGCCCCTCGGCGGCGGACGTGGGCCAACCCGGCGGGAGGTGGGGGGCCAGCGTGAGCGCGGCGCCCGCGGCGTCGGGCTCCAGGCCGTAGAGGTAGTCGAGGAGGGCCGCGACCACGTCGCCCCCCTCCCAGGGGCGGTAGCGCGCGGGGACGTCGGCGCCGAGGCCGTCGGTCGTGTGCGTCACGTCGAGCGGGCGGCCGTCGGGCCCGTGCAGCTCTTCGAAGTGGCCGGAGGGCGTCGCCCCGAGGTCGAGGGCGGCGAAGGCGAGCGCCTCCTCGTCGCGGTGGACGCGGGCGACGTTCTGGAGGAGGTAGCCGGGCACCATCCCCGTCGTCATCGGGGTGTCTTCGGCGGTGCCGGCGAGGGTGGACCGCAGGGTGCCGTCCTCGCGGAGGAGCACGGCGAGGCTGGTGGCAAGGTTCTCCTCGGCCCGCGCGCTGGTGTCGCCCCACCAGATCGGCTGGAGCGCCACGTCCTCGAAGGGCGCGTCGGTGGGGGCGAGGTCCGCGTAGCGGGCGACGGGCGCCCAGTAGCCATCGGCCCAGAACGGGTCGGCGCCGATGCCGGGCTCGCCGAGCCGGGCCGCGGCGGCGTCGTAGAGGAACGCCGAGTTGGCGGACCAGCCCACCTCCTCGGGGAGGCCCTCGCCGAGGGCGGCCGCCAGGGGGTAGCGGAAGGTCTCGTCTCCGCTGAAGGGGAAGAGCCCCGCCTCGCCGACCTCCTGGCGGAGGAGGCACGCGCGGAGCCACGCAAGGCGCTGTGCGTCGGGCGCGCCGCCGGAGAACGCGTCGAGCTGGGCCTGGACCAGGATCGGGAAGCTCGGCGCCTCTACGGGCTCGCGCCCTGCCATGAACGGCACGCTGGCCCAGAAGGCGTCCGGATCGTCGGGGAGCGCGATGTCGTCGAGGGGGATGTCCGCTTCGAGCGGAAACGAGTTGGAGATCGCGCCCTCGGAGACCTGCACCCGGAGCGTCCCGTCGAGCATGGCGTCGACCTCCTCGAAGAGCCCCGCGCGCAGGTAGAGCCGCGCCGGGCCCTCCGTGTCCCGGAGCCAGCCGCGGGTGTAGCGGTTCATCGGGGAGACGAGGCCCGAGGCGCTCGTCTGCACGTGGGCGGTGATCACCATGCCCTCGTACAGATCCGCGACCTTCTCGTCGGGGAGGTCGAGCGTCGCCGCCCGTGCGAGCAGCGCCCCGGTCACGTCGCGCGAGGCCGCGAGGGCCTCCACGGCGTCGGTGTCCTCGACGAAGCTCCCGTCGCGCGAGAAGGCGTAGCGGCAGGTCGTCGACCACTCCGCGCCCGGCGCGAGGGCCGGGACCGCGCGCGCATCGCAGCTCGCCCGCAGGGTCCGGCCTCCCCGGACCTCTACGCTGTCGGCGCCGACGAGGGTCAGGCCGGCGGCGTCGGCGGTGCCGGTGTTCCCAACGGTGACGTGCCGCACGATGCTCGCGACGCCCGGCGGGGCCACGTCGGTGGTGCCGAGGGTGAGGTCGCCGTACGCGATCGAGGCGCGGGCGACCGCGGTGCCACGCGGGCGCTGCACGCGCGTGTCGGTCGCCACGAGCTCGACACCGTCCCGCGCGAGCGCGAGCGCCGTGTCGGAGTAGAAGCCGGCGTCGGCGTCGGCGTCGTAGCCGGGGCCGATCGCGTTGGAGAGGGTGTTGGGCCCATCCAGCCCGACAAGGGCGAACACGATCCCGTTCCCGACGCCGAGCGCGCCCGCGTCCGCCCGGCTCGCGGCGTTGCTCCAGCGCCACGCGCTCGGTTCGCCGAGCCAGTCGAGCGATCCGAGCGCGTCGGGGACCGCGATCGGATCGCCGCTCTCGGCCGACCACGCCGTGAAGCCCGAAGCCGGCGCCCACGTCGCCACGTCGGGCGGGGCGACGCACGCGGCGAGCGCGAGGATCACGGGGATCCGGATACGAGGCGGCGTTGCCGGCGGGCGAGGGCGAGCCCGGCGAGCGCCAGCCCCGCGAGCATGGACGTTGGACCGACGGCCCCGCACCCGCACCCACCGCCGTCCTGCGCGGCCCCGTCGCCGGTGTCGTCCGCCGCGGGCTCGCCTGTGTCCTCGCCCTCCGCTTGGGTCACCGCCACGTCCACCTGCGTCGCCGCGGCGCAACCCCCCGGCGAGCTCACCTCGACGGACACGACGTAGTCGCCGGGGGCGTCCCAGCGCACGACCAGGGCGCCGCCGGCCTCGTCGATGACCGTGCCGCCGGGGGCGGACCAGGTCGCGGTCTCCCCGTCGGCGAGCGCCACCTGGAACGTCGCCACGACCCCACTCACCTGCGCGTCCGGCCCGTCGATCGTCGGCGCCGGCGCCGCCCAAACCGTCACCGTCGCCCCGTCCTCCGCGTCCCAGGCGCCCGCGTGCGCGCGCGCGCTCACCGCCCGTTCCCCGGGCGACTCCGTCGCGACCACGAGCGTGTCACCCGTCCCCGCGGCGATGCCGTCGACCGTCCACGCCACGCGCACCGCGCCGGCGGTCGCCGCCGTCAGGGTCAGCGTGTCGCCCACGCACGCGTCGGTCGGCCCCGCGATGGCCACGGTCGGCGCGTCGAGGCCCCAGTACGCGTCCACCCAGGCCTCGTGCACGATCGTGTACCCGGCGCTGGTCGGATGGATGCAGTCCGACATGTACCCGGACGGGCTCGGCAGGTACACGTTGGGAGCGCCCGCCACTCCGCCGGCCTCCTGGAGCGCGCCCCACGCGGTGTCCGTGTAGGTGAAGTTCGGGTAGTCCTCCGCGATCCCCGCGAGCGTGCCTCCGATCTCGTCGAGGAAGGACTGGTTCACCTGGGCGGTGGTGATCGACGTGCCGAAGTAGGTCCACGCCGTCAGGATGCACTCCTGCGACTGCTCGAAGTTGACGAAGTCGTAGCCGAAGGAGACCACCTTCACGTCGGGGTGCTCGGCGAACAGCGCGTCGAGCATGCGGCGGAGGTTCGCGTCGAAGTCCGCGGCGTTGTTGGCTCCGTTGCCCGCGAGGTAGTGGGCGAACAGGTCGTTGCCGCCGATCGACAGCCACACCCAGCGGGCGTCCGGGTTGGCGGCGACCGCGTCGGGCAGCGCGGTCGGCGCGGTGCCCGCCCAGTACTCGGCCGTCGTGCCGCCGACGCCGCGCGGATCGACGTCGATGTCCCGGTGGCCGCGATCGTGGAGCACTTCCTCGAGCTCGTCCGCGGCGCCCTCGGCCCACGAATCGCCAAAAACGACCAGCTCCGCGCCGAACGCCGGACTGAGGAAGAGCATCGGGACCTCCGCGTGTACAGGGTAGCCCAGCCGGCTAGCGCACGGTCTGTGGTCTGTCCGCCTCGGCGTCGACGGTAAAGTTCGGACCTGTTGCACCCGGGAGCCCGCTTCGTTTCCAGCCACCGCCACTGCCGCGACTATCTCGGAGGAACGCCGAGGAGAGACTCCATGTGGCAGGATCGAGAACAAGCGGCGCGCGCGCTCGTGGGCGCGTTGCGGGCATGGCAGGGCACGCGCCCGGTCGTGCTGGCCATCCCACGCGGCGCCGTGCCGATGGGCGCGGTGGTCGCGGACGCCCTGGGCGGCGAGCTCGACGTGGTGCTCGTCCACAAGATCGGGCACCCGATGCAGCCCGAGCTCGCCATCGGGGCGGTCGACGAGCGCGGGCACGTCCTCCCCTCCGAGACGGCGACCATGCTCGGCGTGCCGCACGCCACCCTCGAGGCGCTGGGCCGGGCGGAGGTCGCGCGCCTGAAGCAACGGCGGCAGCTCTACGGTGGCGCCCCGGCCAACATCAAGGGCCGCACCGTCATCCTCGTCGACGACGGCATCGCGACCGGGGCCACCATGCTGGCCGCGGTGGGCGCCGCCCGCTCGGACGGCGCGAAGGAGGTCGTCGTCGCCGCCCCCGTGGCCTCCCAGGAGGCCGCCACCCGCCTGCGCCGCGTCGCGGACGCGGTGGTCATCCTCGAGACGCCCCGCCAGTTCATGGCGGTGGGGCAGTTCTACGTCGACTTCCGCCAGGTGGAGGACCAGGAGGTGCGCGCCCTGCTCGCGTCCCGTCGGACGGTGCCGGTGGCGTAGCCAGGCCGGCTATCGCACGGCCTGTCCGCGCGGCTCAAGCGTGGGCGAGCTGCCTGTGGTGGTGCGCGAACCGCGCCCGGAGCTCGCGCAGGGGGAGGGTGTTCGCCACGTCCTTCGGCTCGAGCCAACCCCGCCGCGCCGTCCACACGCCGTAGCGCATGTGGAGCATGTGGAAGGGCGCGTGGGAGTCCGTGGAGATGACGACGGGGACGCCCATCTGCTGGGCCATGCGCAGGTGGACGTCCCAGAGGTCGAGGCGATCCGGGAACGCGTTGAGCTCCACCGCGGCGCCGACACGCCGGGCCGCGTCCAGGACGGCCTCGAGGTCGACCGCGTAGGGCTCCCGCTGGCCGATGAGGCGCCCGGTCGGATGGCCGAGGCAGTCCACGACCCCGCTCTCGAGCGCGCGCACGATCCGGCGGGTCTGCTCCGCGCGTGGCAACCCGAACATCGAGTGCACGGAGGCCACCACCCAATCGAGCTCGCGTAGCACCTCGGGCCCGAGGTCGACGCTCCCGTCGGCCAGGATGTCGGCCTCGATCCCACGGAGAACGTGGGGCCGCCCCCCGAGCTTGTCGTTGAGGGCGTCGATCTGTCGGCCCTGCGCGCGCAGCCGCGTCGGATCGAGCCCCAGCGCCATCGAGAGCGCCTGGGAGTGGTCGGTGATCGCCACGTATTCGCGGCCCAGCCGCCGGGCCTCCGCCACCATCGCCTCGAGCGTCGCCTGCCCGTCGGTCTCGTTGGTGTGCATGTGGAGGTCGCCCCGGATGTCACGCTCCTCCACGAGGTGTGGCAACCGCCCCTCCGCGGCGGCCTCGATCTCGCCCCGGTTCTCGCGCAGCTCGGGCTCGATGTAGGGCAGCCCCACCGCCGCGAAGATCTCGCGCTCCTCCTCTCCGCCGAGCCGCTGGTCGTCCTCGCCGAAGATGCCGTACTCGTTGATCTTGAGCCCGCGCCGCACCGCCAAGCCGCGGATCGCGATGTTGTGCTCCTTCGACCCCGTGAAGTAGTGGAGCGCGGCCCCCCAGGACTCGGGCGGGACGATCCGCAGGTCGACCTGGATGCCGTCCTTCAGGTGGACGGTACACTTGGTTTCGCCGTGCGCGACCACGTCGCGGACCTCCGGAAGATGCACGAACCGCTCGGCGACCGCCACGGCGTGCTCCTGCCGGGTCGCGACGAGGAGGTCGATGTCCCCGACGGTGTCGCGCCGGCGCCGGATCGTGCCGCAGGCCTCGATCCGCAGCACCTCGGGCAGCTTGCGCAGTTGCCGCACGAGGGCCTCCGCGTGGGGGTAGGCCTGGGTGAGCTTGTAGCGCCCGGAGGCCCGGCGGTGGGCGGCGATGGCGGCGAGGAGCTTCTCCTCCTTCTTCGCGCCGAAGCGGGGGAGCCCGCGCAGGCGCTGGGCCTTCGCGGCGGCCTCGAGCTCGTCCACCGTGGTGATGCCCAGCTCGTGCCAGACCAGCTCGGTGCTCCGCGGCCCCATGCCGTCGATCCGCAGGATCTCGGCGAGCCCCGCGGGCGCTCGCTTCCGCAGCTCCTCGAGCTCCGCGAGCGTGCCCGTCCTGCAGAGCTCCGCCACGCGGCGGACGATCCCCTCGCCGATGCGGGGGACCTCGGCGAGGGTGCCCTCGCGCAGCATGTCGGTGCACGGCTCGGGGAGGTTCTCGATGATCTGCGCGGCGGAGCGGAACGCGCGGACCTTGAAGTCCACCACCTGGTGAAACTCCATCAGGTCGGCCAGCTCGAAGAACACCTTGGCGATGTCGGCGTTGTCCATGCGCGCGGCTCCGCGAAGCAGCGATCTACGCACCTCGGCGAGGCACCTGCTTCCCGATGGACGGCCGCCGCGAAAGGTGACAGTTCGACGCGGCTGGCCGGCGCTAGATCGATCGGTGTGCGGCCTCGCGCACCCCGCTCCCGTCGCGGTGGGGTGGCGCCGGGGCCGCGGAGGAGGGGGCATGGTAGCCAGCGCCTGGGGTCGCATCGGCGACACCATCCACGAGATCGCGACCGGGACGGCGCCCGGCATGCGCGTGCCGGCGCGCGTGCTCGCCGACGACGTGCTGCTCGAGGCGATCCTCCGCGATCGCAGCGTGGAGCAGCTCCTCAACGTCGCGACGCTGCCGGGTGTCGTCCGCCATGTCGTCGGGATGCCAGACATGCACGAAGGCTACGGCTTCCCGGTGGGCGGGGTCGCCGCGACGCTGCTGCCCGACGGCGTCGTCTCGCCGGGGGGCATCGGCTTCGACATCAACTGCGGCGTGCGCCTCCTCGCGACCGACCTCTCCCGGGCCGACCTCGGCGACCGCCGCGAGGCCTTCGTCCACGAGCTCTCGCGCAGCGTCCCCACGGGCTACGGCCGCGGGGGCCGCCTGCTCCTCGGCGACGCGGAGATGCACGAGGTGCTCGCGCACGGGGTACCCTGGGCCATCCGCGCCCTGGGCGTCGGGGAGGAGGGCGACGTCGAGCGGATCGAGTCGAACGGCGCGCTGCCGGGGGCCGACCCGGCCCAGGTCTCGGAGCGGGCCCGGCAACGTGGCCACGATCAGCTCGGCACGCTCGGCGGCGGCAACCACTTCCTCGAGGTCCAGGAGGTCGACACCATCTACGACGAGGCGGTGGCGAAGGCGTTCGGCCTCTACGCCGGGCAGGTCACCGTGCTCATCCACACCGGCTCGCGCGGGCTCGGCCACCAGGTGTGCACCGACCATGTCGCGGCGATGGACGCCGCACTGCCCCGCTTCGGCATCAGCCTGCCCGACCGGCAGCTCGCCTGTGCGCCGCTCTCGTCTCCCGAAGGCCGGGCCTACCTCGGTGCGATGGCGGCGGCGGCCAACTTCGCCTGGACCAACCGCCAGGTGCTCACGCATCGGGTGCGGGAGGTGGCCCGGCGCGTGCTCGGGGAGGGGACCGCCCTCCGCATCGTCTACGACGTGGCCCACAACATCGCGAAGATGGAGGACTACCCCGAGGGGCGGCTCTGCGTGCACCGCAAGGGCGCGACCCGCGCGTTCGGCCCCGCCAGCGCGGAGCTCCCGGCACGGTACCGCGGCGTCGGCCAGCCGGTGTTCATCCCGGGGAGCATGGGCACGGCGAGCTTCGTCCTCGTCGGGACGGACGGCGCGCGCGACGTCTCGTTCGCCAGCAGTTGCCACGGCGCCGGACGCACGATGAGCCGAGGTGCGGCCCGGCGCGCCGTCCCCGGCCACGTGGTCCGCGCGGAGCTCGAGGCGCGCGGCATCGTCGTCCGGTGCCCGTCGAACGCCGAGCTCGCCGAGGAGGCCCCGTCCTCCTACAAGGACGTCGAGCGGGTCGTCGACGTCGTGTGCCGGGCGGGCGTCGCGCGTCGGGTGGCCCGGCTGGTTCCGCTCGGGGTGCTCAAGGGCTAAACGTCCAGGATCACGGACGCCTGGAGGCCCTCGCAGTCCTCCTCCACGCGCAGGTCGTGGAAGGTCGCCGCCTTCACCGCCGTCCGGAGCGCCTCGACCAAAGGCCCGCGGACCACGGCGTCGACGGAGCGCTCGTCCACCCGCGAGACATGGATGTCCGTCCACACGCGGTGCTCGATCTCCGAGAGGCCGACGAGCTCGTCCAGCCAGCGCACGAGCAGCGCGGCGCGGTCGGCGGCCTGCACCCGCACGTGCAAGGGATCGCCCAGCGGGCCCTCGGCGCCCCCTCCCATCAGCTCACCGAGGGCGCGGCCGGCCTCTTCGAGCAGCGCGCCGAGGTCGTGGGCCTCCACGTGGAGGCGTACGTCCGCGGTGTGGTCCTCGAAGGAGTGGGATGGCAGGCGCATCCGGCAACGCTACACACCGACGCCGAGCCGGCGGCCGCCCGTCGCCCAAGATAGCAGCGAGGGATGACCCAGCCCCCGCTCGCGGCCCCCGACTCGCCCATCGCCCAGATCCGCGCCTTCGACAGGGTGTTCTGGCTGTGCATCTTCATGGAGCTGATGGAGCGGATGGCCTACTACGGCGTCCGGCTCGTGGTGCCCGTCTACATGGTGCTCGGCGTGGGGGACGGCGGCCCGGGGCTCGACCACGTGCAGAAGGGCACGATCCTGGCGTGCTGGGCCGCGATGCAGTCGTGGCTCCCCACGTTCGCGGGCGGGTTCTCCGATCGCTACGGCTACAAGCGCACGATCGCGGTGTCGGTGTTCTTGAAGGCCGGCGGCTACTTCCTGATGTCGCAGGCGGACGGGTTCGGGTCCATGCTCATCGGCACCCAGCTCCTCGCCGCGGGCACCGGGCTCTTCAAGCCCGGCATCCAGGGCACGATGGCGCACTCGATCGTGAAGTCGCGCGGCGCCGAGTCGATGGGGTGGGGGCTCTTCTACCAGTCGGTGAACGTGGGCGCTGCGGTGTCGGCCTACATCCCCATGTATACCCGTGACGTGTTCGGCTGGCCGAGCGTGTTCCTGGCGTGCACCGCGATCGTGCTCGTGAACCTCATCCCCCTGTTCTTCTACGAGGATCCCGTGGACGAGCGGACCCACGGCGCGGACGAGCGCTCGGTGTTCGCGCTGGTGAAGGAGTCGGTCGGCAACCTGTTCACGAGCCCGGTCCTGCTCGGGTTCATCTTCATCTCCGCCGGCTTCTGGTTCAGCTTCCACCAGCTCTTCGACATGCTGCCCAACTACGTGGACGATTGGACCGACACCACCGTCCTGCTCCGTGACATCGGCGCCACCTTCGGCTTCGAGAGCTACACCGCGGCCGCCGCGGCGGGGGAGACCATCTCCCAGGAGCGGCTCCTCAACGTGAACGCGTTGATGATCATGTTCACGATGTTCGTGTTCGCGTGGCTCTCGGGCAAGCTGCGGGTGCTCACGTCCACGATGGTGGGGATGGGCATCGCGACGGCCGCCTTCGGCCTCTTCGTGTTCACGGCCAACGTCTACCTGGTCCTGTTGGGCGTGGTGGTGTTCACCGTCGGCGAGATGCTCTCGAGCCCCAAGCGCCAGGAATACATGTCGAGCCTCGCGCCCCCGGGGAAGCGCGCGCTCTTCCTGGGCTACGCCAACATGCCGGACGGCATCGGTTGGGTGCTCGGCTCGCTGGTCGCCGGCTCGACCTACGAGGAGCACGGGGACAAGGTGAACCTGGCCCGGGCCCACCTCGCCACCGTCACCGATCCGGCCGCGGTGCAGGCCGCGCGCACCTGGATCTCGACCGTGACCGACCGCGCCGCGCAGGCCGCCGGGATGACCCCCGACGCCGCCAAGGAGTGGCTCGCCACCCAGGGGACCTCCCCCGCCGCGCTCGCCGAGATCCAGAAGAAGCTCGACGCGCCGATCGCCCAGGGCCTCGCCGAGGTCGCCGCGTTGCCCGACGCCGCGCTGGTCCAGCGGGTCGCCGAGCTGGTCCCCCGCGGGGAGGTCATCGACCACCTCGTCGCCTCCGTGCCGTCGCTCGTCGACGCTTCGGGCGCGCGCGAGTTCCTCTTCGCCAGCTACGATCCCGGCCAGGTGTGGATCCCGTTCATCGCGATCAGCGCGGTGTCGGTGGTGGGGATGTTCTTCTACGACCGCTGGGTCCAGGGCCGGGCGGTGGCGGCTCGCCAGGCGGCGTAGTCGGCGGAAGCGGCGTAGTCGGCCGGCCCTCGGCCGCGCGATCAGCCCACGCCGCGCACGCACACCCACGTCCCGAGCACGGCGAAGAGCAACGCCGCGACGTACCGCACCTTCGAGAGGTCCACCCGCGTGCCGAGGCGGTCCCCGAGGAGCACGACGGGCACGTTCGCGAGCATCATCCCGAGCGTCGTTCCGCCGACGACGGCGAGGAGGGCGCCGGGGTGCGCCGCCGCGAGCCCGACGGTGGCGAGCTGGGTCTTGTCGCCCATCTCGGCGAAGAAGAACGCGACCAGCGTGGCCCAGAACGCCCCGTGCGGGCTCGGCTCGGTGGCGTCGAGCTTGTCGGGGATCAGGGTCCAGCCGGCCATGCCGAGGAACGCGATCCCGACGGTCCAGCGCAGGCCCTCGGGCCCGAGCCACGTCGCGACCTGCGCGCCGAGGAGCCCGGCGAGCCCGTGGTTGGCCAGCGTGGCGACGAGGATGCCCGCGACGATGGGGACGGGGCGGCGGTAGCGCGTCGCGAGGACGAGGGCGAGGAGCTGGGTCTTGTCGCCGATCTCGGCGAGGGCGACCGCGGCGGTAGAGGTCAGGAACGCTTGCATGGGGGTACCACCGGCCGGGAGACCGGGCGCGACCCACCGGCCCGGATTGGGGGGCGCCCGTAGCCCCCTTGCAGGGCGGTCGCAAGGCGGCCTCTGGACGCGCCTTCCTGCCTCTGCGCGCCTTCCGGCCTCTGCGCGCCCTTCATGCTTGTATTCAAGCGAATACTTGATTACAATGCAGGCGAGCCACCGGAGCCCCCCCACATGGACAGCCGCACCCTCAAGGACACCGTCTACGGCCACCTCGCGCGCGTCGGCAAGGCCCTCGCGAGCCCCGTGCGGCTGGAGGTCCTCGACCTGCTCGCGCAGGCCCCGCGCACGGTGGAGGACCTCGCCCGCGAGGTCGACGCCACCGTCGCCAACACCTCCCAGCACCTCCAGGTGCTCCGCGGGGCGCGGCTCGTGGAAGCCGACAAGCGCGGGCAGCACGTCCACTACCGCCTCGCGGACGCGAGCGTGTCCCACCTCGCCGTCGCCCTGCGGCACATGGGCGACGCCCGGCTCGCCGAGATCGACCAGGTCCGGCGCGCCTTTCAGGCCGAGCGGGGCGCCCTCGAGCCGATCCCCCGCGCGGAGCTCCTCGCCCGTGTCGCCCGCGACGAGGTCACCGTCCTCGACGTGCGCGCCCCCGAGGAGTTTCGCGCCGGGCACTTCCCCGGGGCGCGCTCGGTGCCGCTCTCGGAGCTCACGGCGCGGCTCGACGAGCTCCCGCGGGACCGCTCCGTCGTCGCGTACTGCCGCGGGCCCTGGTGCGTCCTGGCGCTCGACGCCGTGCAGATGCTCCGCGCCGCGGGGTTCGTCGCCGCCCACGTCGAGGAAGGCGTGGCGGACTGGCGCGCGGCCGGGTTCCCGGTGGCGGTGGGCGCGTGACCGCCGCGTCGTCGGCGGCGGAGGGGGTGGCCCCGGCGAGCCCGGTGCTCGGCCTCCGCGAGAACCTCCCCCAATTCGCGCTCCTCGTGCTCGTGAACGCCTTCGTCGGCGCCATGGTCGGCATGGAGCGGAGCGTGCTCCCGGCGATCGCGGAGGAGGTGTACGGGCTCGCCGCGAAGACGGCGGTGCTCTCCTTCATCGTCGTGTTCGGGGTCAGCAAGGCGCTCACGAACTACCTGGCGGGGCGCTGGTCCGACGCGGTCGGGCGCAAGCGGGTGCTGGTCGCGGGTTGGCTCGTGGCGCTGCCCGTGCCCGTCCTGCTGATGGTGGCGCCGTCCTGGGGCTGGGTGCTCGCGGCGAACCTGCTCCTCGGCGTGTCACAGGGCCTCACCTGGTCGACGACCGTCATCATGAAGATCGACCTCGCCGGCCCGCGGCAGCGGGGCCTCGCCATGGGGCTCAACGAGTTCGCGGGCTACCTCGCGGTGGCGGGATCGGCCCTCGTCACGGGATGGGTCGCGGCCCGCTACGGCATCCACCCGGCGCCCTTCGCGCTGGGCATCGGGTACGCGGCCATCGGCCTGTTCCTCTCCGCCGTGCTGGTCCGCGAGACCCGCGGGCATGTCCGCCGGGAAGCCGCGCTCGCGGGAGACGCCGCGCCGGTGTCCGCCCGGGAGGTCTTCTGGCGCACGACGATCGGCGACCGCGAGCTCTCGTCCGTCACCCAGGCTGGCCTCGTGAACAACCTCAACGACGGGATGGCCTGGGGCCTCTTCCCGCTCGTCTTCGCGGCCGCCGGCCTCGACCTCGCCGCCATCGGGGCGCTCGCGGCGCTCTACCCGGCGGTGTGGGGGCTCGCGCAGCTCGGGACGGGCGCCTGGTCGGACCGGATCGGGCGAAAGGGGCTCATCGCGGGCGGGATGCTCGTGCAGGCGCTGGGGATCCTCGCGGTGGCGGCGGGCGCGCGGTGGGGCGGTGTCATCGCTGCGTTCGTGGCCGGGCAGGTGCTCCTGGGGCTCGGGACGGCCATGGTTTACCCCACCATCCTCGCCGCCATCGGGGACGTGGCGCACCCGTCGTGGCGCGCGTCGGCCGTGGGCGTGTACCGGCTCTGGCGGGACCTCGGCTACGCCATCGGGGCGCTGCTCGCGGGGCTCGTCGCGGACGCGTTCGGGGTGCCTACGGCGGTCGTCGCGGTGGCGATCCTCACCGGGGTGTCGGGGGTGGTGGTGCTGGTGCGGATGCGGGAGACGCTGGGACGGGGTGCATCGGCGCACCCCCTGGCTCAGTCGCTCATCAGGTAGTTCAGTCGCTCATCAGGTAGATGTGCGGCCGGACATCGTCGCCCGGCGTGTGACGCCAGTGCTTCACGAGGATCTGGTACACCAGGATGCCGGTCTCTCCCTCGCCCCAGAGCAGGTACCGGAGCGCCTGTGTCATCGGGTTTTCGCGGGTGAGGCCCAGGACGATGCTGATGGGATCGAGCGCTTCGCTCAGGTACGCGATGGTGTTCGCCACGGCGACAGCGTTGTGGACGGTCACCCGGTAGTCCTCGCCCAGGCGTTGGACGCGCACGGTGAGCGGGGTGTCGAATTGGCTCCGGTCCCTCGCGAGCTCGACGTGGATGAACGCGAGGCGGCCCTTCAGCGCGTAGTGCTCCCGCAGCCGAGCCTTCACCCGCGAATAGGGCACCTCCGTGTGCTTCACGGTGACGAAGTGCACCTTCTTCGGCCGCATCTCCTCCCAGAGCGCCTCGGACTCCGGGCTCTCGAACGCGAGCCGCTCGACGCGGAGCTCGGTAGCGCGGGCGTAGCGGGAGATCGCCCCCAGGACGAGGATCGCCCCGATGAAGATGGAGGAGATGATGAGGCCGTCGGGGCGCTCGATGACGTTGTCGACGAGCGTGAAGGCGAAGACCGCCGTGATCGCCGCGAACGGGATGGCACGCCAGGGGAACACCCGCTCCTCGCGGGCCTCGTGGCGGAGCGCCAGCGTCACCGCGACCGCCGCCGACAACATGAGCGCGAGGACGCCCGTCGCGTAGGCACCGCCCTGGGCTTCGACGTCGGCGTCGAACACCCACGTCACGAGCACGCTGATGCCGAAGAGCAGGAGGATGAGGGGCCGTGAGTAGCTCACCCAGTGGGGCGCCATGCCGAACCGTGGCAGGTATCGGGGGATGAGGGTCAGGAGGGCGGCCATCGCCGACGCGCCGGCGAACCAAAGGATGAGGATGGTGGAGACGTCGTACGCGGTGCCGAACCAATCTCCCAGGTAGTGGTGTGCCAACCATGCCAGCGCTCGGCCGGAGGCGTCGCCCCCTTCGCGCCAGGCCTCCTCGGGGATGAGCACGGTGGTGGCGAGGCTCGATCCGATGAGCAGGGTGCTCATGATGAGCGCCGCGGCGGTCAGGAGGTGCCGCGTCGCCTTGATGCGCCCCGGCGGCGGGCCCTCGGCCGGGTCGGTGGGGGCCCCCTGGATGGCCGGCATGACGGTCACGCCGGTCTCGAAGCCGGACAACCCGAGGGCGAGCTTGGGAAAGGCGAACACCGAGGCCACGGCGAGCGCGGTCCAATCGCCCCGCACATGGAGGAGCCGGTTCCAGTCCGCGAGCGCGTCCGGGTGGGTGGCGATCTCCCAGAGCCCGCGGCCGACGACGACGGCGTTGAGCAGCAGGTAGGGGACCGCGAGCCACGTGGCCAGGCCGATGGCCTCGCGGAACCCGACCAGGAAGACGAGCGCGAGCAATGCCAGGAGCCCGATCGTGAGGCCCATCTCCTGGCCTTCCAGCCAGTGTTCCAGGAAGGGGTTCTCGACCGCGTGCGTCGCGGCGTCCGCGGCGGACAAGGTCATCGTGATCACGAAGTCCGTGGTCGCGAAGCCGAGCAGCGCCAGCACGAACACCTTGCCCGGCCACCCGGGGAGCAGGCTCTCGAGCATGGAGATCGAGCCATGGCCGCGGTAGGAGCGCTTGGCCACCTCGTGGTAGATGGGGAGGGCGCCGAACAACGTCACGGCCACGAGGACCGTGGTGGCGAGCGGCGCGATGGCCCCGGCCGCCAGCAGCGCGATGCCCGGCTGGTAGCCGAGCGTCGAGAAGTAATCGACGCCCGTGAGCCACAAGACGCGGTACCAGGGCCAGGTCGGGTGTGTAGTGGCGTGCCCCTCGCTGCTGTGGCGCAGCCAACGTGTCAATGGCGACCACGTGCTCGGCTCGGGATCGTGGACAGGGTCCGTCTGCATCGCCGGGGGCTAACGCGGCGAAGGACGCGAAGGCGCGGAGATAGAGGGCGTATAATGCGGATAGATTGCAATCTGCAATCCCATGCCTTGCATTCTGCAAGGTCGCTCGACGAACTGTCGCGCTTGCTCCGTTGGGTGGGCACCGGGGGCCTGGCCCTCGACCGCTAAACAAAAGGCATGGTGCACTTTGCACGGCCGCGGGGGGCGCCGTCGTGCAGGTTGCGCGCCCGCCGACGCCCCCGCATCGGGGCAACCGCCATTCTCCGGGTGGCGCGGACCTTGCTCTCTCCGGGGCCGCTCCTCCCGCCGCGCGCGCTTCCGCGCCTGGCGGGAGATCCGAGGTTCCCGTGCGCTCCCTTCCTTCCCACCCGCTCCACGCCGCCGCCCGGGGAGACGACCTCGTGTTCGTCGAGCTCCGAAGGGGTGCGCGCCCGCTCCCCCCCGAGGCCTTCGAGGATCCGCTCCCCGACTGGCTGGACCTCGTGCTGTGCGTCGTCGCGCCGTGCCTCGTCGCCGCCGGCGTGCTCGGGCTCTACCGGATTGGGAGCTCGTTGCTCGCCGGGGCTTGATGGGGCTGGCGCTCGGGAGGCGATCGAGGGGCCTACTCCGGCAGCTCCACCCAGAACCGCGCGCCCCCGCTCGGCGCATCCGTGACGCCGATCCGCCCCCCGTGCGCCCGGACGACCTCGCGCGCGATGTAGAGGCCGAGGCCCGCGCCGGGTCCCCCGGCGTCCGCGCCCCGCATGAACGCCCCGAAGATGCGCTCGCGCTCGGCCGCGGGCACGCCGGCGCCGGCGTCGTCCACCTCGAAGCGTGTGACCCCCTCCGCGGCGACCGCCCGGAGCCGGACCTTGGCCCCGCGGGGCGAGTGGCGGACGGCGTTGGCGGCGAGGTTCGTGAGCGCGAGGTGCAGGCGCGCCTTGTCGACGGACACCGGGCGGGCGGCCGAGGCGGCCTCGACCTCCACCTCGACCTCCACCTCGACCCCCGCGGCGTCGGCGGCGGCCCGCACGGCCCCAGCCACCCCCTCGAGCACCGCCCCCGCGGGGACGGACTCGCGGTGGAGCACCATCCGGCCCTCCTGGATGCGGGAGAGGTCGAGGAGGTCCTCCACGAGCGCGCGGAGCCGCTGGACGTCCTCTTGCGCGGACGTCAGGAACGCCTGCTGCTTCTCGCCGACCGGCCCGCTCACCCGCTCGTCGAGCGCGAGGTGCAGCGCCATCCGTAGGGACGTGAGCGGCGTGCGCAGCTCGTGCGCGGCGGTCTGGACGAGGTCACCCTTGAGCTCGTCGAGGCGGCGCAGCCGCGTCACGTCCTGCAGGAGCACGGTCACCCCTACGACCGTGCCGGTGGCGGCGTCCTGGATGGGCGTGGCGTGGGGGAGGAGCGCCCGTTCGCCCTCGGCGGTCTCGACCAGGACGACGGCGGTGAAGTCGGCGGGGATGACGGGTGCGCGCGTGGAGACGACCGCCGAGAGGAGCCGCTGCAGCACGGTCCCCACCCCTCCGTCGTCATCGAGGAGCCGTTGCCCCGACGCGATCCCCAGTACCCGCCGCGCCGCGCCGTTCGTCGCCCGGATCTCCCCCTCCGGGGTGAGCACCACGACGGGATCCACGAGGCTCTCGATGGCCGCCTGCGCGGACTCCCGTGCCCGCGCGAGCTCCCCTTCGCCCGCCCGCCGGTACTCCCGGAGCCGGGTCGCCATCGTGTCGAAGGTCGAGGCCAGGGCGTCGAGCTCCGCGATGCCCGCGCTGGGGAGGTGCACGTCGAGCTGCCCGTCGCCGACGCGCTCGGCGGTCTTCGCGAGGACGCCCAGGGGTACGGTCACGCGGTGCGACAGGACCGCCCCCAGGAGCATCGCGCTCCCGAGCCCCACGAGCGCCCCCGCCAGCCACTGACGCCGCGCTGCCACCGCGCTCGCGGCCGCCTCGTCGCTCTTGCGCCGCATCGCGTCCTGGTTCACGGCCAGGACCTCCTGGGCGCCGTCCTTCACCGCCTGGAACGCGGGCAGCACCTGCGAGAAGTAGACCGTCGGCGCATCGGCCGGCGGCGCGGCCAGGAGCGCGTCGTAGGCGGACTGGTAGCGGATCCACGCGACCCGGAGGCGCTCCACGCTCTCGGCCTCGCCGGGTTCGGTGATGTTGGACGCCTGGATACGCAGCTCCGTCTCGAACGCGGCCTCGTGCTCCGTGACCAATCCGGCCGCCCGCTCCGCGCTGCCGACGAGCCGGAACAGCGCGGCGGAGTCGAGCCGCTCGATCGACTCCTTCATGCGCTCGGCGGCGAGGACGGACCGGTAGTTCTGCGCCAGGATCCGCTGACTCTCGGCACCCAGGCGGTCCACCGTCTGCCCGCCCCAGACGACCAGCGCGAGGATGACCAGCAACGCCGGGAGCTGCGCGAGGAGGACCCGCGTGTACAGCCTCAAGCGGATTCCCAGCGCTTGCGCTTGCGCCACAGCGTGGCCGGGTCGATCTCCAGGATCCGGGCGGCCTCGTCGGCGCGCCCGTGCCGCGCCAGGACTCGCAGGACGTGCTCGCGCTCGATCACCTCGAGCGGCACGTCCGCGCCGAGCTTGGGCGCGTCGTCCGCCTGCGCGACGGCCCCCGGGAGGAGGCGCCCCTCGACGATCGAACCGGTGGACAGGATCACCGCGCGCTCGACCGCGTTCCGCAGCTCGCGCAGGTTTCCGGGCCAGTCGTGGGCGAGCAGCCGCGGCAGGACATCGTCGGCGAAGCGGAGCCCCGGCCGCTTCTGCGTGCGCGCGAAGTGCGCGAGGTAGCCCGTCGCGAGGGCGGGGATGTCCTCCGGGCGGGTGCGGAGCGGGGGCAGCGTCAGCTCGATGACGTTGAGCCGGTAGAGCAGGTCTTCGCGGAAGCGGCCCGCCTTCACCTCGGTCGCCAGGACCCGGTTCGTCGCGGCGACGATCCGCACGTCCGCGGTGCGTGTCTGCGTGTCGCCGACGCGCTCGAAGGCGTGGTCCTGGAGGAACCGGAGGAGCCGCGCCTGCACGGCCGGCGAGATCTCGCCGACCTCGTCGAGGAACAACGTGCCGCCCTTCGCGGCCTCCACGCGGCCCACGGCGTCCTTCACCGCGCCGGTGAACGCGCCGCGCACGTGCCCGAACAGCTCGGCGGCGAGGAGCTCCTCCGAGAGCGTGGGGCAGTTGACGACCGCGAACGGGCCGTTCGCGCGGGGGCTGTGCGCGTGGATGAACCGCGCCAGGACGCCCTTCCCGGTGCCGCTCTCCCCGGTGAGCAGGACGGGGGCCTCCGAGGCGGCCACGCGGCGCGCGAGGTCGAACACGCCCTGCATCACCGGGCTCGCGGTGGTGAAGTCGGCCTCGGGGACCTCGCGCAGGCGGTCCTCGAGCTCGACGATGCGCTGGCGGAGACCGCGCTCGCGCGCCACGTCGTCGAGGAGCACCCGCACCTGCTCGGGCTCGAAGGGCTTCGGCAGGTAGTCGCGCGCCCCCCGGCGCATCGCCTCCACGGCGGTCGGGATCGAGGCGAACGCGGTCATCAGCACCACCTGGAGGTCGGGCGCGGCGTCGAGCAAGCGCGGGAGCAGGTCGAGACCGGACGCGGAGCCGAGCTTCAGGTCGAGGAACGCGACGTCGAACGTGCTCGTCCGCAGCGCGGCGAGCGCCTCGACGCCGCTCGCGGCCGATTGGGCGTCGTGCCCCATCGACTGGATCAGCGCCGGGAGCGTGAGGCGGATGTTCCGTTCGTCGTCGATGACCAGGATGCGCAGGTGCATACACAAGGACTATCCCCTCGCCGCGTCATGCGGACAGGCTCCTTTGGGTGTGCGATTTGCAACCGGCGGAGCGGGTGAGGCGTGCAGGATGCGGCTGAAGAACCTGACACGTTCTCGGAGAAGCATGCTCGAACCAATGGCATGATTGTTGCAATCGGACCGGGGCGGAGGGCTTCATGTTCGCGCTACTCGCCAGCCTCGCGCTGGCCGCCCCGCTCAACCCCTGGGGCTCCGCCACCGCGCCCGGCGCCGCGCTCGTCAACCCCTTCGTCTACATCTACCCCGAGGCCGTCAACCCGATCCTGTACGGGTCCGCCGGTCTCACCAAGGGCGTGGACATCTACTTCGGCTATGGCCAGCTGATCCCGACCTCCGGTCCCGGGGCCGCCTCGCTGGAGGCCTTCCCCCGCTTTTTCGTGACGGATTCGGTGGCGCTCGTGCCACACCTGTACTGGACGCCCGGCGTCGACGGGGTGGTGATCGCCCCGGAGGTCCACGTCAACGTCAGCGCCGGGCGCTTCGCGCTCGTGGCCAACGTCGGCTGGCGCCCCGTGATCTCGACCTCGGGCTTCTCGGCCGGCACGGTGCCGCTGATCGTGGCGCCCGAGGTGAAGCTCACGGAGCGGTTCTCCGGGTACGTCGAGGTCGATCCCACCTTCTCGCTCGTCGGCGACCCCGTCGGGATGCTGATCGTGCCCGGCTTCGGGATGACCCTCGACCCCGATGCGCGGCACGGGCTCTCGGCGGGCATCCAGATCCCCGTCCTCCCCGCCACCGGCGCCGCGTCTTTCGGCCTCTGGTACTGCTTCACCTTTCCCGTCGAGGAGGGCGCATGACCCTCGATCTCTGGCTCGGCGCGGCCACGGCGCTCGGCCTGTTCGCCTACCTCGCCTACGCGCTCGTGTTCCCCGAGAGGTTCTGAGATGACCGCCAACGGTTGGGCGCAGATCGCCCTGTTCGCGGCGATCATCGCCGCGCTGGCCGTGCCCGTGGGCACCTGGCTGCACCGCGTGCTGGAGGGGGACGCGCCCCCCGGCGCCCGCGTGTCGGGTGCCGTCGAGCGCGCCTGCTACAAGCTCATCGGCGTGGATGCCACGCGCGAGATGGGGTTCCGCGCCTACGCCGGCGCGGTGCTCTCGTTCTCCGCGGTGGGCCTCGTCTTCACCTTCCTCGTGCTCTCCTTCCAATCGAAGCTCCCGTTCAACCCCCAGGGCTTCCCCGACTTGTCGTGGCACCTCGCGCTGAACACGGCGACGAGCTTCACCACCAACACGAACTGGCAGAGCTACGCCGGCGAGGTCACGCTCTCGTATTTCTCCCAGGCGGTCGGGCTCGTCTACCACAACTTCACCTCCGCGGGTGTCGGCATCGCGGTCGCGGTGGCCGTTGCCCGCGGCCTCACCCGGACCGACCGGGCGGGGACCCTGGGCAACTTCTGGCGGGATCTCGTCCGCGTCCACCTCTACGTGCTCCTCCCCGCCTGCGTCGTCTACGCGCTGGTGCTCGTCGCCGCGGGGATCCCGCAGACGTGGTCGGCGTACGTCACCGCGACGACGTTGGAGGGCGGAAAACAAACGCTCGCCGTGGGTCCGGTCGCCTCCCAGGTGGCGATCAAGATGCTCGGGACCAACGGGGGTGGGTTCTTCAACGCGAACGCCGCGCACCCGTTCGAGAACCCGTCGGCGTGGGTGAACCTGCTGCAGATGGTGTCGATCTTCCTCCTCCCGGCGGGGCTCGTCCACACCTTCGGGCGTATGACCGGAAGCGTGCGGAACGGGTACGCCATCCTCGGCGCGATGTTCAGCATCTTCCTCGTCGCCACCGCCGTGTGCTACGGCTCCGAGGCCGGTTGGCTGGGGGGCGTCGGCAATTGGGAGGGCAAGGAGGCCCGCTTCGGGATGGCCGCCTCCGCGCTGTTCGCGTCGGTCACCACGTCCGCGTCGTGTGGCGCCGTCAACGCGATGCACGACTCCTTCACCCCGCTGGGGGGCATGATCCCGCTGCTCGACATCCTGCTCGGCGAGGTCGTGTTCGGCGGGGTGGGCGCGGGGCTCTACGGCGTCCTGGTCATGGTGGTGATCGCGGTGTTCCTCGCGGGCCTGATGGTCGGGCGCACGCCGGAGCTCCTCGGGAAGAAGATCGAGTCGTGGGAGATGCGCCTCGCCGCGCTCTACATCCTCGTGTTCCCCGTCTTCATCCTGCTCCCGGCGGCGTGGGCCGCGGGGTCCGCGTGGGGGGTGTCGAGCCTCAACAACGCGGGCCCGCACGGGTGGAGCGAGATTCTCTACGCCTTCACCAGCGCCACGGGCAACAACGGGTCGGCCTTCGCGGGGATCAACGCCAACACCCCCTGGTACGACACGCTGCTCGCCCTCTCGATGTTCTTCGGCCGCTTCGCGATGATCCTGCCCGCGCTCGCCCTCGCTGCGAGCCTGGCCGCGAAGAGGGCGGTGCCCGCGGGCCCTGGCACGTTCCCCACCGACGGCCCGCTGTTCGCCGTGCTCCTGGTGGCCGTCATCCTCATCGTCGGGGCCCTGACCTTCTTCCCCGCGCTCGCGTTGGGCCCCATCGCCGAGCACGTCTCCCTCGGGACGCTGTACTGACATGTCCAAGCGATCCTCTTCCCTGTTCGCCGCCGAGCTCCTCGGGCCCGCCGTCCGCGACGCCTTCGTCAAGCTCGACCCTCGCGTCCAAGCCCGCAATCCGGTCATGTTCGTGACATTGGTCGGGAGCGCGCTCACCGCGGTGCTCGCCATCCGCGATGTCGCCACCGGAGCGCCCGCGGGCTTCACCATCGCGGTCAGCTCGTGGCTCTGGTTCACGGTCCTCTTCGCCAACTTCGCCGAGGCGCTCGCGGAGGGGCGCGGGAAGGCCCAGGCCGCGACGCTCCGGAAGATGCGCGCGGACGTGCACGCCCGGCGCCTCGTCGACGGCCGCGAAGAGAGCGTCGCGGGCTCCCTGCTGCGCAAGGGGGACCTCGTGGTGTGCGAGGCCGGTGACCCCATCCCCGCCGACGGCGACGTCGTCGAGGGCGTCGCCTCCGTCGACGAGTCCGCGGTGACGGGGGAGTCCGCCCCGGTCATCCGCGAGGCCGGCGGCGACCGCTCGGCCGTGACGGGCGGCACCCGCGTCCTCTCCGACCGCATCGTGATCCGCATCGCGGCCGACCCCGGCGAGGGGTTCCTGGACCGGATGATCGCGCTGGTCGAGGGCGCCGAGCGCAGGAAGACGCCTAACGAGGTGGCGCTCCACATCCTGCTCGTGGCGCTCACGATCGTGTTCCTGCTCGCGGTCGTGACGCTCCTCCCCATCGCGCGCTACGCCGGGGCCGACGTCCCCGTCGCGGTCGCCGTCGCCTTGCTCGTGTGCCTCATCCCCACCACGATCGGCGGGCTCCTCTCCGCCATCGGCATCGCCGGGATGGACCGCCTCATCCGCAAGAACGTGCTCGCGATGTCCGGGCGGGCGGTCGAGGCCGCGGGCGACGTCGACGTGCTCCTCCTCGACAAGACCGGCACCATCACGCTTGGAAACCGGCAGGCCGCCGAGCTCCTGCCCGCCCCGGGGGTCACCGTCGCGGAGCTGGCCGACGCCGCGCAGCTCGCGTCGCTCGCCGACGAGACGCCCGAGGGCCGCTCGATCGTCGTCCTGGCGAAGCAACACGGCTTTCGTGCCCGCGAGGTCGACTCCGAGCAGGTGCACTTCGTCCCGTTCACCGCGGCGACGCGCATGTCCGGCTGCGACTGGCACGGGCGGACGATCCGGAAGGGGGCGGCGGACGCCGTTCGCAAGCACGTCCTCGCGCTGGGCGGGGGGGTGCCCGCGGCGGTGGACGAGATCGTCCACCAGATCGGGGACCTCGGCGGGACGCCCCTGGTCGTGTCCGACGGCACGCGCATCCTCGGCGTGGTGCGGCTCTCCGACGTGGTCAAGGGCGGCATCCGCGAGCGCTTCGAGCGCTTCCGCGCGATGGGGATCCGCACGGTGATGATCACCGGCGACAACCCGCGCACCGCCGCGGCGATCGCGCGCGAGGCCGGCGTGGACGAGTTCATCGCGGAGGCCACGCCGGAGATGAAGCTCGAGCGCATTCGCGACGAGCAGGCGAAGGGCCACATGGTCGCGATGACGGGGGACGGCACCAACGACGCCCCGGCGCTCGCCCAGGCCGACGTGGGCGTCGCGATGGGGACCGGCACCCAGGCGGCGCGCGAGGCCGGCAACATGGTCGACCTCGACAGCAATCCCACCAAGCTCCTCGAGGTGGTCGAGGTCGGCAAGCAGCTCCTCATGACCCGCGGCACGCTCACGACGTTCTCCATCGCGAACGACGTGTCGAAGTACTTCGCCATCCTGCCGGCGCTGTTCATCGCGACCTTCCCCGGCCTCGCCGCGCTCAACGTGATGGGCCTCGCGACGCCCCGGAGCGCCATCCTCTCGGCGGTCATCTTCAACGCGCTGATCATCGTCGCGCTCATCCCGCTCGCGCTGCGGGGCGTTCCCTACCGGCCGGTCGGCGCGTCCGCGCTCCTCCGCCGCAACGTCCTCGTCTACGGGATCGGCGGCCTCGTCGCCCCCTTCGTGGGGATCAAGGCCATCGACCTCCTCCTCGTCACCCTCGGACTCGCGTGACCCGATGATCCTCGCCTCCCTCCGGGCGACCGCCCTCCTCCTCGTCCTCTGCTGCGTCGCGTACCCGGCGCTCGTGACCGGGATTGCCCAGCTCGCGTTCCACGACGCGGCGAACGGCTCGCTCCTGCGCGACGGCGAGACCGTCATCGGGTCCGAGCTCGTCGGGCAGGCCTTCACCAGCCCCGGCTACCTCCAGGGCCGCCCCTCGGCCGCGGGCGCGGGCTACGACGCCGCGGCCTCCTCGGGCTCCAACTTCGGCCCGACCAGCCGGAAGCTGGCCGATCGCCGGGCTGCCGACGAGGCGCGCCTCGTGGCCGAGAACCCCGACGCCCCGGGCCCCGTGCCCGAAGTGCTGCTCGCCGCGTCCGGGTCGGGCCTCGACCCGCACCTGCCCCCGGACGCCGCGCGTTGGCAGCTTCCGCGCATCGCCAAGGCCCGCGGTGTCGAGCTCGCCCGCGTCACGTCGCTGCTCGACGAGCAGGCGCGGGGGCGGGACCTCGGCGTGCTCGGCGAGCCCACCGTGAACGTCCTCGCCTTCAACCTCGCGCTCGACCGGCGGTTCCCGGCCGGGGCGGTCGCCGGGCCGCGATGAACGACGACGAGCGGGCCGAGCGGCGCGCGGACGACTTCCTTGCCCTGGTGCGCCGCTCCCAGCGGGGGCGCGTGAAGGTGTACATCGGCTCCTCGGCCGGCGTCGGGAAGACCTACCGGATGCTCCAGGAGGCCCACCAGCTCCGCGCGCGTGGGGTTGACGTGGTGGTCGGCTTCGTCGAGACGCACGGGCGCGATGAGACCGACGCGCAGCTCCGCGATCTGGAGGTCGTGCCCCCGAAGCGGGTCCGCTACCAGGGCATCGACATCGAGGAGATGGACCTCGACGCGATCCTCGCGCGCCGGCCCGCGGTCGTGATCGTGGACGAGCTGCCCCACACCAACCCGCCCGGCTTCAAGAACCGATGGCGCTACCAGGACGTGGAGATGCTCGCGGACGCGGGGCTCCACGTCATCTGCGCCATGAACGTGCAGCACCTCCAGTCGCTCGGCGAGCTCGTGTACCGGGCCACCGGCGTGCGTGTCCGCGAGACCGTGCCCGACGCGTTCCTGCGGGGCGCCGACCAGGTGGTGAACCTGGACCTCTCCGCCGAGGACCTCATCGAGCGGCTCCGGTCGGGCAAGATCTACCCGCGCGAGCGCGTCGAGCAGGCGCTCGCGTCCTTCTTCCGCCCCGAGAACATCGAGACGCTCCGCGAGCTCGCCCTGCGGGAGGTGGCGGAGGCGCTGGATCGGCGGCAGGCCTCCCGCGGCGAGCCCCAGGGCGTCGGGAAGGTGATGGCCTGCCTCGCCTCGAAGAGCCCGAACCCAGGCCGTATCGTCGAGCGCGCGGCGCGCATCGCGGGGCGGCTGAACACGCATTGGTACGTCGTCCACGTCCGGACGCCCGAGGACGAGGGGCACCGCCTGGACAGCGAGTCGGAGCGTCGCCTGCACGAGACGTTCCAGATGGCCCAGCGCATGGGCGCCGAGGTGGTGCAGCTCCGCCACGCCGACGTGGTCGACACGCTCGTCGGCTTCGCGCGCACGCACGGGGTCGAGCACGTGCTGATGGGACGCAGCCTGCGCAGTCGCTGGCAGGAGCTCTGGCGGGAGGGGCCGCTGTTCCGCCTCATCCGGGCCGCCGACCGCTTCGATGTGCAGGTGGTCCCGATGGGGCCGGAGGAGGGGGGATGAGGCTCCAGTACCGGGTGCTGCTCGCGCAGGTGCCCGCGCTCCTGGTCATCGTCGTGATGCTGCTCTTCGGCGGCGTGGCCGTGCAGCGCCTCGGGGAGGCCGGTCGCAGCGTGTTGGCGGACAACTACCGCTCCGTCCTGGCCGCCGAGCGCATGAAGGAGTCGCTCGAGCGCCTCGACTCCGCCGCGCTCTTCCGCATCGTCGGGGAGCCGGCGCGCGCCGACGCGCTGGTGGCGGAGCATCGTCCGCTGTTCGACGCCGAGCTCCAGGTGGAGGAAGCGAACATCACCGAGCCGGGGGAGCGCGAGATCGCCGCCTCCCTCCGGCAGAACTGGACCGAGTACCGGGCCGACTACGATCGCTTCGTCGCGGCCGCGCCCGGCGACGCGCGCACCCTCTACTTCGAGGCGCTCCTCCCCACGTTCCAGGCGGTGAAGGCCGACGCCGACCGCGTCCTCGTGCTCAACCAGGACGCGATGGTGCGCCGCAGCGACGAGGCCGCGGAGCACGCGCGGGCCACCCGCCGCTCGTGGTTCGCGTGGTCCGCGCTTGGGCTGCTCGGTGCCGTGGGGCTCGGCGTGTACGTCTCCCGTCGCATCACGGACCCGCTCCGGGCCATCTCCGCGTCGGCCGAGCAGGTCGGCGAGGGCCACCTCGACGTCCGCCTCCCGCGGACGCACGTGGCGGAGCTCGATGTCCTCGCCGGCGCGTTCAACCGCATGGCCGAGCGCCTCCGCCTGTACCGACGCGCTTCGGACAGCGAGCTGGCGCGCGCCCGCGAGGCCGCCCAGGCGGCCATCGACAGCCTCGCGGACCCGGTGGTCGTCCTGACGTTGAAGGCGGAGGTGCGCGCGACGAACCTGGCGGCGCGGCGCCTCTTGGGGCTCGACCGGCGCACGCGGCGGCTGGACCGGATCGATCCCGGCCTGAGCGGGGTGGTGGAGGCGGTGCACGCGCTCGTGGTGGCCGAGGGCCGGCCCGTCATCCCGGCCGACTTCGCCCGTGTCGTCGTCACCGAGACCGCCGACGGCGAGCGTGCGTTCCTGCCGCACGCGACGCCCATCAACGACGCCGTCACTGGCGAGCTCGTGGGGGTCACGGTGCTCCTCCAGGACGTGACCCGCCTGCGGCGGCTCGACGAGCTCAAGGGGAACCTCGTGCAGACCGTCGCGCACGAGCTCCGCACCCCGCTCACCTCGCTCGGGATGGCCCTGCACCTCGCGCTCGACGAGCGCGTGTGCGGGCCCGTGGGTGGCAAGCTCCTGGTGCTCCTGGAGAGCGCGCGGGACGACGTGGCGCGGCTCCGCGCGCTCGTGGAGGACCTCCTCGACCTGTCGCGCATCCAGGAGGACCGCGTCGTGCTGCGCAAGGAGCCGGTCTCGCCCCGTGCGCTGTTGGAGTCGGTCCGGGTCGCGGTGGAGGCCGAGGCCGCCGAGCGGCGCGTGGTCGTGCGCATCGAGGGCCCGTCGGACCTCACCCCGCTCGAGCTCGACCGGCCCCGTGCCCAGCTCGCGCTCGTGAACCTCGCGAGCAACGCCATCCGGCACGCCCCCGAGGGCTCGGCGGTGCTCCTGCGGGCGCTCGACGTGGACGGGACCGTCCGCTTCGAGGTGGACGACGCGGGCCCGGGTGTGCCCGTGCACGAGCGGGAGCGCATCTTCGAGCCCTTCGCGCGAGGCGCCGCCGAGTCGGGCCCCGGCGCGGGCCTGGGTCTGCACATCGCTCGCGAGGTGGCGCGGGCCCATGGCGGACGGCTGGGGGTGGGGGCCGCCGAGGTGGGCGGGGCGCGGTTCTGGATGGAGGTGCCGCGGTAGCGGCGGGGCACGCCTTCGGCGCCGGCGCGTCCTCCCCGTAGGCACCACCCGCCTCCGTCGGCTACAGACCGTGCTCCCGGAGCACACATGCGCGCGTCCCTCCTCCTGCTGCCCTCGCTCCTCCTCGGCTGCGGGGAGCAGCTCCTCACCCACGTGAAGGACCCCGAGGCTCCGGGGATCTCGGTCACGCCGACATCGCTCGCGTTCGCGGACGGGGAGCCCCAGACCGTCACGATCTCGAGCACCGGCGTCGCGCCGCTGGAGATCTCGTCGGTGGGGATGCGCAGCGCCGGCGCGTTCACGCTCACCAGCGCGGGCGGCCTGCCCGCCACCCTCGACCCCGAGACGCAGGCGGAGGTCGTCGTCACGTGGGCGCCCGGCGCCGACACCACCGGCTGGCTCGACATCGTGAGCAACGATCCGGAGACGCCGCTCGTGCCCGTCTCGCTCGAAGGCTTCCTCGGTGGCGACACGGGTGGGGACACCGGCGGGGACACCGCGGAGCTCATCGCCGGCGCCACGCTCGATCCGCTCGACGCCACCCTCGAGGCGCCCCTCGGCGACACGGTCACCGCCACCTTCACCCTCGTCAACACCGGCGAGACCGACCTCTCCATCGGCGCGACCGTCTCCGGCGACGGCTTCCTCCTCACCTCGACCGTGCCCGGGACCCTCGCCATCGGCGGCTCCCTCGTGCTCGACGTGGCCTTCACCCCGACCGTCGAGGGCGTCGTCACCGGCCGCCTCGACGTGGCGATCGCGGACCTCCCCACGTTGAGCGCCACCCTCTCCGGCAACGGCGTGTCCTCCGGGACGGTCGAGCCGACCGCGTTCGCGTGGACCGGCGCCGCGCAGACCTACACCGTGCCCGGGGGCGTCCGGTCGCTCACGATCGAGGCCTGGGGCGCCGGCGGCGGCGCCGGCAACTACACGGGCGCGTACCCCGGGCCCGGCGGCGGCGGCGGCTACGCGACCAGCACGCTCCTCGTCACGCCCGGTGACGTGCTCACCATCCGCCCCGGCGAGGGCGGCCACGTGCCGGGCGGCGGCGGGGGCGGCAGCTACGTCTGGGACGCCGCGGGCACGCTGGTCGTCGTCGCGGGCGGCGGCGGGGGCGGCGGCACCGACGGCGGCTCGGTCCTCTCGGGGAGCGGGGCCGGCGGCCCGGGGGGAGGGGAGACGGGCGCCGCGGGCGGCACCCAGTACGACGGCTACTGGGGCTCCGCGTCGGGCGGCACGGGCGGCTCGGCGTCCGCGGGCGGCACCGGCGGCGCGGCGACGCTCGGCGGGGCG
>JAUXTN010000076.1 GCA_030684355.1 Pseudomonadota bacterium
GCTCCAGCGGGGGCGGCGCCAGCGGGGGCCGCGGCGCCAGCCGGGGCGGCGCCAGCTGGGGCGGCGCCAGCAGGGGCCGCTGCTCCAGCGGGGGCAGCAGGCGTCGTCGTCGTCGCGGTCGCGGGCGTCGTCGACGTCCCCGTCCCGCCCCCGACGCCGATGTTGAGGTCCGCCTTCAGGCTCTCGTACACGCGCGACATCTCCGCGTGCGCCTTCACCGAGAGCGCGGGGCGGAGGCCGGCGAACTCGAGCTCGTACATTACGCCGATCGGCGAGAGGTCGGTCTCGAACGCCTCCTCCACGAGCGTGACCCCGCGCGCGGTCAGGTTGATCGCGAAGATCGCGCGCTGGTCGGTCATCAGGGACGGCGTGGCGGTCCCGAGCACGTCTCGCACGAACAGGCTCGCGGCGCCCTCCGCCTCGCCGCCGGCGTCCCTATCCAACGCGAGGACGCTCACCTTGCCGCGGCTGTACAGCACCGGCGCCAGGGCGATCGGGCCGGCATCGGGCCCGACGAAGCCCCGGAGCGTCGCCCGGAGGCGGTCCTTCGTCGACGGGTCGACGCCGCAGTCCACCCCGAAGAGCAGGAAGCCGCCGCCGGCCTCGAGCGGAGCCTCGCCCGCCACGGCGAGGGCCTCCCGGTACTTCAACAAGAGGAGGTTGGGTCGGTTGGCGGCGTCGCGCGTGAGGCGCGGCGGCCCGCAGAGGTAGTGGAACAGCGTGGGGACGGCGTGGTCCCGGAAGACCAGCACGCCTTCGATCTCGTAGTACGGCGACTCAAACGTCAGCATGGGTTCCCCGGGGGAAGGAGGTCAGGTAGGAGGGGTGAGGACGAGGATGTCGCCGTGGCCGTCGCGCCAGTCCGCCGTGTGGCGGACGCCGTCGGCGTCGAGGAGCACGGTGCGGTAGCGCCAGTCGCGGGCGCCGCCCGGGGAGGCGTAGCGCCACACGACGCTGGTCCCGCCGGCGACGAAGGAGAACGCGCCCCGGGCCGGCGGGGCGCCGGGGGTCCCGGCGAGGCCCTCGAGGTCGACGTGGGCGAAGCGCGCGCGCGTGCCGAGGCCGAGGAGCGCGGGCTCGATGGTGAGCTCGGCGCGGTCCCGATCCCGCGCGAGGAGGAGCGGATCGTCCGCCTCCGCCCACGTGGTCGTGCGGAGCGCGCCGTCGACGCCCACGTAGGTCTCGCGCCATCGGTAGCGCCCCCCCGGGCACGCGAACCGGGCGGTCTCTCCCGAGGCCTGGAACGAGTAGACCGTGGGCGCGGGCGGCTCCGCGCCCGGCAGGGCCTCGATCTCCACGACGAGCCGGGCCAGGTCGGTCCAGTCCCCCGCCGCGAGGAGGTCGACCGCGGGCGCTCGCGGCGCGACGGGCGCGCGGAGGGTCACCCGGCCGGCGAGCACGTCCTGCTCGTCCACGTCGGTCCACGTGCCGTCGGCGAGCAGCCATCGGACGGAGAGCCGTGCGAACGTCACCGCGTCGGTACGGGTGGGGGTCTCCCAGCTCCACGTGGAGGTCGCGGCGTCGAGCAGCGCGCCATCGCTCGCGGCCCCGAGCGCCACGCGCACCTCGGCCGCGCGCACGTAGGCCGGATCGAGGTGCCCGAGCACGATCTCCTGGCGGTGGATGCCGAGCATGTCGGGATCGAGCACCACGAGCGCCCCCGCCTCCGCGCGGATGGGCGGGCGCTCCCAGGCCTCGTGGGGGCCGCGGTACCGGACGCGGACGGCGAGGGTGACGGTGGTCCCCTCCTCCACCCAGGCGCCGACGTGGAACAGGGCGTCTCCCCCCGCGGCGTCGAACCGGAGGGTGCGGCTCACGCGCGGGGCCACCCCCTCCGCGGGCGCCGGGAACGAGACGGCCACGTCGACACCCGCGAGCGCGCCGCCCAGGGGCCACGCCGGGCACACCACGGGCACGTCGACGAGGCGCATCGGCCCGTCCCCGAGCGTCACGCGGGTGAGCCGCGCCTCCCGTTGCGTCGGGGTCCAGCCCGGGACCAGCACGGCGTCGAGCGCGACTTCGCCCGGGAGCGCCTCTTCGATGCCGACGTCCACGGCGAGGGCGGCACGCGGCTGCGCGTCATCGAGGAACGCCTGGACGAGGCTCAGCCCATGCGCCAGGAGCAGGGTCCTCGTGGGCTCGGGGAGCGCCTCGGCGGCCTCCAACGTGACGCCCGCCCGGCCTCGCTCGACCTGCGCCGCGGCGAGCGGGTGCACGCCTCCGAGGGGCTCGGATCGTTCGGCCCACACGTGGAGCCGCGCGGCCCCTAGCCGGTGGACACACCCGAGCGCGAACCGCGCGACGATCGCGGGGTGGTCGCCCTCCAGGAGCGCCCAGAGCACCAGCGCGTCGTCGCCGTCCACCGCGACGGCGAACGTGGCGCCCGCGCCCCCGACGAGGTCCGCGGCGAGGTCCCCCCGCGCCGCGCCCAGCACGTCGAGCCGTGCCCGCGCCCCGAGCACCGGGAACGGCCGCACGTCCGTCACGGGCTCTCCCGCCGCGACCAGCTCCGCCCGCCAGGCCTCGCGCTCCGCCTCTCCGAAGGGCAGCCCCACGGTCAGCACCAGCCAGCCCCGCGGCGCGCGGCCCGGCGCCGGCGACTCGAACAGCGTGTACCGGAGCGCCGGGCCCCCGTCGGCCTCGACGGCGAACCGCGGCGCGTCGGGCAGCACGTACCAGGTGCCGGCGACGTCGGCGTCCCGGAAGGCATTGGCCCCCGAGACGCCCCCTCCGGAGAGACCTCCGGAGAGACCTCCGGAGAGACGCTGGCAGCCGTCGAGGGAGAGCACGTCGTTCCGCCGGTTCGCCACGATGATCCAGAGAAGCGGGCGAGGTGTCAAGCGCCGCGGGCCCTCCTCGCTCGCGATGAATTCGATGGGGAGCGCGTCGCAGCGCCTTTCCGATCGGGCGGCCTTGCCCCCGAATTCGCCGCGTGCTCTGATCGCAGCCTCGTACGCGGCAGACGCCGCGGGCGGGGCTCTCTACGCTTTGCGAGAAAGGACGGGCGATGCTGTACCTGGATGCTCCGGAGGAGATCGAGCGCGTCACCCTCTTCCGGGACTACGCCTCGCCCCGTCGCTACTACTACCTGCCGGCGTCCCCCCGCCTCGTCGTGGAGCAGGGAGAGCCCAGGTTCGAGCTCCTCCTCTACCGCCGCGACATCACGGACAACCCCCTGTTCCAGGCGGGCGACCGCCCCGGCGGCGGCTTCCTCACCATGACGGTGGACCTCGGCGTCCCCCAAGCGAGGCTCGATGCCATCCGAGCGAAGCTCGCCGCCCGCGGCGCCGAGGACGTGGACCTCGTGCCCGTCCCCGTCGACAGCGGGTCCGTGCGCGTCACGACGCTCGGGGCGGAGTCGGGCGCGGGCGCGGACTCGGGCGGCCCCGCGCGGCACTTCGTCGAGCGCATCCTCGGATCGGGGAAGCCGAGCCTCTACGGCGACAACCGCGCTGTCTTCTCCATCGAGCTCGACCACGAGGGCGCGACGCTCCTGAAGCGCTCGCTCGAGGACGAAGGCGCGACGCAGATCGCGGTCGTCTACGAGCTGACCTACACGGGCCTCCTCCCCGCGTACGAGGTCCACATCGAGATCGACGCCGCGCAGGTCTACCACCACCTCCGCGACCGCTTCCGGGTCAACACGCTGTTCTTCAAGTCGGACGTGGATCGGGAGCTGGAGGAGCTGCGGCAGAGCCAGCACATCCGGATCCGCGAGGTGAGCTACCTCGTGCTCGATCCGGCCACCGTCGAGTCCCGCCGCGCCGCGCTCCAGGTGCTCGTGAAGGAGCTGGCCACCTTCGCGTACTTCAAGCCCGGCTTGAAGCCCGGCGCGGTCCTCGCCGCCGACCGCGGGGGCGATCTCGTCGCCGCCGACCCCACGGCCGCCGCCGCCGCGATCACCGCGGGGTTCTCCACCCCGCTCCGCGCCGCCATCTCCGGGGACCCCGCGAACGCGCCCGGCGCCACGATGGTGGCAGGCACGAGCGATCGCTCCGGGGGGATCGGCGGCACCAATCCCACGGCCACCGCCACCGCCGCCGCGAGCCCCCCCGCCGCCGACACCATCGGCATCTCGCCCGCCGTCGCCGCCTGGAACGCCGCGGGCCGCCCCCAGGCGACGTGGCAGGTCCGAGAGCTCACCCAGACCGAGGTGCAGGACCTCCGGTTCGACCTCACCCAGGTCTCCGCCACGACCCGCACGATCGCCCCCCAGGGCTCCATCGCGATGCTCCCGGGCGCCTCGAAGATGGCCGGCCGCATCAAGGAGGTCGACCTCAACAACCCCTTCTTCGACCGCCTCTCGGGCGCGGTCGGCTCCACGGCGGACCTCGCGAGCGTCGGCGTGAGCTCGATGGTCGTCAAGGTGCGCTACGGGTTCCGGGACGATGGCACGTTCCCGAAGGACACCGCCGAGTTCGTGGTGACACAGGCCGGCACGGCCGGAAGCTACGCCTTCTTCCTCGATCGGCGCTACACGCTCCAGCAGGAGTACCAATTGGTCGTCCGGCACAAGCCGGGCTTCGCCATCGGGGACACCGCGACCGAGTCCGAGACCCCCTGGATCCGCACGACGGACCGCAACCTGGACGTCGACCCCGCGATGGCCGCCTCCGTGTTCAACGTCCGGCTCGCCGCCGCGAGCGTGGACTGGACCGCCGTGCGCAGCGTCGAGGCCGTGGTCCGCTATCTCGACGCGGAGGCCGGCATCGACGCCGCCCGCACCGTCCGCCTCGACCGGGACACCCCCGACGCCGTGGTGCCCGTCCGGCCGAAGGACCGCGCGAAGGACCGCTTCGAGGTCATGTGCACCTGGCGCTACGCCGAGGTCGAGGAGACCATCCTCCTCGCCGGCCGCGGCGACTCCCTCGTCCTCCTCCACCAGCCCACCGGGCGCGCCGTGCCGATCCGCGTCGAGCTGCGCGACCCCCTCGCGCGCTACGCCCGCGCCACCGTCGAGCTCGGGTACACCCCCGCCGGGTCCCCCGAGCAACGCAGCTCCCTCGACCTCACCGCCGACCTCCCGCGCGCCACGTGGACCCTCCACCGCCCCGGCGACTCCCGGAGCGCCGAGGCCCCTGTCACCGTGCGCTACCGGGTGACCCTGTTCTCGAAGGACGACACCACGACGGTCCTCGACTGGCGGACCACCACCGAGCGGCAGCTGCTCGTCGGCGACGTCTTCGCGCCGCCGCTGGTCGTGAAGGTGCGCCTCATCGGCGGGGTCAACGGAGACCTCGCGCAGAGCGGCTACACGGGATGTCGCCTCACGCTGACCTTCGCGGACGCCGCGCCGGGCGTCGACGATCGCGAGCAGCTCTTCCTGGAGGGCAAGCCCGCGGTCGTGGAGTGGCGCGTGCCCCGGCTCCGCGTGGACGCCGATCGGTGGGCGTACAAGGCCGAGTTCCTCGGGAGCGACGGCCAGATCCGCGCGGTCGCGGGCGAGTCGACGGACGAGCTCTTCCTGCTCTCCATCCCCCGCGCGGACGGCCAACCATGAGGGACCCCGCCGCGCTCGGCGCAAACGTGCTCGATCGCCTCTCGTTGGGCCTCCAGGCGTGGCTCCGCGAAGAGGGCGAGGGCCCGGTCTACGTGTCCGTCCTGCTCCATGACCCCCTCGACGACGCCGGCGCCGCGGAATTCGCGCGGCTCGGGTACGCCGCGGAGCCCGGCGAGTCCTCCTGCGACGGCACCGCCACCGCCGAGCAGATCGTCGACCTCGCGCGCGATCCGCGGGTGCAGCTCATCGCGCTGGACTCCTACTCCTCCACCTTCCGCTAGTCGGAGCCGGCCCCATGTCGGACGTCTTTCCGCCCATCAGCCCGACCCTCCCGCGGTTCATCCGTGCGTTCTTCGACACCCTGGCGCTCCCGGACGCCCAGGGCGGCTTGGGGATGCGCCGGGAGGAGCTCGCCAACCTGAGCGTGTTCGCCGCCAGCTACGTGCGCTATCCGACGACCGCACCCGCAGTGCCGGTGTTCGGCGCGTCGCTGCGGCCCCGCTATGGCATCCGCCTCTCGACGCAGCCGCTCCGGTGGGAGGGCGCCGGCCCGGTCGTCGAGGGGCAACGCTTGGACGCCGGACACGGCGCGTGGCAGGACCTCCACTTCCTCATGGAGCTGGGTGACGCCGCGACGGACTCCCAGGCCACGCTCGAGCGGCTGCTCGCGCGGGTCGACCGCGGCGCCGAGTGGGCCCGCGCGATCGCGACGGCGCCGGATCGGGCGGCCTTCGCGGTGCCCGTGGCATCGATCGCGGCGGCCCCGCCGGGGAGCCCCGACGCGGACGTGGGCGCGTTCCAGCTCCTGCTCAAGCGGCACTTCACCTATGACGACAACGGCGCGTACTTCGCCAAGTACGAGGGTGGCACCACCTTCCCCACCCACGCCTCCGCCGGCTACCGCGCCCGTGCGATCCGCGAGATCCAACTCTACGCGGACGAGCGGTACGTGTACGGGGTCGTCCCCGAGCGTACGGTGCGTCCCGACGCGCCACCCGAGCAGATGCGCGAGTTCCTCGTGCACCTCGTGCAAGAGGAGGCCGACGATCCGATCACGTTGCGCGAGGTCTACTCGGCCCCGCGTGGCAACGCCGTCGTCCCCTTCCACCAATTCTGCTTCTTCCAGGCCTCGGACGGCCGGGGCGTCGCCATGCCGGTCAGCGCGCGGGAGGCGCTCACGCCGAGCCTCGCGGGGTTCGTCGGCGGCATCCCCGACGAGGACGTGAACGGCTACCTCGCGCGGTATGGGGTCGAGACCGCGCCCGGCGGGGCCCCCACGATCCGCGTCACGGCGGCGTTCTTGGCGGGCTCCCCGCTGGCAGGCCTGCCCCCTGGCGTGGAGCTGGAGGACGACCCCGCGGAGGAGCCCGCCCCGCGCGGATCCTCGCCCATCGCGCCGAGCGACGCCGCGGAGGATCCCACCGGGACGATCACCCGGTTCCTCCGCGCCCCGGTCGACCAGCTCGTGAGTCTCGCCGCGCGGGACGACGTGCACCAGCTCGCCGCGACCCAATCGGTGCCCCCGAACCTGGATCTCGTCCCGGTGACCGTGAACCGCGCCGCCTTCGTCACGTCGATCGCGCCCGCCGGAAACGGCGGTACCGGCGTGTTCCTCGGCCTGGTGGACACCGGGATCGACGGGGCCCACCCGGCCTTCACCGGGCGCATCCACGCGGTCTGGGACCAGGTGGTCCCGACCCAGAGCCCGCCGCCACACCCCGGCATGAACTTCGGCCGCGTGCTGCGGGGCGCCGACATCGCGACCCACTCGGTCGACCGGGCCGGCCACGGTACGCACGTGATTGCCATCGCGGGCGGCCGCGCCGATCCGGCGAACAACTATCCGTACGGCGGCATCGCCCCGGATGCCACGATCTGCGCCGTGCGCGCGGGGGACACCGGCTTCAGCGATCGCAACATCGTCCAGGGGGTGCGCTGGTTGTTCCGCGAGGCCGGGGATCGCCCGTGTGTCGTCAACCTGAGCATCGGCGGCCACTTCGACGACACGGGGTTCCCGCACGGCCACGACGGCGGTTCCTCGTTGTCGACGCGCTTGCGGGACCTCGTGCGGCTCGTGGAGGCGGGGCAGCCCGCGGGGTGGCGTCGGGGGCGCATCATCGTGGCCGCGGCGGGGAACGAGCGAGGGAGCCGCATGCACGCGCACGTCGCGCGGATCGAGCCCGACACGAACGGGACCCTCGAGGTGGACGTGCGCGCCGTGAACCCGGCGATGCTCCAGCAGTTCAACCCCTTCGACGACGCGCGCATCGCGCTGTACGTCCACCCGCTCACGGGGGACGTGAACAGCGCCGCGAACGCCCGTGTCGCCATTCGGGTGGAGCGGAGCGGCGGCGCCGGGGGGACCGATTGGCTCCGCCCGCGGAGCTCCCACGCCGGGCGGCTGATGCTCGGGACCAACGCGGCCCCCATCGTCACCCTGAGCAACGGGCCGGCGCTCCACGGCGGGCGCCGGGCGGCGCGCCACGTCACCCTGCACGGGCGGCCCCCGACCGCTACGAACCCCGCGGGGACCCCGATCACGGCGGGGCGCTGGCGGATCCACGTCCAGAACCTCGGCACCGCGCCGATCGAGGTGCACGGCTACATCGGCTACCTCGCGCCGGACGCCGGCGGAGTGGTCCAGAACGTCATCCACTTCTGCCCCGTCTACTTCGCGGCCCCCACGTACCGGTGCATGATCGGCAGCCCGGGTGACGCCCAGGGCCTGCTCGTGGTGGGCTCCGAGTCGAACCACGAGCACTGGACCGACAACGCCACCCCGCCCGTGGTGCACGACAACATGCGGCGCGGGCTCGACGCGAACAACCTGCCGCAGCCCGGCCCGGGCGCGTTGATCGCCACGGGGGACATCAGCCCCTATTCCAACCCGGGGCCCATCCGGGAGAAGAACCGGAGCCTCTCCACGGTCGCGCCGGGCGGCGTCATCATCTCGGCCCGCTCGGCGACCGCCACCGCGGACGCCGCGGGGGGCTTCGGCATGTTCCGGGCGGGAGACCTCATCAGTGCGACCGCCGGACAGGCCAGTGGGACGAGCATGGCAACCCCGGTCATCGCCGGCCTCATCGCGTGCATGCTCGAGAAGGAGCCGGACCTCGACTACCCGACCCTCCGCACCCGCCTCATCGAGTCGCACCGCGCCTTCCCCGCGAGCGCCGCGGGGGACCCCGACCAACGCACCGCCGACTGGGGCCCCGGCCCCGTCGATGCCGCGCACCTCTTCCGCCCCTGAACCGTCCTACCCCCGGAGTCTCCCATGCTCACCCTCAACGGCCAGCGCACAGTCGGCGGATGCTCCGTCTACCCGGACGACGTCCACACGTTCAACTGGTATTACCTCCCCCAATCGCCGCGCATCGCCCTGGATGACACCGGAAAGGCGATCTTCAGCCTCGTGGTGTACCGTCGCAACCTGGACACGATCACGGAGGAGGAGCGCCGCACCCGGCTCGGCGGCGGCGTGCTCACCTTCTCGGTCGATCTCACCGCCCGGGACGAGGACCTCGCGGCCATCCGGGCCGCCATCGTGAGCGACCCCGAGTTCCGCCAGAAGGTCGAGGCCGACTACCTCGACGAGCTGGGGATCGACGCGTGGGACCCCGCGAAGGTCGCCGCGGCGATCCAGCTCGCCCAGGTGCCGGTGATCGACGGCGTGGTGACCGTCGGCGTGCTCGCGGAGACCGCCGCGAACGGCGAGTTCCTCGCGACGATGGTGGGCGGCGGCAAGGCGCCGCTGGTCGGCAACCACCGCGCCGCGGTGTCCGCCAAGCTCACGATGGACGGCGCCGTGCTCCTCCAGGAGGTGGTGAAGGCCAACCGGCCCGCCATCTACGTCCGCTACGAGTTCCAATTCCAGCACCGCCTCGCCGGGGTCACCATGGTGGTGTGGTGCCAGGCCGACAAGGCGTTCTCGGCGTTCCAGGAGCAGATGCAGAGCCTCCAGGAGACCGGCACGTTCCATGACACCACCTCGGGGAACTCGTCCTCCCACTGGGCCGACCACGACGAGTCCATCAGCGGGCGCGACGTGCTCACCAGGTCGATCATCGCCTCCGAGCGGGCCGGCGTCACGATCACCCCCGAGGGCCCCCTTCCCCCCGAGCAGGCCCTGCTGCTCCAGGAGCAGGGCATGAAGATGCTGACCGACTTTTTGGCCACCACCTTCCTGGAATTCAAGCCCGGCGCGGACTTCGAGGCGGCCACGCAGCCCGAGCTGAAAACCGAGCTCCCCATCGCCCATGGCAAGGAGTACGGCCACCACGGCATCGAGTACTACCAATCGAAGACGTGGAACGAGAGCATGCGCGCCTCGCTCAACTTCACGCTCGAGTCCAAGTCCGTGCTGGTCGGCACGCTGCCCGTCGAGGACAACCTCGTGGACGTGCTGCACGGCACCACCGCGGAGGAAGCCGTCCTCGAGGTCGACCTCCAGTCCGAGTTCACCGAGGTCATCGACGTCCCCATCCTCTGCACCGCCGACTTCGACAACGACCCCGTCGATCTCGTGACGGTCCACGTCGAGTACGCCCAGGGGCGCAACGGCCCGGTCAAGAAGGACTTCTCCTTCAAGAAGGACTCTCCCACCCAGCGCTTCGTGACCTGGAAGGACGGCGGGGACGGCACGTACCGCTACGACGCCACGATCTTCTACAAGAACAGCGGCGCCACGCTGCAGTACCACGCGGAGACCGACAACCAGCTCCTCGTGCTCGACACCGACGCCCTCGGCGTCCTGAAGGTGGACGTACAGGCGGGCATCATCGACTGGGAGCGGGTCACCCAGGTGCTCCTCACGCTCACCTACGGGGACGGCCCGCTGCGGAAGGAGCTCCAGACCACGCTGGTGAAGGGAAGGGAGAGCGTCCGCTGGGTCGAGGCCATCGGGGAGCGCGTGCTCCGGGCCTACACGTGGCAGGCCACCTTCGTCGACAAGAACGGGCAGCGCCTGGAGCAGCCCGCGGTCTCCACCCGCTCCCCGCGCGTGGTGGTGAACCAGCCGTTCCAGCAGGAGCTCCGCATCCAGGTCGTGCCCGCCGGCAACTTCAAGGCGGCCGGGGGCCTGCTCTCCCAGGTGCTCGTGGGCCTGCGCTACACCGACCCCGCCAACCAATACAGCGCGACCGAGATCGCGACCCTGGCAAAGCAGGAAGACAGCTTCACCTGGAAGGTGGCGCTGGTGAACCCCGACCTCCGCTCCTACGAGTACCAGGTCAAGGTCGTCTACTCCGACGGCGTGGTGCGCGAGGACGAGTGGCGCCGCACCGACGCCGTCATCCTCCCCGTGGGGGACCCCTTCGGGATGCGCGTCGAGGTCAACCCCTCGCTCCTGAACATCCCGCCGGGCCGCTATTCGATGGGCACGCTCACGCTGAGCTTCTCCGACCCCGGCCTGCCGCGGCCGGCGGAGAAGACCTTCTCGATCACCGACTTCACCAAGCCCTTCTACTGGTACTTCCGCCTGCACGATCCGGCGCGCCACACCTACACGTGGCAGCTCACGCTCTACCGGGTGGAGGACGACACCGTGCAGGAGCGGATCCTGCCGCCGCAGCAGGAGGCCAAGGAGGTCCTGATCCTCAAGCCGCCGGCGCCGCTTCCGGTCGGCTAGTCGAATCGGCCGGTGGGGCCCCGTCTCCACCGGCCCCGCCGCCACACGTGGCCGCGCAACCAGCTAGAAGCCCGGGCATGACCCTCCCCGGACATCCCTGGGCACGCGGCCGCGTCGTCGCTCCCCTCGCCCTCGCGCTCGCCCTCTTCGCCGCCGGGCCCGCCTACGCGATCGACGAGCAGTCCGAGCTGTCCGTGCAGAGCCAGAAGTCGCTCGGCGACTACCTCACGGACGTGGAGAGCGACTCGGATCCCAACCGGCTCTACGCCGCGCGGGTGCTCCGGGGCGAGCTTCGGCGCGTCCTCCGGGTCGAGGCCAATGCGCCGGCGGGATCGCTCGCATCGCTGGACGCCCGCGCCATCCTCATCGAGCTGGAGACCCGCCTGCCGCGCGCGTGCCGCGCCGGCCTCCAGAAGCTCAACAGCGTCGCCCCGTGCGCCGACATCCTGGCGCTCCTCGGGGTGAAGGAAGCCGTGCCGGAGATCCGCCAGGTGCTGACCGTCGAGAAGCGGCGCTGGGTGCGGCGCCACCTCGAGTCCGCCCTCGCGAAGCTGGAGGGATAGTGTCCGTGCCCGCAAGTTCCTCGTCACCTCTCGAGAGCCCGGCGACTTCGGGGCAGCGGCACTAGATGCGCACCATCGGGCTCACCGGGGGCATCGCGTGCGGCAAGAGCACGGTCGCGCGGCTCTTGCGGGAGCGGGGGGTGCCCGTGCTGGACCTCGACCAGGTGGCCCGCGATGTCGTGGCCCCGGGCGAGCCGGCGCTCGCGGAGATCGCCGCCCGCTGGCCCAGCGTGGTGGTCGACGGCGCGCTCGATCGCAAGGCGCTCGGGGCGCTCGTGGTCGCCGACCCCGACGCGCGGCGTGCGCTCGAAGCGATCACCCACCCGCGCATCTGGGAGCGGATGGAGCGGTGGCTGGCCGAGCGCGCGCACGAGGGGGCGCCGGTGGCGGTCGTGGAGGCCGCGCTCATGGTCGAGACGGGGAGCTACCGCCGCTACGACGCGCTGCTCGTGGTGTCCTGCGCGCCCGCCGTGCAGCGCGCCCGGCTCGCCGCCCGCGAAGGCTACGACCCCGCGACCGTCGAGCGCTGGCTGGCCACGCAGATGCCGCTCGCCGACAAGGAGGCCGTCGCCGACGCGGTGATACATAACGATACATCGGCGGCTGTGTTGGCCGCCGAGGTTGACCGGGTGTGGCGGTCCATGGCGGAAAAGGGCTGAGGCGTTCGTCGTGAGCCGAATGGCACCGCACCCGTGACGCGGCTTTCCACGGTCCCGAGTGTGCGTAGGGGGGGAGCGAGGGCAGCCACACATGGCGACGAGGCGCACCAACCGAAGCAACGACGACCGTGAGCACGGGGACACCCTCGAGCTCGACGAGCCCCCCAACTACGACGACTACATCTCCGAGAGCCCGGTAGAGGCGGGATCGCACGCGGACGCGGAGGGGCTCGACGGGATGCAATACATCACCGGCGAGGTGCCCTACCAGACCCAGGAGGAGATCCTGCTGGAGCAGGAGCGCACTGAGGTCCACGAGGAGGACGACCGCGACTGGGAGGCCCCGGAGGAGGTGGTCGCCGAGCGGGTCGCCTTCGACGAGCGGGACGACGTGAACATCATCCCCGACGTGGACCGCCAGGGCCGGCGCGGCGAGGAGGAGCGGGACTGGCAGGGCGATCCCTTCGCCGACAGCGGCCGGGATCGCCCCAGCGACGGCAGCCGGAAGCGTCGCCACTGATACATCCCGACATCACCGGGATGTATCAGGCGACGCCCATGGCTCCTTCCGCGACGATCATCGCCAGCGACATGATGGTGTGCTGGGGGTTGACGCCGATGTTGTCGGGCATCAACGAGGCGTCCGCCACGTAGAGGGCGTCGCGGCCGTGCACCTTGCCGCGCGCGTCGCACACGGACGTACGCTCGTCGCGGCCCATCATGCACCCGCCGAAGAGGTGCGAGAGGATGGCGACGTAGCGGCGCGGATCCAGCGGGCCCTGGCGGAGGATGTCGAGCTCGTGCGGCCCCAGGCTATAGGGCAGCCCGTGGATGCCGGGGATGACCGCCCGCGCGCCCGCCGCGAAGTGCAGCTCGGCCACGCGCACCATGCCGCCGCGGAACCGCTCCATGTCGTAGGCATCGAAGCCGTACCGCACGATCGGCTTGCCCCCGAAGCCGGCGCGGACGGTCCCGACGCTGCGCGCCCGGAGCGCGTGCACCCACATCGCGAGGTGCCGGTAGCCGACGACGCGCTCCATGAAGGCCCGCCCACCGCCGGCGAGCCGCGAGATCGCCATCTCCATGGGGATGGAGAGGGTCTCCAGCTTCAGGCCGCCGTCTTCACGCCAGCGGGTCGACGCCCAGCCCTGGGTGACGCCCACGTTCTGGTCCACCGGCTCGTCGTACACGCCGAACACGCCGGTGCCCGGGTGCGCGCGGAACCCGGCGCCGACCGCCTCGTGGGTGAGCCCCGAGCGGCGGAGAAGGACCGGGCTGTGCGTCACGGAGGCCGCCACGACGACGCCCTTGCGCGCGCGGGCCACGAACCGGGCGCCCTTCGCGCGGGTCTGCGGGTGGATGAACCGCCCGCTCACCCCTACCGCACGGCGCCCCTCGAACACGATCCGCTCCGCCGGCGCCGACGAGAGGAGCTGCCCGCCCCGCCGCAGCACCTCCGGCACGTAGTTGAGGTTCGTGCTCTGCTTGCGCATCGAGCGGCAGCCCTGGAGACACTGGCCGGAGCCGAGGCAGCCCTTGGCGTAGCGCTTGATGACGTGGCCGTCGTAGCCGGCCGCGGCGTCCCCCCTCAGGGCGAGCTCGTTGGAGCGACCCATGGACTCGGGCGCGGTCTCGGCGACACAGAGGTCGTCCTCGAGCTGGTCCTGGAAGCGCCACATGCGCTCCATGAAGGCCTGGTCGCCGACGCCGTGGTTCCGTTGCCACTCGAGGAAGATGTCCTCGGGGGTACGCACGCAGATCGCGGAGTTGATGACGGTGGTGCCGCCGACGAGCCGCGCCTGCACGACCGGCCACAAGGCCCGCCCCATCGTGATCGTGGAGCCCCAGTCGTCCATCATGTCGCGCATGGCGCCGTACGTGGAGTGCGCGTAGTCGTGCGGCTCGCGCCACGGCCCGGCCTCGACCATGATCACGCTGGCGCCGCCCCGCGCGAGGGTCACCGCCGCGGCGGCCCCGCCCGCGCCGGTCCCGACGACGACGAAGTCGGCCTCGACGGCGACATCGCCGCGCTCCTGGTACGCGACGTGGCTCACGTGGTGCGGAACGTGCCCGGGTCTACCGGGTAGGGCGCGACGTTGAGGCGCTTGCGCACGGCGGGATCCTGCCCCCAGCACATGCACGCGTACATCTTCAGGAGGAAGATCGCCTGCCGGAGCAGGTAGAAGTGCGTGGTGCAGATGCGGTCGGCGTGGGTGTCCCGCAGGCCGCGCGGCAGCAGGAACGACGGGAGCGGCACGTACACGGTGAGCACCGGGCTCAGCACGTACACGACCGCGCCGAGCACGAGGCCGAACCACACCATGGGTGTGGTCTCGCGGCGGGTCTGCGCCAGGAAGGCGTCGACCCCCGCGTCGGCGAGGCCGGGGAGGCTCCCCGTCGCCGGCATCATGTCGCACATCGCGATGCGCACGAGCCAGGTCATGGGCGCCCCCCGGGGATCATCAGTACTGCACGATCGACTGGACCGGGGCGGGCGACAGGGCGGCGCGCCCGTCGAGGAAGCACAGCTCGATGACGAAGCAGCAGGCGACGACCTTGCCGCCGAGGCGCTCGACGAGCTTGGCGGTCGCGACCGCGGTGCCGCCGGTGGCGATGAGGTCATCCACCACGAGGACGCGCTGGCCGGGGGCGATGGCGTCGACGTGCATGTCGAGCGTGGCGCTGCCGTACTCCAGCGCGTAGGACTCGCTCACCCGCTCGTAGGGCAGCTTGCCGGGCTTGCGCGCGGGCACGAACGCGGCGTTGAGCTCCATCGCCAGCGGCACGCCGAACAGGAAGCCGCGGGACTCCATGCCGACGACGGCGTCGATGCCGGCGTTGCGGTAGAGCTCGGCGAAGTGCGCGGTGACCCGGCGGACGAGCGCCGGCTGCGCGAGGATCGGGGTGATGTCCTTGAACAGGATGCCGGGCTTCGGGAAGTCGGGGACGTCCCGGATGGTGCGTCGGAGGGCGCTCTCGAGGTCGCCAGCGAGGTCTTCGGCCAGATCTAATTGAGTGGTCACGGGGTGGTCTCCGGCGCGACACGGGCGCGCGAGCCGAACCATTTCACGAAGAGCCACCCGGCGCCAAGCCCCACGACGAGGAGGACGAATCCAAGCAGGTCTTCCTTGATGACATGCGAGAGCGCGCTCGGGTCGGTCAGGAGGTCCGGGCGGCGCCCGATGGTGCGCGCGCCGAAGAACGCGAGGATGGTGCACCAGAGGGTCGACCCGACGAACGTGATCCCCATGAACGGCAAGAAGGGCACGCGCATGAGCCCCGCGGGGAACCCGATGAGGTGCCGCACGACGGGGAGCAGGCGCGCGAAGAAGATGCCGCCGAGCGCGTACTGGGAGAGCCAACGCTCGGCGAGCTCCAGGCGTGCCGGCGGGAGCAGGAAGTACCGGCCCCAGCGCACGACGAACGCGCGCCCGACCGTGTAGGTCAGCCCGTAGCAGAGCGACGAGCCGAACGTGGACCCGAGGCCGCCCGCGAGGATGACCCCCCAGATGTTCATCTTGCCCTGCTCGGCCCAGTAGGCGGCCGGCGGCATGATGATCTCCGACGGGATGGGCACGATCGTGCTCTCCAGCGCCATCATCGTGAAGACGCCGAGGTAGCCCCACTCCTCGACGAACTTGAACCAGGAGACCATCAACTCGTGCAGCATTCAGCGTTCCAGTTTCCAAGTGCGCAAGGCCGGGAGCACCTCGTGCGCGGTCACGTCCATGTGTAGCGGCGTCACGACGGCATAGCCGGCCTCGCACAGGGGGCCGTCGGAGTCGGGCAGGTCATCGAAGCGGTCGTGGTCTCCGCCGATCCAGTAATACTTGCGGCCGCGGGGGTCGGTGTTGACCGCCACGGTCGGGTGGTACCAGCGGCGGCCGAGCGGCGCGACGCGCACGCCCTTGACCTGATCGTAGGGGAGATCCGGCACGTTCAGGTTGAGGAGCACGCCGACCGGCAGCTTCTGCCGGAGCGACTCGTCGACCACCTGGCGGGCGATGCGCTGGGCTGTCTCCCAGTGCGGGGAGCCCCCTGCCACCCACAGGCTCACGGCGATGGACGGGATGTCGAACGACGCGGCCTCGCGCGCGGCGGCGACCGTGCCCGAGTACATCACGTCATTCGACAGGTTGGACCCGCGGTTGATCCCGGACACCACGAGATCCGGCTTGCGCGGGAGCAGATGGTGGGCAGCGAGGTACACCGAGTCCGCCGGGGTGCCGGAGACGGAGAAGCGCCGCTCCCCGTGCGCGGCGACCCGGAGGGGCTCGTGCATCGTCAGGGAGTGGGACTTGGCGGATTGTTCGGTAGCCGGGGCTACCGTCCAAACCTCGCCGAGGTCGGCCAGGGCGGCTTCGAGGGCGCGCAAGCCGGCCGCTTCGATACCGTCGTCGTTGGAGAGCAGGATGAGCATGTTCGGATGGAGCCGGGCATAACCCGGGCCCCCCTTGATATGCTTCTCTCCCCGATGCGCCCTCGTTACGCCGACCTCTTCCGCCGCATGCGCGACCCCGATCAGGGTGCCGCCGATGCCGCTTTCGACGCCGTCCTCTTCGACCGTGCGGACGCCCTCCCCGACCTCGTGGAGTGCTTCCAGAAGAGCCGGAAGGATCCGCTCCTCCGCTTCTTGTGCATCCAGCTCCTGGGCTTCTCGGAGGCGCCCGAGGCGCTGCCCGTGCTGCTCGAGGCGCTCGACGACAAGAACGAGATGGTGCGCGCGGAGGCCTGCCGCTCGCTGGAGGACCTCGCCGACCCCTCCTCCATCCCCCACCTCGAGGCCCGCCTGACGGATCTCGACGAGGAGGTGCGGATGGCCGCGGCGGAGGCGCTCCTGGCCGTCCGGGGCGGCAACCGGGAGACGGGGTAGCCGTCGTTCCTACCCCTTGATGCCCCAGAAGAGGAGGCGGCGGAAGGGGTAGAAGTACGGGTGGGCATCCCCGAGCGTGGCGACGAGCCGCTCGCGGTAGCGGGCCACGAACGCCGCGCCGAGCTCCGGCCCCAGGCGCGCCATGTAGGCCGTGAGCAGCGTGCCCTTGACCCACTCGACCACGTCCGCGGACGTGTCCATCACGTGCCCGTAGATGCGCTCCTCGCAGACCTGCTCGCGGAACCCGTGCGCCCACAGGAGCTCGGCGTAGCGCTCCAGCGGCAGGACCTCGCTCTGCCGCACCCACCCGCCGAGCGCCCCGGCGAACGGCGCCTCCGCGGCCACGAGCGCGGCGATGCGGTGCGACGCGTGCTCCTCGTTGCGCGGCACCTGGACCGCGATCTGCGCGCCGGGCGCGAGCTGCGGGAGCCACCGCGCGAGGAGCCCCTCGTTGTCGGGAACCCATTGCAGCGCCGCGTTGGAGTACAGCAGGTCGACCCCCGACACGTCGGGGATCGCGGCGATGTCGGCCTGCCGGAAGGAGACCCCCGCGACGACCGGCGCCTTCGCCAGCATCGCGGGCGAGCTGTCGATGCCCTCGACGGTCGCCCCGGGGAGGCGCTCCAAGAGGCGCGCGGTGAGCTCGCCGGTGCCGCACCCGAGGTCGAGCACGCGCATCCCGGGGCGCGGCCGCACGAGCCCCAGCAGATCGACGAAGGGTTGGGCCCGCTCGGCCCGGAAGCGGTCGTACTGCGTCGGGTTCCAGGCGTCGTTCGACATCTCCCCTCGTAGCGCGCGCCCGTGTCCGAGCGGGACCACACGTGCTAGCTTCTCGCCGTGCTTGCGCTCCTCCTCACCGTCTCCCTCGCCTCCGCCGATCCGGCGCCCCTCGGCGCCGAGGACCTCATCGGCCGCATGAAGGGGGCGTGGGACCGCCTCTCCACCTACCGGACGACCCAGCTCGTCCAGGAGCGCGTCAAGGGGGACCTCGGGCCCGAGCAGCGCATCAAGGTGGCGTTCCGGAAGCCGTGGGAGATCCAGCTCGAATGGGAGACCTTGCACCCCGGGCGCAAGGTCTACTGGAGCGCCGCGCGCCACGGTGGCGAGGTGCAGGTCTACCCCGGCGGCTTCGCGGGCCGCGCCGTCGGGATCCTCTCCTTCTCGCTGGACAACCGGTTGCTCAAGGGCGACACGAACTACTCCCCGGCGGACGGTGGGTTCGGCTACCTCGTGAAGCTCGTCAGCAGCTCCGTCGCCCCCTCGTCGCCGCACCGCCCCACCCTCGCGGAGCCCGTCGCGTCCACCGTGGGGAGCGACCGCACGTGGACCCTCGCGATGACCGACGTGCAGCACCCGCGCTTCGTGCGCACGGAGCTCCTCGTCTCCGCCACGACCGGGCTCCCACGCCGCTTCACCGCCTGGGCCGCGGACGGCGCGCTGGCCGAGCGCTACGAGTGGTTCGACACCGTGATCGACCCCGTGCTCGTCGACAGCGTGGACTTCAGCTCGGGGTACCCGCAGTAGCCAGCGTGCAACCCTCGGCCGCCGGGTGGCGCCCAAACCGGGCGAGCGGATACCCTCCGGGGCATGGGACGAAACGCACGCGATCGAGGTTTGCAGGCCCTTCTGGTCGGGCTCGCGGTCTGCGTGACGGCGGCCGGAGGGCTCGCCGCCCGCGCGGACGAAGGCGCCGGACGAACCCATGCCGCCTACGTGGGCGCCGTGCCGCTCTCCGCGGCGGGGGTGCCGAGCGCCGTGCCCCGTCCGCCGGTGTCGGCGCCCGGCCTCGACCCCGCGGTCCTCGACCTCGCGCTCGGCTCCCTCGCGTGCGCACGCCAGTCGGGCACGGCCGGCGAGCCCGCGGCGAACGTCTTCTCCGTCATCGACTTCAGCCTGCCCTCGACGGCCCGCCGGCTCTGGGTCATCGACCTCGACACCGGCGCCACGCTGCGCACGGAGCGGGTCGCGCACGGGCGCAACACCGGGGAGGACGACGCCGTCGCGTTCTCCAACATCCCGGGCAGCAACCAGTCGAGCCTCGGCCTCTACCGCACGGCGGAGGTCTACGTCGGCAAGCACGGCCGCTCGTTGAAGCTCGACGGGCTGGAGCCCGGCTTCAACGACCGTGCGCGGGACCGCGCCATCGTCGTGCACGGCGCCAGCTACTGCACCGGCGAGCACGTCGCCCGGTGGGGCCGCCTGGGGCGCAGCCAGGGCTGTCCTGCCCTCGACCCCGCCATCTCCGACGCCGTCATCGACACCATCCGCGACGGCACGCTCGTGTTCGCCTACTACCCGGACCCCACCTGGCTCTCGGGGTCGAGCTTCCTGCATTGCGACGCGAACATGGCGACGACCAACGGGTAGCCGAGGGGGCCTCTCTTCCGGCTACGCGCTCCGCGCCGCCACGAGGCTCGCCGCGAGCTCTTGCAGCGTGTACGGCTTCTGCAGGAAGGCGGTGGGGCCGGTGGGCGGCACGCCCCCCATCGCGCCGGTCTGGTCGAAGCCGCTGGAGACGACGACGGGCAGGTGGGGGTGGCGCTCGCGGAGGAGCGCGAGGGTCTCCTCGCCGTCCATGATCGGCATGGTCAGGTCGAGCAGCACGCCGACGATGGCGGGGTCATCGCTGGCCAGCATGCCGAGCGCGGTCGGGCCGTCTCCGGCTTCCAGCACCTGGTAGCCCAGGTACTCGAGCAGCAGGCGCGCGGTGGACCGCACGTCGGCTTCGTCGTCGACGACGAGGATGGTGCCTTCGGCGGGGCGCATCGTCCGCACCTCGGGCGTGGAACCCTCCTCCGCTTCCCGCGCTTCCGCCGCCGGGAGGTAGACCCGGCAGTGCGTCCCGACGCCGGGTTCGCTCTCGAACCGGATGGCGCCACCATGGGCCCGGACGATGCCCGCGACCGCCGAGAGCCCCAGCCCCCGGCCCATCCCCTTCGTCGAGAAGAAGGGGTCGAAGACGCGGGCCAGCACCTCCGGGCCCATCCCGGGGCCGCTGTCGACGACCTCGAGGACCACGTAGGCGCCCGGCTCCGTACCGAGGGCGGCCGCGCGCACGGCGTCCAGCTCGTCCGGCGCGGTCGACACCGTCACCTTGCCCACGAGCTCCCCGGCGGCCTCCGCGGCGTTCATCACGAGGTTCATGACGACCTGCTGGAGCTGCGCCGGATCGGCCTGCACCGGCGGCAGCCGCTCCCCCAGGGCCGTCTCCACCACGACCTTCTTCTTCAGGCCGGCCTCGACGAGGCCCAGGATCTCGCGCACGTTCGCGGAGAGGTCGAGGCGCTCGGTCCGGAACGGGGCCTTGCCGGCGTACGCGAGGAGCTGGCGGGTCAGGTTCTGGGCGCGGCGCGCCGCCACGACGATGTCGGTGAGGAGGTTCGTCGGGGCGCCGGCGTCCTCCGCGCGGACGAGCGCCAGGGAGGCGTTGCCGAGGACCACGGCGAGCAGGTTGTTGAAGTCGTGCGCCACCCCGCTCGCGAGGAGGCCGAGGCTCTCGAGCTTCTGGGCGTGCAGGAGCTGGGCGTTGACGCGGTCCCGCTCGCGCTCGGCCTCCATCCGCGCCGTCACGTCGAGCATGACGCCGCGCACGCGCCGCGGCCGCCCCTCGTCGTCCCGGATGACCCGCACCACGTCGTGCATCCAGACCGAGCGGCCATCCCGCGCGAGCACGCGGTACTCGAGCTCGTGGTCCCACCCGCGGCGCAGGGCGGTGCGGGAGGTGGCGGTCACGCGCTCGACGTCGTCGGGGTGGAGGATCGACTTCCAGAAGCCAGCCTCGTACCAGCTCTCTCGGGGATAGCCGAGCACGCGCTCCGCCCACTCGCTCACGAAGGTGAACGCGGGCACGTCGATCTCGGTCTCCCACACGATGGCGTCGATGGAGTTCACGAGGTCCTGGAAACGCGCGCGGGCGGCCTCTGCCTCCAAGCGAGCCAGCACCTGCTCCGTCACGTCGACCGCGTGGATTGCGGTCCCGACGATCCGCCCCTCCGCGTCGCGCAGCGGCGCCCACGTGTAGTTGAACCAGCCCTCGGTGAGGTTGCCGTCCCCGAGGCGATCGAACTGCGCGCGGACCTCGTGGCCGTGGAAGGGCTCGCCGGTCGCGTAGACGCGGTCGAGGCGGTCGAAGAAGCCCTGCGCGGAGACCTCCGGGAGGGTCTCCCGGCCGGGGCGGCCGTAGAGATCCCGGGAGGGGCCGACCATCTGGTGGTAGCGCCCGTTCCCCATCTCCAGCACGTGGTCGGGGCCCATCCGGATGGCGACGATGAGCGGAGACTGCTCGACGAGGGCGCGGGTGCGGTGGCGCTCGGCCGAGAGCCTGGAGACGGCGGCGCCGGCTTCGCGGGCCCGCTCGATCCGACGGAACGCGGCGGAGGCGAGGTCGATGACGAGGCCGAAGCGCTCGGCGAGCGCGTCGTTCGTGATCCACGCGGCGAGCACGCCGTCCCGTCGACCGGGGGCGCCGCACGGGCGCACGTCGAGGTCGGGCAGCGCCTCCACCGCGTGCGGTCGGGGAGGGCCTTCCAGGTCGGTCAGCCGGCCGAAGGCCTCGACCCGCCAGACCTCCGGGCCCCCCGTGGACCACGCCGCCACGTCCACGATCCCCAGCGCGAGCGCACCCCGGACGGCCACCCCGAGCACCCCGGGCTCGTCGTTCGCCGCGGCGAGGTCGCGTACGAGCGTGCGCAGCGCCGCAACGACGCCGAGCGTATTCGAGTCGTCGAGGCTGGCCTCGGACAAGCACCCTCCGCCGTGCCTGTATCCGGAAACCGGCCCGCTGCGCGTCCGTGACATACACGGCGCTTTCATCGGCCCCGGCGTTCAGACCGGCACGGGCTCCTGGGCGCCCGGGGGGCCCGCCATGGGCTCGATCGGCGGGGGCGGCGGGCTCGGGGGCGGCGTGGGGACGGGAGGCGTGGGCGGCACCGGCGGCGACGGCGGTGCCGGCGTCGGGATGGGGACCGGCGACGGCTCCGGGATGGGGATGGGCGTGGGCTCCGGCGGCACCGGAGGAGGCTCCGGCGGCGGCGGCGACACCTCGGTCGGCATCGGCCCGAGATCCGGGGTCGCGGGATCCGGCGCCGGCATGGGCTCGGGGGGCGGCACGGGGGTGGGGACGGTCGGACCGGAGGGCACCGGCACCTCCGGCGGGGCCGCTCGCATGCAGCCCATCGTGGCGAGGACCAGGAGGCCCACCAGTGGTCGCATCCGCCCCTCCCTCCGCCATCGATAAGCGCGGGAAAGGGGCGGCGCGTATGGGGCTCGACCTCGTTTGACCCGTTAGAAAGCCTCATGTTCATCGTTGCGGTCGTGAATTTGAAGGGCGGTTGCGGAAAGACCACGATCAGCACCCAGCTCGCGGCGCGGTACGCGGCGGCGGGCCATCGGTCGGTCCTCGGCGACCTCGATCGGCAACAGAGCGCCATCCAGTGGGTCGACCGCCGGCCCGCCCGGCTGCCCATCATCGAGGCGATGGAGCTCGACACCGACGCCATGGTCCTCCCCTTCGGCGAGGGCCGCATGGTGATCGACGTGCCGGCCGGCATGAAGCGGAAGGCGTTGGAGGTCGTCGTGCGGGGCTCGGATGCCCTCGTCGTGCCGCTCCTCCCCTCCTCCTTCGACGAGCGCGGCACCGAGCGCTTCGTCGAGCTGATCAGCGAGCTGAAGCCGGTCCGCAAGGGACGGCGGCCGGTGGCGATGGTGGCCAACCGCATCCGGCCCCGCAGCGCCCCCGCCCGCGCCCTGGACACCTTCCTGGCCGGGCTCGAGTACCCCGCGGTCGCCCGGCTCTCGGACGCCCAGCACTATGTCGGGGCGGCCACGTCGGGCGTGACCCTCTTCGACCTGCCCCCCACCCGGCTGCGCAACCTTCGTGAGGAATGGGCGCCCCTGCTCGCGTTCCTCGACAACCTCGCGGGACTACAGGAGCAATCCGAGGTCGGCGCCACCGGCTGATCCCGATGTTTCGGACCTTCGCGAGCCCCCCTGGCGGGTCGCCGTCTTCACGAGGCCCGCGCCGCTCCTATCTTCTCCCCTGGAAGGGGGGAAATACGGATGAGCCGCCTTGCAAGCGGATTCCTGCTCCTGTCGTGCGTCGGCCTCTCGTGGGTCGGCGGGTCGGCGGCGGTTGCGCGGGGGCACGTCCGGGATCCGCGTGCGGAGCGGGGGCGCGAGCTGCAGACCGGGGCGGTCTCGCCGGAGGGCGAGCATGCCTGGGCCACCGACCCCGGCCGAACCTGGGCCGACGACCACGTCGCCGTCGCGCCGCGCCGCGAGTACCCGCTGGCGGAGGTCGCGGCGTCGCTCGGGAGCCGGGTGCTCCGCGACGTGGGGCCCGCCGGCTACGCGCTGCTGGAGATCCCCGCCGGGCTCGATCGTGAGGGCTTCCTACGCGTGCTGCGCCGGGACGGGCGGATCGCGCACGCCGCGCCCGACGGGATCGTGCACGGCTCCGCGGACGTCTACCTGCCGGGGCAGGTCACCCCCGTGCAGCGGACCTCGATCCGCGCGCGCTGGCACATCGTCGCGTCCAACCTGCCGGAGACCGGTGATGCCAAGGGCATCGTCGTCGCGCTCCTCGACACCGGCGTGGCGTTCGAGGACCGCACCGCGGACGGCGTCGACTACCGGCGCGCCCCGTCGCTCGCCAGCGTGGGCTTCGTCTCGCCGTGGGACTTCATCAACGGGGACGCCCACCCCAACGACGACCACCAGCACGGCACCCACCTCGCGAGCCTCATCGCCGCGGCCGGCACCTACCCGGGCATCGCGCCGGGCGTGTCGATCATGCCGATCAAGGTACTGGACCGCGACAACGTCGGCACCGAGATCGCGCTCGTGGACGGCATCGTGCACGCCGTCACCCACGGCGCCGACATCATCAACATGAGCCTCTCGTTCGGGCGGGCCTACGTGCCCTCGCGCATGCTGGTGGACGCGTTGGAGCGGGCCGCGGCGGCGGGCGCGGTCCTGGTCGCGGCGGCGGGCAACGACGGCGGCGACTACGTCTCGCAGCCCGCGGCGAACCCGCTGGTCATCGCGGTGGGGGCGAACCGGCCCGAAGGGGTCGAGGTCTACGGCGCGGCGCCCTACAGCAACGCGAGCCCGCGCGTGGATCTCATGGCGCCCGGTGGCTCGGTCGACGAGGATCGGGACGGCGACGGGCTCCTCGACGGGGTCATCGGCGAGACGATCGCGCTCGGGGACCCGAGCCGCACCGGCTACTGGCTCTACGCGGGGACGAGCCAGGCGACCGCGCTGGTGAGCGGCGCCGCGGCGCGCCTGCTCGCGGACGGGCGCCGACCCGACGAGATCCGCGTCCTGTTGCAGGGCAGCGCGGCGGTCGAGTCCTACATCCGCACGGCCTGGGTGGACGGGCGCGGGCGCGGACGGCTCGACGTGACCGGCGCACTCGCGTTGGGGCGCGACCCCACCGGCCCCGCCGAGCGCGAGCTCTCCGTCGCCATCCTCGGCTGGCTCGCGCCCGGCCCCGACACCTCGTCGCCCGGCGAGGCCGCGGTGGTCCCCACGGTGCGCCCGGCGGCGCGGCTCACCGTCCTCGACGAACAGCTCAAGCCCATGCCGTGGACCCAGGTGGTCGGCATGTTCTCGGGCACCGCGGACACGCCTTTTTCGTGTCTCACCACCGCCGACGGCACCTGCCTCGTCGTCGGGCCCTCCGCGCCCGCCGCGGACTCCTCCGTCTGGACGATCACCGCCGACGACGTGGTCATCGCCGGTGTCTCCCACCATCCGCGCACGGCGCTGTTCGCCAGCGACGGCCTCCAGGCGCTGCTGCACGAGATGCGCGACAACCAGGACCTCCTCGGCACCGTCCCGGCGTGGCGCTGGCGCCCGCAGGTGCACCCGGCGCTCGGCCCCGTGGCCGCCTCGTTCGTCATCGGGAACCTCGGCACGGGCATCGCGACCTCGCCCCAGGTGATGGTCGCCACGCCCGGCGCGATGGGGCGCGCCGGGGTCCTCGCGAGCGGCGCCTTCGAGGTGAGCGGCGGCGGGCCGGCCTCCCACCCCGTCGCGCTCCATGCCCGCACCGCGCCCCGGTGCGAAGCGGGCCCGGCCGGGTGGGAGGTGCTCCACCTCCCCGAGTCGGACCTCACCGTGTTCGTGCTCGACGCCACCGGCCTCGTCTCGACCTCCCTCGCGCTCGGCGCGGCGGAGCTCGCCGGCCTCGGCGCCACGTCCTGCGCCCTCCAGGGGCAGCCGTTCGTGGTGTCGGTCGGCGGATACGCCCGGCGCGGGGGGGCGATCCTGGGGGACCAGGTCGGCACGCCGATCGCCGACTGGCTCGCCGAGGGCGGCTGGACCACGCCGAACGGCGAGCCCGCCGCGACCGCGATCGCCGCGACGGTGGCGGCGGACGGCGCGCACGGCCGGCTCGCGGGATCGGGCCGGGCGCGGTAGCGCACGCATCGCGAACGCCCCGGGCTCGACAAGACGGGCGACGAGGGTGCATCGTGCGGGGCCGAGGTGCTCCCATGCTGCTCTGGCTCGCCGCCTGCACGCCGCCCGAACCGCCGCCGGTCACGGATCCGCCCGTCGAGACGCCGGCCCCGCCGCCCGCCTGGGATCCCGCTCCCGCCGCCATCGACTGCGCGCCCGGGGGGGATGCGCCCCTCCTCGAGGCCGCCCTGGCCGACGCCGGCCTCGCCCGCGAGGACTTCGGCTACACCGAGCGCCAGTGGACCCAGTGGGGAGACTACGTCGAGAACCCCTTCGTGTTGTCCTGGTACACGGCCGTGCACCACGCGCCGGAGCAGGTGCCGTGCTTCGCCGGGCAGCTCACCACGGACCTCGACGCGGCGGCGGCGGCCCTCCACCCCGTCGCCGGGCTGCTCCTCGGCATCGGGACCCGCGTCGACGCCACGTTCGTCGCCGACCCCGCGGATCCCGGCCTGCTCGGCCTCGAAGACGCGCTCGCGGCGCTCCTCGAGGTCACCGGTGATACATCCGATACATCGGATGTATCAGGGCTCGACCCGGACCTCGCGGCGGCGCTCGTGCCGATCGTGCTCGCGGTCACCGACGCCGTGGCCACGCGCTACGCGCTCGACGGCGCGCTCGACGAGTACGGGTGGGGCGCCACCAAGGTCTACAACCAGGGCCCCGGCATGGTGCTCGACGTGGGCCGCACGTTCCCCGACTACAGCGACCCCGACGAGCTCGCCGCCTTCGAGGACTGGTACGGCTCCGACCTCGGCCCGCGCGCGCTCCTCGACCCCGCCCGTCGCATCGCGTTCGCCATCGAGGACGCCGACCTGGGCCGCTTCGTCGGGCTCGACGCCTCGCTCCGCATCGAGACCGCCGCGGGCGCCGTGCTCCTCTCGCCCGGCACCGCCGACACCCACGGCGACGACGAGGGCGCGCTGCTCCTGCACGTCGAGCTCGGCGGCGACGACGTCTACACCGGCGCCGCGGGCGCGAACACGAGCGGCGACCACCCCGTGGCCGTGCTCGTCGACCTCGATGGGGACGACACCTACGGCTACGAGCCCCTGCCCCACGAATACGACACCGACGGCGTGCTCGTCTCCGACGCCGAGGGGCGCAGCAACGGCGGCGGCTACTTCCCCTCCGCGTCCACGACCGGCCGGCAGGGCTCCGGGCGCTACGGCATCGGCTTCCTCTACGACCTCGGCGCGGGCGCCGACACCTACGCGTCGTTGCGCATGAGCCAGGGGTTCGGGGCCATGGGCGTGGGGGTCCTGGCGGACGACGGCGGGGACGACTCCTACGCGGCCGAGGCCGGGGCCCAGGGCGCGGGCGTCTTCGGGGTCGGGCTCCTCTACGACGGCGGCGGCACCGACACCTACGAGGCCTGGGCCTTCTCGCAGGGCTTCGGGTACGTCGGCTCGGGCGGGCTCGCCTACGACCGCGACGGCGACGACACCTGGTGGTCCGACCCCGGCAACGACTACGGCGGCACCACGATCTACTACTCGCCGCAGCTCGCGCAGGGCCAGGGCAACAGCTCGTTCACCCAGGGCGCGGGCTTCGGGCTCCGCGGGGACGCCTACAGCGTGTGGCTCGCCGGCGGGCTCGGGGTGCTCCGGGACGCCGCGGGGAACGACGCCTACACGGCGGGCGTGTTCGCGCAGGCCACCGGGTACTGGGAGGGCACGGGCGTGCTCGCGGACGGCGGCGGCGACGACCGGTACGACGCCCTCTGGTACATCCAGGGCGGCGCGGCCCACTTCGCGCTCGCCATCTTCGTCGACGCCGCCGGGAACGACCGCTACAACCCGACCTTCACGCCCTACAACGTGCTGCTCGGCTCCGGCCACGACTTCTCGGTGGGCGTGGCGATCGACGGCGGCGGCGACGACTGGTACCACTACACGACGCTCGCGGCGGGCGCGTCCAACTGCCAGGGCATCGGCGTGTTCGTCGACAACGACGGCAGCGACACCTACCAGGCCGACTCCGCCTACTCGACCGGCCTCGGGAACCACTCCACCGAGTGCGCCACGAGGCTCACGACGGACTCGGAGGGCTTCTTCCTCGACGGCGGCGGCGACCCCGACACCTACCTCTGGCCCGCGGCGGACACCCGGACGCCGGCGGACGACTCGAGCTTCGGCATCGCGTGGAGCGGCACGTCGGACGAGTACGGCGGCGCGGTGGACGGCGACGGCGGAACCGGGTTCCTGACCTACTAACCGGGTTCCTGACCTACCAAGCGGCGTCCCGAGTAGGGGACGGGCGCCGGGCGCGTCGGACGCCGAGGAGCACGACGGTCCAGAGGCCCATCCCCACCCCTCCCCCGCTGTCGCATCCGCACCCGGCGGACTCCGCGAGCAGCTGCGCGCGCGGGGGGCGGTCGGTGTCATCCGGAGTACCATCCGGGGTACCGGTGTCGTCGGCCCCTGTGTCCGTGCCGCCCGGCGTGTGGCTCGCGGCGTCGACCGCGGCCCACAATGCGGGATCGTTGCCGTCGTAGCCGATGGCCCAGAAGCCGAAGCCCGCGAGGCCGGCCTCGCCGACGGCCCAGTCCATCTTGACGGCGAGCGAGTCGGCGTCGTCGTACCAGGCCTGGCGCGTCTCGGACCGCGTGAACCACGGGGTGTCGCTCGCGGTGTCGTAGGCGCGGCCGTAGGTGGCGGCGTCCGCCACGGCGTCGGTGTAGACGACGCTCCAGCCGTCGTCGGTGGTGTCGGCGGGCACGGCCGAGCCGGAGGACACCGGCCACTCCTGGCCGTAGCTCGGCAGGCCGAGGACGATCTTGTCGGCCGGCGCCCCGGTCGCGAGGTAGTCGTCGACCGTCCAATCGAGCGCCCACCTGCTCCAGATGTCGCCGGGAGAGAGCGGAGAGTTGGGCCCCGCGCCGCCGCCCGTGTAGTGATAGGCGTACCCCATGATGAAGAGCCCGTCGCTCGCGTCGGCGAGGGCCGGGTAGTCGTAGGCGTCGCTCCAATCGACCGCGGGCGTGGCGAGCCACACCTCGCCCACGCGGGCGCGGAGGTCCCGGGTGAAGGTCACGAGGTCGTCCCGCCGCGCGGAGGGCATCCCCTCGAAGTCGACGTTCACGCCGTCGGCGCCGTAGGCGTCCACGAGGGCGCCGAGGGCCTCGATCGCGGCGGCGCGGCGGCTCGCGGAGGAGAGGACGGCGTCCATCACGTCGTCGTCGAACGACGTGACGCAGAGGTGGACCTTCACGCCGGCGGCGTGCCCCATGGCCACGGCGTCGGCCGCGACGCCGGTCCACCGGGAGGTGTCGGAGAGCGAGCCGTCCGACTCCAGGTCGACGTTGAAGATGGCGAGGTGGGTGAGGTGGTCCCACGGCACGTCCTCGGGGCCGACCGTCCAGTACGGGAGGTAGCCGTAGACGACCTTGTCCGGCCGGGCGCTGGGGGCCGGCGGCGGCGCCGGGCCCCTGGTGCTCGCCTGCATCGCGAGGCGCTCGTGCTCGTGGTGGACGCCGGGGCCCGGCGCGGGGGCGCGGTCGGCGGCGCCGAACGGCACGCGACCGCCCGAGAGCTCCGGGGACGAGGGGCCCGCCGCGAGCGCGGGCGCGAGGAGCGAGACGGTGAGGAGGGAGGGCACACCGGGGTTCTAAGCGGGCGAGCCCTCGACCGTCGAGCGTGCGTCTACGCCGTCTCGAGCGCCGGGGTGAACTGGGCTTCTTCCGTCGAGGCGTGCAGCGCGGTCGTCGAGGAGTTGCCCCCCGCGATGATCTGCGCCACGTCGTCGAAGTAGCCGGTGCCGACCTCGCGCTGGTGGCGCACCGCGGTGTACCCGTTCGCCTCGGCCGCGAGCTCGGCGTCCTGGAGCTCCGCGTAGGCCTCCATCCCCCGCTCGCCGTAGGCCTGCGCCAGCGAGTACATGCCGTGGCTGATGCTGTGGAACCCGGCCAGCGTCACGAACTGGAACTTGTAGCCCATGGCCCCGAGCTCGCCCTGGAAGCGCGCCAGGCTCGCCTTGTCCATGTGACGCTTCCAGTTGAACGACGGCGAACAGTTGTACGCCAGGAGCTTGCCGGGGAACGCCGCCTGGACCGCCTCCGCGAAGCGCCGCGCGGCGCCGAGATCGGGGGTGCTGGTCTCGCACCACAACACGTCCGCGTAGGGCGCGTAGGCCATGGCGCGCATGATCGCGGCGTCGTCGCCGCCCCGGTAGTGGAAGAAGCCCTCGGGGCTCCGGCCGCCGGCCATGAACGGGTGGTCGCGCAGGTCGATGTCGCTCGTCACGAGCTTCGCGCTCTCGGCGTCGGTGCGCGCGATGAGGACGGTGTCCACGCCGAGCACGTCCGCGGCGAGCCGCGCCGCGACGAGCGCGCGGATGAACTGGCTCACCGGCAGGAGCACCTTGCCGCCGAGGTGTCCGCACTTCTTCTCGCTGGCGAGCTGATCCTCGAGGTGCACGCCCCCGGCGCCGGCCTCGATGAGGGAGCGCGTGATCTCGAAGGCGTTGAGGGGGCCGCCGAAGCCGGCCTCGGCGTCCGCCACGATGGGCGCGTACCAGTTCCGCCCGTTCCGACCCTCGGCGTGCTCGATCTGATCGGCGCGCTGGAGCGCCTGGTTGATGCGCCGCACGAGCGTCGGCACGCTGTTGCACGGGTAGAGGCTCTGGTCGGGGTAGGTCTGGCCGGCGAGGTTCCCGTCCGCGGCCACCTGCCAACCGCTGACGTAGACCGCGGGCAGCCCGGCGCGCACCTGCTGCACCGCCTGGTTGCCGGTCGAGGCGCCGAGCGCGGGCACGTAGTCCCGCTGGGTCAGCATCTCCCAGAGCCGCTCCGCGCCGTTCTCGGCGAAGGTGTGGCGGACGCGGAGGGATCCCCGGAGCCGCTCGACGTCCGCGGGGAGGTAGGGGCGGACGATGCCCGTCCACCGGCCCTTCGGCGCCTCCATCCGCTCGGTTTGCAACACGGTGGCGGGGGTCGGCGGGGGCTTCCTGCTTGGCATCTTGGTCACTCCATGGACGGAGGAAGGAGCGTGACGATCCGCTCGTACGCGAGCGAGGTCACAAAGGGCGGCAGCCGGCGCGCGGTGCACGCGCGATGGAACAAGGTGCGGGCCTCCGCCCAGCGGCCGCGTTCGTAGGCCTCCGCGCCCAGGCCGGCGCGGAGTTGGTTCATCGCCTCGTCGAGCACGCGCTCGAAGCGGGACACGGTCAGCTCGCCGTTGTCGTCGAGCCGGGCGCCGTGGCGGATCCACTGCCAGATCTGGCTGCGCGCGATCTCCACGGTGGCGGCGTCCTCCATGAGGCCGTACAGCGCGACGCTGCCGATGCCACGGAGCCACGCCTCGAGGTACCGGACCGACACGTCGATGTCGTGGCGGAGGGTCGCGGTGGTGCGGGGGCCCTGGGGCGGCGCGCAGAGCTCGAACGCGCGCGGAGGCCCGCCGGGCGGCCGCACGCCGATCTGGTTGGGGCCGACCATGTGGGCGTCGAAGACCTCCCGCGCGATCGGGACGAGCGCCGGGTGCGCGACCCAGGTGCCGTCGTGACCAAGTGTCACCTCGCGGAGCTTGTCCTCGCGCACCTTGGCGATGGCGCGCGCGCTGGCCTCGGGGTCCTCCCGGAGCGGGATCTGCGCGGCCATGCCCCCCATCGCGTGCACGCCACGGCGGTGGCAGATCGCGACCACCGCGCGCGTGTAGGCGGCGAGGAAGGGCTGTGTCATGCCGATGGCGCCGCGGTCGGGCACGACGAACGCCGGGTGCTCGGAGAACGTCTTGATGTAGCTGAAGATGTAGTCCCACCGCCCGCAGTTGAGCCCCGCCGAGTAGGCGCGGAGCTCCCAGAGGATCTCGTCCATCTCGAACGCGGCGGGGAGGGTCTCGATGAGCACGGTGGCCCGGACCGTCCCGACGGGGATCCGCACGGCGTCCTCGGCGAACGCGAACACGTCCGCCCACAGCCGCGCCTCGCGGTGGCTCTCCATCTTCGGAAGGTAGAAGCACGGACGACGCCCGCTCGACGCGAGGTGCGCGGCGTTGTGCCAGAAGTAGAGGCCGAAGTCGAAGAGCGCGGCGGGGACGGGCTGCCCGTCGACCAGGACGTGCTTCTCCCAGAGGTGCCAGCCCCGCGGCCGCACGAACAGCACGGCGCGGCTCGGCCCCAGGGTGTAGATCTTGCCGGTCTCCGGCTGCACGTAGCGGATGTCGCCGCGCACGGCGTCGACGAGGTTCTGTTGGCCCTCGACGAGGTTGTGCCACGTGGGCGACGTCGCGTCCTCGAAGTCCGCCATGAAGACGTTGGCGCCGGAGGAGAGGCCGTTGATGACCATCTTGCGGTCCACCGGGCCGGTGATCTCGACGCGACGATCCAGGAGCTCCGCCGGGATCGGCGCGACGGTCCACTCGGAGGTGCGGATGCCGACGGTCTCCGGGAGGTAGTCGGGGAACCGACCGCCGTCGAACTCGGCCTGCCGCTCGCGCCGGCGCGCGAGGAGCTCCTGCACGCGGGGCGTGTACCGACGTGCCAGCTCCGCGACGAACCCCAGCGCCTCGGAAGTCAGGACGAGCGTCGACGACGGGGTGCGGGGGCCGCGGACATCGATCCGAGCGCTCTTGCGGGCGGGGTGCGGGGGGGCGGTACGAGCTTCCATTGCGAAGGTTTGGGATCAAAACCCTGCTTCGTCCACCCCTCGTGCGCGCAAAACCACGAGCTCCGCCCTGCTTTTCTTCCATGCGCTCGGAGATCGCCCGCCAAAAACGGGAGAGGCCCCCCTACCCTCTCCGGGCAGGAGGGCCAGGCCCACCTCTTCAGCGCACTGGTCGTTCCGCTATCGACGTCCCCCGTCCTCACGCTCTTCCGTAGGGTGAGCGGTCCACCACCAAAGCCCCCCGATGACGACCGCCAACAGGAAGACCACCATTGCGGGGGGTCCTCCGAAAAAGAGCGCCAGGACCGCCGACGAGAACACGACCACACCGAACAGGATCCAGGCCAGGACCTGGAACGCGGGCCGAACCTCTTGTGAGTTGGTGTCTCCCATCCTGTCACGAAGCTAGGCACCCGGGTCACCGAGACAAGGCAGGACCCGGGACAGGTCTATGCTCTCGAGGGAGGCATCGATGCGCCGTAGACACCCCCCCGGTCGGGGAACCGACACCCAGAGCGACCTGTTGCGCCAACCGGACCTGGGCGGTGGGCAGCGGGCGAGCGATGACGACGGGCGCCCGCGCGGGACCCAGCCGGTGGGGGCGTTCGCGGGGCCGATGACGGCGGACGAGCCCGGCCCGCCCGGCGCGAGCGGGCCGTGGCGAACCGCGCCGGGAGAGGCGGCGGCCGCCGCGGAGGACGGGGTCCCCGGGAGCAACGCGTTGCGCTTCGAGGAGGCGCTCGAGCAGGGTGTCGTGCCGGGGATCACGGGCGCGCGGACGGCCCCCGAGGCGCTCCGGGGCGCGCTCTACGACGGCCCGGAGCGCCGGAAGCACCAGCAGGAGTGGGACCGGTGGAGGCTCGAAGAGCGGCGGGTGCGCCCGTTCCTGTACGCGGGAGACCAGCGGGTCTGAACGGCCGGGTTCGAGGGTGATAGGTCCCGACCGATGCGTGCTTCCGCCTCCCGCTCGCCCCCGGTCACGCTGCTGCTGGCGCTCCTGGCCGCGTGCGGCGCGACGGACACGGAGCCGGAGCCGGCGGGCGATGGTGCTCCGGTCCGCCACGCCCTCGCCGACGCCGACGCCGCCTTGCTCGGCGCGCCCTCGACCGCCGCGGGGAGCGCGGTGGCCGGCCCCGGGGATCTCGACGGCGACGGGCACGACGACGTGGTCGTCGGGGCGTTCTACGGCGGCCTCGCGTGCGCCTGGTTCGGGCCGGTCGCGGCGGGCGAGCACCTCCTCTCCGAGGGGGCGTGCGTCACGGTCGAGCCCGGACCCGAACACCCCTACGACTTCCTCGGCTACGCGGTCGGCGGCGCCGGCGATGTCGACGGGGACGGCCTCCCCGAGCTCCTCGTCTCCGCGATGGGCAACGACGAGGGCGGGGGCGAGGCCGGCAAGGTCTACCTCTTCCTGGACGCGCTGCCGCCGGGCGAGACCCCCGCGGACGACGCTCCGGTCGCGTTCATCGGCGAGACGCCCGGCGACCAGGCCGGCGTGAGCGTCGGGGCGGCCGGCAACGCGGGGGGCGAGGCCGGCTGCGTGCTCGTGGGCGCCCCCGGCAACGACGCGGGCGGCGGCGGCGCGGGCCGGGTCTACCTGCTGACCGCGCCGTTCGTCCCGGGCGTGGCCTCCCTGCGAGACGCCTACGCCACGTTCACCGGCGCCGGCGCCCCCTCGAGCGCGCTCCTCCACGGCGAGTCGACCGGCGGAGACGCCCTCGGGGACGCGCTCGTCGGGGGCATGGACCTCGACGGGGACGGCGTGGACGACCTCGCCCTCGGGGCCGGGGGCGCCGACGACGGGGGGGAGGACGCCGGCACGGTGTGGATCGCGCGGGGGCCCATCGCGGCGGGCGACCACGCGGCCGTCGACGTCGACGCGCGTCGGTTCGGGCCGGGGCCGGGCGCCTACGCCGGGGGGGCGGTGGCCTCCGCGGGGGACCTCGACGGGGACGGCCTCGCGGACCTGCTCGTGGCCGCGGACGGCACCGACGAGGGCCGGGTCTACGTGCTCCTGGGGCCGATCGCCGACGGAGACGGCGCGCTGGACGACCGCTCGCCCGTGCTCGTGGGGGACGCCGACGGGGACCTCGCGGGGTGGTCGGTGGCGGGCGCGGGGGACATCGACGGGGACGGGCGGCCCGAGGTCATCGTCGGGGTGCCGGGGAGCGACGCCGGCGGGCTCGACGGCGGCGGGGTGTACCTCGTGCCGGACGCTGCCACGCCGGGCGTGCGCACGCTGGGAGAGGCCGGGATCGCGTTCCCCGCGGAGGCCGCGAACGACGCGGCGGGGCGCGCGGTCGCCGGGGCCGGGGATGTCGACGGGGACGGTGCTGCCGACGTGCTCGCCGGGGCCCAGTACAACCAGGACGGCGGCGTGTTCGCGGGGAAGGCCTACCTGCTCCTCGGCGCGGGCATCTCGTGGTGAGCGGCGGCCCGATGCGTGGGCGTGTGATGAGCGGCGGCATGCCGACGCGGGATCGACGGCGCTCGCCGCCCAGGAGTTAGGAGGTGGCGATGCAGGGTTCCACCGGCCGCGACGTGCTCGTGATCGACGACGACCCGTGGATCCGCGTCCTCGTGGAGCGGCTCCTCGGCGCGCGGGGCTACGCCGTGCGGTCGGTCGCGGACGGCGCGGGCGCGCTCGCGGCGCTCCAGGAGGGCTTCGCGGGGGTCGTCGTGCTCGACGTGAACCTGCCCGACATCGACGGCACGCGGCTCCTCCGCCAGATCCGCCTCGTCGCCCCGGACGTGCCCGTCATCCTCCTCACCGGGCAGGCCTCGACCGACCTCGCGCTCGACTCCATCCGCGATGGCGCCTTCGACTTCGTCGACAAGGTGCAGCTCGCCACCCGCCTGCCGGACGCCGTCGACCACGCCCGCCTCCAGGTCGAGTCCGCGGCCCAGTCCGCGCCGTTCGCCGGCATCGTGGCGCGCTCCACCGCGATGCGCGGCGTGTTCCGGGCCGTCCAGAGCGCCCTCCCCTCGCGCGTTCCGGTGCTCATCCGCGGGGAGAGCGGCACCGGCAAGGAGCTCATCGCCCGCGCCCTCCACGTGAACGGCCCCCGCCGGGACGGCCCGTTCATCGCGGTCAACTGCGCCGGGATCCCCGACAACCTGCTCGAGGCCGAGCTCTTCGGCTACGAGAAGGGCGCCTTCACCGGCGCGCAGACGCGGAAGCTCGGCCGGTTCGACATGGCCCGGCGCGGCACCTTGTTCCTCGACGAGATCGGGGACATGCCGATGGGGCTCCAGCCGAAGCTCCTGCGGGTGCTCCAGGAGGGCGAATTCGTGCGGCTCGGCGGCGTCGAGACGCTCACGGCGGACGTGCGGGTCGTCTCCGCGACCCACCGGGACCTCGAGGAGGCCGTCGCCGCCGGCCGGTTCCGCGAGGACCTCTACTACCGGCTGTCCGTCTACACCGTGAACCTGCCGCCGCTGCGGGACCGCGCGGGCGACATCCCCGAGCTGGCCCGCCACTTCGTGCGCGTGTGCGCGGCTCGCGAGGGCAAACCGGTGGTCGACCTCGACCCCCGGGTGATGGAGCTCCTCTCGTCCTACCGCTTCCCCGGCAACGTGCGCGAGCTGGAGAACCTCCTCGCGCACGCCGTGGTGACCGCCCGCGGCACCGTGCTCGGCATCGCGGACCTCCCGCAGCCGTTCCTGCGCGCGGTGGCGCTGGAGCGGCGGAAGCCGGTGTCCGAGGGTGGGCTCGAGGCGGACCTGGAGCCGACCCGCACGGCCTCTCCGGAGCCCCTGCCCGCGGCCCGGGAGGCGCTCCGGGAGCCGCCGCGGGAGCCGCTGCGGGAGCCCGCACGCCTTGGAATCGGGGACACCCCCGTCCGCCTGGGCCTCGACTTCACGAGCGAGCCCGCGGACGTGCAGGAGCCGACACCGTCGCGCGCCCGGGTGCTCGCGGACCTGGGGCGGCTCCCCGTGCCGGGCCGTGGCGCCCCCTTCCCCACCCTCCGCGAGGTCAGCCGCCAGCACGTGATGGACGCGCTGCGGGTGGCCAGCGGGAACAAGGCCGAAGCCGCGCGGCTCCTCGGCGTGAGCCGGATGACGCTCTACCGGACCCTGAAGGAGCTCGAGGTCGATCCCGACTTGTGACGCATGTATCGTTTCGATACACCCCCTCGGAAGAACCGTCACTTATTCGGACGTGCCCTCCGACCATTCGGTAAAAGCGCAGGTTCTCCCATATGGCACGGAAGCTGCACTGGTGTCGGCCGTTGTCGGTCCCACGGCCACGCACCACCCCCGGTGCCCATCGGCACGGATCCGTGAGACCGACGCCCTCTCGTACGCCCCTCCGCCGCGCCGCCCTCACCGGGCGGCCGGCGTCGAGGGGGCGCGAGCCGAAGCCGACGATGTTAGGTGCCGCGCGATCCGAGGCCCCCCATCATCCGCCTGCTCGACCATCTCGTCACCCTGGGGCTCCGCGGAAACGCCGCCCGTGAGGCCCTTCGCACCGGAAAGGTGCGGATCGACCGCGTTCCCACGGCGGATGCCGGCCGCATGGTCGACCCCACGCGGGTCCGCTACGATCCCAACACGCCACGCATGGTCGTCGGTCGCGACGCCGTCATGCTCTGGTACGACATGCACCTCGCGGTCGTGTGGAAGCCGCCCGAGATGCTCGCCGTGCCCGCGCCGGGCCGTCACGACGCGGAGAACGTGCTCCGCTACGTCGGGCAGCGGCTCGGCACCGCCCTCCCCGTGCACCGCCTCGACGAGGAGACCTCGGGCGTCATGCTGGTGGCCCGCACGGACGCCGCCCAGGAGGCCCTGAAGGCGCTCTTCGAGGCCCACACGATCGAGCGCAAGTACCTGGCGCTGGTGCGCGGCTCGTTCCCGGCGGGGCCCCCGCGCGAGATGCGCACCATGATGGTGCGGGACCGTGGCGACGGCCTCCGCGGCAGCGGAGAGGGCTGGGGGGCGAAGCCCGCGATCACCTGGATCGGCCGGGTCGAGTCCTACGGCCGCGCCTCGCTCGTCGAGGCCCGCCTGGAGACCGGGCGCACGCACCAGGTCCGCATCCACCTCGCGGAGCTCGAGCACCCCGTGCTCGGGGATCCGCTCTACGCCGACCGCCACACCGCGGGCGCCGCGCCCCGGCTCGCGCTCCACGCCGCGCGCCTGGCGTTCCAGCACCCGTTCACCGGCGAGGACCTCCACTTCGACGCCCCGCTGGCGGACGACATGGAGATCCTGCGGCGCAAGTTCGCGGAGAAGGCCCACGGCCGGGCCCCGGGGACGACCGGCGCCGAGGCCGCCGAGCGGAGCGCGCTCCCCCCGGCGCCCCCGCCGATCGCGCAGCCCGAGCGCACCCCGCGCGAGAGTCGGCAGCGTCCGGGTGGCCGGCAGGGTCAAGGTGGCCGCCGCGAGAGCCCGAGCGGTCGGCCGGCGCCGGAACGCCCGGGGCCCGCCGGGAAGTCCGGATCCGGTGGGCGCGGTGGCGGGCGCGGCGGCGGTCGGGGCCGGTTCTAGGTCCACGCCCTCCCCTCGGGGGGCGGGTCTGGCCCGCGGCGCCGGTTCAGGTCCGGCCCGCGGCGCCCGATCAGCCCCGCGGCGCCGGCTCCCGGTCAGGCCCGCGGCGCCGAGCCCACGCCGAGCAGCCGGCATGCGACATCCGCGAGGTGGTCCGCGATCCGCGCGTGCGGATCGCCGTCCCCGCCGTCCCCGATGCCGAAGGGGGCGAGGTCGGCGGGCTCCGTGATGGCGAACCGCACGATCAGGTGGTTGAGCGAGAGCAGCGCGAGCATACGGTCCGCGTCGAGCGGGATGCCCAGCGGCGCCAGCGCGTCGCCCACGCGCGCCAGGAGCGGTCCGAGCCAGCGCGTGGAGACGGCCTCGGGCAGACGGCGGTTCTCCAGCACGTGGCGGAGCAGCACGCGGACCTCGAGGTGGTGGGCGCGCGCGAAGTGGTAGAGCCCCTTCACCATGACGCGCAGCCGCGCCTCCGGGTCGGGCTCGTCCGCTCCGGGGATCTCGACGTCCACGAGGCGCGCGTAGGTGCGGTCGACCAGCGCGGCGTAGAGGCCCCGCTTGTCGCCGAAGTGGTACGCGAGCGTCGCGATGTTCACGCCGGAGGCCTGGGCGATCGCGCGCGTGGACGCCCCGGCGAAGCCCTCGGTCGCGAAGAGCGGGGCGGCGGCTTCGAGGATCCGCTCGCGCGTATCGTCACCGCTCACGCGCTCACCCCCCACCCCGCCACGATGGCGGAGAGCGTCAGCGCCATCTTCACCGCGCGGAACGAGGCCCCCAGCAGCAGGTCGCGGAGGCCCACGCCCATCACCCCGGCCGCGAACGTCGCGAGGCCGAACGGCACCGGCGCCACCGACGCGATCGCGATGGCGCGGACCCCGTGGCTCCGGAGCCAGTGGCCGATCCGCCAGCGCACGAGGAAGTCCTCCAGCCCCGGGCGCCCCCGCCAGGCGCGCCCCACCGTGTAGACCGCGACGCTCGCGCTAAGCGACGCGAGCCAGGTCGCGCCGAAGAGTGGCCCCAACGCGATGCCGCCGGTGTAGCCGAGGAACAAGGCGGGCTGGAACCCGAGGCCGGGCACGGGGTCCATCGCGAAGACGGCGCCGAAGAGGCCGAGCAGGCCGTAGTCCGCCACGAGGGTCGACGAGAAGGTCGCGATGGGCTCGCGGAGCACGGCGCCCACGCCGGCGATCGCCGCCACGAGCACGAGGAGCCCGAAGCCGATCCGCGCCATCGCCTTGGGCGTGAGGTGCGTCGGGAGCGACAGGCCATGCGGCGGCTTCATTTCGCCCAGTTCGCGGCGACGAAGGTGTAGGGCGGGAACACCGGCGTGAAGCTGCTGTCGATCCACGCCTGCGTTCCCACGATGAGCGTCGGGACCTTGTGCCCGTTGGCCGGCTTCCAGAACGCGACCGGGCCGACGCGGATGTTGCGGTCGTGGCTCTGCGGGGAGGTCTGCCACATGCCGAGCGCGCCGATCCAGAGCTTCCGGTCGTCGGCGGGGGCGGCCTCCGTGGCGGTGGTCGGCTTGATGAGCTCGAAGAACAGGTATCCGTTGCGGTTGATGACCTCGCCGGTCCCCGAGACGTTGAGCATCTCGGTCGGCTCCCAGAACCACTCGAGCTCCCCGCCGGGCACCTCGATGTGGTGGTGGCGCCACTGCAGCTCCAGCACGACGATGACCGGCCCGGCCTTTCCCTTCAGCCGGGTCTCCGCGTCGACCCGGAGGCCCCACCCGCCGGTGCGCACACCGTCGTCGATGAGGGCGCGCTTGTTCTCGCGGGTGGCCCGAAACGCGGGATCGTCGAACGGCAGGATGCTGGAGAAGGCGCCGAAGTACCAGGTGCCGTAGGCGCGGAACGTCGCATCCCAGAACGCCACCGGCGCGATGCGCAGCACGGGCCCGACCCGCGGGAACGACGGCGTGATCTCCGCGTGCGCGGCGAGCGCGACGTGGCCGTCCGCCAGGAGGAAGTGGTCCGACTTCCAGAGCGGGAGGCGGCCCTCGGCCTCGAACATGTACTGCACCCCCTCGGGGAACAGCGCCGCGCCGACCTGGTGGGTGGTGTGGAGCTCCACTGGCGCGGCGAGCGCGCCCGCGGCCAGGAGCGCCATCACTGGAGCGCTTCCGCGCGGGCGGCCATGTCGGCCATGAAGTCGCGGGTCGCGCCCGTGCTCATCCAGCGCTGCACGAACTCCGGCATGGCCTGCCCGAAATTGCTCTCGCATTCGTACGCGAGACGGGTCCAGTCCGCGCCCGCGGGGCTCGGGAGGAGGTCGTAGACGCCGCGGCTGCCCGCGAGGTCGTTCTCCTTGGTGGTGTCGAGCTCGTGGGAGAGCCGGCCCGCGGCGACGTCGAGCGCGTAGTGGTTGTGGTAGCCGATGGAGAAGCCGAACTTCGAGACCTCCCAGCGCACCCACTGGTCGGTCGGGGTGGAGGGCCGGTAGTGCTCCACCGACTTCACCGCCGTGTTGCTCTTGAGCCGGCCGGGGAAGTCGAGCAGCGCGCCCCAGACCGCCGCGCGGCCCGCGTGAATGTCGACCACGGCGAACACGCGCACCCCGCCCTCGGAGCGGGACGCGAGCGGGCGCACCACGATCTCTCGCGCGCGCAGGAGGGCCTCCTCCTCGGCGGTCACCGCGAGGGGCGCGGCGACGGCGGATGGCGCGAGCCCACCCAGCAGCGCTGCGAGGAAGAGCGCGTGCACGGCACGGAGCGGCGTCGGGAGGCGTGGCACGGGCGCTCCGGGGGGTCCGGGTCGAGGGTCTACGAGATCGGGCGGCGCTTGTCAATCAATCGATTGATTCGCGCGACGCTCCCGGGGGTTGTCGTGAATCAGTGGGCCTCGGCCCAGGTCCGCAGCTCGCCGACCAGGGTGCGGGTGCCCGACCCCTGGAACGAGCGCACGAGGAAGCTCGGGACGCTGCCGCCCGGGTCGTAGAGGAGCTCGTACACGACCTTCGCGCCCGTGGCGGTCGCCGTGACCTCCCACTTGCCGGTGTCGACCACGGTGGGGACGAGCTTTCCGGTGACCTTCGCCTGGTCCGCCGCGCGGGTCCACGTGTAGCGGGTGCCGCCGGGGATGGCCTCCTGGCCCATGACCAGCACGATCTCGCGGTCGGAGATGCCGGAGGCCTCGTGCACCTGGTAGACGAGCTCGCCGCCCGCCGTCGGCCCGAGCACGCGGCTCGCCGAGACGGAGGTGAAGTAGTCGGCGTGCGCGCCGTTCGCCGCCAGGATTCCCTGGAGCTTGCCCGCGGCGATCGGCCACTCGCACTCCGCGCGGACCGGCGCGTAGGTGCCCTGGCGATCCCCGACGAAGTAGACGCAGCCGTTCTCTTCGGCGGTGCGGGTCCAGCCCGCGAGGGCGACAGACGAGAGGAGCAGCAACATCCGGGCAGTATAGACGCCGACGGGCGCGCACGCGACCGACCGGGCCCTTCCCGGGTCGACGAACGCGGCCGTAGCGGGAGGGCGGCCTCACCGGAGGCCGGCCGGGCTACGCCGCCGAGGCCAGCGCCTTGCGCACCGTGCGCGCGTAGGTGGCGGCCGTACCATCCCCGCCGGCGGTCTCTTCGAGGAAGGCGCGGGTGGCCGCCGCGTGCTTCACGAACCACCCGATGGCCTCCGGGCGCACGAGCGACCGGCCCGCCATCTCCAGCATGAGCGGGTACATCTCGGGCGCCGCGATGGGCGCGATCTGCTCGAAGAACCACCGCTGCGCATCGGTGGTGCCGAGCTTCGGCCAGTCGCGCCCATAGCGGGCCAGCACGTCGGGACCGCCGAGGAACACGAGGCGCGCGTCGGGCTCGTAGGCCGCGCGGTTCACCGCGACCCGCATGCGGACGAGCACGGAGTCATCCGCCACGTGCACGTACCAGCGCAGGCTGCGATCGGTGCTGCTCTCGGCGGCCGAGCCCCCGTTGAGCACGAGGTGGAGCGAGCGGGCGTGGGAGGCGCCGGCCCCGCGGAAGCCGTTCCGACGGAGCTTCGGCCGCTCGGCGAAGCAGCGCTCCAGGACCGTGGTCATGCGGAGCCGCCACGCTTCGCTCTGCGCCCGCGGGACGCGCAGCGCGAGGAAGCCGAGGTGGAAGGTCACCTGCGGGGGGAGCGACCACTCGGAGAGGAGCGTGTCGACCGGGGCCTGCTCCAGCTCGTCGAGGATGGCGCTCCCCACGACGTCCGCGCCGACGAGCGCCTCGAGGAGGAGCACGAAGCTCTCGATGCCGCGCTCGGAGACCCCGGGCACGTCCTGGTTGAGGCGGCACGCGAGGAGGGTCCCGGCCTCCTCCGGCGTGATGGCCGAGGGCTTCCAGACGGCCTCCTCGGCCTCGACCCGGAACTCCTGGAAGCCCGGCGCGAGCTCGAAGATCGAGGGGAGGCCCCACCCGCGGACCACCCCCTGCGCCACCCGGCGCGGCCACGCGAAGCGGGCCGGCGGATCGGCCATGGCGAGGATGCGCAGCGCGTGCGTGGTCGGCTCGTCATCCTCCCGATGCCCGTCCACCACGAAGCGGATGTGGGGCCAGCCGAGCGCGAAGAGCGCGTCGTAGTCGGGCGACGAGCAGAAGCCCGGACGCAGACCCAGGAGCCCCGCCGCGCCGCCCCAACGAGGATCGTTCACGACGATCGCCTGGCTACTCTCGGACGCCTTCACCCCGGTCATCGACGCTCCACGCACGGGGAAAGCCTACGCGCGCGACGCGAGCGCGGCCACCCGGATTTCAAGCTCGGCCCGTGGGATCAGCGCGACTTCGAGACCTTCGGGAGCGGCTTCTTGTTCTCTTTTTCCAACCAGCCCTGGAGGGGGGCGAAGTACGCCACCATCGCGCGGGTGGAGAGGTCCTCGCCCGTCGCCTCCTTCAAGACCTCGCGCCAGTCCCGCGTGGCGCCCTGCTCCAGGATCCCACGGAGGAACGCACCCACCTCCTTGTTCCCGTAGTAGTTGCACATGTGGGGGTCCTGCTTGAGGATCTTCGTCGCGATGTGCTCGTGCAACTGGTACTTGATGACCGTCGCGATGGCGTAGTCGTAGTACTGGCCCGGATCGTCGACGATATGGGTTTTCGTGCAGGCGTCGCACAGGTTGGGATCGGTGAGCCGCGCGGCGTCCGGGGGGGCCACCTTCTGGTACTGGCCCGCCAGCGCCCACCACCGCGCCTGCCACTGCTCGGGCGGGAGGTCCTTCTCGTAGAGCTCGTACTCGAAGTGGGTCATCACCCCGGCCGACCAGGGGATGAACGCGACGGTCTGCTCGAGCGCGGAGGCGAGCATCGCCTGGGTCGGATCGATCTTCACCTTGGCCGGCAGGATGCCGCGCTGCTGCAGGTACGGCACCTGCCCCGCGGCGAGGCTGATGAGCTCGCCCACGCCCTCGTGGAACGCCCGGTTCGCGCCCTCGCGCAGCGTCGGCGGCACGCCCGGCCGCGCGTAGGACAGGTAGTAGTAGACGTGCCCGAGCTCGTGGTGGGACGTGAAGAACCACTGGCTGTCGGCCTCGACGCTCATGAGCGAGCGCACATCCTTCTGCATGTCCATGTGCCAGGCCGAGGCGTGGGCGTTCTTCAGCCGCGTCTGCCCCGCGGCCACCGGGTAGAGGTCCGACTTCTCCCAGAAGACCGGCGGCAACGGCTCGAACCCCATCGACGTGTAGAACGACTCGGCGTCCTTCACGATCGACTCCGGGGTGCGCCCCACGAAGTAGGGATCGAGGTCCGTCGCCGTGACGAGCCCGCTCCACTCCTGCGCCCACCGGTTCGGGTACCACTGCGCCGGCACGGGGCCCGCGGGCACCGGCTGGCCATAGCGGGCGGCGAGCTGGCGGGTCGCCCAGGTGTGGAGCGCGCCGTAGAGCGGCGCCATGTCCGTGTTGAAGCCGTCGAGCAGCGTGATCATCTCGTCCGACGACATGCCGTAGCTGGCGCTCGTGAGGCCGAAGAAGGAGCTGTAGCCCATCTCCCGGGCCACCTGGTTGCGGAGCTTCTGGAGCGTGACGAGGCCGGACTTCAGCGGGACGCCGATCTCCTTGGAGGCCTCCCACACGCGGAGCCGCTCCGAGAGGTCCCTGGACTCCAGCAGCACGTGGTCGACGTCGTTGGCATCCTTGCCGTCGGCGCACGCGCCATCGGCACCGCGGGGGCCGAAGCAGAAGACGTAGCCGTCCTGCACGGCGGCGAGGCGGCTCTCCTCGGCGATGCGGGCGTTCACGACCTCGGGGAGCGTGGCCGGGGCGTCCCCCGCGCGCAGCAGGATCGACTCGAGCTCACGGACCTGGAGGGGCAGGAGCTCGGTGCGCAGGGCGAGGAGCGCGCGCGTCTGGCGGATGATCGCGGCGTCCCCCACGAACGCGGCGTAGGCCTGATTGGCCGCGGTGCGGGCGCCTTCGGTGGACGGTCCCACCTGGGTCGACGCCGCCCAGCTCGCCTCGTTCGCGACGGTGCTCTGGCCCGCGTAGAGCGAGTTGTAGAGCTCGAGGAAGGCCTTCGCCTCCTCCTTCGGGTCGGTTCCGGCGGCGGCGTAGACGGGCGTGGCGGCGCCGAGGGCGAGCAGGAGCAACAAGGGAGCCTCGAGGGGCGCCGAGTGTAGCCCACTCCGCTCGGCGATCGACCCCACGCCGGACGGCCCGCGCGGCCCTATGCCGGCGGCGCGGACCCGTAGCCGCCCAGGTACCGGGGCAGCTCCATCCAGAAGGTCGACCCGTCGCCCGGCGCGGTCTCGACGCCGACCATGCCGCCGTGCCCCTCGACGATGAACCGGCTGATGGCGAGCCCCAGGCCCGCGCCACCACGAGCGCGCGAATCCGAGCCGTCGACCGTCTGGAACGGGAGGAAGAGGCGGCACACCTCGTCGTCGGAGAGGCCGCGCCCCTCGTCGCGAACCGCGATGCGGACCCCGCCGGTCGAGCTGGGGTTCACCGAGACCTGCACGCGCCCGCCCGACGGCGAGAACTTCACGGCGTTGGAGAGGAGGTTCGTGAGCGCCTGGGCGAGGCGCTCGCGATCGCCGCGCACCTCCCCGCAGTCGTCTCCCACGCGCTCGACGCGCACCCCGGCAGCGCGGGTCGCGCCCTGCACGGCGTGGATGGCGAGCTCGACGAGCTCCGTGACCCGCGTCGGCTCGTTGCGGAGGGGCATGAGCCCGCCCCGCAGGCGCTCGAGATCGAGGATGTCGTTCACGAGGCGGCCCAGGCGCTCCGCGCCCTCCCGCGCGATGCTCACGAGGCGCACCGCGTTGTCGGGGAGCGGCCCGGCGACGCCGCCCTCCAGGAGGCCCACGGCGCCGCGGATGGCGGAGAGGGGGGTCCGCAGCTCGTGCGAGACGCTCGCCATGAACTCGGCCTTCAGGCGCGGGAGCTCGCGGCGCTCGGTCACGTCCTCGACGGTCACGCCGAGGTGCCCGCCCGGGAGCCGGAAGATGCGCACCGCGTGCTCCGGGCGCGCGCCGCTCCCGACGGAGAGGGAGAGGTCGACGTCCTCGGGGATGCCGGTGTCCGCGACCCGCACGCACCGCGCGCCGAGCCCGTGGGCGCGCGCCCAGGGGAAGCAGTCGTCGATCGTGCGGCCGATGAGGCGGGTGACGGGCTCGAGCGTGAGCCGACGCGCCGCGAGGTTCGCGCCGACGAGGCGCAGGCGGCCCTCGTCATCCGTCGGTTGCGCGCCGTCCTCCGGGGTGAGGTGGAGCAGGAAGACCGCGATCGGGAGGGAGATGAGGGCGTCGCGCCAGGAAGCGTCGCGCTCGGCGGCGAGGGTCGACATCGCGGCGGCCTGCCGGGCCACGACCAGCAGGGCATCGAGCCGATCGTCCGGATGGAACCGCGCGACGGTGTCCGCGACCTCCAGCGAGCCGACCACGAGGCCCCCGCTGCCGACGAGCGGAAACCGCGCCCACGAGCGGATGAACGGGGTGCCCCGCACCGCGGGATGCTCCGCGAGGCGGCGATCCTGCGTGGTGTCCGGCACCACCGCCTGCTCGTACGGGGCGCCCGAGCCCAGGTCGTCCGCGGGCAGGTCGAGCGGGCCGGCGTGGCCGATGCAGGTGCCGAGGGGGTCTCGGATCCAGGCGGAGGTCCCCGCGAGGGTCGCGGCGAGCCGGGCGAGGTCGTCCAGCGGGCGCGAGGGCTCGGACACGCACGGCGGCTCGACGGTCAAGGCGTCGATCGACCAACGGGTTGTGCCGGCGCGGCCGGAGCTCGTCATCATGTCTCCGCGCGTGAGAGAGAGCGCACGCGCAACGGAAAGCCCTGCAATTTGCGTGCCTCCCGAACGGTCAGGAAGCGTAACGGGATGATACACCAATACAAGACGGTCACGTGGCACGGCCGGGCGAGTGCAATCGACGCGTAATCGTGCGGCCGTACGGACTGGCCCCACGCGCGCCAAACGAGTAGGTCGCCGCTGTGAAACCTCCCTCCCCTCCCCCTGGTGACGACGGCGAGCTCCAGGTGCGCGCGCCCGACGAGGCGCCGTCGGAGCCCCCCGCCCCGCTCGCGCGCCGCGCCTCGCGCCTCGCACGGGAGCTCGCGTTCACCGCGGCCGCGGTCGTCGCGTTGTGGGTCGGCGTCGGCTGGCTGCGCGCGCCCACCCTGCCTCGAGCGGCGCCCGACTTCGCGCTGGCGGACCTCGACGGCGGGCGCCACACCCTCGCGGAGCTCCGCGGCCAGACCGTCGTGCTGAACTTCTGGGCCACGTGGTGCGGGCCGTGCCGCATGGAGGTGCCCGGCCTCTCCGCGTTTGCCCGCGCGCACCCGGACATCCCGGTGCTGGGCATCGCGGTCGACGGCGAGCCCGACGCCCTGCGCAAGGCCGCCGAGGACCTCGGCATCGACTACCTGGTGCTCCGCGCCGACGCCGAGACGCGCAAGGCCTACGGCGTGAGCACGCTGCCCACCACGGTCATCGTCGGCCCGGACGGCATGGTGCGCTCCGCGCACGCGGGGATCATGATCCAGCCGCACTTGTGGTGGCTGACGCGCTGACGGGCACGGATCCCCGGGGGGCGTTGCGGGGGGCGGGAGCCCCCTGCACAAGGGCCCGGGCGCGAAGCGCTCGGGCCCGCCCTGTACTCACCCGCGGATCGCGACCACCTGGATGTTCGTCATCTCCTCCATTGCGAAGCGCACGCCCTCGCGGCCGATGCCGCTCTGGCGCATGCCGCCGTAGGGCATGTGGTCGACGCGGAAGGTGGGCGTGTCGTTGATGATGACGCCGCCGAAGTCGAGCGTGCGGATGGCGGAGAGCACGCGGTTGATGTCACGCGTGAACACCGAGGCTTGGAGGCCGTAATCGCTGGCGTTGGCCGCGGCGAGGGCCTCCTCGAAGTCGTCGTACGGGACGAACGAGGCGACGGGCGCGAACACCTCCTGGTCGATCACCTTCATGCCGGGACGCACGTGGTCGAGGAGCGTCGGCCAGTACACCGCGCCCTCGCGACGACCGCCAGCGACCACGCGGGCGCCCTCGGACACGGCCTCGTCGACCCAGGTCTCGGCGCGGGCGGCCTCCTTCAGGTCGATCATCGGGCCTACGTCGACCCGCTCGTCGAGGGGGTCACCCACGACCATCGCCTCCGTGGCCTGGGCGAACTTCTCGAGGAAGGGCTCGGCGATGCGACGGTCTCCATAGACGCGCTGCACGGAGAGGCAGACCTGGCCGGAGTTGTAGAAGGCGCCGAGCGCGCACCGCTTCGCGACGAGATCGAGGTCGGCGTCCGACGCGACGATGACCGGCGAGGCGTTGCCGAGCTCGAGCGTGACCTTCTTGATGCCGGCGCGGGCGAGGATGTGGCGGCCCACGGGCGCGCTGCCGGTGAAGGTGACCTTGCCGACGCGCGGGTCGGCGACGAGGCGATCGCCCACCGTGGCCCCGGACCCGACGACGAGGTTCAGCGCGCCCGGCGGCAGGCCCGCGGCGTGGAGGATCTCGCAGAGCGCGACGGAGGAGAGCGGCGTGGAGGTCGCCGGCTTCAAGACCACCGCGTTGCCCGCCGCCAACGCCGGGGCGACCTTGTGCGCGACGAGGTTGAGCGGGAAGTTGAAGGGCGCGATGGCGACCACGACGCCGATGGGGCGCCGCTGCCAGAACCCGAAGTAGCCCTCGCCGGCGGGCGCGGCGTCGAGCGGGATGGTCTCCCCGTGGAGGCGCTTGGCCTCCTCCGCAGCGACGGCGAAGGTCTGGACCGCGCGATCGACCTCGACACGCGCGAATTTCAGGGCCTTGCCGGCCTCGGTGGCGATGATGCGGGCGAGCTCTTCCCGGCGCGCACGGATGCCTTCGGAGGCCCGCGCCAGGATCTCGCCGCGGCGCCACGCCGGCATCCGCGCCATCTCCGGGGCGGCGCGCACGGCGGCGGCGATCGCGGCGTCGACATCCTCGGGGCGGGCGCTCGCGAGCGCCGCGTAGACCGTGCCGTCGTACTTGTTGCGCACCTCGATCGGCGGGCCGCCCGCCGTCCATTCGCCGCCGATGAAGAGTCCGCTGACCATGTCCGCTCCGGGAAGAGGCGCTCAATCTAGTCCGGCCGCCGAGTTCGGGAAGGCCCCCGGCGCAGTTCGGGAGGTCGATTCGGCGTGCGCCGCCCGGTGCGCACGCGATAGGAAGCCGGCTGCCCCCTCCGTGACCGACTTGACCGGGCCCGCATGAACCGTCGCACCCTCCTCCGCCTCGGTGGCGCCACGCTCGCCACGCTCGGCCTCGGCACCCTGGCGGCCGGGGTGGCGATCCAACCCCGGCGCATCTACCGGCGCCCCGCCCGCGCGGATGACGCCACGCTCCCCGAGCACCTCCCCGGCGGCGCGGGGAAGCGCGTGGTGGTCGTCGGCGGCGGCCTCGCGGGCCTCACGGCGGCGATCACGTTGGCCGAGCGCGGATTTTCCGTGACGTTGTTCGAGCAGGCCTCCCACCTCGGCGGGAAGGTCGGCGGGTGGACCGTGCGCGCGCTCGGGGAGGAGTTCCCCATCGAGCACGGGTTCCACGGCTTCTTCGCCCAGTACTACAACCTCCGGGAGGTCCTCGCGGACGCGGGGGCGCTGGGTGACCTGGCCCCGTCGGCCGGCTACCCGGTGATCTTCGGCGACCGTCCGGCCGAGCGGTTCGGGACCACCACGTCGATCTTCCCGCTCAACCTGCTCTCCGTCATCACCCAATCGGAGACGCTCCGGTTCGCCGACTTCACCGAGCCGAGCGAGGGCCTGCTCGACCTGATGCGGTTCGACCCGGCGGTCACCTTCGACCAATTCGACGGGGTCGACTTCGCCACGTTCGCCCGCGAGCGGCGCATCCCAACGTCGATGGTGGACACCGTGCTGCGCCCGTTCGGGGACACCACGCTCAACCGGATCGAGCGGCTGTCCGCGGCCGAGGCCCTGCGCTTCTTCCACTTCTACTTCATGGGGAACCCCGAGGGGCTCGCGTTCGACTACACGCGCCGCGACTCGATGGCCGCCATCGTGGATCCGTTGGCGGCGCGCCTCCGTGCGTTGGGTGGCACCATCCGGACCAGCACGCCCGTGCGCCGGGTGGATGCCGAGGGGAAGCGGGTCGTGGGGGTGACGGTCGAGGGCGGCGGAGCCCCCCGGGACATCGAGCTCCAGACCATCGCGACCGTACCCGTTGCAGACGTGCCCGCCACGGGGTGGGCCGAGGTGCGGGATGACGCGGGGATGCCGATTTTCGTGTCACGGAGCGTGGAGCCGTCCACCGCACTCAACGGGTTTACAGCCCTGGACGGGCAATGTACCCACAAAGGCTGCCCGGTCGGCCGTGACGCCGCGACGGGCGGGTTCCGCTGCCCGTGCCACGGGGGCACGTTCAGCGCCACGGGCGCGGTGACCGGCGGCCCTCCACCCCGCGCGCTCAAGACGCTGACCGCGGTCGAGGGGGACGGCGTCGTGACGATCGCGCGATCGGTGGAGCGCCAGGAAGAGCAGATCCCCGCCGACTGGTGTGTCGTCGCGTGCGAGGTGCGCGGGCTGAAGAAGCTGATGGCGGCGTCGCAGTACGTCGGGAGCGCCGCGCTGGCGGTGCAGGTCGCGGCGCTGGGCGAGTCGGACCCCTACGTGGTGCTCCGGGTGTGGCTCGACAAGCCGGTGCGCGCCGACCGGAGCGCGTTCGCCACCACCTCGCGCTTCAAGTACGTCGACTCCATCGCCGTCTATTCCCACTACCAGGAGCCGTTCGTGGCGTGGGCGGCGCGCACGGGCGGGGCCGTCGTGGAGCTCCACGCCTACGCGATCGCGCCGGAGGAGATGGCGGCGCTCGATGTCATCCAGGCCGCGATGTGCACGGAGATGACACGGATCTACCCGGAGCTCGCGGGCGCGACGATCCTCCACCACGAGGTGCAGCTCCAGGACGATTTCAGCCGGTTCGCCCCGGGGGACTGGACGATGCGGCCAACGACCGTCACGAGCATCCCCAACCTGCTGTTGGCGGGGGACCACGTGAAGCTCGACGTCGTGGCGCACTTGATGGAGGCGGCGTGTGTCAGCGGGCGCCTCGCCGCGAACGCAATCCTGTCTGCCGAGGGGCTGCGCGAAGTTCGGATCCCCACGGTGGATCCAAAGGGGCCGCTGGCGTGATCGTCCTGCTCTTCGCCGCCACGTTGGCAGCCGAACCCGCCGTCACGTTGGGAGCCGAGCCCGGCGCCGGCCTGCCCACCGGCGCGCTCGTGCTCCCCTCGGCCGCGTTCACGCTCCCGATCGTCGAGGGCGAGGCGGTCACGCGCGGCGGGGCGGACCGCGGGCTCGTCACGGTCAAGAGCGCGGCGGTGGATCAGAACCTCTCCTGGGAGCCCGTCGTGGGCGACATGGAGGCCACCGCAAGGCACGAGCTCGGCCTGGTGAGGCGTGCGTCCGCGCAGTCGGGGACGAGCACCGCGACGGAAGGCACCCTCACGGAGACGGAGGTGGCCGGGCGCCGCGCCCTGACGTGGCAGGCGCGCGTGGACAACACGCTCTTCCTCGGCACGACGTTCGATTGTCCGGATGCGCGCGTGGTGCTCGTCTCGTTTGGATCGACCAACGCGCACGTGCGGCGGGCTCATGGGCGCTCGCTGGCGGGCGCCGTGTGTGCCGCCTCGGCGGCGGCGGCGCCCACGCCTTGGGGTCCGTCCTGAAATCACCTGCAGCACAGAGGGCGACCCTGGGCCGCGGGCGCAAGGAGCGAGAAGGGAGCGTGCCCTTAGGCATGTGACCGACGAGCGACGCCGCGCACGCGAGCCCAGGGGCGGCCGAATGCTCAGGTTACTGTATTGAGGGACGGGCCCTTAGGGTTGGTCGCCGGGTCGGTCGCCAAGGCAGAGGTGCACGTGGTCGTCGTGGCCGCGTAGCGGGCGCAGGTTTGGGAGCGCCGCGAGCGCGTCGGGGTCGTTGAAGAAGGCCTCCGTGACGGGCGCGTTGGCGTAGGCCCAGGCGAGGAACGCGAGGGTCCGCGCGCCGTCGTAGGCGATCGCGCCGGTGCGATCGTCCGGGCGGTTCCACCAGGCCTCGTAGCGGGAGGGGTCGGTGCGGAAGAGCCGCACGTCGACACAGGCGCCGTCGGCGTGATCCTTGTGGCCGAGGGGGTCCGGACGGACGGCGTTGTACCAGGCCAGATCGCCGATCTGGAGGGTGCACCGCGCGGGGTCACCCGGGAGGGTGACACAGTGGTCCCACCAGCCGCGCGCAAGTTTCAGGAGGCGCACGATCGTGGCGGGCCGGCCCCACGTGTCGCTCCCGGGGGCGTCCGCGCCGAGGAAGTGTTGGTAGATCGGCGGCGAGGCGGGACCGAGCGTGCCCGGGCCGGAGGCGCCGGGACCGAAGGCGACGGGACCGAAGGCGACGGTGGCCTTCTCGCGCCGCGCCGGGGTGTCGAGGCCCTCGCGCGCCCACTCGGCGGCGAGGGCGGCGGCGTCGAGCGGGTGTGGCAGGGGCAGGCCGACGTAGCCCCAGTCGGTCCACGGGACCTCGTGGAGGCCGATGGGGCCGAGGTTGCCGAAGAGCTCGCCGCCAGAGAGGTCGCCGCCGAAGAGGTCGCCGCCGAAGAGGTCGCCGTAGGCGGCACGCACGCGCTCGACGCCCGCCAGCACGTCGGGGGACACGGCGCGGACGGCGGAGAGCGCTGCGACGGGGACCCCGGCGGAGACGCTCCCTCCGGAGAAGGTGTAGCGATCGGCATCGCAGCGGCCCTCGTCGCGGAGGACGCCGAGGATGTCACCGGCGGTGAAGGTGGCGGTGGAGGTGGAGGTGGAGGTGGAGGTGGAGGTGGAGGTGGAGGTGGAGGCCGGGGCGGTCGCGGGGGCGTTTGCCAGGGCGACGAACACGAGGGTGTCGACGGGCGCGAGCGCCTCGGTAGCGAGGCAGCCGCGGGCACCTGGGGCCGCGGGCGTCGGGACCGCGACCCAACCGGCCACCGAGAGGACCTCTACGGGGACGCCGCCCTCGCATGTCCCCTCCCCCCTCCGGACGAGGCTCCCCCTGGCGAGCTCCCGCGCGCCGGCTTGGGTGGCAAGCGGCGCCGAGAGGGTGAATTCTTCTGTCGTCACGACGTGCACGGGGCACGGCATCCTACCCCTCCCAGGGGGTGAGGATCTAAGCCTCGCCGAGGAGCCGCGCGAGCCCCGGCCACCAATCGTCCACGCCGACGTCGGGGGCGTCGAGCGGGGCCTCGACCCATGCCCGCGGCCCGTCGGCGCGGACCGCGAGGATGCCGGCGCGCAGCGTGCCGACCGGGCTTGGGCCCTCGTAGTCCCACCAGTAGGCACCCCGCCAGGAGCGCGCACCGAACGCACGGTCGAGCGTGGTGCGCAAGCCGCCTCCCGGGTGGTGACCGCCCGCCCAGGCTTGGGTGTAGAGGATGGCCAGGCCGCCGCGCGCGAGGAGGGTTGGGAGGATCTCCAGGATCTCGCGCAGGAGCCCGCCGTCGGCGGCCACGGTGTGGACCGGCGCGGCGCCCAGGCCGCTCCAGGGCACGAGCAGCGGGAGCACGAAGCTCACACGGTCGAACGTGCCGAGCGCGCACGCCTCGGCGCCCGCACCGGTGTAGGCCCGGACGTTCGTGAGGCCGGAGAGCGCCGCCGTGCGATGACAGCCGAGCGCGGCGCGCGGGTTGATGTCGAGCGCGACGGTCTCCCCGGCGGAGCGGGCCGCCCGTGCGGCCACGGCGCCGCCGCCGCTCCCGAGGTCGAGGTGGCGGCCCACGGGCTCGGACGGGAGGCAGCGCCGCACGGCCAATGTCGTGCTGTCCGGGAGGAACAAGCCGTCGTTCCCCTGGAACGCACGGCGGGGCGTGTCGGTCCAGACGAGGTCCGCTTCCAGGGGCACGATCGTGCCGTCGAGCGAGACCCCCTCGGGGGCCACGTCGAGGACGCTCGAGCGCCACGCGACCTCCGGGAGGGCGGCGCGAGCGCGCTCCGGGGAGAGGCGCCCGCCCCGGAGGAGGAGCTCGACCTGGTCCCCGAATATGCCCTCGGCGCAGTTCGTGCGCTCCCACCAGCGGCTGTCCATCTGCCGCCCGTTCCAGGCGATGATGCCGATGGCCTGGGCGACGGGGCGGGCACGGTAGCCGCCGGCCCGGAGCGCCGCGCCGAGCGCCCGGGTGTCCGCCATCCAATCGGGGGGTTCGACGGCGAGGAGCATCCGGCGAGTATGGCACGCTGCCGACGTGGGCTACAACGTGGGCGCCGCGAGGATGCGTAGCCAGGCCGGCTAGCGCACGGCCTGCCCATCGCTATCAGGTCGGCGAGAGCTCCTTTTGCTTCGCGCCTGCATGTTTACGCCCAGCGCAAACATGCAGGCACTCGAAACGGAGCCGCCTCCGGATCGCCGGTCTTCCTGCCGGGTTTGGTAACCCGCCAGGAAGATCGGCTAGCCGATCTTCCCGGCGGGCGAACACGGTGGCATCACGCAAACGGAGCTTCGCCGACCCGATGACGAGAGACAGACCGTGCGCTGGCCGGACTGGCTACGCCCCAACACCTGGATCGCGACACTGGGTACGTCTGCGCGGCTGTCGTCGTAGAGGTCCCGCACCTCGCCGCCCGCGAGCGCGGAGGCGGTGTGGGCGGTCGTGGGGAGCGCGACGGTGGCCGCGCCGCATCCTTCGGGCGGCGGATGAGCCGTCGGTACACGGGGGACCCCTCGGGGTCTGCCCACGAGGCACTGTGGGCCGAGCACCGGCGCCTCGTCATAGGGCTCGGCACGTGGTCGGGACGCCGACGGGCATCACCTCCCCTCTCGCGCCGACGTCGGCCCCCGCGTTGACCCCCGCGGGCGCGCACCGTAGGCTCGCGACGGCGGAGGCAGGGTGGCCAGGATCGGGGGCGACGGGGGACGACGGGCGCGCATGGTGCAGGAGGCGCTGGCGCGCGGGGCCGAGCACCATCGGGCGTCGCGCTTCGCGGACGCGGCGCGGGCGTACGCGGAGGTGCTGAAGGAGGACCCCGACAACGTCGACGCCCTCGCACTCCTCGGCGGCGCGGCGCTCCGGATGGGGCGCCCCGTGGACGCGATCGCCGTGCTCGACCGTGCGGTCATGCTCGCGCCCGGGCACGCGGTGGCGCGGCTCAACCACGGACGCGCGCTGTTGGCCTGCGGCCGCGGCCCCGAGGCCCTCACGGCGTTCGAGGCGGCGCTCGCGGCGCGCCCGGGGTTCATCGAAGCGAGGCTGGGGCAGGCGCGCGCCCTGGCGCTGGCGGGGCGGCTTAAGGAGGCGTGTGTCGAAGCGGGTGCGCTGGCCGGGGCCGACGGCGCGTCGATGGAGGCCGTGGCGCTCTACGGGGGCCTGCTGATCGAGGCGGGGCGCGCCACCGAGGCGGAGGCGCCGATCCGTCGGGCCCTCGCCGCACGGCCCGGCGACCCGCGGCTCCACGCGGACCTCGGCGCCTGCCTGCTGGCGTGTGGGCGCGACGTGGAGGCCGCGGCCACGTGGCGCACGGCGGCCGCGCTCGCGCCCGACCTCCCGGGGCTCGTCGAGCGGCGTGGCGCCCTGGCCCGGAACCTCGGCCTCGAGCGCCTCGGCGACGGGAGCCCGGACGCGGTGGCGTGGCTGTGCGAGGCGGTCCGGCTGACGCCCGACGACCCCGCCGCGTGCCTGGGCCTGGCCGACGCGCTGTTCCAACACCCGGATCCGCCGCTGCTGGACCACGAGCTCGGCGTGCTCCTCGATGCGCCGGGCGTCGATCACCAGCGGATCGAGCGGGCCCTCCGACGCGCGCTCTCCGAGGTCCCGGGCGTCCGCGCGGTGCGGGATGGCGAGCGCCCGCTCGACGCCGACGTGGCCACGCGCCTCGCCGCGCACCCCCACTTCAAGGGGTGGCTCGCCCGCACGATCGTGGCGACGCCCGATTGGGCCCGGCTCGTCGACGGGCTGCGGATGCACTGGCTTGGGTGTGTCCTACGGGGAGAGGCGGTCGACGTGGGGGTGCTGACCGCGATGGCGGCGCAGGCGTGGCACACGGAGTACGCGGGGGTGGGTGACACGGGGGTGGGTGACACGGGCGCGGCCGAGGCGCTGGCAGAGGCGCTGGCAGAGGCGCTGGCAGACGCGATCGTGCGGCTTGGGCCCTCGCCCCTGCGCCTCGCGGCGTACGCGATGGTGCGGCCCGTGGCCACGTGGCCCGACCTGGACGAGGCGGCCCTGCTCGCCCCGGGCTGGGAGGCCGGCCCGCTCGCGGACCTCGTACGCGACCAGTGGGTCGCGCCCTCGGTGGAGCGCTCCCTCGGGGCGGCGCTCCCAAGCCTCGGCGCGGTGACCGACGACACCTCCCAGGCCGTGCGCACCCAGTACGAGGAGAACCCCTACCCCCGGCTCGTGGGGGTCCACCGGCGCGCACCGGGCTCGTTCGTGGCGACGGCGCGCGCCATCCTCGGCGATCCCACGTACGCGGGCCCACGGCGGGTGCTCGTCGCAGGCGGCGGCACCGGCCAGCACCCCATCGGCGTGGCCGCGGGCCTCGACGCCGAGGTCGTGTGTGTCGACCTCTCCCGCGCGAGCCTGGGCCGCGCCGCGCGCCTGGCCCGCGCCCACGCGGTGACCAACCTCCGGTTCGTCCAGGGGGACCTGCTCGCGTTGGGGCCCGACGATGGCCTCGGCACCTTCGACTTCGTGGACTGCGTGGGGGTCCTCCACCACCTCGCCGAGCCGCTGGTCGGCGGCCGGGCGCTCGTGACGAAGCTGGCGCCGGGCGGGCTGCTGCGCCTCGGCCTCTACAGCGAGCGCGGCCGGAGCGAGATCGTCGCGGCCCGTGCCCTCGCCGCCAAGCACGGTTGGCTCCCGACCCCCGACGGGCTCCGGGCGGCGCGCCGGGCGCTGCTCACGCTACCCTCCGACCACCCGGCCGCGCGCGTGACCGCCTCGGTCGACTTCTACAGCCAGAGTGGCCTCCGCGACCTCGTGTTCCACCCCTGCGAGCAGCGTTACACCCCCGCGCAGGTGGGAGAATTGGTCGGCGCCCTCGGCCTCGCGGTGGTGGCGGTCCAACATGCGCGGCCGGAGGCGCCGCGGCTCCATCGGGAGCGTTGGCCGGGGGACGCCTGCTTGGACCTCGGGAAGTGGGACGAGTTGGAGCGGGCGCACCCGCGGATCTTCGCGGGGATGATCCATGTGTGGTGTCGCGCGAGGCCTTGAGAGCGCCGCGCGCAGGCTGGGGCTTGGGGAGCTCGGTCAACGACTCGGAGCTCCGAAGATGGAGGTGTACCGCACCTCGCCGAGCTGTTGGCCGGGCGCTTGTCCCCCGGGTACACAACGAGCTCGCGGCGGTGCTCGGGTTGGTTTCAACCGCGCCTTTGGCCCAGGATAGCCGGGCGTCGATGATGTGGCGCCCGGTCGGGGTGGAGCCGGGATCGAGCCGGCGCACGCCTCGACTGGTCGGCGGGCGACAAGTCCTTGCGCGCCGCGGCCGCAGACGCACAAGGTTTCGGGCAGGCATCCACGTGGAGGCACACATGCCCGAGCTCGCGAGGTGGGGGCGGGCGCTTCTTGTCCTGGCGGCGGTGCTGGCGATGCGCGCCGCGCCCGCCGTGGGCGCCCCGAGCGTCACGTTCGTGGAGGGAGTGCCGGCGCCCCCGGACCCGCTGCCGCCGGCCCTGCCCGGCGCCCCGATGCCGCCCTCCCGCGCGTCCTTCGACGCACCGGAGCTCGTAAGCCCCGCGAGCGATCCGGTGGCGCCCGTGGGCTATGCGTCCGTGGAGCCGGGCGTGGACCTCGTCTGGGTGATGCCGTTCACGGCGGGGCGCGACCTGCGCGCCTGGGTGGAGATCCGCGGGTGGGAACCCGGCCGGCGGGAGTGGATCCCGCTGATGGCCACGTACACGGACGAGACGTCCTTCCACTTCGCGCCGCCCTACTTGCGGCCCGACCGCTACTACGCGTGGCGGGTCACGGCGGTGGACACGACCGAGCCCGACGCGCCACGGGCGGAGAGCGTGTGGTCGATGTTCTGGGCGGGGGAGGAGCGGCTTCGGTAGGGTGGGGCGGGGCGACGGTGGGGGCAGCAGGGCGCGATCGGCCGCTTAGGTGGGGGCTTGGCTTGGAGGGGGCGCCTCGGAGCTGGAAGCCGCGGCTCGGGGCCGACGTAGGGCCGGCGACGGCGGCGCCGGTCCTGCGGAGTCGATTGGTGGAACGCCGAAGGGAACCGGGGCGGTATTCCGAGTGGCTCCGGCTCATCCGGAGCACCGACCGAGGGTCGGCCAGGCGGCGCGCGCGGGGACCGCACTCGTGGTCGCGGTTGATCCGCGTGCCGTCGGGAAGGGCGTGCCGAGCCAGGTGGTCGGCCCAGGTCATTCGGCGGTGCTCGGGGGTTGGTCGGTTAGCCCCCGAGTTCGGACGGACGTACCGTCCGAACTCGGGGGATGGTCGGTTACCCCGCGAGTTCGGACGGATATAGCGTCCGAACTCGGGGGATGATGCACTACCCCGAGAGTTCGGACGGATATAGCGTCCGAACTCGGGGGATGGTCGGTTACCCCGCGAGTTCGGACGGAAATCAAGCGAACGATGCCACGCGCGCGGCCGCTGCGGAGCCGGGTGTCGAGGCGACCGCGTCGGTGACGACGGCGTGGGGCAGCGCCCCCTACCTCAGGATGACGGCACACCCGGGACCACCCGTGCGCGAGTCAAATCGATCGCCCGGCGTTGGCCTTCGAGCGTACGTCACTTGCGACGACCAGATCGCGTCCGCGCGCCCCGACCGCTGCGTGGAACGCAGCAAGTTCGCACCTCGCGCCCGCGGATGGCAAGTCCGCGCGCCCCGACCGCTGCGTGGAACGCAGCAAGTTCGCACCTCGCGCCCGCGGATGGCAACTTCGCGCGCTCGCGCCCGCCATCCCCGCGAACCCGACCTACCCCCGCGCCAGCACCTGGAACCGCACCCACGGATCCTTGCGGTCCGGCCGCTTCACGGCCTGGGCGAAGCGGCTCGCGACGTCGCCGGCGACCTCGAAGCGCGTCTCGTCGTCGTGGACACGGATGGCACCGATGTCGGACTTCTCGACGCCGCCGCGGCGGCAGATGAGCGGGATGAGCCAGCGGGGATCGGCCTGATCGTTGCGGCCCACGTTCATGCGGAACCACACGCCGCGCGTCTCGCGGGCACCGACGGCACGGGAGCGCTCGCCGGGGCCCTCGGTGCCCGTGGCGGTGTCCCAGGAGGCGTCGTCACGGCGGGTGCGGGCCGCCGGCGGGCCACCCGCGGTGTCCCAACCCGGGGCGTCGCGGCGGGGGGGCCGGGCGGGCGAGTCGCCGCCGCCACGAGGCGAACCGTCGGCGTGCGGGCCGAACGTGGTCGCCACGCGGGTGCGCCCGGCGTGATCCGCGTCGGTGGTGCGCGTGTAGGCGCGGCGCTTGCCGCCCTCGTCGGTGCCACCCTGGGTGGTCGCCGTCGAGGTCGACGCCGCGGGGGCAGGCGACGCCGACGACGACTCCGCGGGGGCCTCGCCGCCCGCCGCGAGCTTCGCGGCTTCCTTGGCGGCCCACTCGGCGCGGCGCGCGGCCTTCGCGGCGGCCTTGGCCGCCTGCTCGGGGGTCAGCTCCTTGGGCGGGGCCTCCGGCCTGGGCGCGGGGGCCGGCGCGGGGCGGGGCGGCGTCGGCGTGACGTGCACCCGCTCGGTCACGACCTTGGGCGAGCCCCAGCCCGCGTCGGAGCCGGAGCTCTCGACATCGGGCTCGGAGGGCTCGACCTCGCGGCGCGAGACCGGACGATCATGCCGCATGGGGGGTCCCGGGGGGCCTTCCCCCCGGGCGGGGCGTTGCGGGGCAGAGCCCCGCCCCATGAAGCGGTCCTGCTCGATCGGGGAGACCTGACGCGGGCGGCCGGCCATCCGGGCCTGGATGGCGTCGGTCTCCGGGAGCTCTTCGGGCTCCGGCCACCCCTGCCTCGCGATGCGCAGGAGCGCGGCGGCGATGGCCTCCGGCGAGTGGGCCGCGACGAGCGCCTTGGCGGCCTCGGCCTCCTCCTCGGTGGGCTCGGCGAGGGCGTTCGCGAGCTCGGCGCCGATGCGCTCCTGGTCCTTGGCGCGCACGGCGTCCGCCATGGGGGGCTCGGACCAGCGCGGGGTGAGCCGGGCTTCGCGGAGGAGGCGCTCGGCCATGCGCACGCGGGTGAACGGCACGATGAGCACGCTGGTGCCCTTCTTGCCGGCGCGCCCGGTGCGGCCGCTGCGGTGGAGGAGGACCTGCCCGTCGTGCGGGAGGTCCGCGTGGATGACGAGGTTCAACTGCGGGAGATCGAGGCCACGCGCCGCCACGTCGGTCGCGACGAGGACGCGGGCGCGGCCGTCGCGCAGGGACTGGAGCGCGCGGGCACGCTCGTTCTGGGAGAGCTCGCCGGAGAGCGCCACCGCCGTGAACCCGCGCTCGACGAGGCCGGCGTGCATGTGGCCGACGCCTTCGCGCGTGGCGCAGAAGACGAGCGCCGTGGGGGGGGCCATGAAGCGGAGGAGGTTGACGACGACGTGCTCGCGCTCGCGCGGCGAGACGATGACGGCGCGGTGCTCGATGTCGGCGTGCTGCTCGTTGGCGTCCGTCGCGGCGATCCGCAGGGCGTCCCGCTGGTAGCGCTGGGCGAGCCCGAGGATCTCGCGCGGGAGCGTGGCGGAGAACATCAACGTGCGGCGGGTCTCCGGGGTGGCGTCGAGGAGGACCTCGAGCTCGTCGCGGAAGCCGAGGTCGAGCATCTCGTCGGCCTCGTCGAGCACCACGGCCTTGGCGCCGTCGAGCTTGAGGGTGCCGCGGTGGAGGTGGTCGCACAGCCGGCCGGGCGTGCCGACGACGATGTGGGCGCCGTCGTGGAGCTCGTAGGCCTCGCGCCGGACGTCCATGCCGCCGACGCAGGACACGACGCGCGCACCGGAGCCGGCGAAGAGCCACGCGAGCTCCTGCTTGACCTGGAGCGCGAGCTCGCGGGTGGGCGCGACGACGAGCGCGAGGGGGGTGCTGGCGCGGCTGAAGGAGGTGGCGTCCCCCAGGAGGGTCTCGGCGAGGCAGATGCCGAACGCGACGGTCTTGCCCGAGCCGGTGCGGGCGGAGACGAGGAGGTCGCGGCCCTTGACCTCAGGCGCGAGTACGGACGCTTGAACCGGCGTAGCTTCGGTGTAGCCGCGCTCGGTGAGAGCGGCGACGAGGGACGGGTGAGCAGTATCGAAGGACATTGCGCGGCTTCTACACCAGTCCGCCCGCCGCGGCACGCTGTCCGGGAGAGATCGTCACCGATGCGGACGAGACCCGACGTGGGCCGGCCGCGGTCGCGGTGGCGCGGAAGCCGGAGTCCGGGGCCCGGGCGGTGACCGGGGGCTTCGGGACGGGCACGAGCCGCCCCGCGGCTGAACCGGAGGCTGGACCGGCCTCACTCGCGGGCGCCAGGGTTAAGCGGGCGGCCATGCCGCTCCCGGACACCTACGCCGCGCCGAAGCCCCCCGTGGAGTGGTACGCCGCGGCCGGCGGCCAGATCGACAGCGACTCGCATGGCGACGTGAACCTGGGCGTGCGGCGCGGCGCGTGGACCTTCGCGCTGCGGACCGACGCCCCGGAGATCACCTGGGCGCCGAGCGGCGAGCGGGGGCGGGCGTGGGTGACGGCGCGGGGGCACGCCTTCGCGTCGGGGATGTACATCTCGCCGTGGGCCGACGGCGCGCCGGACCCCGACCGGGCGCGCTCGGCGGCGTCGTTCGGGGTGGAGGCCGGGTGGGTCGGCTACGGGCCGGCGGGCCTCTACGGCGGCGGCCGCGCCTCGCTCGACGGGGTGTTCTTCGGCGAGCGCGGGGGCACGGTGGCGGACCCGCGCGCCGTCGGCACCATCGACGCCATCGTCGGGCTCTGGCGCCCCGGCCTCTCGACGTGGGCCCGGGCGGGGGTCGATGTCGCGACGACCGGCGCGGTTGCGCTCCGCGCGCCACACCTCGCGGGCGAGCTGCACTGGACGCCGGCGCTCCACGTCGGGTCCGTGGCGCTGGCCCCGCGCGTCGAGGCCTGGGCGGGCGTGGCCGAGGGCCAGGACGACCTCCTCCATGCGCGCATCGGCGGGCTCAACCCCTGGGTGGTGCCGCTCGCCGGCGCGGCGTGGGCGGAGTGGTGGGCCGAGGACTACGCCGCCGTGCGGATTGGGCCGACGGTGGGCGTCGGCGAAGCGGGGCCGAAGGCCCTGGGCATGCGCGTGTCGCCGTTCGTGGACCTCGCGACCTTCGGGGGCGGCACGGGCGCGAGCGGGAGCGCGGCGGGCTTCGGGTTGGGCGTGCGGGCGTGGCGCGGGCGCCTGTTCGCGGACGTGGCGGGCGGCTACGCGCCGTGGATCGAGCGGCAGGCGGACGTGTCGCGAGCGTCGCTGTGGCTCTCGCTCGGGTGGGACTGGGGGACGGCGAAGGGGCCCACGAGCAAGGCGCCGCCGCGGCCGATGGGCGGGTATTGGCCGGGGTGAGAGCTCGACGGCGGGTCCTACACCCCCGCCCCCGGCTCCCCCTTGAACCAGATCGCCGCGTGCTCCGCCACGTAGATCTCGCGCCCCTCCTGCTCGTAGCGGAAGGCGTACTCGACGAACGTGCGGCCGCGCACCTTGCGCACGCGCGTGGCGTGGAGCTCCACGTCGACCGGCGGCCCGATGCGGCCCATCGACGGGAACTTCGCGTTGCGGATGTGCGTGCCGAAGCCGGACCACCCCTCGGTCGGCCGTAGCCCCAGGATGTAGATGGCGTGCAGGCTGCCGAGCGTGCCGGTGATCTGGACCATGATGGCGCCGGGCACGTGGCGGGGGTGCGCGGGGGTCTCCACCTGGGCCTCGACGAGCGCGCCGAGGCGGGTGGTGTCGACCCGCGCGCGGACGCGGTGGCCCTCCGGATCGAGCTCCAGCAGGTCGTGCACGTACCAGTGGTCGGGTCCGTAGAGGCACTCGGCGGCGAAGTCGGGCGGCAGCGGCATGGCGAGCTCCGCGGGCCCGCTATCGCCCCACGTAGCGAAGCGTCACCCCGCCGACCGGCCGCGTGGTCACGCCGTTCATCGCGAGGCGGATGGGCGTGTCCGCGTCGAGGCGGAAGCGGTGGGCCGGGAGCAGCGTGCCGAGCGCGACCTGCATCTCGAAGCTCGCGAACGCCGCGCCGACGCAGCGGCGGTTGCCGCCGCCGAACGGGATGAACTCGTAGGGGGAGTACTTCCGCTCGAGGAAGCGCTCCGGCCGGAAGGCGAGCGGATCCGGGTAGATCGCCGGGTCGAAGTGGGTGATGAGCACGGCGGGGTGCAGCATCGTGCCCGCCGGGAACGCGTGGCCGGCGAGCGTGGCGGCGCGGGTGAGGCGCCGGCGGAAGATCGGCACGATGGGGTGGAGCCGCAGGGCCTCGTCGCAGACGGCCGCGAGGTAGGGCAGCCTGGCGAGGGCCTCGGGCTCGCCAGGCGCGGTGGCCAGCTCCGCGCGGAGCCGTTCGAGCACGGACGGGTTGCGATGGAGCTGCCAGAGCGCCCAGCCCATCGTGGTCGCGGTGGTCTCGTGGCCGGCGATGACGAGGGTGCGCAGCTCGTCGATGACCTCGTCGTCGGGCATCGGCGCGCCGTCCTCGTCGCGGGCGGCGAGCAGCATGGCGAGGATGTCCTGGCGGTCGCCGCCGGCCTCGCGTCGGCCTCGCTCGACCTCCTCGCGGAGGAGCGCCACCAGCGCGCGCACGGTGTCCCGGTACCGCGCCCACGGCCCGAAGCCGCCCGCGTCGACGTGCAGGAACGGCAGGAACATGAGCCAGGCGGGGAAGCCCGCGACGTTGCGGTCGATGGCGACGCGGAGGGCCTCGACCCGGGCGTCGTCGCGGATGCCGAAGACGGCGCGGAGGATGACCTCCAACGAGATGCGCTGGGTGACGCCGAGCACCGCGACCTCGCGCCCGGAAACCAACGCCGCGCTGTGCCGCGCGGTCGCCTCGGCGACGATTCGGCCGTACGTCCGCATGCGCGCGCCGTGGAACGGCGGTGCGAGGAGCTTGCGCTTGCGCTTGTGACGCGCGCCGCCGGCGAGCACGATGGAGCCGTCGCCCACGAGGGGCCCGACGATCTCGTTGGGGGCGTCGAAGAGGTCCTGCTCGCCGCCGAAGATGTCGGCGATCATCGCCGGATCGCCGGTGACGACGCTGGGCCCGTCGAGCAGGGCCATCCGGAACGTGCGGCCGTGCCGCGCCGCGAGGTCGCGCATGAGCGCGACGGGGTCGTGCACGAGCCGCCAGGTGGTCAACGCCGCGCCGGCCATCCCGCCGGGGACCTCGGGGAGCCGCTCCATCAGGCGCGCCGCTGGTAGCGGATGCGGCAGGGCGCCTTCGGCCGGGTCACGCCGATGTCGTTCGTCTCGCTCGGCGGATCCGCGTCGACCAGCGCGATGTCGTAGCGCCGCACGAGCAGGCTCATCGCGACCTTCATCTCGTGCGCCACGAACGACATCGCCCAGCACCGGTGGTGCGCGCCGCCGAAGTTCACGATGCTGTACGGCACGTCCTCGCTGCGTCCGCCGAGGAAGCGGCCGGGGTCCCAACGCTCGGGCTCGGTGAAGATCTCCGGCAGGCGGTGGGTGAGCGCGATGCCCGCGACCGCGAGCCAACCCTTCGGGATGGTGTAGCCGTCGATCTCCACGTCCCGCTTCGCGAGGCGCACGAGCGTCGCGGTCATCGGCCGCAGGCGGTCGGTCTCCTTGAGGCAGGCGTCCAGGACGCGGAGCTCTCGGAGCGAGTCGAAGCTGGGGGCGTCGGCGGGGCCGAGGGCGCCGTCGACCTCCGCGCGGACGCGGGCGAGCCAATCCGGGTGCTTCAACAGCTCCACGAGGCACCACTCGAGGTGCCCCGCGGTGTTCTCGCGCCCGCCGAACATCAGCCCGATGAGCATGGTGACGACCATGGAGTCGGGGATCCGGGCGTGCTCGAGGTAGGTCGCGCCCAGGAGCACCTGGAGGAAGTCGTCGTACTGGTCCGGGTTGGCGCGGCGCTCGGCAACCACCTGGCCGAGGAGCTGCTGCAGGGTGCGCAGGGCGCGGTCGCGCCGGATGAACCGGGGCAGCGGGAGGTTCGTGGGGAGGATGAACTCGAGGCCACCCGACAGGTCCACGAAGTGATCCACGAACCCGGGGCCGAGGCGCTCGCGGAAGCGGGCGCCGAAGACGCAGCGCGTGACCATCGCCATCGTGAGCTGCTCGGCGACGCCGACGAGCTCGAATTCCCCGCGCTCCCCGAGGGTGTCGAGCCAGGCCTCGACCTCCTCCGACATCTCGCCCACGTAGCTGCGGAGCTTCTTGCCGTGGAACGCCGGCAGCATGATGCGCTTCTGCTCGTCGTACTCGGCGTGCGGGGCGGTGAAGAGCACCTTCGCGCCCAAAATCGGCACGAGGAACTGGTAGACCTCGGACATCGACAGCGCGTCGTCCGTCTGCTCGAAGAAGAAGCGCATCTTCTCGGGGCCGACGAGCACCACGGCGGGCTGGAACGCGAGCTTGATGCCGAAGACCTCGCCGTGGGCGGCGTGGCCGCGCCGGAACAGCGAGAGCGGATCGCGACGGAAGTCGAGCGCGCTGCCGAGGAGCGGCAGCCCCGACAACATGGGGAGGGGCCGGGTCACGAGCGCTCCGAGCGGACCGGCCGCACGCCGCGTAGCAACCCCGCGTCGGCCATCCAGGTGTAGGTGTCGCGGAGGGTGGTCTCGAGGGGGCGGACGGTGTGCCCGAGCTCGCGGGCGGCCTTCTCGCCGCGGATGACGCGGTTGGAGCGCAGCGCGTGGAGGGAGTCGCGGGTGTAGAGGGGGCGGCGCCCCACCAGGGCCGCGGCGTACGACGAGGCCGCGGCGCCGAAGGCGAGGACCGGCAGCGGGATCGCGATGCGCGGCGTCCGGACGCCCAGGATGGCCCCGGTGTGGCGGGAGAGATCGGCGAGGGACGCCCACGTCCCGGGGAGGAGGTAGCTCTCGCCCGGGCGCCCGCGCTCGGCGGCCGCGATGGTGCTGCGCGACACGTCACGCACGTCGACCCAGTCGAACCCGCCGCCGGGGACCGCCGGGATCTCGCGGTGCGCGATCTTGAGGAGCGCGGCGCCCATGTGGGAGGGCGCGTGGTCGAGCGGGCCGAGGATCCCCGAGGGGTTCACGATCACCGCGGCGAGGCCCCGCGCGACGACCTCGCGGACGGCGGCCTCCCCCGCTGCCTTCGAGCGATCGTAGGCCGGGTGGTTGTCGCCGGGGCGGCGCCGCGTCTCGTCGAGGGGCGCGTCGTAGGGGTGGTGATCGAACGCGTGCACGGAGCTCATGTGCACGTAGCGCCGCACCCCGCACTCCAGCGCGGCGGTCGCGGCGTTGCGGGCGCCGTCCACGTTGACCGCGCGCACGCGCCCGTCGGCGTCCCCGTTGACCGAGATCATCGCCGCGAGGTGATAGACCGTGTCGGCGCCTTGGAACGCGGCCCGGAGCGACGCCGGGTCGAGCACGTCGCCGCGGCAGACTTGCACGTCGAGCCCGCTCAACAGGGGCGCGGCGGTGTCTCCGTGGAGGAGGACACGCACCTGCTCACCGCGCCCGATCAGATCCCGTACCAGCGTGGCGCCGACATGGCCGGACGCCCCGGTGACCACGATGCTCATGCACGCCTCCGTCGGCGCGCACTTAGCCTCCGACCCAGCAGGTACGGGGGCATCGGGATGCCCACGGACCGCTCCTTTGCGCATCCGGCCGACGTTCCCGCGGACCGTGACTTTTTTATTGCTTCCCATCACACGGGCTCCAGGGCGCTTGCATCCCGACGCCTTGCAGAGGAGGATGCGCGCCCCTCCCCCGGTGTCCCCGTGCGCTTCCTCCCCCTCTGCGTCCTCTCGCTCGCCTTCCTGGCCTCCACCCCCGCGCACGCCCGCGATTGGAAGAAGGCGATCACCAGCGATCTCGTCACCATCGCGGACGGGAAGATGAAGATCGAGCGCTTCCAGGTCTGCGACGTGAAGGTCCCGAACGCTGCTCAGAGCTCGCTCCAGGTGCGGACCTACGCGGAGGCACCTGCCGGCGGCTCCATCTCCCGCGACTTCTTCGTGTCCTTCCAGACCGCCATGACCGTGGTCTTCAAGACGATTGTGGGACAGTCCCTGGCCGGAAAGTCGGGGGTGGGCCCGCTCGATGCCCTCGACTGCAACAACATCGACGCGCCCATCGGCAAGGTCGACATGGAGTGGAATTTCTACACGACGGGCGAGGGCTTCCAGCTCGAGATGGTGGACAACGCCACGGGCAAGACCACGCGCGAGTCCAAGACCTGGGAAGCGACCTTCGCGCAGTAGCGCTCCCCCAGCCAGGAGGCCCGTCGCGCCCCGGCGCTACTCGACCTCACACCGCGGCGCCTTCCCCTCGCGCTCGGTGAGGCGTACACACTCCACCTCGCCGCTCACGTTGCCCCATGCCGTCGGGACGGTGACACGGACGCGGCGCCCTTCCACGGCGCCGCGGTAGAGCTGGACGTCGCGGAGCGTTCGACCAAACGGGATTGTCGTGTCAACCGCGCGGATGTAGGCCCCCTCCGCGAGCTCCACGAGCGGGCCGGTGAGCGGTGGGCCCCCGCTCCCACCGCCGAAGCCCACGCCGTACCCGGAGACGTCGACCACCGCGTCGACCGGCACCCACCCGTGCGCCTGCGCCGCGGGGGTGCGCACTTCGACGGGGCGCCAACCCCCGCGCGCCGGGCCCGCGGCGAAGAGCAGCAGCGCGGTGTCGGCGCGCAGCGTCGCCAGGACATCGCCCTCGGGGCCGTCGCGGAGCGGGACGGACACGCCGCCGTCGCCATGGGTAGGGTCCACGAGGGCGAGATCGGCGAACCGGCCGTCCATCGGCCAGCGCGTGACCCGCCAGAGCGGACCCACCGCCGCGGCGGGCACCCAACCGTCGAGCGTGAGCCCGTCGTCACTCCACGCGATCCGGACGTCGCCGAGGGCCCTGGCGCCGAGGGTGACCGCCGTACCGCCCGCGAGCACCACCCCTCCCGCCGCGGGCGCCTTGCCCGGCTCCGCGCGCACCGGGGCCCGATCGTCCGGGCGAAGCGCCAGGTCTTCACGGCCCACCCCCACGACGACACGCACCCCCTGGTGGTCGTGCGACACGCGGACCACGGCGCCCTCGTCCGACACGACGATGGTGTCGAAGGGCTGGGTGTTGCCGGGAGAGAACGTCCGCCTCCCGGGGGTCAACTCGAAGGGCCCGATCGCCGCCACGGTGGCGCGCCACGGCGTGTCCTGGCCCGGCGATGCGGCGGACAAGGCGCCGGCGATCCGCGCGGCGACCGTGGGTGCGTCGGGCCAGGGTGCGGCGGCGGCGGCCGCGAAGAAGAGGAGCATGGGGCCACTGTACCGCGGGGCCATGCGGTATCGTTCTGCGATGCGACGCATCGCCATCATCGGCTCCGGACAGGCCGGCCTCCTCGCGGCCCACGCGCTCGCCCAGCGCGGCTACACGGTGACGCTCTACACGGACCGCAGTCCGCAGGAGTGGTTGGAGCGCTGCCGCCCCACCGGCACCGCCGGCCGGTTCGAGCCGGCGCTGGCCTGGGAGCGCGAGCTCGGTGTCGACCACTGGCAATCCGACGCCGCGAGCATCGAGGGGGTCCACCTCACCTTCTGCCTCGCGCCGCCGAACCGGCTGCTGACGCTGGCCGGAAAGCTCGCCCACCCGGGCAAGGCGATCGATCTGCGGCTCCAGAGCCACCGGTGGCTCACGGACCTGCCGGCGGCCGGGGCCGAGGTCGTCCACGAGAGCGTCACCGTCGAGCGCCTCGACGCCATCGCCGCCCAGAACGACCTCACCGTCGTGGCGGCGGGGCGCGCCGACCTGTGCAACTTGTTCCCGCGGGACGCCGCCCGGAGCGTCTACGACAAGCCGCAGCGCAAGCTGGCGATGATCATCACGAAGGGCGGCGCGATGGGGTTCGGCGGGGTGCCGTTCGTGCCCGTGAAGTTCAACCTGTTCGCCCCCTGGGGCGAGGTCTTCTGGGTGCCCTACCACCACCGTGACCACGGCCCGACGTGGAACATGCTCTTCGAGGCGCGCGAGGGCGGCCCGCTCGACCGCTTCGGGGGGGCCAGGAGCGCCGAGGAGACCCTGAAGATCGGCAAGGAGGTCATCCGGGAGTGCGTGCCGTGGGACTACGAGTGGGCCCGTGACATGGAGGTGGCGGACCCCAACGGATGGCTCGTCGGCGCGGTGACCCCCACCGTGCGCGCCCCCGTGGGGCGGCTCCCCTCAGGGCGCGTCGTGACCCCGCTCGGCGACACGGCCGTGTCGATGGACCCCATCGCCGGCCAGGGTGCCAACAGCGGCAACAAGATGGCGAAGAACCTCGTGGAGCGCATCGTGGCGCACGGCGATCGCCCGTTCGACGCCGCCTGGATGACCGACACCTTCGAGGCGTACTGGGCCCGCCACGGCTCGCCCACCACGCGGTTCAACAACCTGTTCCTGGAGCCCCTCCCCGACGCCGGGAAGCAGGTGCTCGTCGCGCAATACGGCAGCAACGGCGTGCGCACCGACGCGCCGCAGAAGATCGCCGACGCCTTCTGCGCGAACTTCGAGGACCCGGCGCGCTGCACCGACATCATCGACGACACCGGCAAGGCGCGCGCGTTCATCGGCGAGCACACCGGCAGCCACTGGCTCCTCGGCGTGCTGCGCGGCGCGATGGGCGTCGGGCGCGAGCAGATCCGGCAGCAGCTCGGCGGGCAACCGCGGCACCCGCTGGCGGGGATGACGGGGCGGGTGTGAGCGGCGGCGCCGCGTCGAGGAGCGCCGCGTGAAGGAGCGCCGCGTGAAGGAGCGCCCGCGCGACTACCGTGCCGGCCTTGGCGCGTGCGTCACGGGGTCCCGCGCCGGCGAGCTGGCGCACCAGTTGCCGCCGCCGACGCAGCCGTACACGCTCCCGTCGGCGTCGTAGATGACCTCGTCCTGGATCCAGCCGCCCACGGGGGCCTTCTCCTCGGGGATGACCTCTTCGGGGGGCGGCGCGGGCGCGGCCGGGGGCTCCGGCTCGGGCGCGGGCGGCGGGACGGGCGTGAAGCGGTCGCCGTCTTCGGGGCCGCCGGAGCACGCGAGGATCGCGAGGAACGAGACGAGCAGGGCGGGTCGGAGGTGCATGGCGCGGACAAGGTAGCCCGGGCGGGCCCGGCGGCCCTTGCGTCGGGGTTTCCTGCGGGGGCCGAGCGGGCCCCGATACGGATTGAAGGGCCCGGGTATCTGCGCGAGGCGACCGGAGGGCGGCCGCGCGGGCGCGGCCGGTTCGGCGCTGGACGACGCGTCAGCGGCGGCGGGCGCCAACGGAGGGGCCTCGTGCCCCGACCCCGCAGGGTGCCGACCCGGGCGTCCTCGCCCGGGGCGCGCCCAGGTTGCCGATGTGCACGGTCGCCTACTGCACCGTCACCCGCACCACCTTCGAGCCGATCGGCGTGAAGGGCACGCGCGCCTCGAAGCGGTGCTCGCCCGTCGTGAGCGGCCAGCGCACGGTGTAGGGGGCGTCGACCACGGCGAAGGGCTCGCCGTCGACGTACCAGAGGAGCTGGGCCACGGGCGGATCGACGGTGGCCTCCAGCGCGAGGGTGGCCTTGCCGCCAGGGGCCTCGGGATCGCGGACGACGTGCTGGCCGTCGCCGGGGCTGGTGACGCGGATGCGCGGGTCGCGGCGGCGGTCGAACGCGCCGACGCTCGCGACGATGCCGGCGGCCCGGAGCCCAGGTGGACGGGGGAGCCCGGCGCGGGCCTGCCACGCGGCGAAGCGGGCCGGGAGGTCGACGAAGAGGCCGGTGCGGACGAAGCGCGCGGGGGTGGCGGCGGTGGCGAGGGTGCCGTCACGGAGGTCGACGGCGAGGCGCTGGTGGGCGGCGCAGGGGTCGGTCGGCACCTCGGCGGGGGCGAACCACTCGCTCACGGCGCGAGGGCAGGCGTCGCCGGCGCGCTGGCCGGTCAGCGGGCACACCCGGGCGGCGACCTGGCCGGCGGGGGGCGGGAACGCGAGGTCGGCGAGGCCGTCCCCCTGGTCGCCGTGAAGGTCGAGGATCACGGCCTGGGCGAGCTCCGCGGCGGAGGTGTAGCCGCCGAGGCGCGCCATGGGCTGGCTCGTCGGGTCCCCCACCCACACGCCGACGAGCCAGCGGGAGGACCACGCGAGGGTCCAGGCGTCGCGGTAGTCCGACGAGGTGCCGGTCTTCACCGCGACCGGGAACGGGTACTCGGTGGCGCCCATGCGCGGGAAGCTCGGGAGCCGCGCCATGGGGTCGGCGAGGTAGAGCGCGATGCGACGGGCGGTGGCCTCGGAGAGGACGCGGGGGGCTGGGTTGGGGGCGACGGCGGGGGCGCTGGCGGGGGCGCTGGCGGACGCGGGGGCGGGGGCGCGGCGCCAGACGAGCGGGCGGAGATGGCCGTCGCCGGCGAGGGCGGTGTAGGCGGCGACGAGGGCGTCGAGGCGGACGGGGAGGCCGCCGATGGCGAGGCCGAGGCCGTAGTGGCGGGCGGGCAGCGCGTCGGAATGCAGGCCGAGCTCGCCGAGGAAGGCGTACCCCTCTTCGAGCCCGATGCGGTCGAGGAGATCGACGGCGGGGACGTTGCGGGAATTGGCGAGGGCCTGCCGCGGCAGGAGCGGCCCCAGGGACGCGGCGTCCGCGTTCTCGATGCCACCGGCGCCGCGGCCGATGTCGTCGAGGACGGTGGCGGGGGTGACGAGGCCGCGATCGAGCGCGAGGGCGTAGAAGAAGGGCTTGAGCGTGCTGCCGGGGCTGCGGGCGGTGCGCGTGTAGTCGAGGGCGCCGGCGCGCGCGGCGTCGTCGTAGTCCGCGGACCCGACGGAGGCGTGCACCTCGCCCGTGACGCGGTCGACGACCATGACCGCGGCGTTGGGGGCGCCCTGCCAGCCGGCGAGGGCGTCGTTCACGAGGACGGTGACGCGGCGCTGGAGCGGGAGGTCGAGGGTGGTGTCGACGAGCGGATCGGCGGTGCGGTCGAGGGTCTCCGCGAGGCGGAGGACGACGTGGAGCGCCTCCTCGGGGCGGCGGCCCTTGTCGGGGACGCGGAGGTGTTGGAGCTCGTCGTGAGCGAGGGACAGCTCGTCGTCGGTGAGGAGGCCCTCGGCGTGGAGGTGCGCGAGGATGCGGCCGGCGCGGAGGACGGCGCGGGCGCGGCCGGCGGGGTCGAAGGGGTTCGTGCGGCTCGGGGCCTGCGGGAGGGCGCAGAGGAAGGCGGTCTCGGCCCAGGAGAGGTCCGCGACGGGCTTGTCGAGGTAGCGGCGCGCGGCGTAGGCGATGCCGTGGATGTTGTTGCCGTACGGCGCGAGGCGCAGGTACTGCGCGAGGATGGCGTCGCGGCCGTAGCGGGCGGTCAGGAGGACGGCGGTGACGGCCTCGACGGCCTTCTTGGGGAGGGTGCGCGCGCCGGGGTCCTGCATCCGGGCCACCTGCATGGCGAGGGTGGACGCGCCGGAGACGGTCGTGCCGGTGGCGAGGTTCTGGCGGACGGCGCGGGCGATGGCGAGGGGGTCGACGCCGGGGTGGTCGCGGAAGCGGTGGTCCTCCAGGGCGAGGGTGGCGGCGACGACGCGGGGCGGGAGGGCGGTGACGGGCCAGTAGCCGTGGCCTTCGGCGGTGGGGGGGCCTTCCGCGGTGGGGGTGGGGCTCTCCGCGGCGCCCGCTCCGTCGTCGGCGCCCGCTCCGTCGTCGGCGCCCACCTCGCCGAGGAAGGTGCCGTGGCGATCGCGGAGGAGCAGCGTGGCGGGGGGGTCGACGAGGTGCGCGTGGGGGGCGGCCACGGCGAGGACGAGGGCGGCGGCGGCGCCGGCGAACGCGAGGAGGGCGCGTGCGATCCGGGCGGGGGTCGGCCGCCGGGAGGGGCTCGGCCGCCGGCAGGGGGGCGACGGTTCCATCTGGTCGCCATTCGGAGGGCTGGACACTACTCCACCACCACCCGCGCCCCCGCCGACCACCCCGTGACCGACGCGTCGTAGAGCCGCGTGGCCCGCGCCGGGGGCTGGACGAAGTCGCCGGCGACCGTGGCCCGCGCCCGGAACGCCAGTTCGTACGTCCCCTTCGGCAACACCTCGTAGTAGTAGACCACCACGTCGTCGCGCCAGTCCGCGTAGGTCGGCGCCCGCGTCGTGCGCGTGCGCGGCGTGGCCTCCGGGGGCGCCGTGGCGAGGCGGGGGTTGAGCGGCTCCATGCCCGCGGCCAACGGCACCTCGATGGCGACGTAGGTGCGGTCCTCCGGGACCACGATCTGCACGCGGTCCTCGACCACCCCTCCCCGCGCCACCGTGACGCGCGCGCCGCGTCCGTCGGCACCGGCACGGAGCTCGATCTTGTCAGAGGGGCCGTCCTCCCGCACCAGCTCGAGCGTCCGCGTCACCACGAACCCGTTCGCCGCCGGCGCGACCTGGCCGCCGTCCGCCGCCGGGAGGTACCGGGTGTCGACCCGCAGCACCACGCCCGCGCCCGAGGCCCGCGCCTGCGCCGCGCCGCCGGTGTTGGTCGTCGCGACGCCAACCGCGCTCGTGCCCGCGGGCGCGATGGAGAGCGGCCGGCCGTCCTCCGTCACGTCCACCTTCCAGTCCCCTGCCCTCGCCGAGAGCCCGTCCACGAGCGCCAGCATCGCCTCCGCGTTGGCGTTGGTGCTGCCCCAGCCGTCGCCGCGGCCCAGCGTGACGAGCGCCTCCTTCAACACCCGCAGCTTCGGGTGGTCCGGCGCCACCTTGGTCAACGCCCGCGCGATCCGCGCGATCGTCCGCGTCTCGCTCGGCAGCACGAGGCCGCTCCGCGCCGTCCGCGCCCCCGGCAGCCCCGCGTAGATCTCCTTCCCCTGCCAGAGCCGCGTCAGGACGCCGTCGCCGAGCAACGTCGCGAGCCCGCGCGTGACCGGCCCCCCGCCCGGCGCGTCGGGCCCCTGCCCTCCCTGCGCCCCCGCGATGACGACGCCCGCGACGCCCTCCGCCTCCAGGAACGTCGCCGCGCGCGCCAACTCGGCGAAGTAGGCGGCGTCGAACCGCCCGGTGGCGGCCAAGGCGTCGAGCGCCATCGCGCGCTCGATGTAGGCCTCGCCGTCGACGAAGTCGCCGTAGTCGGAGCGGAGCGCCTGGGTCAGCGCGTCCCCGAGCGTGCGGAGCAGGGCGTCGTCGATGCCGCGCCCGTCGGCCTTCGCCTCCACGAGGAAGTGCACCGACCACGCCGTGAGCGCGACCGTCCCCTTCGTGCCCGGCCACTGGGCCACGCGCCCGCGCCCGTCCACCACGCCCGGGAGCCACGCCAACGTCTCCGCGACCGCACGGTCCACCCGCGCGTCCGCCTCCATCATCCCGATGGCGCCGCGCAGCGCCCCGAGCGCGAGGTAGGCCCGCGCCCGGCTCACCCGCGCCTCCGTCGTGCCGTACGGGTACGCCTCGAAGAAGTCGAGCGCGCCCGCCATCCGCACCACCGCGGCGTCGTCGCTCGCGAGCCACGTCCGCTTCAAGGTGCCCGGCCGCGCGGATTCGGCGATGCCCGGCACCGCCGCGAGGCCGCCCACGGCGATGTCGTAGAGGTCGCGCCGCACGACCATCTCGCGGTCCGCCCGGAGCGGCAAGGACACCTCGAAGGCGTCGGCGGCGCCATCCGCCGTCCGCCCGACGCCCATCCGCACCATCACCGACGTGCGCGCCGGCTTCCCGTCCGCCGTCCACCCGGGCGTCGCGACGGTCACCGGGAACGAGACGTTCGTGGCCAGCTTCGCGTCGAGGGTGACCTTCTTCGTCGCGTCGCCCTTCGACGCCCCGTCCACGACCAGCCCCTCCACCTTCAGCCCCACCGTCCCCGCGCCGCCCTCGCCCTCGACCACCCGCGCCACGCCGGCCGCCTGGAACTTGTCGCCGGGCCGCACGAACCGCGGGAGCGCCGGTTGCACCAGCACGGGCAGCCGCACGGCGATCTCGGAGACGCCGACGCCGAAGCGGTCCGGCCCCGCCGCCGCCTTCGCGCGGATCTTGAACACGGTGAGGTCGTCGGGCAGCTTCACCTGCACCGTCCGCACCCCGTCCGCGCCGACCGCCAGCGCCGCCTCGTAGTACGGCACCGACTGGAAGTCCTTGCGCACCGCCGCGCGCTCCAGCGGGCTCTCCTCCTCCTCGCCGCCGTCGCCGCCGGGCATCTCCGCGAACGGGATCCGTCCGAACGCGAGGTTGCGCGTGTCCCGCACGGTCAGGAACGAGCGCACCGCGGTGATGAAGTCGGGGAGCGGATCGAGGCGCTGCTCACGGGCGAGGGTCAGCACCGCCTGGTCGACGAGCCAGAGCGTGACCTCGCCGGCCACGGGCTTGCCCTGGGGCGTCGTGAGCTTCACGGTGACCGGCACCGTCTGCCCCGGCGTGGCCCGCGCCGGGTTCTCCACCTTCACGACCACCTGGTTCTCTACAGGGTTCACCGCGAGCCACGTCGTGCTCGCGAGCGTCGACGGCTTGCCGAGGTCCGTCGTGCTCGTACCGACCGGCTCGGTGCCGGGCACCCGCCCGCGCATCAGGACGACGTGGACGGGGATCCGCGGCACCCACGTCCGCTCGATCGGCACGCGCACCGTGGCGGTGCCCCCGGTGACGTTCACCCACTGGTAGCGGTTGCCCTCCGGGGCCTCTACGATCACGAGGGCGTCGGCCTTCTGGAAGGGGCTCTGCACCACGAGGGTGGCGCTCGTGCCGGGGTCGTAGGCCGAGCGATCCGTCGCGACCGTGAACACGCCCGCCTGCGGCTTCTGCCACGACACGGGGGTGGTGCCGCCGACGTAGAGGTCCACCTTCACGACCTGCGCGCGGCCGAGCCGATCGCGGCTCTCGACCTCCACGACGTACACCCCCGCGCGCGGCGACGGCAGCGCGAGCTTCGTGGGCTCCGCCGCGCTGGTCACGACGGTCTCGGACACCTTCTCGTCGACCACGTCGGTGACGTAGCGGGCGTTGCCGTCCGAGAAGTCGCTCGCCTGGAGGTGGCTGTCCCAGCGCCGCGCGTAGAGCCGCACGGTGACCGGCTGGCCGGCCTTCAGCTTCCCGTCCGACCCCGCCACGACGAGCTCCGCGGGGATCGTGGGCGTCTGCTCGAGGTAGCGCGGCACCTTCAGGCCGAGGACGAAGGCGGGCACGGCCTCCACCCGCTTGGTCGTCGTGACCGTCTGGTCGTCCTCGCCGGTGACCGTCGCCTCGACGACGTAGGTGCGCGGCTGCGCGGTGGGCTCCATCGAGGGGTCGAGGACGATGCTGGCGCCGCCCTCGGCGTCGGTCGCGCCCTCGGACTCGAAGCGCGGCGTCGCGTCGAAGCGGGCCTCCCCGGAGTAGCGCCCGTCGGAGCTCCACAGGAAGCCCCCGAAGCTCCCGGCGAGGCGGCTCGCCGGCGTCCAGGTGGCCGGGAACTGGGTCACCCGCCACCGCACCGGCTGCCCCGCGACGCGGCCGCCCGCGAAGTAGGAGGCCACGAGCTTCACGTCGAAGGGGCCGTCGAGCGGGGTGGTGTCGGGCGCGTGGATCGTGGCCTCGAACGTCGGGAGCCGGTAGCTCTCCATCTGGAAGCTCATCCGGCCGCAGGAGATGCCCGAACTCGAACCGTTGGCGTCGCCCTCGAAGTGGGCCTGGTAGGTGCCGCTCGGGAGGTCGTCCTCCGCGAACTTCACGTAGAAGCCGCCGGTCGGGCTCGTCGTGACCGGGTAGCGCCAGGAGAGGTCACCCGGGCCCTCCACGATCACGCGGCCGGGCACCTGGACGGGGGTGAGCGCCCCCTTCTCGCGCCGGCGGAGCCACCCCTTCAGGTGGGCGGGCTCCTCCGGCCGGTACATCGGCCGCTCCGAGAAGATCGTGCAGAGGTTCGCGGGCTTGGGGCCCCGCCCCTCGAGCTCGCCGAAGCCCCAGTGGAGCCAGTCGCCGGAGGTCGCGCCCCAGTGGTTGTCGGCGAAGCTCGCGGGCGGCCGGTCGGCGTCGAGCACGAGGCGGTCGTTGCCCTTCTCGACGACGATGCGGCGCAGGCGCGAGCGCACGTCGGTCACGACGTTGCCGGGGGCCTTCCAGGCGAAGGTGCCGTCGCCGACCGTGCGGCCGGACGCGAGCGTCGTCCACGTCGTCGTGCGCTCCTTGGAGAGCCCGCCCTCCAGGCGCACCTCGGCGCCCGCGACGGGGCTCCCCGAGGCCAGCGAGGTCACCACGAACCGCACGCCGCCGACCTCCTCGACGGTGGTGAGCGTGAGATCCGTGACCTGGAGGCGCAGGTACGAGCGCGTCGGGGTGCCGTCGAGCGGCCGCACGCCGACGAGGTAGGTGCCGGGCGTGCCCTTCCCCGCGAGCTCCGCGAGGTGGGGGGCGAGGTCGAGGCCGAACGTGGCGGCGTCGCGGTCGTCGTCGAGCGGGAGGCTCACGATGCGGGAGAGGCCGGGGGAGCCGAGCAGCGCGATGCGCGAGGCGAGCTCGTCGCGGCCGGGCGTGCCGAGGGCGTCGGACTGCTCGGCGGGCTCCTCGCCGGGGCCGGGCGGACGCGCCGATTCGTCAATGGTGACACCGCTCTGTGGGTAGGGCCAGAAGGACCGGTCGAGGGGATCGATCGCATAGATGCGCAGATCCACGCGTTCCTGCCCCCTCCCCTCCATCGGGACGAGCTGGGGCCCGTAGCGCTCGACCAGCCCGTCGCCGGCCTGGAACCGGAGGTAGTCCTCGCGCCGCGGGAACCACATCGGCACCACGCTCTCGCCCGTGAGCTCGAGCGCGCGGCCGTCCACGTCGAACAGCGGCGTCGGCACCACGGTCACCCGGTACGCCGTCTCCTGCGCGAACCGCCCGGTCACCTCGAGGCGCCTGCCCGCGAGCGTGAAGGCGAGGTCCGCGACCTCCGGCTCGAACCGGAGCAGGTTCCGGGCCTCGATGGGGCCGATGGTGGCGGGGCGCGCGGTGAAGTCGACGACGACGGTGCGGCGGCCGGACGCGCACGCGAGCGCCTGGTCCTGGGCGTACACGACGCCCGCGGGGGTGACGGGCAGGAGCCGCTCGCCGCAGCCGAGGCGCTCGACGCGGAAGGGCTCGGCGGTCGAGAAGGCCACGTCGGCGACGGACTCGGTGGCGGCGTCGTCGCGGGAGAGGCGGAAGTGCACGATCGCGCGGGTGCCGAGGGGGATCGGCGTGTCCAGGGCGAGCACGTAGCGGTGGCCCGCGTTCTCGACGGTCACGATGTCGTCGACCTCGATCCCCGGGGACCCCGTGTCGCTCGTGCCGCCGCCGGAGTCGGGGGTCTCGCTGCCGGGCTCGGTGCCGGTGTCGGTGCCGCTCTCGTCCTCCGCGTTCGTCGGCGACGGCGGGCTCCACGACCGGCCCTCCGGCGCGCGCTCCTCCAGCGCCTTCACGCGGAAGTCCGCGCTCCCGAGCCACCGCGCCGACGAGGCGTCTACGCCCGGCAGGGGCCGCAGCTCGATGGACACCATGCGCGCGAGCGCCGAAGGATCGAGTGGTTCCGAGAACGTAAGGGTGATCGTCTCGACCGGGCCGAGGCCCTCGGCACCCTCTGCCGGGAGGGTCGCGCTCGGCGGCGTCATGAGCGTGGCGACCTCCGTGGTGCGCCCCTCGACCGTCCACGCGTAGCGCGCGAGCGCCGGCCACATCTCGGCGGGCCGGAACTGGAGCGTCTTCGCGTCGAGCCACGTCCACGCGCCCGGGTGGTCGGGCGTGAAGGTCACGAGGCGGTCGGGGGCGTCTTCGGGGCCGCCGGCCGCGGGGCCGCGGGGGCTCTCGAAGAAGATGGTGACGGGGTCCCAGGGGCGCACGAAGCGATCGGGCACCACGACGGTGCCGCGCGCGGCGAACGGGCGCTGGGCGATGGCGCGGAGGGCGGGCGAGCCGGCGATGGCGACGCCGCCGACGAGGAAGAGGAGGACGGCGGCGAGGAGGCGGGACCGGGCCGTGATGAGGTTGATCAGGCGTGATTTTTTGGGGGCGGGGCTCCGCCCCGCAACGCCCGGAGGCACGTGAACCGATGCCTCGGCGCCCGGCGTCCCGTCGTCCCCCGCCCCACCGTTCGATTGCGCGCTCATTCGGCATCCTCGGCGGCATCGGCGCCGTCAGTGTCTACGGGGGCCCCGCCGGAGGGGGCGGGCGGGATCAGGCCGGCGGCGACGAGGTAGGCGCGGATGACCTCCTCGGGGGGGCCCGTGTCGGGCGGCGCGAGGCCGACCAGCGCCGGGCGGATGCGCGCGGGGGCGGCGCCCGCGGGGAGCGAGGCGGTGAGGAGGTGGCGGCCGGGTGCGAGCGTCGGCATCATCGCGACGCCCGTGGCCACCGCGGCGCCGTCGGGCCCGTAGAGGCCGACGGTCACGTCCGCGCCCTCGACGCGCACGCCCACCCCGACGGGGCCGGCGCGCTCGACCGTGAACGCGTAGGTGCGGCCCGAGCCCGCGCCGATCAGGGCCTCGGCGCCGATGCCCTCGCCGAGCGCGGTCGCGGCCACGAACTCGACCTCCGCGCCCCCGCGGAGCGGGCCGCCGCCGACGGCGCGCACGGACACCTCGACGCTGCCCCAGGTCGCGACCGCGAAGCCGCGTGGCGATTGCAGGGAATCGCTGGGCGGGGGCGCGACGATCGGCACGTCCACGGTGCCGTCGAAGGCGCGGAGCGCGGTGGCCGGGCCCCCGTCCCGCCGCACCAGCGCGATGACGGGCTGGCCGGCGCGCACCCGGAGCAGGCCGGCGCCGGGGACCGTCACCCGGATCGTCTCGACGGCCTTGGCCAACGGGACGGTCGACGGCACGGGGGTCACCGTGGTCGGCGCCGCGGGCGGCGGGCCGCCCCACACCACCCTGGCCTCAGAGCCTGACCGGGAATCCCGGACCGAGTCCGCTGAGGCGCATCCGGATGCCGGCTGTGTTCCGGCCGAGTGCGCAGGCCCGAGGCCTGTAATCGAGGCCGGGGCGCAGCCGGCGCCGGAGGCGTCCAGCGGGCGACGGGAGGGATTTCCGGTCAGGCTCTCAGCGTCGGCGCCCTCGAAGGCGTCGACCCACACCATCCACGCGCCGGCGCCGTGCGCGACCTCCACGCGCCCGGCCGTCGTGCCGAGCCGGAGGTCCCGCCCACGGGCCACGCGCCCGTCCGCGCCCACCCACACCGCCTCGGTGGCGGCGCCGCGGACGTGGAGCGTGGCGCCCGGGGCGGCCTGGACGGCGATGCGGGTCACGCCTGCCGAGAGGGCCACGTCCTCGACGCTCCGGCCCGCCGCGAGCACGCCGGGGCCCACCGACCCGGGGTTCGGCCCGGCGGCCGCCTGCGGGGCGACGGGCACGACGGCGACCGACCACGGGGCGGCGGCGCCGGTGGGGTTCAGGAGCGTGAGCGTCGGGAGGGAGGCTTCCACGGTGACGTCGAGGGGGCCGTCGCTCGCCCAGAGGGTGATCGTCTCGGCGTCGGGCGCGGCGTCGGCCGGGGAGAGCACCGCGACGAGCCCCTCCCCGAGCACGAGGCGCGCCGTCCCCGCGCCGG
>JAUXTN010000081.1 GCA_030684355.1 Pseudomonadota bacterium
CCCCGGCGCCAGCCCGTCCTTCCGCGAGCGGCCGCCATCGGCCGCGATGTCCCCCGGCGCCAGCCCGTCCTTCCGCGAGCGGCCGCCATCGGCCTCGCCCACGCGGGATCGCGCCGCGCCCGTCGCCGAGGCGTCCCCACCGGCTCCCGGGCGCGCCCTCGCGGTGGTGGCGGGAGGCCGGTCCAGCCGGGAAGCTGCACCCACCCCACGCGCGCCTCGACCAACCCCGGCGCCGCCCCCTCGCCCCGGCGCCGCCCCGCCCACGTACCGGAACGTCGTCGCCGCCCCGACGCGCGCCGCTCCGGCGGGCGACAACCCCGCCCCTCGGCCACCCACCACTTGCGACGCCTTCGCCCGCAGCGTGCCCGAGGTGGCGCCACTCTCCGACACCGCCCCCGCCCCGGCCCCCGAGCTCGCGCCAGCCTCCGCTGCCGCCCCCACCCCGAGGCCCAGGAGCTGCACCAGCTCCGCCCCCTCCGGCGAGACCCGGAGGGCACCGCGCCGCGCGGACCACAGGTCCCGTTGCCGACGGAGCGGCCCCGCCCACGCCAACGGCGTCGGCCGCCCCTCCGCGTGACGCGCCGCCCCGAGCACGCTGGTCGGCGGCTTCATGGCGAGCTCCGGCTTGGCAGGGCGCCGCGGCAATCAGCCCGCCTCGCCCCAACCCCGCGCGCCCGCGCCCCCGACGCCATCGCCGCCCACGCGCCGCACCCCGGCCCCGCCCCCCTCACGACTTGATCCGACGGAAGCGCTCTGCACGCTCCCGCTCCGCCTGCCGCTCGGCGAGCAGCCGCGCGATCGCCCGCACCAACGCGTCGCGCGTCGGGCCTCCCTGTCCTTCGCGCGCGGGCCCGCCGGTGGGATCGTGGGCGCTCATGGCGCGTCCCCGGGGTCGTCGGCGGCGACGGTCCACCGCTCCAGGCGGACCTCGGGCGAGGGGCGCCAGAGCTCGGGGATGCGGCGGATGCCGAGCACCACGGCCAGCCCGATCGCGGCGCACGACGCGAGGAACCAGGCCTGCACCGAGGCGCCGTGCGCGTTGGCGGCGTCCGCGCTGGTCAGCGCCCCGTCCAGCACGCCGACGACGGGATCGCGCGCCTCGCGGGGGTCGAGCGTGTAGCCGAAGCCGGTGGTGGCCGGCGCCGCGCGCAGGAAGTTCAGCTCGGTCCACCCCTCCGGGTGGTCCTCCGCGGCCTGGTACACCTGGATGCTCAGCATGGAGGGGTCGCTGAGCAAGGCGCCGACGGGGTCATCGGCCCCGAGCGCGGGGGCGATCTGCCAGGCGGGCACGAGCAGGAGCGCGTAGGTGACGTGCTCCTCGGCGTCACCCCCCTCGTCCCAGTCGTAGCTTAGGGTGGGGTACGTCGCGGGGAGCGCCGCGACCACGTCGAGGTAGCCGCTGGCGCCGTCGGGGTCGGTCGTCGCGGGCTGGTCCGGGCGCAGGGGCCGCGGGGCGCCGTCGCCGGCCCCGTCCACACAGATACGCGTCACGACGCCCGCCGCGGCGCCTCCCACGGTGCGTTGCACGCTGCCGGCCGGGCACGGCGCGGGATCCTCGCCGAGCTCGAGCCGCACGTCCTGCCACGCGGGCGTGCCGATGTGGTGGACGGCGTCCACGGCGTCCCGCTCGGGGCTGGCCCCCAGGGGCACGATGACCGCGGGCCCCTCCGAGTCCGGGGCACACGCGCGGAGCCGACCGCCCCAGACCCCGGCGGTGTCGAGCTTCACGCGCGGGGACGGGCTGTCCGCGGCCCCGGCGCCCCCGACGATGCAGGCATCCGGCGCGCCGAGCAGCGCGGGCACCGGCGCGCCCTGGCCCACGAAGTAGCGTTCCGTGTCCTCGGTGCTGGCCGGGCGCTCCGCCAGCAAGGCCTCGCGCACCTCGCCGGGGGTCCCCCCGACCCAGGCGCGGCCGACCGCGTGCTCCAGGCAGAGGCTGATCTCGACCGCCCGCTGCAAGGCGTCGCGCTCGACCGGGTTGGCGTAGGGCGGGATCTCGACGCGGAGCTGCCGCGGCAGGACGGCCGGCTCCAGGCGCCACAACGACGGCTGCCCCGCGGGCGGGTCGACCCGGTCGATGAGGATCCGGACCTGGTCGCGCTCGAGCGGATGCGGGCGCGCCGGCCAGTACTCGAGCAGGATCGCGACGGCGGGCGTGCGCCCCGAGGCGATGGCCTCCGCCTCCGGGACCCCCATCCCGAACGGCCCCCGGGTAGCGCCGCAGCTCGCCGTCATGCCGGGCGACGGCGCCCACGCGAAGTCCGAGTTGACCGCGCCGTCGTCGAGAGAGACGAGCGACGCGGCGTCGTACATCCCCGCGAACACCCAGTCGCGGGGCTCCACGGCGAGGCGGTCCCCGATGCTGGGCACGCAGCCGGACGCCAGCATGCAGAAGAGCACGGTGCGCGGCGTCATGGCTTCACGTAGTCCTGGATCTGGGGCACCGCGTGGTCGAAGGCCCCCGCGTCGCCGGCGAGGAGCACCTCGCCGACCTCGACCTCCCACAACACGGTCACGAGGCCACTCGAGAGGAGGACGACGCTGCCGTCGGTGAGGCGCAGCTCCTCGGTCGTCGCGTCGACGGAGAGGATCTGGTCGTCGGCGGGCCGATCCCAGCGCCAGGTCGAGGGGCGGCGCGCGCGGGTGCGCGGCTCGTAGACGAGGAGGCGGCGGCCGGCGTTGTCGGTGGGGCCGAGGCTCGCGATGTCGCCCTCCCCCTTCACCGGCACGATGACCTCGCTCAACGAGACGGCGGAGCGCACGCGGTCGAGCCGGGCGTCGCCGACGACGTGGACGTCGCTCGGCGGGGCGGGCGCCGGCCAGAGCAGCCGCGGGGCGCGCGAGGCCGAGGGATCCAGCCGGCCCGTCGCGGGGACGATCCACGGGATCGAGAGCCCGGTCCGCCGGACGTGCAGGGGGCGGAAGCGCAGGGTGCCGGAGGGGGGCGCGCGATCCGCGTCCTCGGTGGGCGCCGCGCCCTTGGTCTCGCTGACGGGGACGACCTCGTGGAGCACGCACCCGAGGCCCCGCGGGCGCGCGACCGGCCACACGATGAAGCCCGCGACGGCCAGGTAGAACTCCACGCCCGAAGGGTTCGGGGTGTCGCACCCCGCGAGCGCCTGGAGCGCCGCGACGCCGAGCGCGGGGATGGCGATGGCGAGCGCGGTCGTGGTCCACGGGAGGCGGCCCGTGGAACCCCGCCGCTCGTCACCGACCCGATGCGACGTGCGCGCGCGCTGGGCCTCGTCCTGATCCCGGCGCCACACCTGCGTGCAGAGCAGGAAGCCCAGGCCGGCGACGCACGCGACCGCGGGCCAGCGCCCGGGGGCGAGATCGGTGGCGGCCCCGATGAGAAGGGGCACGAGGCACGCGGCCACGGCCCACAGCACGCGCAAGACCCGCCGGAGCGGCGTGACGGTGGTGGGCGGCCGCCACGCGGTGCGGCCCTCGTCCCGGCCGACCCAGGCGAGAGCGGTCATGGCGGCGGCGAGGCCGACGCTCGCGAGACCGAGCCTGCGGAGCTCGGCGAGGCTGCCGCCCGGCGCATCGGGTGCCTCCCCGAGCGCGGCGCCCATGTCGATCAGCAGCACCACGAGCCAGGGGCCCGCGGCCGCGGCGAGCCGGAGCGCGTTCCGCCCGGTGGTCGACGTGAGCGCGGTGAGCTGGGGGTGCGGGCCGGAGTCGAGGCGGCCGCCGAGGATCGCCACGACGACCGTGGTGCAGAGGGCGACCCACGGCACGAGATCGTGGCGCGCGAGGAAGCTGTCGTCGGGGACGAGCGGCCAGCCCACGAAGAGCCCGATGGTCGCGAGGAGCGCGAGGCGCTGGGGGGCGAGCCGCGCGTGGGAGGGGAGCCCGACGTAGAGGAGGTCGCTCAAAACGTCGCCTCCTGGCCGGCCACGCGCGCCGCGATGGCCCCGCGCACGGCGCCGCGTGCGCTGTCCACGCCGCGCTGGCAGGAGAGGTCGAGGGTGTCCTTCTGCACGCTCGGGGCGAGGTAGGGGAGGACGAGCGCACACCAGGGCGCCTCCGTCCGGACCTCCCGCTCCCGCGCCCGGCCCGTCGCGAGCACCGCGCTGTCGAACGCGCCCGCCCAGCCCAGGCGGCCGCCGACGAAGCGCTGCTCGAGCGCGATCCCGGCGAAGCAGGCGGTCGCCGCGGCGCCGCACTCCTGCTCGCCCCACCGGTTCTCGGCGCCCGCGGTCCGGAGCTCCTGCGCCGCGCGGTAGGCGAGGCCGTTCGGTCCGCCGGCCTCGCCGGTGGCGCTCTCGCCGGCCCACGCCTGCGCGCCCATCCCGGCCGGCAGCCAGTCCTTGCGCGCGAACGCGAGGGTGTCCTGCGCGACGAGGTGGAAGGCGCACACGTCGAGGGCGTCGGGGGCGGTCCACGCCGCTTCGCGAGCGTCATCGAACGGCGCGCCGTTCCAGGGCAGCCGGAGGAGCGGGAACGCGGCATCCCCGGCACGCGACGGCGGCTCGCCCGTGACGCACGCGCTCACGTCCGCGGAGGGCGTGACCGAGACGTGGCCCGGTGCGGGCGTCGCGAGGCCCCACGCGACGGCGCATGCCTGCCCGCAGAGCTGCTGCGCCGGCGCGGGCCAACCCGCCGGATCGAGCGCCGTGTAGATCGGGTGCGCGGCCTCCCATCCGCCGAGGAGCGCGCCGACCTCGGACCAGCACGCCCCGAGGTCCGTCCCGGCGCGCTGGCCGAGGAGCGCGGACTCGAGCGCGAGCTGGCTGCGGGCGCCCGCCCCGGCGAGGTCGTAGCGAGCGGGGCGCGGCACCGCGAAGCGCCACTCCCCGCGCACGGTGTCGCTCCGGCCCTCGGCCACCAGCGCGTCGTGGCACCGCCACAGCGTCGCGTCCGGACCCACGCTCGGCGACGACTGCACGAAGCGCGCGTCCCGATAGCGCGTCACCACGGGTTCGGTCCCCGTGCCGAGGTCACGCGGGTCCGCGACCCCCTCGCCCAGCGCCGCCCAGTTCGCGGGCTCGTTCGCGCCGTCGAACCGGACCCACGCGGCGTACCCGGCGAGGTCCGTCGGGACCGGCCCGCACAGGTCCCCCCAGCGCGCGCCACCCCAGCCCGTCGCGATGCCGGCATCGAAGCAGGCCGCCGAGGCCGGCGCCATCCCCGCGCTGGCGGTGTCCCGCGCGGACTGGCGCAGCGCCACCTGCTCCGCATTCCGCCCGCCGCCGACGTGCGTGGCGAGGATCGCCCCCGCGACGCGCTGCTGCACCCGATCCCGCGCGGTGTCGCACTCCGCCACGAGCGTCGCCAACGTGCTCGCGGCCTCGCCGTCGTCCTGGAGGAGCGCCGCGGCGTCGACCCAGTCGCCATCCGGGTTCACAGGGCCCGCGTAGGTGCCGGGGCGCCCGCGCGCGACGTAGCAGGCCTGCGCCACCGCGCGCGCCGCCGCGCCCAGCCCGAACGCCGGGGCATCGCGCTCGCGATCGAGCACGCCGCAGAAGGTGGCCTGGAGATCGGCGGCGGCGGCCGGCGGGGCGGCGCACGGGGCGGTCGCGACGCCCACGGCGGCCTGCGCCACCTGGCAGCGCAGCTCGTCGACGAACACGGGGAACGGCGCCGAGCAGAGGCCCACCGGGAGGAAACGCGTGTCGGGGACGGGCGCGGCGGTGAGCGTGGCTTCCGGCGCGGGCGGCGCGCCGAACGGGGTGCCCGCCCAGAGACGGCCGCCCGCCTCCTTCATCACGCCCGCCGCGTACCCGACGAGGCCCTCCACGGCCCCGTGGTCCGTGCGGCAGCGCAGGTCGGGGGCCGGGCGCTCGACGCGGACCATGGCCGCCGAAGCGCCGGCAACCCCCCCGTCCGCGGCGGCGTGCGTGGCGCCGGCGAGGCACGGGACGGGATCGGAGTACTGCCCCTTCACCATCAGCGGGAAGAGCACGATCAGCATCCCGACGAGGCCCGCGACCGCGCCGGCGACGCGGACGAGCACGACGGCGTCGATGGAGCCGGGGAGGGCCTGCTCCAGCACGGGGCGGAACACGACGGGGTCCTCGGAGCGCCCGCTGGCCGCGATGGGCTGGCGGAGGCGCAAGGCGGCGTCGAACCACCCGTCGAGGGCGTAGGCGTCGACCGGGGACGACACGTCCGATCGCTCGGGGAGGCGCAACGGGCCGGAGACGAGCCCCGCGTCCGCGCCGAAGATGGCCTCGGCGGCGGGATCCACCGGGGCCCCGTCCTCCGCGGTAGCGCGCGCGGGGGCACCGTGCAGCGCCGCGATCCACGCCAAGGTCGGCTTCCCGGGCTGGATCCGCCCGAACCGCACGAGCTCGACCTTCCAGCGCGCCCCGAGCACCCCGTACGAAACCCGCGCCACGAACACCGAGAGGAGCGGCAGGTTGCGCTCGTCCACGTCCGGGCCGTGAATGGGCCCGCGCAGCACGAGCGCGGCGGGCCATTCGACGACCACCACCTGCACCGGGAGCCGCGCGGTGCCGAGCACCCCGATCCCGCCTGCGTGGTCGAGCAGGAGCGCGCCGATCCACGCCTCGAAGGTGCGGCCGCCCGGCGCCCCGACGGAGGCGTAGTCCTCGGCGTCGATCGTCGCCCAGAGGCCGAGCTGCTTGCCGCCCTGCACCACGCGAAGAACGAGCGGGGCGACCGGCTCGAAGCCTTCGGCGGGGCTCACTTCATTGCCTCTACGAGCACGAGCACGTCCCGACGCAAGAGCACGAGGTGGGGGAGCTCGAACCAGTCCCACTCCGCGATGGACGCGCCGGGGTCGAGCACGGGCTGCCCCGACCGGGCCCGCGGACCGGGCGGGAACTCCCACAAGGGCTCGGCGGCCACGGGGTCCCCGTCGATGGGGCGGCCCGACCCGACGGCGAGCCCCTCCACCGACCGGGGCTCGTTGCCGGTCGCGCGCAGCCGCACCCGCACGAAGTCGAGCGGCGCCCGCCCGGCACCGGTGTCCGGCCCGCCGGTCGGCCGCTCTCGGAACGCCCGCACCGCGAGCCGCACGAGGCGCGGGCCATCCTCGTCCTCGACCGGCCAGGGGAGCCACACGGAGTCGCTCCCCCCCGGGCCGCTCATGGAGAGGGTCGGCGCGCCGATCCACACCACGGCCGGCGGCGAGGACAGGCGGGCCAGCCAGGCGAGCAGGCCAGGGACGGGCTCCCGGGCCGAGAGGACGAGGAGGTCCACGAGTCCGTCCGCCAGCTCTTGTCTGGCGGCCGCGGTGTCGTCCACGAGGACGAAGCGGCACGACGCCCGGGCGCCGCGGGTGTCCGCGCGGGAGGCCTCGTCGCCGAGCGCGTCGATCGCGTCCTCCATCGCCTTCCGCCCGATGGGGTCGGACTCCACGACGAGCACGGTGGCGAGCCGCGTGGGGTCGAGCAGGGGGCGGTACGGGGCCGGACGGGTGGTCCCGGGCACCGGCATCGCCGGGAACCGCTCGTTGCCGAGCCAGCGCCGGAGGGCGTCGCCTTCCAGGCGCGGCACCCACACCCCGGGGCCGGCGGCGGGGGCGTCCTCGGGGGTCGTGGGGATCCACGTGTACGACCGCAGGTTGCGACGGAGCACGCCGTCCGTCGGGCGCTCCTTGGGCGCGAGGAGGGTCGCGGTCTCGGGGAGGAGGTGGTGCTCGTAGCCGGCGCGCACCTCCAACGGGAGGAGCCCGATGTCGAGCTGCAAGGTGAGCCGATCGCCGCCGACCTGGAGGACGTCGCGGAGGCGCGTGCTGCCCGAGACCATGACGAGGTTGCGGGTGGGCGTCGCGACGTGGAGGCGATCCTGTACCGCCCCGGCCCACACCCAGGCCACGAGTCGGCTCGCCCGCGCCTTCGCCAGCGCCACCGCGCCGGACACGTCCGGGTCGGGGTTTCCCGCCCAGCCCGGGAGCAGGTCGTGCACGATCGCGAGGGCCTGCGCGACGCTGATCACGCCGGGCAGATCGACCTCCCCCACCTTCACCCAGCGCGCGGCCTGGCTCTTGTTCCCGTCGCTGCGCCGGAGCGGAGTGCCGGGCGCCCAGGCGTCGGCGTCCATGCGCTCCATCGCGTTGAGCCGCGCGACATCGCCCGTCGCGAGCGTCACCACGTCCATCTCGAAGTGCCCGGCATCCCGCCGGAACGGAAGGCGGCACCGCGGGCACCACTCGCCGGGCTCCCACTCCTTGCTCGCCGGGTAGATCTGGCCGCAGGTGGTGCCCCACCATGTCGGGTTCGCGCACGCCACGACGCGCCCGTCCGCCGGCGGCCCGCCGCCGAGCACCCCGTGCAGCCCGATCGCGGGGCGCCACCGCAGGCGCTCGATGACGCTCGTGGGAAACGTCGTGAGGACGAGACGCCGGTCGCGCCCGGCGAGCCCCGCGAGCGCCGCCACCCCGATCACCCAGCCCCAGGTCAAGAGCGGCACCGTGCCGTCCCACGCCGCGCGCACCAGGGTGCCGGGGAGCCAGGCGTTACCGGGCACGGGGCGCACCGTGCAGACGCGGACACTGTCGATGCCGCCGAGCGCGCTCGCCCCCTCCCGCGCGATGACCGTCGGCACGCCCGCCCACGTGCCCTCACACGCGGACTCGAAGCCGGTGCGGACCCCCTGCGACAGCGCCACCACGGCCACCAGCGCCGCGACGACGCCCGGCCCCACGGAGCGCGCGGGGGTGCGCTGCCCGCCGAGGTAGAGCTGGCGCGCCGCTGCCCACGACGTGAACGCCGCGAGCGCGCCGAGGAGCACCGTGATCTCCAACGTGTTGGCCGGCCGGGCGGCCACGGGACCGGACAGCACCTGGTAGAGCAGCGTCCACACCCCGCCCGCGAGCGTGATGGGCACGGTGGACTCGAGCGCGACCTCGCGCGCCCGTTGCCAGCCGATGCTCTCCAAAGGTGACGCCAAGCCCTTCCTCCTCCGTCAGCGACGCTTGTTGGCGGTCAATTGCTGCCGCGCATCCTTGTAGGGCCCCATCGCAGCCGAGGGGCCGAGCAGATCCTGGACCTCCTTCGCGGCGTCCGGCACGGTGGTGTCCAGGCGCTTTCCGAGGGCCAGGAGGAGCCGCACGCGCTCGGCGGTGCTGGTGGCGCGTGTCTGCAGCGTCAGCACCGCGGTCTGGAGCGCCGCGGACGCCGCCGCCTGGTACCGGATCCAGTCGGTCCCGAGCGTGCCGTCGTCCCACACGAGGCCCTGGGGCACGGCCTGCCAGACGAGGTCGTCCACGCGCAACAGGTCGGTGACGAGGGCCTGGTTGGCCTTGTCCTCGGGCTGCCAGAGCGCGGAGAGGTCGGTCTCCCAGTGCTGCCGGCGGATGCGGCGCGCGAGGAGGAGGCCCGGCGGCAGCGGGTCGTCCCCGACGGGGACGGAAACGAAGCTCACGTCGAGGTCGCGCCACGCGTACAGGGCCCCGCCATGGGCCCGCGGCCCGCCCGGGCTCGGCTTGTGCTCGGTGAGCTGCATCACGACGGCACCGTCGGTGGGGCCGACGGTCACCTCGACGCTGTGGGGGACGATGACGTGCACGGGCGCGCCGTGGAACTCCAGCACGGCCTCCCCCTTCTCGAAGGTGAGCCGGCGTTCGGGCTCCGCGCGCCCGGCCGCCCCGGTGCGCGCCGGGTCCTTTCGGGCAACCGCCGCGTCGACGCCCGCATCGTCGAGGATCACCGAGCCGGGTGGCCCCTTCTGGGCGAGCATCCCTTGCAGGCGGAGGCCGCGGATCACCGTCCCATGGCGGGCGTGGGGGTCGTGGCCGAGGTGCAGGGCGCCGAGGACCGTCCAGGCCGCCATCACCGGCGAGTCGATGCTCTGGAGGCTCTCCAGGTCGAGGATCGCGCCCTCGTCGGGGCGGAAGACCCGCGGACGCCCCGCGCCGTTCGTCGTCACTGTGCGTTCCATTGCGGCGAGCTCCGTGGGTGGGGCGAGGGCGAGGCGGAGGACGGTCCACGGCGGGAGGAGCCGCACCGTGGCGAGGGGGATGCGCTTGTCGGGGTGCCAGTCGAGCAGCACGTCGGTGCGACGCAGCGGGAGCTTGTTCCGGATCCCCGTCCCCTGGAACTTCACCGCGCGACCCTCGATCCGTGGTGGCTCGAGCTGCCGATCGGCCTGCCACCGCGCGCGCCACCACCGGGTCGGCCAGCAGGCGAGCACCTCGTGGCGGAGCTCCGCGACCGGCGACGAGACCGCGGGGACCGCGGAGGTGGAGGTGCGCAGGCCCCCGAGGGTGCGGACCGCGGCATCGAGCTCCCCGACCGCCGCGGTCAAGGCGGCGATCTCCTCGACGCGCCCCGCGGCGACGAGGTCGTCGATGCGGGCCTGCGCCGCGCCCCGCCGGGGGTTCGCCGGATCGGCGGGGAGGCGTCGCCGGCTCTCCAGGAGCTGCGCGTGTCCGGCTTCGGCCTCCGTGAGGTGGTAGCGGACCGGGACCCGCCCCGGAACGGCCTCCTCGAGCGCGCGGAGCTCCCCCCGGAGCAGGCGGGCGACCTCGCGGAGGAGCCCCGTCGCGGCCTCCGCGCCCCCCCGGACGGGCACCCACTGCGGCAGCGCGAGCATCAACGCGCGCAGCACCGCCGGGTGGCCATGGTGCACGATGGGCTCGATGCCGACGGACTCGACGAGCCGGGCGAGCAGGGCGGGGTGCGGGCTCCAGGGCGTGAACAGGAGCGCCCGGGACTCCACCCGCCACTCGCTCGACGCGAGGAGCAGGTCAAGGGCGTCGTGCAGCGTGGCGCCGCCCGGTGCATGGAGGGCGGTGGCGGTGACCGGGACCTGGCGCGCGGCACGCCGGGACGCGCGGAACACGCGTTGCTCACGGGCGTCGACGCGCTGACTGAACGGCGCGGCATCCGGGGCGCCGCGCGGCAGGTCCACCCAGCCGAGGTCGGTCGGCAGGCGGTCATCCACCGCGATCGCCCACGCCCGCACCGGGGCGAGGCTCGGGCGGCGTGCGTCAGGCATCGTCGGCCACCCGCACGCTGACGACGAAGGCGTCGAGCAGGGACACGTCGGGGACGATGTCGCGGGCCTCGCCGTAGGCGTCCACGACGAACGCGCCGTCGGGCGCGTCCCAGAGGCCGAACCCGAGGCCGCCCCCCTGGACGCCCTTCGGCACCCAGAGGGTCACGCCGCGCGCGGGCACGATCCGGACCTCCGAGAGGTTCGCATAGCGCCGCTGGAGCCACTCGAACCAGCTCTCGGCCTCGCGCTGCACCTCTTCGAAGTCGGCGGTCAGGAGGCCGCCGGATCGGGGGCCGAGCGAGATCACGAGCGTGGCATCCGGCCGGTCGAGCAGCGCGGCGGCCCCCGCGATGGCCGGGAACGGGCCGCCGACGCCCGCCCGGGACGGCGTGTCGGAGTGCTTCCGCCGGGGCAGATCGGTCCACAGCCGCACGTCGAAGAGGTGCCGCTCCGCGTGCGTCCAGACGCGGACCTCCCAGCCCGCCCCGAGGCGCCCGAGGTGGGACGCCAGGTGCCGCTCCATCTCCGAGGGCAGCACCGGCGTGTCCTGCGGCCGGAACACCCGGTCCACCGTGGCCTCCGGCGCCTCCCGGCTGCGCCCCGCGCGGGTCGGATAGGGGTTGTGGACCCCGAGGATGGCGGGCACGGCGTGGACCGACTGCTCCACCTGCGCGATCGTCTGGGCGGGCAGGCGCCCCGCGGCGCCGTCGGTGCGACGGTACCAGTCGAGCACGACGCGGTCCCCGATCTGGAGGAGGTCGGCGGGGCCCGAGAGCCGGAGGGGCTTCAAGACGACCTCGCCGGCGGTCGCGTCGACCGCGACGCCCCCCCAGTCCAACACCGTCCGGTTGGGGACGCCGGCGCGCACCACGGTGTACTGCGCGAGGGGGGGGCCGGCGTAGGGGTCGCCCACGCGCGGCGTCAGGTCGGGGACCGTCATGTCGAGGAGGCGGAAGGTGGTCAGCACCTCGAACGTCTCGCGGGTGACGAGGTCCTCGGAGAGGAGGTCGACGGGCTCGGGGCGCTGGCTGCGGACGAGGATCTCGCGGCCATCCTCGACGCGCGGCATGTTGAGCGCCAGGACGGCGTTGAGCATGACCGCGCTGGCGCCGTGGGCCCCCGGGAGCAGCACGAGCAGCCCGGTCGCCTTCGCCGGCAGCTTCACGTCCCAGGCCCAGGCGGTCTCCAGCGCGATCGCCCCTTCGCCGGACGAGAACGGCACGCGCCACGGCTGGGTCACGTGCCGGGGCAGCTCGGACGGGGCCTGCCCCTCGAGGACCGCGTAGAAGGCCACCTCCTCGGCCACGGACCCGCCGTCCCGGCCCGGCCGGGCGTGCTCCTCCGCCCAGGAGAGGACCACGCGCAGCGCCGCGGCCTCCAGGAGCGGCTGGTCGAGCCGCACCTCCACGAATGACTGGTCCATGCGCGCGAGCTGCCGCCACACGCCGCCCTGGAGGAAGCCGTTGAGCCAGTCCGGGGCGGTCGCGGCGACATCCGACTGGAGGACCAGCTCCCAGTCGTCGGGGACCTGGCTCGGCACCAGGGCGTCCACGAGGTTGAGGCTACGCCAGATGTCGGAGACGAGGTCGTTCGTCGGCGGCGCGGGCCGCTCCAGCACGAGGGGCTGCGGCGGGACCCGCCCCGGGGGCACGTCGGGCACGACGAGCGAGGTCGCGTCGGCATCGAACGTGGGGAAGGTGCCCCGGATGGCGCTCGGGAGCGCCGGATCGTTCGAGAAGCGCACCTCGGGGCGCCACTCCGTGCTCGGGAGCCGGCCCCAGGGGAGCCGCGACCCACCCGGGTACGGCGTCGCCTGCGGCGCGGCGTGGTTGGGGTCGATCGTCACGGAGAGCACGGGGCTCCCGGAGCCCTCCGAGAACTGGAAATCCAGCCAGCCGATCCCGCGCTCCTCGACCAGCACCTTCGCCGCGCCGACCACGGCCGCCTCCGCCCCCGCGGGGACCCTGAAGCGGAGGATGGGGCGCTCGAAGTATCCGACCCGCTGCCAGGTCGCGGGGCGGCGCACGCAGGACCGATCCGCGGTGGGGAGGGGGGCGAGCACGCCCTCCTCCAGGAGCCCGTCCCGAAGGGAGTGCCAACTGTGCACGCGCGCGGGCACGAGGCTGACCTCGCGCTCCGCGGGCACGAAGTAGACGGGCGGGCGCGACTCGGTCTGCGGCGCGAGGAAGCGCGTGGGATCGGTCTGGGACCAGCACAGCTTCCCGGCGGTGCGCGGGCGGGTCACCAGCAGCGCGATGGCCGGGAGCGCCGGGTAGATGTCGACCCCCAGCATGCTCACGACCTGCTGCATGAGCGCCGCGGGGTAGGCGTCCAGGCGCGCCGAGAGGGTCTCGACCATCCATGCGGCCTCCTCGACGAGGAGCCAGGCGGGATCGGTGGGATCGCCGATGCGCGCGGCGCGGAGCGGGTCGAGCTGGCTCAGGCGCTCGCGGACGGCGCGCAGGAGCGTCTCTCGGTCGAGCCGGAGCTCCGACGGCGGGGCGACGCGCATGGCTAGCCTCCCACCGGCGCGTCGATGCGCAGGATCTCGTTGCTCGTGCCCTTCACGCGCACGTACACGGTGGCCTGGACCCGCACCTGCGTGCCGAGCGCGAGCAGGGCGGTCTCCAGGTGGCGGCTCGTGCCGTCCCGCGGCGCCGCCCCGATCTCGGCCCCGCCGGCGCTCGGATCGAGGAGCGACGCCAGGGACTCCGCGGCGGCGTCCTCCTCCTCCTCAGACACCACGGCGTCTCCGTCCTCCGCGAGGGGGAGGAGCCGCACCTCGCTCCGGACCACCTCGACGTCCGGAAGCCACCGGGCGAGCGCGCCGCGCACGCGCCAGTCGACATCGTTGACGTTGGCTGCGGTGGCGGGGAGACCCAGGAGCCCTTCCAGCGAGCAGCCGAACTCCGGGCGCCACGGGATCGTGCCCCAGAGGGTCTCCAGGACGGCCTTCACGCGCTGCACGGTGGCCTCGCGGCCCGCGGCGTAGGGCGCGCGGTCGCCGAGGAGGAGGGCGGGGCGGAACGTCATGCGAGGTCCGTCGGGGTGCTGTCGGAGTAGAAGTCGATCGTCGTGAGATACCCGGCGTCCGCGCCGTAGGCGTGGGTGGTCGCGGCGATCCGGTAGGTCCCGTTGAAGCGCCCGAACTCCGTGATGGTCAGGAGCCGGCCGGGGCGCGCCGTCGGCTGGCCCAGGCACGTGAGGGTGCCCCGCAGGAACTGCTCCGCCCGCCGCTGGAGGATGGCCGTGGCCTTCGCCTTCGCCTCCGTGGCGGTGTCGACCTTCGCGGACTCCTGCGGGAGCAGCACGGCACCCCAGGTGGCCTGCACCACGGCGCACGCGGTGGTGCCGGAGGAGATGTCCTGGAGGTCGCTCGTGGTGGCGGTGCCCTGCACCACGGTGTCGGACGAGGGGGCCTTGTCCACCACGTCGACCTGGGTGGGGATGTCCTGCGCGGTGCGCGTCACGCTGATCGCGGAGATGAGATCGGCCTCGGTGAGCGTCACCTTGGTCGTGTCGAGCGCGTGGCCGAAGCGGAGCTGGGTGCCGTCGAGCACCATCGTGCAGCCGTTCTCCTCGGCGATGAGCCGCAGCATCTCCGCGTCCGAGATGTTGTCCTGGAGCGTGAGCCGCACGTCGCTGCCGAGGCCCTGGAGCACCGCCGACCAGCCGTACTCGCCGACGATGGTGTTCACGATGGCGGAGGGGCTCGCCTCCCAAAGCTTCGTCCGGTACTTGTTCTTCAGCTTGACCAGGGCGTCCACCGCGCGGATCTGGACGGTCCAGCCGTCGACGGGGTCGAACGTGTTCTGGATCTCCATGAGCGTGCACGCGACCGTGCGCACGGGGGAGGTCCCCGAGAGGAGCTGAACGGTGGCCGTGGCCCCGAACGTCAGCGCGTTGATGACGGAGGCGGCGTCCCCGTCCTCCTGGAGCGCCACGATCAGCTCGGCTGCTGCGTCCAGGCGCTCGGAGAGCGTGACCTGGAACACGGTGCCCGACGCGACGAGCTTGGTGCCCGCGACGTCGACCTCGATGGAGACGCTGCCGGCCATCAGGCCTCCCCCGAGTCCTTGCTCACGTCCACCAGCACGGTCCCCGTCTTCGAGATCATCTGGCCGTCCATCGCGAGCGAGACGGTCGCGCGCCAGGGCGTGCCGTCAGCAGCGAACAGCACGTACTTGTAGGACAGCGAGGAGATGCCGCCGCGGAACTTGATGTCCTTCCAGGTGAACTCGACCATGGAGGGCCCGGCGGTCGACGTGATGCCCGAGGCGATGGAGTGGAGGAGCTCCACCTGGGTCACGGTGTTCGGGCCGTCGAGGACGATGTTGTCCAACGAGAGCTTGTCGAGCTCCGCCCCCGGCCGACGCAACGCCGGGTACGCCTTCCCGATCGGCTTCACCTTGACGAATTTCCCGTTCTTTCCCTTGACGGAGTCCATCGCGCCGCCCCAGGTGGAGGACCGCGAGACGCTCAGTTGCTCCGGGTTGAAGTCGAACGTGAAGGCGAGGCCGAGGCCGAACTCGGTGGTCTCCAGCTTCGCCTTGCTCGCCGCGGCGGTGGTGGACGTGCTCCCCATCGCAACACTCGCGGCGGCCAGCGCCACGTTGGCGCCGGTCACGATGGTCATGTCGTCGAACGCGAGCACGAGGCTGTCGATGGCGAGCTGGCCCGTCTGCGCATCGAGGTCCGAGGCGCGCCACTCGACGGGCCACGCCCCGGTCAGGATGTACGAGCGGATCGACACGGGGACACCCAGGACCGCCGTGTGGCTCAGGTGCATGATGGTGACGGTGCGGCGGAAGTCGGTCGACGTGGCGTCCACCTGCTTCGACCAGTCCCAGAGCGCGGTGCTGTAGACGAAGCCGTACTCCAGCGTCACCTGCCCGTGCGACGCCGGGCCCTTCAGCAACGACCGTGTCGACGTGTTGTTGCCGCCCTCGCGGAGGGACTCCACCTCGAACTTGCGCGAGAGGCCGGAGACCTTTCGGAACGCAAACGGGTCGCACACCGGCACGCCGCTCGCCGGCGTGATGATCACGGTGAACCAGTGGCTGCTCTCCTGGAGGCTCAGGGGGGAGAGCGACGCGCGCAGCGAGTCCAGCATCCGGCCTCCGTCAGGTGAGGGTTACGCGCGCGCCGACGTCGCGGACGACCTCGACGTTCACATCGATCTGGACCTGCCAGGGGCGCAGGATGGCGGCCATCTCGACGACGAGCCGGGGGCTCTGGCGCTCTCCCTCGACGGCGACGTGGATCTCGACCGTGGAGCCGGTCTTGGGGCTGACCAGGATGCCCTCCGCGATGAACACGCGGAGGCCGTATGCCATCGCGATGCGAAGCTGCTCCACGGTGACGGGGTTCGCGTTGGCGAACACGAACGCGGCGGCCACCGTCTCGATGCGCCGCACGATGAGGCGCGCGGTCCAGACGGCGGTGAGGGGCCAATCCCCGAGCGGCGCGCGCAGGGAGGTCTCGGCGAGCACGCGGCCCACGTCGTCGGCAGCGGCCTCGACGACCACGAGCTGGCGCGATTGGGGCCTGCTCTGGGGCGGCGCCGGTACCGCCCACACCGGGGGCACGTGGAGGGGTACCCGCCCAGGGCCCAGCTCGAGCTTTCGCTTGGACAGCGCCGGGGCCACGCCGCCGTCCCCGAGGTCGCGCATGCCCTTCGCGAGCGCTGCCCCGACCGCCGCTGCCGCACACCGCCAGCCGTGGCGGCCCAGCGCGTGGAGATCCCCCGCCCAGGCGCAGACGCCCAGATCGAGGTTGACGAGCGGCTCGAGCCAGTGCTCGTCGTCCAGGACCCGGCCCTCCTCCGCCACGACGTCGACCAGGCCGACCTGGTAGCGCTCGTGCCAGCGCCGGGAGAGCCGCTGTACGTTCTGGACGAGGCGGGTGCGGCGCTCGGCGACCGAGGCGAGGGGGGCACCCGGCACGAGCAGGGTCGGCCCGCCGGCGTCCGGCACGACGATCACCGCGCCGAGCCGCCGTTCCAGGTACCGGTCGAGGACCTGGTCCAACTCCTCGATGACCGGGGTGGGCGCGAGCTCCCAGGGCAGGAGCGCCGCCCGCCCCTCGTCCTCCGGGACGTGCACGATCGCCACGTCGAGCTCGCCCGAGCCGTTGCGGATCGCGAGCTCGGCGGCATCCCGCAGGAGCGAGGGGGCGAGCCGGCCGTCGGCCTCGCGCTGGTCGAGCCCCGGGAGCGACGCGGCCTGGTCCCTGTGGGTCAGGCGCATCACGTAGACGGCGGCCCGGTAATTATCCGGCGAGGGAAGCGCATAGAAGGGCTCCCCCCACACCTTGCGCTGCACCGCGGTCGGCGTTCCGATCCCGACCAGCACCAACCCGGCCTGACGCGCGCGCGCCGAGGCCTCCGGTGCCGGTTGCACCCGGAGGCTGACGGCCGAGTCAGGCCGGGATGGAAGGGCGGTGCTCACGGTTCATTGCTCGCGCGACTCGAGGATCTGCTGGTTGATTCGACTGACCTCGCCTACCCACCCCACGCGATCCGCGTGGGCCAGCGACAGGATCTCCCCAAGGCTCCAATGCAGGTGGTAGGCCAGAAAGGCCACCTCCTTGCGCAGGCTGGGGAGAGGGTAGGCGATGGTTACCCCCCCGGGGTACCTTCCTCTTCCTCGGGGAGCGCGTCCGAGCCGTAGGTGATGGTGTAGACCGCGTACTCCAGGGCCCGGATGTCTCGGGCATGGAGCTGCTGCACGTCGGTGAGCGAGACGATGGCGTTGTCACCCAGGCGCGTCACGCAACGGCCGAGGAGCAGCATCTTGTAGACCATGTCGTTCGGGTACTGGTTGTACTCGCGCGACATGCCGATGAACATCTCGTCCGCGCCGGTGACGGCCCGGACCTCGGCCAACCGCTGCACGGCGCCGATCTTGTCTTTGAAGCCTACAGGGAGCTCGACGGTCATTCGATACGAGGGGATCTCGGACATGGCTCACGGGGGAGGAAGGGCAGGGTACAGGACGGCGCCCACCATCGCGAGCGGGAGCCCCCTCGGCGGGGGCTCCCTCCGCGGGCAGAGCGCGGCTTAGACGGGGGTCTCGTTCTCGAGCGACGAGTTCACCGCGGACTCGTAGAGGATGTCCTCGACCGCGAGCGTGATCTTCTCGACCGCCGCGGAGCTGGAGCCCGCGTCGAGGGACGGGAACTCCCACTTGTAGGGGAAGCACTGCTTCAGCGTCACGGTGGAGACCGCCGCGCCGTTGTGGCCGAGCAGCTCGATCTTGGTGTCGATGCGCTGCACGTTGCCGTCGCGCACGGTCTGGTACCAACGCCACATCCCGTCATGGCCGCGCACGACGCGCTCGATGGTCACGTCCCCCGCCTTGAGGACGCCGGGGTAGCGGCGCTCGGTGCGGTCGAGGCTCATGCGGAACTTGATCAGGTCGTAGTCCATCTGGAACCCGCCGATCTTCAGGATGCCCTCGTCCGCGATGATGTAGTCGCCCGAGGCGAGCGTCACGCGGTAGTGGTGCACGCCGACGTAGTTGTTGGTCCACATCGGCTGGAACTTGTATTGGAGCGCCATGGGGGGTGTTCCTCAAACGATGAAGGGGAGGGAGGACCGCGGGTTGAGACGCCCGCGGACCGGATGCAAGCGGATCAGGCGATGGAGCGGAAGCGGATGACGACGAACTCGGCCGGATACGGGGGCTGGATCCCAACGTCCACGAACAGGTAGCCTTCGCGGCGGCTGTCCATGGGGTTGTTGCCGGTGTCGCACTGCACGGTGAAGGCATCGCCCTGCTTGGCGCCGTCGAGCACGCCGCGCTGCCACTGCCCGTAGAGGAACCCCGCGATGGAGGAGCGGAGGTCCGACCGGGTGATGTCGGTGTTGGGGAGGAACACGGACCACTGCACGGCGTCCCGGATGGAGCGCTCGATGTAGAGGAACACGCGGCGCTTGTTGACGTAGCGCCAGAGCGGATCGTTCGAGGTGGTGCGGCCACCCCAGATGAGCTTGCCGCCGGGGCGGTGCCGGACGAGGTTGATGCCCTTCACGTTGAGCGGGTTCTGCTCCATCGCCGTCACGGCGCAGACGAGGTCCGTGATGCCCTTGAGCACCTGGTTCGCCGGCACCTTCTGCACGCCCGCCGTGGCGTCGTTGAAGCCATACGCGCCCGCGATGAACCCGCTCGGCGGCGCGACGATGTAGGCGTCCTCGAGGCCGTTGGCGATCGGGTTGGTCGCGATGACCCAGGGCGCGTAGGCGGCGCCGTGCCCGGTGCTGTCACGCGGGACACAGTTGTCCATCGCCGTGTCATTGGGGCTGCTGCGGAGGGCCGGGACCACGGGGCGCTTGAGGAACTCCAACTCGGGGAGCTGGTAGTGGCAGTAGTCCTGCTCCAACGTGCGGTCGGCCTTGTTGACGTTCGTGCCGATCGGGGGATCGGTCAGGAGGTAGCGGGGCGTGTCGAGGACGGCGAAGATGTCGCCGCGCCCCGCCCCCGCGTAGGCGAGGATGGCGCTTTGCCAACCGCTGTTGAGGCCCGGCGCGACGAGGATCGCGACATCTCCGACGGTGTCGAAGAAGCCCTCGAGGAACGACTGAGGAGCGCGGCTCTGGGTCGCTCCGTCGATGGCCACCCCGACGTAGGCGGCGGCCCCGCCGTTGGCAAAGTAGCCAGTGATCGAGATCTCGAGGAGCCGCAGCCCGGTCTGCGCGCGGATCCAATCGTGCCACGCGTTCTTGCCAGCGTCCGAGATCTCCTCCCAGGCGTAGGCGGCGTGCTCGGCGGAGGCCGCGAAGGCCTTCACGTCCGCCGCCGGGCAGAGCGCAAGCTGGAGGAACAGCTTGCGGCCGAACTCCTTGCGCCAGGCGTGGAAGGCGTCGATGCCCGTCACCATGGTGGCCGGGCCGGTCATGCCGGTCTGCACCGCCTCGAGCTTGACGGAGTAGGCAGACTGTTCGAGAGGGAGGTCCGCGAGGGGGAGATCCGCGTCGAACGCGATCTTGGCGCGGACCGCAGGCGGGGTGAGCGCCTCGATGAGGGTGGTCGGGTTGCTCGCCACCGCGAGGGACACCCCCCAATGCGCCCGCGTGGTCTTGTCGGCGGGCTTGGTCGGCACGTCGACCGCGTTGAAGAGGCGCTTGTCGGCGTCGAGGCGGAGATTGCGGGGCTCGCCGGTGGCCTTGAGGGCCTCCGCCAGCGCCTCGAGGGCGTCCTTCTCCGCGGCCGGGAGGGCAGGGGTGGCGGTGGCGGCGGCGGCGACTTCGTCGGCCGTCTTCGCGACGTTGTCCTTGAACGCCTTGAGGATCTTCACCCGATTGTCGAGCTCCGTGAGGACCGTCGCCTCGGGCGCCGGAGCCTGCGCCTTCGCCGCCTCCGCGGCCGCGAGCTCCTGCTGCACCGCGACGGCGCGCGCGCCCGGGGCGGCCTGCAAGACGCGAAGCTGCGCCGCGAGCGTCTCGTGCTCCGCGCCCGGCAACGCGAGGGCGGCCTCCGTCTCCCCCTTGGTCTTCCAGGCCAAGGCCTCGGCCTCGGCGGCCGTGGCCTTGGCCTCGGCCGCCGTGGCCTTGGCGGCCAAGGCGGTATCGGTCGGAGCCGCCTTCGCCGCCGCCGTCGCCGTCGTCGCCGTCGTCCTCGCCGCAGTCGCCGCCGCCGTCGCCGCATCCGCCGCGGCCGTCGCGACCTTCGCCTTCGCCGTGGCCGCCGTGGCCGCCGCGGTCTCCGCCTCGGTCTTCTTCGTATCAGCGGCGGTTTTCAGTGCGGCATCGCTCGGGGCGGCCTTGAGCTTGGCATCCGCTTCCTTGAGTGCCTTCTCCGCGGCCCTCGCCGCCTTCGCCGGCTCCTCCGCGGCCTTCTCCGCCTCCGCCGTCGCCTTGGCGCCCCTCTCCGCCACCTCCTTCACCGCTACCGCGGCCCGCGCCTTCGCGAAAGCGGCCTCAACGACGTCCAGCGCCTCGCGCTTGGCCTTCAGTGCGCCGTGCAGCTTGGCGGAGACGCGCTCCTCGAACGCGATCTGCTCGCCGCTCGTGCGGTCGGGGTCCACCGTGAACTTCTGCAGGAGCCGCGGAATGAACCGGTCGAGCATCTTGTCATCGGCGGCGTCGAGCTGGTCAGACCCTCCCTTCTTGTTCCAACCCAACTGGAAGAACGCGCGCGCATAGCTCCAGCTCTCCAGCGGGCGAGCATCGCCGCCCAGGACCGGAACGAGCATGGCGCCGACGCTGGCCTTGGGCGTGAAGCGCGCGTACTCAATCGGGATCTGGAGCACCCCCACGAACCCGGTGCTCGACGTGCCCGACGCCTGGATCGGCCGGGCGCCGGCGGCGATCTCCTCGATAAAGACGCCAGGACTCTGGTAGGTTGGCATGTAGATACTCCTCGTCGAAGGTGTGGAAATCGGTCGTGATGGCGGTCAGTCGCTGTCGTTCTTGGGGGGAACGTCGGTCGAGCCGGGGGCCGCGCCACTTGGGCGCCGTACGGCGGGGGGCGGGAACGGTGGCAGGTAGGTGACCGTGCCCGACACGACCATCTGCTCGAGAACGTGGCGGGAGGGGGTGGTGGCGGTGTCGGTTTGCAGGCTGATGGCGGGCCAACTGACGTGCCGGATGCCGTAGAGGAGGGGCTTGTGGAAGGCCCGTGCCCGCAGGACCGCGCGGCGATGAAACGCCGAGATGGCACGCTGACGCTGACGAAGGGGGGAGTCGAAGAGGTCCATCAGTTGATCTTGACCATCGTGGCGCCCTTGATCTCGACCATGGGCGCCTCGATGCCAATCTTGGCGCCACCTTTCACCGTGAGCTGGGCCCCGGCTTCCAGCGTGGCGTTGGCGGTGCCCTTCACCGTGAGGTTGCCCCCGGCGGTGACACTCGCGTCCCCCCCGCTCTTCACGGTGACCTTGCCATCGGCGCTGATCGTCGCGTCCCCCGCGACCGTGATCGTGGCCGGCTGCCCCTTCGCCACGGTGATCGAGGCCCCGGTCTTGTCGAGCACGATGGAGATCGTGCCGTCCGCGTTGGCGATGGTGAAGCCGTTGGTGTCCGACTTGTCGTTGATGACGATCTTGCTGCCGGCCTTGCTCTGGAGGGTGATCCCCTCCTCCCCCGCCTTGTCGCTGAACGCGAAGAGGTTGCCCGCCTTGGTCTTGATCTGCTTGGTGATGTTCGCACCGTCCGCATTGTCATAGACCGGCTTTCTCGTGGCATTGTAGAGCGCGCCGAGGATGTACATGCCCTCCAGCCGATCCTCCGCGCCGCGGAGCACCAGCACCTCGTCGTCAACCTCCGGCAGGAAGACGCTCCCCGCGGCCGACGACCCATAGGGGTTCAACATGCGCAGCCAGACTTCGACCCCGGTGAGATACCCGAGCAGCTTGACCTTGATCCGCCCGTAGCCCTCGGGGTCCTTGTTGTCGGTGACTTGGGCCACCATCACGAGCCCTACCATCCGAGCACGTCGGGGGTCGCGATGACACGAGCCAGAGGGACCAAAAGTAGCACGAGGGAGCCTGCGCGCTGAAAGGGGCGTGAAAGGACTCTACCACTCCCGCCGAGTGCGACACAAGTGTCGGGACGGCATTCTTCATTTCACTTGATTTCAGCCAGAAACGCGCGCATGGACCGGCACTGTAAACCGCATGCCGTCGCGATCCAAGGCCGCTAGCCGAGCTCCTCCTCCAGGTCCGCCTCGCGCTGCACCGACCCATCCCGGAGGGGCTGGATGCCCTCCTCGTCGTCCATCGCGCGTTGGGTCGGCGCGTCCGCGGAGGCGCCGCCGGACATGCCGTTCAGCAGGCCCTCGGCTGAGCCGCCGGACACCACACGCGCCGCCACGGCGTCCGCATGGGCCTCGTACTTGTCACCCACCGCGCCGACGCCGCCGGAGAGCTGGACCCCGCCACGCTGCTGAACGATGTGGGCGGCCTCGTGCGCCGCGGTGTGTAGATCCGGGGCGCCGCCGAACGCCACGTGGTTGCCCGTCGCGAACGCCCGCGCGCCCATGGCGGCCGCGCCTTCCGCGGCGGAGGGCCCCGTGTGCGCCTGGACATCGGCCACCGAGTGCCGACCGAAAGCGGCTTGGATCCGGTCGAGGTGCGGCAGCGAGGACGCCGGCCCCGAGATGCCCCTGGCGGCGGCGGCGTGCACCTGCGCGGGGTCCTCGCCGAGGTCTCCATCGCCTTGCACGGGCGCTGCCGCCACGGGCGCGGAGGGCCGCGTGAGCGCGTCCGTGAGGGGGTCCTGCAGCGTGTCCGCCTGGCGACGAACGGGGGCCGCCGGGGTGCGGACCGTCGGAGCTTTGACCGTGGGTTCGAGCATCGTCACCGCCATGATCCGCCTCGGAACGAGCGGGAGCATAACAGAAGTCGAGTGGAGACGATCATTTGCGGATAAATCGAGCGAGGCCCCCGCCGAGCGTGCCGTCGGACCCACACAACCACGACCACCACTGTGTCGTCCGGTGCTCGTCCGTGCGCGGCGCGCCGCTTCCCCCGCCCCTCGCTCCCCCTCTCCCCGCCCCCGCGCCTCCGAACGTGCCGCCACGCCGGAACGGTGTAGACTCCCGCCGCAAATGTCCCGCCTGCCCGGTCGATCGCTGCTCCTCGCGCTCCTCCTGACGGGGGGCCCCGGGCTCGCCATGGCCGAGCCCGCGCCCTCGGCGGCGTCCGGCGGGGTGGCGGCCTCCTTCGACGCGGTGGTCGCGGATCCGGATGATCCCCCGCCCCCGCCGATCTACCGGGGCACCGACCCGCAGACGTTGAGCCTGCAGGTCGCCATCGACTACCGCGTCGTCTACACCAGGGTCCGGGCGGAGATCGACCAGCTCGGCTCGACGTTCGGCCTCGAGCTCGTCGACGACGGCAGCGTCATGGGGGACGACGAGCACGACGGCGTCTACACCAACCGCGTCATCGGGCCGTACGCCCGCTACGCGACCGTCCGGCTCTACGCCGAGGACGCGACGGGCGAGGAGGCCCTGCTCTACGCGGGCATCCTCACCACCGCCGACCGCGACCAGAACGACGTGGCGTGGCGCGTGTCGGACTTCGGCGGGCAGGTGCGGGCCGAGCGCGTGGCGATGGCCTACCCGGGCGGCCCCGACGGCGTGGTGGACGGCCTGCCCGTCCTGATCGCGTTCGCCTGGGGCGGGCTCGTCATCTTCTTCGTCGGGACGCTCGTGCGCCGCGCGGACCCCGGGCCGTGACTCCCCCCTCCCGCAGCCCCCTCGCTCGCACCCCCCTCGCCCGCAACGTGGTCACGGTCGCGCTCTTCAGCGCCGTCGCCGTCGTGTTCACGTGGCCCCTCGCGCTCGACCCCGTCGGCCAGCACGTGTCCCTGCACTTCGACCACTACGGCGTCGTGTGGGCGAGCGCCGCGATCGAGAGCGTGGACGGCGCCCTGCGCACGGACCTCTCCACCTGGCCGCTCGGGAAGAGCCTGCTCCGCGCCGACAGCTTCGTCCTGCTCGCGCTCGCGCGGGTGCTCGGCCTCTTCGGGGCCTCCGCATGGGCCGCGCCGGTGTGTGCGCTCGCGGGGCCCGTCCTCTCGGCCTGGGCCGCGGAGCGGGTGGCCGCGCGGACCTTCGGCGCCCGGTGGCCCTGGTCGATCGTCGCGGGCCTCGCCTACGGCTTCTCCGGGCTCGGCATGACCGCGCTCCTGGAGGGGCACGACTACGCGCTCCTCAACCCGTGGCTGCCGCTCCTGGCGGAGCGCGTGTGGCGGATGGCAGCCCCCGAGGGGCGCGTCCGCGACGGGGTCCTGGCGGCGGTGTACTGGTCGCTCGCGCTCCTGACCACCGCGTACGTCGGCATCGCGGCCACGCTCCTCACTGTGGCCCTGCTCGCGCGCGGGGCGTGGCTCCGCACCGCCCGGCCCGCCCCCCTCCTCGCGGCCGCCGGGGTCGTGCTCCCCGTGGTGCTCGCCTACGTGGCCGCGTTCACCGCGGACGGCGACGTGACCCGCCGCGCCAGCGACACCACCGCCGGCCCCCGCGAGCTGATGGCGGCGGGCTCCGCGCGGCTCGGCACGCTGCTCACGTGGACCCCCTCGGCGGATCTCGTCCAGCACTCCGTCGTCCCGAGCCTGGGCATCACCGCCGTGGTGCTCGCCCTGGTGGCGCCGCGGGTGCTCCGCGGCCAGCCCGGCTGGAAGACCCTGCTCGGCGGTACGCTCCTGACCGTGGCGCTCTCGCTGGGGCCGCGGGTGCAGCTCAACGTGAACGACCTCTCCCTCCCGTGGATCCTCACGCCCCTCGCGAGCCTGCCCGGGGCGGAGTTCTTCCGCTTCCCGTCGCGGTTGTTGTGGATCGCCGGCCTGGGGGTGGGCCTCGTCGCGGCCCGCGTCGCCACGCGCCTCGCCGAGGTCGCTCCCGGGCCCGCGCGCTTCCTCCTCGTCTTCGCCGTGCTCGACCTCTTCGTGGCCACCGGCGCGCCGCTCCGCACCAAGGCGGTCCCGAACCTCGTGCCGAGCGCCTACGCCGCCACCGCCGTGGGCTGGCCCGTGCTCGAGCTCTACCCCCCCTTCTACGGCTCCCAGCGAGATCTCGACGTGTTCGTCGGCAACCTCACGTGCAGCTACCAGGTCGCGCACGCCCGCCCGCTCCTGCATGACTGCCTCACGACGACCCTGCGCTCCAGCCCCGCCCACACCCTGATGCCCTGGCTCATGGACCGCGCCCTCGCGCCCGAAGCCTCCGCCGCCGAGGTGCGCGCCCGCTTCGACGAGCTCGGCATCGGCGCGGTGGCCCTCCACCCGGGGCTCTACGCCGCGGACGACCGCGCGGAGCTCGTGGCCGGGCTGCGTCGCCTCCTCGGCGAACCCACGGCGGAGAGCCGCGATGGAGGCGAGCACGTCGTCGTGTGGGCGTTGGCGGCCCCGGGATCCCCCCCGCCGTCCCGCGCCGCGGCCGAGGCCCGGTGGCTGGCGCTCCGGGGCGCACCATGATCGGCCTCCTCCTGTTCGCAACCCTCGCCGCGGCCGAGCCCCCCCGCGCGTTCGCGATGCTGCTCGAGCTGTCGGACCCCGAGGGCCGGCTCGTCGACATGCCCTCGGTGCAGGTCGTGGCCGCCGACGGGCAGGTGCGGGACATGCTCCCGCGAGACGACGGCGAGGCCCCGGACGAGAAGCCCGGCGACCGCGTCTACACCCATCCGCTCCCCAATCTCGGCGTCGGCACGGTGGCGGTGACGGTGCGCGCGGGGGCGACCTCGTGGGCCGGGCAGACCGAGATCCCGGAGAGCGCCGGCGGCACGCTGCTCGTGCGCCTCCAGGCCGACGGCACCGCGGAGGTGGTGGTCCAGCAGGACACCGCCGTGGCCGGCGCCTTCGACATCGGCACGCCCGCCCGCACGGTAGAGGAATTCCGAGGGGGCTTCCTGCTCTGGGCCGTGCTCCTCGCGGGCTTCGGCTTCGGCGCCGGGATGGTGCTCGCGGAGGGCAAGCGCAAGGCCCGCGTGCCCGCGACGCTCGCCGCGCTCTCCCCCGGGGCCGCCGTCGCCCCGCTCCGCCTCGGCCCCGACGCCGTCGACGCCGCCCTAGCCGGCCCCCTTGCCGCCCACCGCGTCGTGTGCGCCGGCGCACTCGCGAACGCGCCCGCCCACGTCGTCCCCTGCGTCGAGCCCGGGGTTCTTCCCGTCGAGCTCGTGGCGGCCGTGGAGGCCCTCGCCGCCGGCCCCGGCGCGCCCGTCGCGCTCCTCGTCACCGATCTCGCCGCCCTGGATGCCCCCGGCGGCCGGATGCCCCCCGCCGAGGCGCTCGCGGTCGCGGTCGCCGGGCGGTTCCCGCTCTACGTGGTGGGCGGGCCCGCGGGGTGGGAGGCCTGGTCGCCCAGCGTCGCGGCGGTGCGGTCGGAGGACGGGGACGCGTCGAGCGCGTAGCGGCGCTACTCGACCGGCTCGGCGCCGGGGCCCGCCGCCGCGGCCGAGGAAGCCTCCATCGCGTAGACCCGGTACGGCCCGCGCGCTTCCCACCCGTCGGCGCCGAGCAGGCTCTCGACGCACGCCGTCCAGTCCTTCACGTGCCGCGGCGCCTCGGCCATGCGCTCCAGGTCGACGTAGACCTCGGCGACGCCGAGCCCGGCGAGCCGCGCGCGGCCGGCCGCGGGGTCCCCGGTGTAGCGCGACGCGATGTCGTTCTCGCACTGGAACAGGTGGTGGAGGACCTCGATGTTGCCGATGTCGCGGTAGGCGTCGGGCGCGGCGCTGCTGACCGGCGAGACGAACCCGTTCACCGTGGCGCGGCCGTGGAACACCTGGTCGATGAGGAGGCTCGCCTCCTTCTGGCGGCCCGGCACGTCCTGCGGGAGGATGAGGACGGGCCCCTTCCCCGCGGCGAGCGCGAGCGCCCGTTCGGACGGGTTCCCGGGGGTGGTGCCGAGCGGGAAGCCACGGTCCACCAGGACGGCCTCGGCGTAGAGCAGCGCGAGGATCGCGGCGACGCCGACCGCGGGCGGGACCCGCCGGATCGCCAACCAGCCGATCACCCGCGCGCCGCCGCCGCCGACGAGCAGGGCCACCCCGAGCGCCGCCACGAACAGGGTGCGCTCGGGCCACCACAAGCGGCGCAAGAGCGGGAGGTGCGTGAACGCGAGGAAGGGCGCGGGGAAGCGGGGGCCCCACGGGAGGTCCCACCACGGGCCGGCGGACAAGGCGACGCCGAGGACCACGAGCGCGACGGCCGCGATCCACCGGCGGCGCCGCTGGCTCCACGCGCCGAGCACCGCGAGCAGGAGCACGAGCGGCCGCAAGCCGAGCGCCCCCTCGTCACGCGCGGCACGGGCCCGCTCCTTCAGGAGGGAGACGAGCGGCTGGCGGGCGCCGACGCCGTCCCACACGGTGTCCCACGCCTGCACGGAGACCGCCGGCTGGTCCTCCACGCGGGCGAGCGTGTAGGCGAGCGGGAGCCCGACGATCAGCGCGAATCCGAGCAGCGAGTCGGTGACGACGCGCACGGCGGCGCGGCCCTCGCGCAGCGACAGCCCCCACAACACGGCGAGCGCGAGCGCGCAGAAGATGCCCCAGTACCAGTAGGCGAGGGCGGACGCGGCGGTGCAGGCCCCCGCCAGGAAGGCGTCGCGGCGGCGGCCCTCGACGAGCGCCCGCGCGAAGAAGCCGAACGCGAGCGGCGCGAAGATGGCGCCGAAGAGGTGGGTGGGGCGGCCCTGCTCCAGCTCGCGGAGGAACACCCCCGCGGACTGCCAGGCGAACCCGGCCACGAGGCCCGCGGCGGTGGAGCGCCACCACGTCGCGCCGAGCCACGCCATCGCGGCCCCGGCGGCGGCGAGCACGAGGACCTGGAACACGACGAAGCCCGTGGGCCAGCCGAGCAGCGCGAGGAGGGGCACGGCGGCGAGGGCGTCGAACGGCATGCCCTGCATCAGGACGCGGTCGACGATCGCCGGGTACATCAGGAGGCGCGAGTGCGTGGCCGCGAGCGCCCCGTGGGTCTCGACCAGCCAGAAGAAGTTGACCGTGCCGGGCAGATCGGGGTGCATCGCGTTGCCGGGCAGGAGGCTGCCGGGCGACGCGCTCGCCGGGAGCAGGAGCACCCAGGCCGTGAGGACCATCAGGAGCGCCGCCCACCCGAAGCCCGACGGCAGCGGCCCCAGGCGCGGCACCAGCGGCCCGCCGCCCGCCGGGAAGGCAGACGGAGAGGCAGGCGGGGACGGTGTCGTCAGCGACCAGCGCATCGCGCGGGGACCTCGTGGCGGCGGATGATAGCGTGGGCCCGGTGCGCGTGCTCCCCGGCCCGGACAAGCCCGCCGGCCCGGACGACCCCACCGGCCCGCACCGGGCCCCGCGGCGGGGCCGGACCTACAACATTTGTCCTTTCGCGAGGGGCCCGGGAAGCGGGACCCGCCCCCACGAAGCGCCTGCCGCCGTGCAGAGGGGCCCGTGACATTCGATGACAGGGGGCCCCCGGTCGGTTGCCACGGATGCGTCGCAACTTACGGTGCCGGCGTGTGTGTGCGATCCTTCCAACCGCGCCGCACACCCGGATTCCCCATGCGACGCTCCAGCGTTCTCTTCGCGTTTTCGTACACATCCGTGATCCTGGCCCTGGTCGGGTGCGGCGCCACGAGCGGCGAGAGCGCGCCGGACTCGGGTGCCGGGCGCGCCGAGCTCACGCCCGGTGACGATGTCCGGATGGCGGTGACCGGCACCGGCGCCGACGTGGACGGGGACGGCTACGCCACCAGCCTGGACTGCGACGACGCCGACGCCACCGCGTTCCCCGGGGCGACGGAGGCCGACGATCTCGCCGACGACGATTGCGACGGGTGGGTGGACGAGGACTTCGTCGCGGTGGGCGATGTCGTGGTGAACGAGATCAACCGCCAGTCGCGCTTCGGCGGCGCCGTGGTGGTCAACAACGGGAGCTGGGTGGAGGTCGTGAACACCTCCGGCCGTACCGTCGACATGGCCAACTGGGTGCTCTCCCGCGGTGGTTCGGCGCCCTACAACGGGGTGACGCTCGATGCCACGTCCGCGCCGGTGCTCGCGCCGGGCGACTACGCGGTGTTCTGTGACACCGACGACTACCAGGGCTCCGTCGCCGCGTGGCCGCTCACCTGCGACTACGTGTGGGGCGACGAGGCCCAGGCCTCCAGCTACGTCGGCACCTACCACGACAACACCTTCTACCTCCGCCGCGACGCCGACACCGTCGGCCTCTACATCGGCGGCACCCGCACCACGGGCACCCTGGTCGACTCGGTGCGGTGGACCTACGACGCGACCAACGGCTACTGGCCGCGCGACGCCAGCTACTCGCTCAGCCTCGACGGCGGGTACCAGGACGCCACCGACAACGACCGCCGCGACGTGTGGTGCTCCACCTCGAGCAACGCCGCGGGCGCGGTGACGGCCAACACCGCGTGGCGTTGGTACGACAACTCCGGCACCACGCGCGACGAGCTCGGCACGCCCGGCGCCGCCAACTACGACTGCATGAGCCTGCCCGACCTCGACGGCGACGGGTACGACGGCACGACCGACTGCGACGACTCCGACAGCACGATCAGCCCGGCCGGCGTCGAGACGTGCGACGGCGTGGACAACGACTGCAACGGCATCGTGGACGACAGCTCCACCAGCGGCTCCCCCTGGTACGCGGACCTCGACGGCGACGGCTTCGGCGACGTGGACGGCCTCCAGTTCGGCTGCACCCAGCCCGCCGGCTACCTCGCGGACAACACCGACTGCGACGACACCTCCGCGGCCGCCTACCCCGGCGGCACCGAGGTGTGTGACAGCCTCGACAACAACTGCGACGGCAGCGTGGACGAGGGGGATCTCCCCGGCGACGCCCCCTTCTACGCGGACCTCGACAGCGACGGCTACGGGGACCCCACCAACACCACCCTCTCCTGCACCGCGCCCGTCGGCTACACCGCGGACGACACCGACTGTGACGACGCCGACGCCACCACCTACCCGGGCGGCATCGAGGCCGACGACCTCGTGGACGACGACTGCGACGGCTACGTCGACGAGGACTTCGTCGCCGTGGGCGACATCGTCATCACCGAGGTGAACCGGCAGGCCCGCTTCGGCGGCTTCACGATCGTGAACGACGGCGCGTGGGTGGAGGTCTACAACGCCTCCGCGCGCACGGTGGACCTCTCCAACTGGACCATCGCGCGCGGCACGACGAGCTCCGGCAACCAGGTCACCATCGAGGCGGCCGCGGCGCCGACGTTGGCACCCGGCGCCTACGCGGTGTTCTGTGACACGGACGACTACCAGGGCTCGGCCGCCGCGTACCCGCTCACCTGCGACTATGCGTGGGGCGACCAGGCGCAGGCCTCGACCTACGTGGGCGCCTACCACGACAACACCTTCTACCTCCGGCGCGACAGCGACACGTTCGCCATCTACGTGGCGGGCAACCGCTCCACCGGCACCCGGATCGACGGCGTGACGTGGGCGTACAGCTCCGCCAGCGGGTACTGGCCGCGCAACGCCGGCTACTCGATGACGCTCGACCCGCACCACGTCGACGCGACCGAGAACGACACCATCGGGAACTGGTGCTCGACCTCCAGCAACGCGTCGGGCGTGGTCTCGGTGAACAACACCTGGCGCTGGTATGACACGACCACGACGGCGAACGACGAGTTCGGAACCCCGGGCGCGGCCAACTACGACTGCCTCACCCCCGACGACCTCGACGGGGACGGCGTGACCGACACCACGGACTGCAACGACCTGGACCCCGCGGTGTACCCGGGCGCGCCCGAGCTCTGCAACTCGGTGGATGACGACTGTGACACGGTCGTGGACGACGGCGTGTCGACCACCTGGTACGCCGACACCGACGCCGACGGCTACGGGGACAGCGCCACGCCGACCACCGCGTGTGCCACCGCGCCGACGGGCTTCGTCGCGGACGCCACCGATTGTGACGACACGACCAACCTGCGCTCACCGGGCAACATCGAGATCTGCCAGGACCTCGTCGACAACGACTGCGATCCCGATCCCACCCCCTGCGAGTGGACCGCGAGCGACACGGTCAAGGCGGACTACGACTTCCGGGCCTATGGCACGGCGGCCAACCACTCGGTCGGCCACTCGATCGCCAACAACGGCGACTTCAACGGCGACGGCTACGACGACGTCGTCGTCGGGCAGGCCTACCACGACATCGCGCCGCGGATCGACAACGGGCAGGTGCACCTCTGGTACGGGCCGGTCGACACCACGGACTCCATCACCACGCACGACGTGGCCATCGTCGGTGACAGCGCCATCAGCAGCGACCAATTCGGCTGGTCCTCGCGCTTCGCCGGCGACGTGGACGGAGATGGCACCGACGACCTCCTCTCCTCCGCATGGAAGGCGGACGCCACCGACACGGGGCGCACGTACCTGTTCCTCGGCGGCACGACGCCCACCACCGTCACGGACGCCTTCGCGACGTTCAGCGCCGGCGGCACCAACGACTACGCCGGGGTGGCGATCGACGGCGGCGACATCGACGGCGACGGCCTCGCGGACGTGGTGGTCAGCGCCTACAACCGCACCAGCGGGGCGGGCGAGGTCGGGGTCTGGAACGCGGGCGCCATCGGCGGCGGCGCCGAGAGCTTCTCGACGGACGCCACGGTGCTGATCACCGGCGTGACCGCCCAGGACAACCTCGGCTACGCCGCGGCGCTCGCCCCGGACCTCGACGGGGACGGATTCCGGGACCTCGTGGTCGGCGCGCCCGCCTCGTCCAGCGCGTCCGGCACGGGCACCGCCTACGTGTTCTACGGGGTGGACACACTCTCCGGCACCGTGACGGCCGACACCGCCGACGCGATCCTCACCGGCACGGCGGCCAACGACCGCTTCGGCCTCGCGGTCGCCGGCCTCGCGGACCTCGACGGCGACGGCTACGGGGACTTCGCGGTCACCGCGGACAAGGACGACACCGCCGGCGCGGACGCGGGTGCGCTCTACGTCTACACGACGGCGCCGACGGGCTCGGCCACGGGGGCATCGGTCGCGACCGCCATCGTCACCGGCGAGGCCGCGGGCGACTTCCTCGGCCGCACGGTCGCCGGCCTCGGCGACGTGAACGGCGACGGCTTCAGCGACCTGTTCGTCGGCGCCACCGGCTACGACGCCGGCGGCCTCTCGCTCTCCGGCGCCACCTACATCGTGTACGGCCCCACCACGCCGGGCACGAGCTCGGCGACGGGCTACGACGCGCGCTTCACCGGCGCCAACACCGCGGACGCCGTCGGCTACGCGGTCTCCGGCGGCGGCGACGTGAACGCGGACGGCTACGACGACTTCATGACCAGCGCGCCGAGCTGGGACGGGTTCGGGTACAGCAACAGCGGCGGGGCGTGGTTGTACTACGGGCGCGGGGAGTAGCTTCCGGTAGAGGAGGGCGCCGGGGCCTTTCGGGGCCTCGGCGTTCTTGTTTTTGGGAAGATCGACCGGTCGATTGGTGACACGTCGAACGGTACACAGGCAGGAAGGCCGCCCCCCCAAAAACGAGAAAGCCGGGGTCTGTAACCCCGGCCGCCTCATCGTCGAAACCTGTCGTTCAGCCCGCGAGGCTCGCCCGCAGCTGCACGCGCTTGCGGAGGCGCTCGACGGCCTTGCTGCGGAGCTGACACACGCGGCTCTCGCAGATGCCCATCCTGGCGCCGATCTCGCGGTACTTCAGGCCGCGCTCGTAGTAGAGGACCACCACCTCGCGCTCGTCGTCGGGGAGCAACTCGATGGCCTCGGCGACGGCGCCGCGGTCCTCGCCTTCGATCCAACGCTCGAGCACCAGCGGCTCGTCGTCGGCGACGGTGTCCGCGACCGTCGTTTGGGTGTCACTGGAGGTCTGGGCGTCCATTGACACGAGGGACCGCGGCGCCGTGGCGCCGACGAGCTCGTCGAGCACCTCGGGGGTGATCTCCAGGCAGGCGGCGAGCTCGTCGCGCGTGGGGGCGCGGCCCAGGCGGTTGCGCAGGGTGCGACGGGCATCTTCCACGACGTGTCCGCGGCGGCGAACCTGGCGGGGCACCCAATCCGTCTTGCGAATGGCATCCACCATGGCGCCGCGCACCCGCACCTCGGCGAAGGCCCGGAAGGGCACGCCGCGGTGGGCCTCGAAGCGGTCGACCGCCTCGATGAGGCCGATGGTGCCGACGTTGATGAGGTCGTCGACCTCGAGCGACGAGGGGAATACCCGCGCGACGCGGATGGCAATCACGCGCACCACCGAGAGGAAGTTGATGATCTGGGCGTCCCGGTCGAGCGGGAGTTCCATCGTGACCGGACGGCTGGGTGCGGTTGTTACACAAGCGAGGTTCATTGGGTCGATCTCCGAGCCCGTGTCAGGCGCCCCAAATCGGGCCAGTCTGGGCGGCGTCGCCGCGAGACCGGAGGGGAGGTCGGTGGCCGTCCCCTCGCCCTTAGACTTTCGGTCGACTTACAGCTCGCTTGAGACGATCCTGGTCACGCTACATCCCGGGTGTCATGACTTTCTGTGACGACGCCGGTAGACCGCCGCCAGCACCTGGGCGACCGGCCCGTACAGGTCGCGCGGGATGGCGGCCCCGCTGCGGCCCTGCGCGTACAAGGCGCGGGCCAACGCTCGGTTCTCGACGATCGGCACGTCCGCGCGCATCGCGGCGGCCTTGATGCGCAGCGCGACATGGTCGACCCCGCGCGCCACGATGACCGGCGCGGCGTTCTCGTCCTTGCGGTAGCGCAGCGCCACGGCGTAGTGCGTGGGGTTCACGACGACGACATCCGCCTTCGGCACGTCCTGGATCTGGCGGCCCATGGCGAGCTGGCGCGCGCGGCGGCGCCGGTGGGCCTTCACATGCGGGTCGCCGTCCTGGTCCTTGTGCTCCTCCTTCACCGACTGGCGGGTCATCCGCATCTCCTTCATCAGGCGCCACTTCTGCCAGCCGAAGTCGGCGACCCCGAGCGCGATGGCAGCGGGGACAGCGCGTGACACCAGGTCGGTGCCGAGCGAGAGGAGCACCTGGGCCTGCCCCGCGATCGTCCAGGCCGGGGCGACCGGGAGCCAGTCCCACCACGGGCGGAGCGCCGCCCACGCGGACCAGCCGACGACCCCGGCGGCCACCAACGCTTTCAGGAGCCCCTCCCACGACTTCCAGGACACGAGCCGGCTCGCGCCGCCGATCGGGTCGAGGTGGGAGAGCTTGGGCTCGATGGCCTCGAGCGAGACGTTGAACCCGGTGAGGAGCACCCCGGCGCCGACGGTCACGAAGGCCGCGCCGCCGAGCACCCCGACCACCGACGGCCCCACCGCGAGGAGCGCGCCGTGGACGAGCCCGGGCACGTCGGCCTGGCTCAACGAGGGGGCGGCCACGTGGCCGAAGGCGGTGTTCGCGAGGCCGAGGATCTCGGCGGTGAGGGTGGGCGCGACCGTGACGAGGCCCAACGCGCCGGCCCCGAGCGACACGGCGGCGAGGAGCTCGCGCGACGTGGCGACCCGGCCCTCGCCCCGGAACTTCTCGATCTGCCGTTCGCTGGCTTCTTCGGTTTTTTCGCCGACCTCGTCCGACACGGGCTACCCCCCCGCGAGGCGGGCCGCCGTCGACATCGCCTCGAGCCCCGCGGGGAGCCACGCCAGCCAGGTCCGCAGCATCGCGGGGAGCGCGATGGCGAACAGCGCGAGGCCGGCGACCACCTGGAAGGTCGTGCCGACGGCGTGGAAGAACTGTTGGCCCGGCGCCATGCGGCCGAGGACGGACATCGCGAGGTTGACCGCGAAGACGAAGACGGTCAGCGGCGCCGCGAGCTGCACGGCGGTCGCGAACACCGAGCCGGAGAGCCGGACGAGCCCCTCCGCCCCCGCCATGACCGAGGTGATCTGCCCCGGCGGCACGTCGTGGAAGGAGGCGCCCAGGGTGGCGAGGCAGTGCAGGTGCAGGTCCGCGCCGAGGAACACCCCCGCGCCGAGCCAGGTGGCGAGCACGCCGAGCACGCCGGGCTCCGCGAGCGTCAGCGGGTCGATCATGCCGGCGACCTGGAGGCCGGCCTGGGTGCTCGCGAGGTCCGCGGCGATGCCGAACGCGCTGTAGGCGAGCTGCATGCAGTAGCCCATGAGCAGGCCGAGGAGCGCCTCGCACACGACGCCACCGATGAGGGCGGACAGCGCGGTGGGCGGCGGCGCCTCCGCCGCGAGGGGCAGCAGCAGGAAGGAGAGCGGCACGGCGATGGCGAGGCGGGCCTGGACGGGCACGCCCGAGGCCCCGAGCACCGGCATGGCCATCAACATCCCGCCGAGGCGGGAGAAGATCAGCATCCCGCCGACGAGGAGGCTCATCAGCGCGTGACCTCGGCGGCGTGCGCGAAGGAGCGCGTCCCGAAGCGGACGAGCTCGGCGGCCATCCACCCGGCGCCGACCGCGAGCACCAGCGCCACGGCGAGGAGCTTGGGGAGGAAGCTCAACGTCTGCTCGTGCACCTGCGTCACCGCCTGGAGCACCGAGAGGAGCGTGCCGACGGCGAGCGTGACGAGGAGCGCGGGTCCGCCGACGAGCAGCACGGTCCAGAGCGCTTCGCGGCCCAGCAGCGTGGCCTCGGTGAGGGTCATCGGGCCACGCCGGCCACGAGGTCGCGGACGAGCAGGACCCAGCCGTCCATCAGCACGAACACCAGCAGCTTGAAGGGCAGCGACACCATCACCGGTGGCAGCATCATCATGCCGAGGCCGAGCAGGATGCTGCTCACGACGAGGTCGACGACGAGGAAGGGGATGAAGACGTAGATCGCGATGATGAAGGCGGTCTCCAGCTCGGAGAGCACGAACGCGCTCACGAGCGCGGGCGTCGGGATGTCCGCGAGGGACTCCGGGCGGGGGAGCCGCGCGATGTCCATGATCGCCGCCATGTCGTCGCGACGCGTGTTCGCCGACATGAAGCCGCGGAACGGGGCGATGGCGCCCTCGTAGGCGACCTCCGGCTGCGCCTGCCCGTCGAGGAAGGGGGCGATCCCGTCGGCCCACGAGCGCTCGAAGACCGGCTGCATCACGAGCAGCGTGAGGAAGAGCGAGAGCCCCACGATCACCTGGTTCGGCGGCGACTGCGCGAGGCCGAGGGCCTGCCGGAGCAGCGAGAGCACGACGACGAACCGGACGAACGGCGTCATCACGATGACCATCGCCGGCAGGAAGCTCATGCCGGTGAGGAAGAGGAGGAGGCGCACGGCGGTGCTGACCGAGGGGTCGCCCGCGCCGGCGCCCTGGGCGACCGCCTGGGCGAGCATCCCGGCGGGATCCGCGGCGGCGGCGTTGACCGTCATCGGGGTGGCCTGCCCGGCCAGGTCGAGGGCGGCGCCATCGAGGACCGAGGGCGCCGCGTGCGCGACATCGACGAGGAGGGCGAAGAGGAGGGTCAGCATGCGATCCCCCGGCGGGCGGCTTCACGGGTGTCGCCGCCGCGGCGCTCGGCGAGGACCTCGATGGCGACGTTCTTCGCGGGGGCCGGCGCGGCGGGCCGGTCGGTGACAGGCCGGTCGGTGAGGGGCCGGGCGGCGTGCGCGGCGTAGGTGGCGAGGCCGGGGGCC
>JAUXTN010000089.1 GCA_030684355.1 Pseudomonadota bacterium
GGGCCGCGCCGCGGTGCCCGGCGGGGGCGCCGAGCCGCCCCCGCCGCCGCGGCGGCCGGGACGGTGTCGCTTCGGGTCGACGTTTGACCACCCCGGAACCCGCGTGGAATCATCCGCGAATGTTGCTCTTCGCCCTGCCTCTGGCCGCCGCCGACACCTACGAGGACGACTTCGGCAGCGATGCCGGCCGCTGGTCGGGCGGGGTGGTCCAGGCCGGCGTGCTCCGCGTCACCGAGTGGGATGCCTCGCTCCCGCTCGGCCCGATGGCGTCGCTCTCGGGCACGCTCCGGGTGCGCCTCGCCGCGGGGGAGCGCGTGTCCCTCGGCATCGGCGACCAGGCGTGGGTGGCGAGCTACGACGCCGCGGGCGGCATCACCCTCGGTGCGAGCGCCATCCCGCTGCCGACGGGGCACTACGTCTGGGAGCCCGACGCCTTGCCGCTGATCGAGCCGTCCGGCGACCTCTGGGACGGCGCGAACACCCTGCATTGCGAGGTCATCTACGACGACGCCACCGCGACGTGGTTCCTGTATTGGACGGGCGAGATGCGGGAGGGCTACCCGTACCGGCAGATCGGGGTGGCGACGTCGACCGACGCCGTGAACTGGACCAGGTACGCGGGGAACCCGGTTCTCACCATCGACTTCGACCTCTTCGCGGTCGACGGCGTGCACGTTCACATGCCGACGGTCGTGAAGGACGGCGCCGACTGGCACATGTTCTACTCCTGCTACCAGAACAACGAGGGCAATCGGATCTGCCACGCGACGTCGCCCGACGGCTACGCATGGACCCCCGAGGGCGTCGCCCTCGACTTCGGGGACACCGGGGCGTTCGACGAGGGGAGCCTGCGCATGCCCGACGTGCTCATCGGGCCCGACGGCACCTGGCACATGCTCTACAACGGCACCGATCCGGACGAGCACTACGGCCCCACCGGGTACGCCACCTCTCCCGACGGCTGGACGTGGACGAAGTTGGGCGACATCACCGCGGACGAGTCGCGCCTCCAGGGCGGCGGCATGTTCGACGGGCCCTACGGGGTCGAGCAGTGGTGGAATTGCGCCGACGTGTTCTGCCACTCCACCGCCCAGTGGAGCGACTTCGCGACGTGGACCGACGAGGCGGACGTGGTGCTCGCGAAGGGGTGGGCGGACTGGAGCGCGGGCTACATCCAGTCGCCCTCGCCGTGGCTCGTCGGCACGACGTGGCACATGTGGTTCAACGCCTACGACTACGCGGTGGACGCGCCGCACGAGCGCATCGCCCACGCGCGGAGCGTGCCGGTGCCGGGGGCGTGGTTCGACCTGGCCCTCGAGTGGGACGGCGCGACGTTGGCGGTGACGCAGAACGGCGCCACGATGACGACGCCGCTCGCCGCCGCCGAGGGGCTCGCCTTCGCCGCGACGGGCACCGCGGAGGTCGACGACATCGCACTCGTGTGGGTGCCGGCGGGCGACGCGGACACCGACACGGACACCGACACGGATACGGACACCGACACCGACACCGATACGGACACCGACACCGACGCCGACACGGACACGGACACGGGCGTGGATGGCGGCGAGGGCTGCGCGTGCGCGACGGGGTCGAGCGGGTCGGGCGGGTTGGTGTTCGCCGCGGCCGTCCTGTTCGCCGCGAGACGTCGGCGTCGGGCGTAGGCCGCCCCTGGCGCCGCCGCCCCGACGTTCCCGCCGGCCGCCCGGTTGAGGCGGTGGGGATCTTGGGGCCCAGCCCCGCACCGCCCCGGGGATCGCCGGAGTCGGCGTGCGCGAGACTCGCGGCGCCCGGCCCGGCAAGGGCCGGAACATTGGTACCGTCCGAACTCGGGGGATGAGGTGTTACCCCGCGAGTTCGGACGGACATACCGTCCGAACTCGGGGGATGAGGTGTTACCCGGCGAGTTCGGACGGACATACCGTCCGAACTCGGGGGATGAGCGACCACCCCGGGAGTTCGGACGGACATACCGTCCGAACTCGGGGGATGAGCGACTACCCCGGGAGTTCGGACGGACATGCCGTCCGAAGGGGGGATGAGCGACTACCCCGGGAGTTCGGACGGAACGGCGGGTCCGCCCGCCGGTCCACGCCGGTCGTCGGCCCCTGTGGAGCGGGGAAACTCCGATGGGGCGGTCCGTGGCGCAGTGCGGCCAGCGTGGGCCGGTGGGGCCCCGTCCGGGGGGGAACCGGCTCGGGCCCCTGGACGCGGTCTCCAGCCCTGGCCACGGCCTGGCCCTGGGGTCTCTGCGCCACGGGCCACTTGAGCGGGACGGGGATTGCTTCACAGGCGCAACGCCCCGCCGGGCCCCCCGGACCCCCGGGCCCTGCTGCGAGCCCGCGCCGTTCAGCGCGGGACCGGAACCCCCTCGGCCGACGCCCCCCGCACCGGCGCCCCCCTCGCCGGCGCCGGGCGCGCCGGGACGCGCGCGGCCTCGATCTCGGGGGCGCAGAGCTCGTCGAGCCCCCACTCGTCCACGCGGGGCGGCGCCTGGTCGGTCACGTGCGCCCGCTCCCGCGCGGCGATCTCCACGCGCCGGGCCGCCACCGCCGGGCCCCACGCGGCGTACTCCGCGCAGACGGCGCTCCGGTGCTCCTGGAACCGCAGCCGCACGGCGTGGCCGACGTCGGGCGTGTAGACCGGCGGGTTGATCGCCTCGTCCGCGGCGTCGTCGAGCCACTCCGCCCAGCGCCACGGGCGCGTCTGGGCCACACACCCCTCCTCGTCGCGCTGGAACGCGCTCCCCGCCTCCAGGAGCGTCTTGTAGAACGTGTACCCCTGCCAGTTGGCGTAGAGGTCCGCCCAACTGAAGGCGTTCGACGTGAGGAGCCCGTAGGCGGAGAGCTCCGTGCGCGTGCCCCAGCGGATCGCGCGGGCGTCGTTGCGGCCTTCGCGGGAGCGGAGGAAGTAGTCGTACCCCTGGTCCAGGAAGTGGTCCGTCTTGTCGGTGCCCAGCAGCACGCCGCCGAGGTTCACCGTGCTGCACACGCCCGCCCAGCCGAGCACGAACGAGTCGCGGGGGGTGAGGTCGCCGTAGATGTCGTCCCGGTCGCGGAAGGTGCGCCGCGCCACCTCGGGGGCGGTCTCGAGCCACGCGGCGTAGAGGCCGTGGCCGATCGCGGCGAGCCCCTCCCGGCCCGCCACGACGGTGGCCGGGGAGGTCGCCCGGTTGATCTCGGTCGCGAGGCGCGCGCGGGTGGCGCGGACCGGCTTCCCGCAGCCGGTCGCCTCGTTGGTGCGGCGCACCGCCTCCGCGAGCAGGCGGTCGAGCTCCGCATCCGCGACGGCCGCGGCGTCGGCGAGGGGCACGAGGCGCGACGTGACCTGGTCGGTCTCGTAGGCGTGCGCTGCGAGGACGAGGAAGAGCATCGTGGGGCGAAGCTAATCCACTACGGATCCCGGGGGCGTTGCGGGGGCCGGCCCCCGCACGAGGGGCGCCGTGCGCAGCGCGGCGCCCCGCCCGGCTCTGCTACGGGCTACGCCCGGAAGGCGACTTCCAGGTCCGCCACGAGGTCGTCGATGTGCTCGAGGCCGACGGAGAGGCGGATGAGGCCGTCCGCGATGCCGATGGCGCGGCGCTTCTCGGGCTCGATGCTCGCGTGGGTCATGAGCGCGGGCACCTCGAGGAGCGACTCGACGCCGCCGAGGCTCTCCGCGAGCGTGAACACCCGCGTGGCGGCCACGAACCGGCTGGCGCGCGCGGTGTCGCCCTTGAGCTCGAACGAGATCATGCCGCCGAAGCCGGACATCTGGCGCTTCGCGATGGCGTGGTTGGGGTGCGTCGCGAGCAGCGGGTGGTAGACGTGGGCCACCTCGGGGTGGGCGACGAGCCACTCCACGAGCTTCAAGCCGGACTCCATGTGGCGGTCCATGCGCACGTGGAGGGTCTTCAAGCCGCGCAGCGTGAGCCAGCTGTCCATCGGGCCGGGCACCGCACCCGCGGCGTTCTGGAGGAACTTGATCTGGTCGTACGCGTCGGTGTCGCTCGTCATCATCGCGCCGCCGACGACGTCGGAGTGGCCGTTGAGGTACTTCGTGGTCGAGTGCACCACGAAGTCCGCGCCGAGCGAGAGGGGGCGCTGGAAGTAGGGGGTGGCGAACGTGTTGTCGACCACGACCTTGGCGCCCACGGCGTGCGCGCGCGCCGAGACGGCCTCGATGTCGGCGATCTTGAGGAGGGGGTTGGTGGGGGTCTCCAACCAGACGAGCTTCGTGCCGGCGGGGATGGCGTCCACCAGGTCGGCGCGGGAGAAGTCCGCGTACTGGAAGCGCGTGCCGGTGTGGCGGTGCACCTTGTCGAAGAGGCGGTAGGTGCCGCCGTACACGTCGTCGCCACAGACGACGAGGTCACCCGGCTTGACCAGCGCGCGCACGACCACGTCGGTCGCGGCGAGGCCGGAGGCGAAGCAGAGGCCGTGCTTGGCGCCTTCCAGCGCCGCGAGGCAGTCCTGGAGCGCGGTGCGGGTGGGGTTGTCGGTGCGCGAGTACTCGTAGCCCTTGTGGTTGCCGACACCCTCCTGGGCGTAGGTCGACACCTGGTAGATCGGCGTCATCACGGCGCCGGTCGTGGGGTCCGGGGCCTGGCCGGCGTGGATGGCGAGGGTCTCGAAGCGGGCGCCCGTGTGGGCCGAGTGGGGGTTCGTGGGGGTGGTCATGGTCAGCGCTCCCGGGCCGCGCCGGTGACGCGGGCGATGTAGTCGATGAGATCGATGCGGGTGATGATGTCGGAGAGCTCGCCGCCCTCCATCACGATGGCGATCTTGGCCCGCTTGAAGAGCTCGGTGAGCACGCCCACCTCCGTGCTCTCGTCGACGGTGAAGTAGGTGGACTCGACGAGGTCGCGCACCTCGATGTCGCCGCGGTTGCCGGTGAGGGCGCGCTCCAAGAGGCGGCTCTCGGTGAGGATGCCGAGCACGCGCGTGCCGTCGGTGACGGGCACCTGCGAGATGCCGTGCACCTTCAGGACCCCGATCACCTCGGTGACGCGGGCGGAGGGCGCCACGGTGACGAGCGCGCGGCCGCGCCCCTTCTGCTCCAGCAGCTCGCGCACGGTGCCGAGGCCGAGCTCCGGCTCCAGGAAGCCGTTCTCGCGCATCCAGTTGTCGTTGAAGACCTTGGAGAGGTAGCGGCTGCCGGAGTCCGGGAGCATGACGAGCGCGCGGGTGGACGCGTTGCCGTGCAGGCGGAGCCACTTCACCGCGCCCGCGACCGCCGCGCCGCTGGCGGGGCCCGCGAAGATGCCCTCCTCGCGCACGAGGCGGCGGGTCGTGATGAAGCTCTCCTTGTCGTTGACGCGCACGACGTCGTCCACATGGGAGAAGTCCATCGCGGCCGGGAGGAAGTCCTCGCCGATGCCCTCGACCTTCCAGGCGTGGGCGCGCGTGAGCTGCCCGGTGTGGAAGTAGTCGTAGTAGAGCGACCCGACCGGATCCACGCCGACGACGCGCAGGTTCGGGTTCTTCTCCTTGAGGTAGCGGCCGACGCCGGTGATCGTCCCGCCGGAGGCGAGGCCGGCCACGAACACGTCGAGCTTGCCCTCGAACTGCTCCCAGATCTCGGGGCCGGTGCCGTGGTAGTGCGCGTCCGGGTTGGCGCCGGCGGCGTACTGGTTCGCGTAGGCGGCGCCGGGGGTCTCGGCGACGATGCGCTCGGCGGTCTTGTAGACGGAGCGCGGATCGTCGGCCGGGACGTCGGCGGGGCAGACGACGACGCGGGAGCCGAACGCGCGGAGCACGGCGCGCTTCTCGTCGGACTCGCGGTCCGCGATGACGAACACCGACCGGTATCCGCGCACGGCGGCGACCATCGCGAGCCCGGCGCCGGTGTTGCCCGAGGTGACGCCCACCAGGGTGCCGCCGGACTTCAGCTTCCCGCTGGCCTCCAGCTCGTCGACGAGGCGCACCGCGATGCGATCCTTCGCGGAGCTCGCCGGGTTCATCGAATCGATCTTGCCGTACAGCGTTCCGGCGACGCCCTGGGTCAGGCGGTTGAGCCGGACGCTGGGGGTGTCGCCAATACAGTCGAGGACGCTGTCATAGAGCGGGCGCATGCGACTCCCAGGGCCGGCCCGCGGTTTAGCCCATCGGCCGGCGAAGTTCCACCGTTCCGCGCCCCTGGAGCCGACGCCGGGGCGCCGCGGAGGGCGATGGGGACGCGCGTGTGGGCGGGCGCCGGGGGGGCAAGAGGTGCCACGGCGTCGAATTGCTCGTATAGTGGGGGCGTAGCCGCCATGTCCGCACGCATCTCCGCCACTGACACGCTCTTCGACGAAGCGACCGTCATGGGGGAGTACCCCCTGACCGCGCCGCCCGTGCGCCGGCCCGTCTTCCTCGTGTTGGAAGGGAAGGAGCTTCGCCGGGTGCACCTGCTCGATCGCGAGCGCACGGTGGTCGGGCGCGGCGCCGACTGCGACATCGTGCTCGAGGACGCCGGGTGCTCGCGCCGCCACGCCGCCGCCGTCTGCACGCCGGGCGAGGACGGCTCGAGCGTCTGGCTGGAGGACCTCGGCAGCACCAACGGCACGTTCGTCAACGGGGAGCGCATCGAGGGGCGGCGGGAGCTCGTCGAGCACGACCGCGTGCGCGTCGGCGCGACGCTCCTCTGCTACAACCTGCGCGACGACCTCGAGCTCGACGCCGAGCGCCACCTCATCCAGCTCGCGACGATCGACCCGCTGACCGGGCTGATGAACCGCGGCGCGTTCGACCAGGCGCTCGAACGCGAGTTCGACCGCGCGGTCCGCTACGGCCGGTCGCTGTCGCTGCTGCTCGTCGACATCGACCACTTCAAGTACGTCAACGACACCTGGGGCCACCCCGTCGGGGACCGCGTGCTCGCGCAGGTGGCCCACGCGCTGCGAGGCAGCGTGCGCAACGTCGACGTGCCGGGGCGCTACGGCGGCGAAGAGTTCGCGGTCATCCTCTCGGAGACGAACACGGAGGGCGCGGCGATCGCCGGCGAGCGCGTGCGGCACGCGATCGGCGCGCTGGTCATGGCGGTCGGGAACGACCCGGTGCGCATCACCGCGAGCGTCGGGGTCGTGACGTGGTCGCCGCTGTTCGCGTCGCCCGCCGAGCTCGTGGCCGCCGCGGACCAGACGCTGTACCGCGCGAAGCGGAGCGGCCGGAACCGGACGGTGGTGACGCACCTCTGAGGGCCCGCGCCCGCTTCGGTCCGGTCGGCGCCCGCTTGGGTCCGGTCTGCGCCGGTGGGGGTTGGCCGACCGCTTGGGTCCGGTCGGCGCCCTCGTGGGTCGGGTCGGCGCCCGTGGGTCGGCCGCCCGCTCGCCGCCCGCCTACTCGACCTGCCGGGCCTCGCCCGCGAGCTTGTCCTGGGCTTCCCGGTGGTTGTGCCGGAGCGAGCTCCACAACGCGAGCACGATGAAGCCCGCGCCGATGAGGCCGGTCACGACCTCGGGGACGTGCACGAACGTCTTCAGGAACATGATGACCGCGAGCGCGATGATGGCGTAGAACGCGCCGTGTTCGAGGTAGCGGTACTCGGCGAGGCTCCCCTTCTCCACGAGCATGATCGTCAGGCTACGGACGAACATGGCGCCGGTGCCGAGGCCGATGGCGATGACGAACAGGTTGTTCGACAGCGCGAAGGCGCCGATCACGCCGTCGAAGCTGAAGCTCGCGTCGAGCACCTCGAGGTAGAGGAACGCCCCGAGGCCCGAGCGAACGGCGGTGCCGGTGGCGGCGGAGGAGGCGTTGAGGATGGCGCCCACGCCGTCGACCGCGACGTACGAGACGAGCCCGAACATGCCGGCCACGAGGAACGTGAGCTGCTCGTGCTCGTGGAGCTGGGTGGAGACCCCCCAGAGGAGCAGGAGGACGAGGCCGATCTGCACGGCGTCGACGCGGCCGAGCTTCGACAGCGGCTCCTCGAGCCAGGCGATCCAGAAGACCTCCTTCTCGGCGTCCATGAAGTGCTTCAAGCCCACGAGCGCGAGGAACGCGCCGCCGAAGGCCGACACCGAGATGTGCGCGCTGGTGATGATCTTCGAGTACTCGTCGGGCTGCGTCGACGCGAGGATGATGGCGTCGATCGGGCCGATGTGCGCGATGATCGAGACGATCGCGAGCGGGAAGACGATGCGCATCCCGAACACGGCGATGGCGATGCCCCAGGTGATGAAGCGGTGGCGCCACACCTCGTCCATGTCCTTCAGGACCGTCGCGTTGACGACGGCGTTGTCGAAGGAGAGCGAGATCTCCAGGATCGACAGGACGAAGACGATGAACGCCGACTGGAGCCCGCCGAGGACCGTGCCGCTGTAGGCGTACCCGATGTACCCGCCGAGCAGGACGCCGAGGACGGCCGTGGCGATCGAGCCGGTGAAGTATTTGAGGTTGCCTGCCATCGTCATCGCCCGCATGTGAAAGGAGGCCGGAGTCTAACTGCTCGGCGACCGACGCCCCGGGGCGAACGGCCACGGGGGTAGTCCTTCCGGCTTTCGTAGGCCTCTCGCGTTGTTTTTTGCGTGGGGGCGGGGCGGCAGGGGTGGGGGGCGGCGTGGTTGGGCTGGACGGTAGCGCGACGCCGCGGCGGGCGGTGACGCGACGCCCCGTCGAAGCGCCGTTCCGTAGCGAGGGCGCCCCCCGCGGGCCGGCTACGACGAGGCATGTTCTACGCGGGGCTCCCGTCGGTGGCCCTCGCCGGCCCCGCGCACCTCCCGGCGCCGACGGGATCGTAGAGGCGGAGGGGGGGCGTAGGGGGCGTAGGGGGGGCGTAGGGGTCAGGGCGTAGGGGTCAAGGGCGTAGGGGTCAGGCACTGCAGTTTGATACTTTCCGGATCCGCCGATTACTGGCGTTCCTCGGTTCCAGGTGTCAAACTGCAGGGTCTGACCCCTCCCTTACCAGGTGTCAAACTGCAGGGTCTGACCCCTCCTGATGACCCCTCCTTACGCGGCAGGGCGGCGCGGTCCGGCGCCCGCCCGCCGGATGGCGGGCCCGCGCCGACCGAGCGGCTCCGCCGCGAGCCCAGAGCGGGGTCCGACCCCGCCCGTCCTCGGGCGGGGGGGCGCCCAGCGGCCGCTACTCGTCCTCGGCCTCGAGCAGCACGCGCAGCCGGGCCATCTCGGCCTCCTCCTCCTTGTCCGGGCGCGGCCACTTCAACGGGAGCGCCTCGAGGGTCTTCACGACGGTCTCGGCGACGATGGCCCGCATGGTGGCCTTGTCGTCGGCGGGGACGGCGTACCAGGGCGCCCAGGGGCGCGAGGTGGCGTTGAGGGCTTGCTGGTAGGCGTCCATGTAGGCGTCCCAGTGGCCGCGCTCCTCGACGTCGCCGGCGGCGAACTTCCAGCGGGCGTCGGGGTCGTCGATGCGGTCGAGGAAGCGGCGGCGCTGCTCGTCACGGCTGACGTTGAGCCAGAACTTCAGGACGATGGTGCCGTTGCGGTAGAGGTGCCGCTCCATGTCGCGGATGGAATCGTAGCGCTCCTCGAACAGGTCGGGCTCACGACGCGGGAGGCGCTGGGAGTCGAGGAACTCGGGGTGCACGCGGACGACGAGGACCTCCTCGTAGTGGCTGCGGTTGAAGATGCCGATGCGGCCCCGCTCGGGCAGCGCGCGGGCGACGCGCCAGAGGAAGTCGTGGTCGAGCTCCTCCTTCGAGGGCTGCTTGAACGCGGTGACGTGGCAGCCGGCGGGGTCGACGCCGCGCATCACGGCGCGGATGGTGCCGTCCTTGCCGGCGGCGTCCATCGCCTGGAAGACGAGGAGGAGCGAGTAGCGGTCGTCGGCGTAGAGCTTGCGCTGGAGCTTGTCGAGCCGCGCCGAGGCGACGGCGAGGCGGGCCTCGGCGTCGGTGAACACATGGTGGGTGGGGGCGCGCTTGACGCGGAAGCTCTCGTCGAACGGCACGCGCCAGCGGCTGTCCGGGCCAGGGTGGGGCAAGGGGAACCTCCCGAACGGGAGCCGTATCCGCCTCACGGGCAGGACGGGCGCGACCGTCGGCACCGGGGCATAGTGGAGGCGGACGGGAGATGGGATGGTGCTCGCGCTCGCGCTCCTCGGCTGCGCCCAGACGATCGAGCTCGACAGCGGCGGCGCCTCCACCCCCGCCCGGGTCGCCGGCACGATCCGCGAGGCGTGCGACGCCGGGACGCCCGAGACGATGACGCTGGACGCGAGCTTCCCCGAGCGGCCGCCCGGCTGCGCGTGGGGCGAGGACGGGAACCTCGAGGCGCAGCAGGCGGTCATCACGGCGCGGGCCGAGGACATCGTGACGCTCGACATGCCGCCGGGCGTGGCGCTCTGCGACGTGGGGTTCGACTTCCAGGGCGAGGACCACGAGGACGAGCAGATCGTGCGCTACGACGACGTGCTGGTGCTCACCTTCGACGATGTCGTGCTCGCCTCCAGCTACGCGCGGCTGGTCGAGGGGCTGGAGTCGGAGGGCCTCTTCCGCCTCTACGACTGGGACGACCTCGTGGGGGAGCCCTTCCAGTTCGATGACGCCTCCGCCTACTGCCTCGGCGCGGACGCGGGGCTCTCGAGCTGCCGGATCCCGCCGCAGGAGACCGCCGGCACGCTCGCGCTCGACTTCGGCGCCGACGTGGTCTCCGACCTCGCCGAGTACGCCTACGCGCAGGGCCGCTACGAGTTCGCGCTGCTCACCCTCGGCGACAACGACGCCGAGGTGGACTGCTCCCACTCCGAGTTCCGCTTCACGGTGGACGTGGCGTACGTCCCCTACTGAGCGTTCGTGCACTGAGCGATTCACGCGGCGCCGGGCCGCCTCCGGACGGGCCGCGACTGTGCGACGATAGGCGATGCACGGACAGCTCAAGCGCACGATGGGGCTCGGCGCCCTGGTGATCTACGGGGTCGGCGACATGCTCGGCGCCGGCATCTACGGGCTCGTCGGCAAGGCCGCCGGCCTGATGGGCCACCTGATGTGGCTCGGCTTCTGCGGGGCGATGCTCGCCGCCCTGTTCACCGGCCTCTCCTACGCGTGCATCGGGTCGCGCTATCCGCGCGCGGCGGGCGCCGCGTTCGTTACCGAGCGGGCCTACGGGCGGCCGTGGCTCACGTGGCTGGTGGGCCTCGGGGTGGCGGCGTCGGGGCTCACGTCGATGGCGACGGGCTCGCGGGTCATCGCCGGGTACGTGCAGCGCCTCGGGGTGGACCTCCCGACGCCGGTGCTCGCGCTCGCGGCGCTCGCCATCGTGGCGGGCGTGGTCTTCCGCGGGATGCGCGAGAGCACGTGGTTCAACGTGGTGTGCACCACCGTCGAGGTCGCCGGGCTGCTCTTCGTGATCGCGGTGGGCCTGCCGTACTGGGGCGGGGTGGACCTCACGACGCCGCCCGTGGGCGTGGAGGACACGAGCGCCATCGCGCGGGTGCTGGTGCAGGGCGCGGTGCTGACGTTCTTCTCGTTCATCGGGTTCGAGGACCTGCTGAACGTGGCGGAAGAGGCGAAGAACCCGGAGCGCAACCTGCCGATCGCGCTGGTGCTCGCCCTGGTGATCGCGACGATCATCTACCTCTCGGTGTGCGTCACCGCGCTCGCGGTGCTCAGCCCGGCGGAGCTCGGCGCGTCGAAGGCGGCGCTGGTCGACGTCGTGGGCCGGGCCGCGCCGTGGTTCCCGCCCAGCGCGTTCGTCGGCATCGGCATCTTCGCGGTCGCGAACACGGCGCTGCTGAACTTCGTGATGGGCTCCCGGCTCCTCTACGGCATGAGCCGCCAGGGCCTGCTCCCGCCCGCCCTCGGCCGGGTGCACCCGACGCGCCACACGCCCCATGTCGCGATCCTGGTGCTCCTCGGCGTCGTGACCGTGCTCATGCTCACGGCGGACATCGACGCGCTCGCGTCGGCCACGTCGCTCCTGCTGCTCACCGCGTTCGTGGTCGTGAACTTCGCGCTCGTGCGCATCAAGCTGAAGGGAGACGACCCCCCGGGCCGCTTCGAGGTGCCGATGGCGGTGCCGGTGCTGGGGGCGCTCATCTGCGCGGTGCTGATCGTGGCGCGGGTGTTCGACCCCTCGGCCGACCCCCGGGCGCCGATGGTGGCGGCGGCGATCCTGGCGGTGCTGGCGCTGCTCTACGCGGTCGCGCGGCCCCGCGGGCCGGTGATCGTCGCGTAGCGGGCCTGCTCGCGATCCGACGCGCCCCTACCCTTCGACCTGGCTCTGCTCCACGCGGAAGGAGCCCAGGTAGAGGGCATCGAGGCCGCTGCGGAAGAAGGTCGCGAGCGCCTGGACCGGCGAGGCCACGATGGGCTCGCCCTTCAGGTTGAACGAGGTGTTGAGCAGGACGGGGTGGCCCGTGGCGTCGCCGAAGGTGTCGAGCAGGGAGTGGAAGAGGGGGTTGGCCTCGAAGCGCACGACGTGCAGGCGGGCGGTGCCGTCGGCGTGGGTGGTGGCGGGCAGCTCCGCGGTGCGCACCGGCGCGACGAGGAGCATCCACTCCGCGAGCAGCTCGCCGCCCGGGGGCACGTCGAAGTAGCGGGCCTCGTCGCCGGCCCGGACCGAGGGGGCGAAGGGCCGGAAGGCCTCGCGGAACTTGATCTTCGCGTTGATGCGGTCCGTCATGTCGGCGCGCCGCGGGTCGGCGAGGATCGAGCGGTGGCCCAGCGCCCGCGGGCCCCACTCGAAGCGCCCCTGGAACCAGCCGAGGACCTTCCCCTCCGCGAGGTCGGCCGCCGCGCGCTCGGGGACCTGCTCCGGATCGATCGCCTCGTGCTTGACGCGCAGGTCGGCGAGGAGGGCGCCGATGGCGTCGTCGCTCCAGGCCTGGCCGAGGCCGGGGGTCGAGAGCGCGACGGGCTCGGCGGCGCGCGGGTTCCCGAGCACCTCGTGCCACGCCCACAGCGCCGCGCCCATGGCCCCGCCGGCGTCTCCCGCGGCGGGCTGGACGTACAGGCGCGCGAACGGGCCGCGGAGGAGGAGCTGGCGGTTGGCGACGCTGTTGAGCGCCACGCCGCCGGCGAGGCACAGGTTCTCGAGGCCGGTGCGGGCGTGGAGCCAGCCGGCGAGGCCCACGAGGGCGTCCTCCGTGACCTTCTGGACGCTCGCGGCGATGTCGGCGTAGCGCTGGCCCTCGGGGGTCGTGGGGTCGAAGGGGGCGCCCGGGAAGCGGGGCGGGCCGAGGAGCCGCGCCAGGGCCGGCGTGAACGAGTCCTCGGCGCTCCAGTGGTAGCTGACGTAGTCGAGGTCGACGTCGTAGGCGCCGTCCGCCTGGAGGCGCAGCACCCGGCGCACCTCGGCTTCGTACCGGGGCTGCCCGTACGCCGCCATCCCCATCACCTTGTACTCGCCGTCGTTGACCTGGAAGCCGAGGTAGGCGGTGAACGCCGAGTAGACGAGCCCGATGCTGTCGGGGAAGAGGATCTCCGCGAGCGGCTCGAGCCCCCCCGGCCCGGCCCGGTACAGCGACGTGGTGGCCCACTCGCCCACGCCGTCCACGGTGAGGACGGCGGCCTCGGAGAACGGCGAGGCGTAGAAGGCGCTCGCGGCGTGGGACTGGTGGTGGTCGGAGAAGAGGACCTTCTCCGGCGGGACCCCGAGCTCGGTGACGATGGACGACTTCACCCAGAGCTTGTCGGTGAGCCAGTTGAAGGTGGAGCGTCGGAACGCGCGCGCGCTGCGCGGGAACTGGGCGACCTGGGTGACCAGGATGCGCTCGAACTTGCGCAGGGGCTTCTCGTACCAGACGACGCAGGTGAGGTCGCCCGCGGCGATGCCGGCGTGCTGGAGGCACCAGCGCGCGGCGAGGACGGGCAGCCCGGCGTCGTGCTTCACCCGGCTGAAGCGCTCCTCGCCCGCGGCGGCGACGACCTTCCCGTCGTGGAGGAGGACGGCCGCGGAGTCGTGGTAGAGGCCGGAGAGGCCGAGGACGTAGCTCATGCCATCCCGCGGGCGCGCTCGGCCGCGGGCGCACGGGGCGGCGCGGCGAGGATGCCGCCGACGGGGCGCTCGGTGGCGCGGGCGACGAGCGAGAAGGGCCCGATGACGAGCAGGTAGAGGAGGCCGAGCCAGAGCCCGGCCATGGCGTTGCCGAGGTCGCGCGTGAGGCGGAGCCAGCCCTGCCACGCCCGCCGCCCGCGCACCCGCAGCACCGCCCACCGCACGTCGTGGGTCGCCCCTGCCTTCGTGTACCGGTCGAGCTCCGCGCGGCTGTAGGCGATGTGGAAGCGCTCGTCGCGCGCGATCTCCGCGAACATGGCGGCGGTGGAGGCGTCGTCGCGCAGGAGGCTGGCGTAGAGGTCGAACTGCTCGGCGCCGCGCTTCTCGTGGACCCACACGAACGCGAGGAACTCGAGCTCGCCGAGCTGGCGGAAGAGCGACTCGCTGCCGCGGATGCCCTGCGACGCGAGGTAGCCGCCGTCCTCGAGCACCGCCTGGGCGCGGCTGCGGCCCTGGGGCGACCGTGCGGAGGCCAGCGCTCCTGCGCGCTCCCGGAAGAGGCGGGCGTGGCGGAGCTCGTCGAGGGCGTGGCGGAAGTAGCGGGCGCGGAGCTCGGGCCGGGGGGTCTCCTCGGTCGCGGCGAGCATGTCCAGGCCGCTGCCGGCCTCGGTGTGGGAGAACTCCGCCATCTTGGTCGCGGCGCGGCCGGGGAGGATCTTCCACACGAGCCAGGAGACGGCGTGGAGCGGGAGGTCGGCGGCGCGCACGCTCATCGGGGGCGAGCATAGCGCGGGACGAGGCGCGGACGGGGCGCCCGGATGATCCGGCAGGACCCGCCACGCCGGGCGTCACCGCGCCGGGAGGGTCAGCCGCTCGGCCAACGCGCGCCCGATCGCGGCGTGGGAGACGGCGCTGGGGTGCTGGTCGGCGGGGAGGACGTACCGCTCGTAGGAGGAGACCTCGGCGAGGGCGTCGTCGACGCGGACCACCGCGAGCCCGGCGTTCCCGGCGAGCTCGGCCAGGGTGTCGAGGATGTCGGTGCCGGCGTCGTCCCCGCCGCCGACGAGCACGGGGAGGGTCGCGACGACGCAGGGGAAGCCGTGGCGGTCGCAGGTCGCCTTCAGCGTGCGGAAGTGCTGGTGGATGGCGGGCCGATCGAGCCCCGCGCGGAGCTCCTCGAGGTAGGTCATCCGCGGCGACCGCTGGCTGGGCTCGGCGCGCGCGATCTCGGCCGCGAGGCGCTCGCGCTCCCGCACCCGGCAGTACAGGTTGAACAGGTGCGACCACTGGCGCAGGCCGGCTTCGCGCGCGGCCCAGGCGGGCGCGAGCCGGAGGATCGGGCGGTCGACCCCCTCGGGCGGGAGGCGGAGCGACGCGGCGACGTCGTTGACGTAGGCCGCCACCACCACGAGATCGGGCTCCAGCTTCCAGCCGAACTCCGCCACCCACGCCACCTCGGCCGCGAGGTTCCACGAGGGCACGCCGGCGTTGAGCACCTCGACCGGCTGGGGGGCGCGCCGGGCGAACTCCGCGAGGAAGGTCTCGTCCTCGGCGACGCCCTGGCCGAACGTGATCGAGTCCCCGACGCCGAGCACGCGGAGCCGGGCGTGGGTGGGGTCGACCTCGGGGCCCCGCACCCCGGCCGAGGACGTGCGCACGTCCACGAACTTGACCACCTTCCCGGTCACGACGCTCCGGTAGACCTGCCAGCCGTCGTAGTGGGGGCGGAAGACGAGGTCGGGGTCGCCCTCGCGGACCTGGTAGGGCGACGTGGGCTCCCACCGGAGGTGGACGTCGATGCCGGTGACGGGGCTCCCGTACCCGGTGAGCCGGAGCGCCCCCTCGACGAGGAGGACCGCGGCCAGCAGGCCACCCACGAGGAGGCCGAGCCTCCCGGCGAGCCGGCGCGGGGCGGGCGTGCTCACCGGTGGCTCCGCGCGCCGGTGACCCGGTACACCAGCGTCGTGGCGCCCGCGGGGCCCGGGAAGCGCGCGGTCTCCTCGACCTCGTGCTCGCCGAGCCAGCGGTCGATGGCGGGGTCCGCGTTGGGCGGCCGCACCACGTAGACGGTGGTGAACGCCGCGGACGGGCGCGTGCCGTCGAACAAGGGGCCCACGAACACGGCGGGGGCGCCCGGCGCGGGGTGGGTGTTGAACATCGCGAAGTCGTAGCGGTAGCCCTTCGAGGCCGTGGCGAGCAGCAGCGTCGCGAAGGAGGGCCCGGCGTCGGGCCCGCGGCCGGTGAGCACCCCGATGGTCCCGTCCGCGCGGCCCTGGGTGCGCCGGATCGCCGTCGCGGCGTCGGCGACGTTCCACGCCCCCGGGTCGAGGTCCGACGGGCGGTAGGTCGCGGGCGCGGGCCAGGCGAGGGCGGAGAGCGAGTCCAGCGGGTGGTCGTAGTTCGCCGTGATCGTGGGGGCGCCGGGCGCGAACCGGAGGACGGTGGCGACGCCCTGGGTGAGGAACACCGCCACGACGGGCACGGCACCCCACCGCCGGAACCCGAGCGCCGGCAGCACGGCGGCCAGGGCGAGGAACGCGGGCAGGGCGTAGCGGTCGACGGCCTGCGGGAGGGGGGCGAGGACGCCGACCCCGCCGAGCGCCGCGGCGAGGCACACGAGGACGGGGGCGCGGTCCGCGCGGCGGGAGAGCGCGACGACGGCCGCGGCCACGACCAGCACGAGGCCGGGGAGCGAGAGGGCGTCGCGCAAGGCGAGGGGGTAGTACGCGAGGTCGGCGAACGACGAGGACGCGTGGTAGTTGGCGGAGTTCTCGGCCATCCCGGCGCTGGTGGAGAACCCGGCGTACTGGAGTACGGCCACCCCGCGCACGGCGTACCACGCCCCCGCCGGGCCGAGGAACCCGGCCACGCCCCAGCCGAGGTTGCGCCACCGGTCGAGCCGCCCGGCGGGGTCCCGGGAGTGCAGCAGGAGGACCGCGCCGCCCCAGAGGCACGCGAAGACCGCGAAGAGCGGGAACGTGTACTTGGTCATGAAGCCCACGCCGAGCCACGCGCCGAAGGCGACGGAGGCGCGCCGGTCGGCGAAGCCGCGCGTCGCGAGCAGCCAGGAGAGCGCCTGGATCAACGCGGCGCCGCACACGAGGTCCCGCCCGTGCTGCTCCACGCCGAGCCACACGAGCGGGCTCGCGACGATCGGGAGCCACGCCATCCACGCCCGCGCGCCCCACATGCGCCAGAGGGCGTCCCAACAGAGGAGCAGCACCAGCCCCATCGTGAACGTCGCGACGAACGGGCGCACGCCGAACGCCGTATAGGCGACGATGCCGGGGAGGTACCCGATGGGCGGCTGGGGCGCGATCAGCGCCCACCAGAAGCGGGCGGCGCCGAGGAGATCCCCGGAGCGCACGAGCTGGGCGAGGCGGATCTCGACCGCGAGGAGGTGCCCCATGTCGCCGTCGGCGTAGCGGCCGGCGGCGGCGAGCACGCCGACGACCACCGCGGTGCTCAGCACGGCGAGGAGCCATCCGGCGCGGCGACTCAACGCGGCGGCCCGCGGCGGGCCACTTCCACGCAGAGGAGCACCCAGGTCGCGCCCAGGGTGGTCAGCGACGGAGACTCGCACGAGCTCAGCGCCCCGTCGATCTGGAGGGGGAAGGACGCCGCCCGCCCGCCCGCGGTCAGCTCGGCGGCGATCGGCAGCATGCCGGGGCCGCGCGGCTGCTGCGCCAGGAGCCAGCGGGACCCGCCGAGCTCGGCGACCTGGGGCACGGTCACGCCGTCCCAGGTGGGGAGGAGCGTGTCCCCCACGGCCTCGACGATGCGGGCGCCGTCCTTGTTCAGGAAGAGGCGCAGCTTCCCGCCCACGTAGGTCGGCGCGGGATCGACCAGCCCGGGCCCCTCGTGGACGACGACGCCGTCCGCGAAGTGGTCGTCCTTCCAGTGCGTGCGCCAGATCTTCGAGGGGCGCGCGCCCTGGGCGGGATCGCCCTCGCGCCCGCTCACCTCCGCGAACCACATCTCCAGCCCCTCCGGGCCCACGACGCAGGCGGGATCGACGCCGCCGGTGGTGTCGGCGCGGATGCGGATGCGGTCCGCGGTCCAGTGCACGAGGTCGGTGGAGCGGAGCACGTCGACGAACGGGACGGGGAACGCCGACTCGATCCAGGCGATCTCCCGCACGTCGAGCACCGCGGGCACCCACACCGTGTCGTCGTAGGTGCACGCGTGCAGCGACGACACCCCGTGGGCGACGGGGGCCGCGTGCAACGCCCAGTGCGCCCCCCGGTCGACGCTCGTGAGGACGCGCACCTGCGTGTCCGCCGAGGGGTCCGGGACGAGCGCGGCGCGGATCGGATCGGGGCTGCGGTCGCACGCGACCATGGTGAGGAGCAACCCCAATCCGATCATCGAGGCCCCTGGCTACAAGCTGAAGTCGATCCCGGAGTAGCTGCCGCCGTCCGCCACGGTGGTCGTCCCCGCGGTGGAGTTGGAGATCTCCGAGTTCAGCGTGCCCGGATCGCCGTCGGGATCAACGAACATCACGAAGCCCACGGAGGTGGACGCGCCGATGTCGAGGGTGGCCGTGTAGGCGGTGGCCGTGGCGGAGGCCGACGGGCAGGTGACGACCGCGTTGCCGAGCGGCGCGCCGGTGGGCGTGCCCGAGCTGTCGAAGGCCGTGCTGTCGTAGGACACCACGAGGCAGCTCATGCCCGAGGCGATCGCGGCGGCGTAGGTGATGTCTCCGCTGACGGTGACCGTACCCGTCGCGACGGTGCCCGTGTCGGTGTCGGTGTCGGTGTCCGTGTCGGTGTCCGTGTCCGTGTCCGTGTCGGTGTCCGTGTCCGTGTCGGTGTCGGTGTCGGTGTCGGTGTCGGTGTCCGTGTCCGTGTCCGTGTCCGTGTCGGTGTCGGTGTCGGTGTCCGTGTCGGTGTCGGTGTCCGAATCGGTGTCGGTGTCCGTGTCGGTGTCGGTGTCCGTATCGGTGTCGGTCTCCGTCAGGTAGGAGACACAGTCCCCCGCGTCCGTACGCGCGAGGCCTTCGCCGCAGGGCTCGGGCTCGGTCCCACATCCCACGACCAACAGTGACAGAAGCAACATCGTAGACTCCGTGAAAGGTAGGGCGCGGATCCGCACCGGGGGCGAAGTGTACCTGTGGCCGGAGGGGCAGTCAACGTGCGCTTCCGCGGGCCCCCGGCCGTACTCTGCGACGTGGGTTGGGTCAGCGCGTGGCAGCGCGGAGGCGCGTCGTCAGCGGTGGACTGGCAGCGACGGACGCCACGACCGCCTCCGCGATCGCGGCGTGCCCCTGTGCGTTGGGATGGATGTCGTCGGAGAACCGATTGGTGCCGCCCGACGGGTGGGCCTTGAACCACGCTTCTCCGTCCACGAGCGGGACGGACGAGGCCACCGCGCTCTCCCGCATCGCCCGCCGATAGCGCAGGAGCCGCTCCGGCAGCGTCAGCCCGAGGTCGTCGTAAGGGTGGGGCAGGAGGAGGAAGACCGGGAGCGCGCCATCCGCGCGGACGGCGGCCACGAGCGCCTCGAGGTTCGCCCGGTAGTCGGTGGGCGGGACACGGGGGAAGGTCCCGATGGGGAGGTCCTCCTCGGCGTGCACCCAGCCGACCTTCTCCCGCCGCGGCGGCGTGGGCGCCCGGAAGGAGAAGTTGCCGTACCGCATCTGCCGCACGGCCCGGAAGAGCGCCGAGCTGTTCTGCGCCGCCCGGAAGGCGCGGTTGACGGGGCCCCACGTCCCGAGGTCGGCGCGCACCCGCGCGATGTGGGCGACGTCGGTCTCCTCGCCGGGCGCGGCGTCGCTCCAGAGCGTCCCGACGATGACGACGTCGGCGCGCACCTGCGCGTGCACCCGCCCGTAGAGGACCTGGGCCTGGACGCTCGAGTAGCCGGGGACGCCCCCGTTGGCGGCGTCGACGCGGCAGCCCAGCGCGGAGAGCCGGCGCGCGGCGACCGCGGAGTAGACCTCCTCGTCGCGCACGGTGTCGCCGTAGACGGAGGAGTCGCCGAGCGTCAGGATGCGGGCATCCACGGTGTCGCGCGCCGGGAGCTCGGCGCCGCGCAGGCCGAGGCGGTTGGGCGGGGCGTGCCCGCCGCCGCTGGAGAGGGTCCAGAGGATGTCGGGATCCTCCTGGAGCGCGATCCCGGGCGGCGGTTGGCCCGCGGGCAGCACGAGCTGGGCCCCCAGCTCCGCGACGCCGAGGACGGCCGCGGCCGCGACGAGCCCGAGCAGGACGCGACGACGCAGGGGCGGGCGGGTGGAGGCGGGCGCGCTCACAGGGAACAGTGGTCCCCGTCTAGCGCGGCGCCGGGCGACAAGGGCGCTCCCGGCGTGCCCGCCAGGCCCGCTCGCCACGCGCCCCCTTCGAAGTACAGCTCGTCGAGGAGCGTGCCGGCCTCCGTGCGGTCGCAGAGGGGCTCGGTGGCCGCGTCGAGCCGGCCGTCGTCGTCCCCGTCGATCCACGCGGCGAAGAACGCCATGTCGTAGAGCAGCGTGGACGTGGGATCCGTCGTGAGGCAGAGCGTGAACGTGCCGCCCTCGCGGCCGCTCGTGGTCGTCAGGGGCGTGGCCTCGCCGAGGCGCCAGCTGGAAGAGTCCATCACGCCGGCCACGGCGTCCTCCGAGGCGCCGACCGCCCCGGTCACCGCCAGCACGAGCGCGCGCCCGTCGGGGCAGGGCGCGGGCACGTCGGTGTCGACGGGCTCCACGTCGGGATCCCCCTTGGGCCCGTCACACGCGCCGAGCAGCACCCAAGCCAACCCATGCCAGCGGGCCATCCTACGGCTCCCCGTCGATCGTCAGGGAGGTGGCGGCGATCTCGAGCGTCGGCACCAGGTCGATCTCGTCCTGGGGCATCCCGATCTCGCGCAGGATGAAGTTCGCGGCGGGCCGGAAGAGCAGCCTGGCGTCGACCTGTACGGGCCAGGCGGCGTCGGCGGGGAGGACGTCCGCCAGGTCGTACCAGATCGACCGTACCTCGCCCGAGGTGAGCATGTCCTTCTGGACGAGGGTGACGAGCCCGTACGCGGCGACCACCTCGTCGCCGTGCTCGTCGTACATGTACTGCCGGAAGACGGACTCGCCGTTGCTGATCCAGGGGTCTCCGTAGGGGTCGAACTCGCTGTTGGCGTCGCGCAGATCGCCGTTGGCGTCGAGGTCGCCCGACTCGAGGTGGACCGTGCCGTCGGCGCCGACCACCCGGAGGTGGACCCACACCGCCCGCGCGTGGGCCGAGCCGGACGGGAGGTCGTGGCCGACGATGAGGTTGGTCACGTCCACCCGCACCGATCGGCCCTCGAGCTGGGCGTCGATGGCGCCGGCGCTGCGGAGGAGGTCCTGGGTGGCGCGGTACTGGCGGTGGGAGTCGGCGAAGGGGAGGAGCGCCACGTCCACCCCGGGGAATTGGTGGTGGTGGACCTCCCGCTCGGGCCCCTCCTTCGCGGCCGGGCCTGCGTAGCTCGCCATGTGGCAACCCTGGCAGGTGGCGATCGCGGGGTCCTCCGCCGTCCCCCCGGCAGCCGCGTTCGCGTCCTCCCACTCGGTCGACGTGAACTCGATCTGGAAGAGCTCGAACGTCGGCTCCTTGGTGAGGTTCACGTCGTGACAGGGCTTGCAGAACGCGGCGCTCTGGAACGCGTCGGCGTACTCGGCGCCGTGCGGGGACCCCGCCGGGTCGGCGATGGGACCGAAGTAGTGGTCCTCGCAGCCGGTCAGCTGCTTGACACCATTGGTAACGTCGAAGATCCGGTGACACGTTTCGCAGTCGACGCCGTTCTGGGCAACCGGGTCGAGGTCCTCCCTCGCGCTCGCGTGGCTGTCCGGCTCCCCGTCGGCGAGATCCTGGATGGGCGAGTGGCACGTGATGCAGAAGTTCTCGATCCCGTTCGTCTCGTAGCTCGCCTCGTTCGCGTACCAGAACACGGGGTCCGCGACGGCGTAGGCGTGGGCCGAGCCCTGCCACTCGTCATAGTGCTGGGGATGACACGCGGCGCAGGTCTCCGACCCGGCGAACCCCGCGGGATCGTACACCCCCGCCGGCCGCTGGCGGCAATCCTCGGCTGCCACGTGCCCCGCCGCCGAGGCGACCCAGATCAGGAGCGCGAGCCGGAGAGGTCGCACCGCAAGGCTGGCCGAGCGCATTCGCTCCTGACTCTACGGTGGCGGCCACGGCGCTGTCAACGCGGCACCGCCGCCGAGACCGCGGGGAACAGGGCGTCGGCGATGCGCGCGTGGCCGGCCGCGTTCGGGTGGATGTCGAGGCGGGCGTCCACCTTCTCCGCCTCGAGCCGGTAGTCGCCCCCGTCGAAGACCCCGCGGAGGTCCACCCAGCCGGGCCACCACGCGTCCAGGAGGGCCGCGATCCGGTCGGTCTCCTCCCCCAGGTCGCAGACCTCCGGCTCGGTCCCGCCGGTCGCGCACGCGGGCTGCCCCGCGGCGGGCAGCAGCGTCAGCACCACGGGCGTCCGCGTCTGTGCCGCCTGGGCCCGCACGTCGGCGAGGGCGTCCCGGAACGCGTCGAGGGTCTCGGTGTCGCGGCTCAGGCTCTGCGAGCGGTCGAAGAACGCCGTCTCCACCCCCCACCACACCGTGTTCGCCGCGTAGCTCCGCGAGATCGCCCACCGCAACCAGGGCACGTGCACGGTGTCCGGGAACGCCACGCGGTGGCCGTTCACCCAGAACCGCGGCGCCTGCATGAGGTCATCCGCGAACAGCGCCACGACGGCGAGGTGCGCGTGGCTCCGCGCGAGCGCCTCGCGGGTGAGGCCGAGGGTGACACACGCGGTGCCGCCCGCGCGCGCCCCGTTCACCTCCGACCAGCGCTCGCCCATCGAGCTTAGGCGGGCGGCCAGGCGGGCGCCGAACCGCTCGGCGGGGGCCACGCCGAAGCCCAGCGCGACGGAGTCGCCGACGACGAGGAGGTGCCGGCCCTGGGGCGCTTCGGCCTGACCCCGGACGGGAACCAATGCTCGAGCGTCACAACGTTGGATGGCATCGCCCTCCTGCCACGTCGTCTGCCCGATGAGGCCCGCCATGCTGGGGAGCGTCGGGTAGGCCACGCGCAGCGCCCCCTCCGCGATCGCCACGCCCACCAGGAGCGCGACGCAGGCGAGGACGGCACGCTTCCCGTTCATGGCACCGAGCAGCAGCGGAAGCCGATGTAGGGCGCCAGGTGCGAGGGGCCGCGCGCGCGGGACATCGCGAAGCTCCCGCCTTCGGCGCCGGTGGAGTAGTCCCCGCCGCGGATCATGGCCGAGGGGAGCCCCGGCATCATGCTCCCGGCGCCCATGGCCTCTCCGTTGACGTTGAGCGTGTAGTCGACGCCGTCGCCGTAGCTCTCGGGCCAGGGCGTCTGCCGGCCGCTGTCGCCGTCTGCGGCGGTCATCCACGCGGCCCCGCCGCTCGACCAGTCCGCCGTCCACTCCCAGCGGATCCCGACCTGGTCGTGGGTGCCCCAGCGGCTCACGCAGGCCGGGAACGAGCCGGTCTCCACCGGGGCCCCCGTCGACAGGGCGCAGTCGCTCTCGGCGGAGGGGGTGCCGGCTACGGCGGTCTGCCATTGGGCGTTGGTGCACAGGGACTTGCCCGAGAGCGCGCACGCCTGCGACGCCTGGAACCACGTGACGTTGCCCGCGGGCACCACCCCCTCGACCGAGCAGGCGTAGAGCGGCGCGGTCCAGTCCCCCGACGCGGGGAAGGTGTCGGGGAAGTCGGGGCGGTCGAGGCCGTAGCTCGTCCCGGCGCAGTCGGGCTCGTCCCAGACGCTCGCCTTCCACCGGTCGATGCAGAACTCGCCGACCCGGACCATCTCGTCCGGGCAGGCGTCCGCCCCGCCGGGGAGCGCCGCGACCGTGGCGGCCAGGGACTCGACCGTGCCGGCCAGGGACTCGACCGACGCCAGGGCGTCCGCCACGCCGGCCTCCACGTCCGCGATCCGCTGGAACAGGGCCTCCACGTCGGTCACGCGCTGCGCGAGCGCCACCACGTCCGCCTCCACGGCGGCCAGGCGGGTGTCCCACGCCTCCGGGGCCGCGTCACACCCCGTCAACGCCAGCACGATCGCCACCGAGGCGAACGAAGGTCTCCACCCACCGCTCATCGCGCGATCTACGCACACCCGGGGCTCCTCCGCAAGGCGACGCGCCGGCGAGGGCGCTCCGTCCGCGGTCGTTGCCCTGCCAAACGTAGGCGGGGTTCCGACCGCGGGCACCTCGGTCGAGGCTACTTGGGTGCCGCGGGGGGCGGGCCACCGGCGGGGGGCGGGCCACCGGCGGGGGGCG
>JAUXTN010000096.1 GCA_030684355.1 Pseudomonadota bacterium
CGGTGGCCGCCCCGGGCGCGTCCCGCAGGGCGCCGATCAGCGCGGCGCGCGCGGCGCACGCGGCGCAGGTCGCGAGGTGGGCCGGATCGGGGCGCTCCCCCGCGACGAGCGCGGCGGTGACGGCGTCGCAGGACGGGGAGGCGGCGGAGGGGGACTCAGGGCGCATGGACGGCCTCCTGCACCGCGATCAGGGCGCGGCCGAGGTGGGTCTTGACGGTGTCGGGGGCGAGGCCGGTGGCGGCGGCGATCTCCGCCACCGTCCAGCCCTCGTCGAAGCGGAGGCCCCAGCAGAGGCGCTGGCGGGGCGGCAGGCGCTCGGCCGCGACGCGCGCGCGGGCGGCGAGCTCCGCGGCGGCGAGGGCGTCATCGGGGGCGGGGCCGGCGATCGGCACGTCGGGCACGGCGTCGCCGAAGGGCAGCCACCGCCGCACCGCGCGCCACCGCAGGATGCGTAGGCACTCGCGCGCGACGATGGCGCGGGTCCACGCCGCCGCCGCGGCCTCGGTGCGGAGCTGGCCCCGCCGGGTCCACGCGCGGATCCAGGCCTCCTGGACGGCGTCCCGGGCGTCGTCGCCGTCGCCGAGCATGTGCACCGCGAGCGCGTGCAGCCGAGGCGCCCCCGCCTCCAGCACCCGCACGAGCGCCGCCTCGTCGAGGGCGACATCCGCGGGGAAGGTGGCGGGGTGGGGCACGTTCACGGGGGTCACGCTCCCTTGACCCGCGTCGGGGCGGAAGGGGGGACACCGGCCCGAAAATTCCCGCAGCCGCTACTTCACCAGGGCGACCGTCGTGTCGAACTGCAAGGTGACCGTCGCCCCGACCGTCGTCGGCGCGCCCTGGTAGTCCATCCAGGTCGGCTCCCCGAACGGGTGGAGCGGGCCCGTCCAGATCCCGTTCACGTAGATGTCGCCGGTGGGGAGCCCGTCGCCGTCCGGGAGCACCCACCTCGTGCACAGGGCGTCGGCGCAGACGAGGGGGTTCTCGCCGTCATAGTCGGGGCTCTTCGGCGAGTAGTACCAGCTCGCGATCGCGAGGGGCAGCGGCAGGCCCGCGGGGTCCGTCGCCAGCACGGTCAGCGCCGCGGCGGGCGCCTCCACGACCACCCGCTCGTCGTCGGGGTGCTCCGTCGGCGGGGTCAGGGCGGGCTCGGCCGACGCCGAGATGCCGTCGTCACACCAGGTCTGCTCCAGGTCGAGCACGAGGTGCACGCGCTGCGGCGCCGCGCCCGCGGGGACCTGCACCACCGTCCACGGCGCGTCCCACTCGGAGCAGGTGCGCCCGCTCGCGTCGGTGCCCGTCACCTCGCCGAACCGCTCGGTGACGAGCTGGATCCGCGCGGGCAGATCTCCGTCGAGCACCCACACGTCGCACGGCGGCTCCCCCGCCGCACACCGGAGCCCGGTCAGCGCCGCGCGCAGCGGAAAGGGCGTCTTCGTCGGGTCGAACCACGCCACGGCCTCGACGTCCACCGCGGCGCCGGCCGTGTCCACGACGCGCACCTCCAGCGGGTAGTCCCCGAGGGCGCCGGTGTCGTCGGGGGCCCCGGTGTCGTCGGCGGGCTTGTCGGCGTCGGTGCAGGCGGCGAGGAGGAGCAGCATGCCACCACGGTAGCCGCGGAGGGGCGGGGGCCGCACGGTCCCTCGCGCGGGGGCGGGCGGCGCCTAGTGGCCTTCCTTGACCATGTTCCGGTTCCACTCCGGGATCTTCAGGTAGATGTCCTCGCTCCCGTCCGGCACGCACTGGCACGCGAGGCGGGACTGCGACGTGAGCGCCGGGGCCTCGTCGAGCATGTCCTCCTCGTCGTCGTTGGCCTCGTTGGTCGAGTCGAGGCCCTTCTTCACGACGATGTGGCAGGTCGAGCACGCGCAGACCCCGCCGCAGGCGTGGTCGATCTCGATGCCCTTCGCGAGGAGCGTGGAGAGCAGGCTCCCGGGCAGGCCGGGCTCGTTGTACGGGAGCTCGCCCGGCTCGACGAGCAGGGGCTCCGGGAGCCCCTCGAGGAAGACCCGGTAGGCCTTCGTCGGCATCTTCGTCGTGGGCGGCTTGATGTAGGGGTTCTTGCCGGACATCAGGCCTTCTCTCCGGTGGCGGTGCGGTCCTTCAACCCGAGCTGCTTGCCCACCTCCCCGGCGTCGCGGCCGGAGAGCGCGAGGGTGAGGTCCCGCTCGATGCGGCGCTGCGCGAACGGGGCGGTCACCTCGTCGAGCTTGTGCGAGAGGTCGGCGATGCGCTTGCGATCCTCGGCGGTCATGGCCGTCTGGAGCGCGCTGGCCACGGCGTCGATCACGGCCTGCTCGCCGGGGAGGAGCAGGGCCACGTCCACCGAGAGGGCCTTCTGGACGGCGGTGAGGATGCCGTCCGCCTCGACGCGGGCCTCGATGAGCAGGCGCACGTCCACGTCGGTCTCGGCGTGGTCGATGCTGTCCTCGAGCATGCGCTCGATCTCGTCCTCGGAGAGGCCGTAGCTCGGCTTCACCTCGGTCCGCGCCTCGATGCCGGTGTGCTCCTCCTTCGCGTGGACGGTGAGGATGCCGTCGGCGTCGACGAGGAACTCGACCCGGATGCGCGGGATGCCGGCGGGCAGGCGCGGCAGGCCGGACAGCTTGAAGCGCCCGAGCGAGCGGTTGTCGCGGGCGAGCTCGCGGTCGCCCTGGACGATGTGCAGGTCGAGCGCGGTCTGGTTGTCGACGTGCGTGGTGAAGGTCTGCGACTGCGAGAACGGGATCGTCGAGCAGCGCGGGATGAACTTCTCGACCACGCCGCCCATGACCTCCAGCCCGAGGGAGAGCGGGATCACGTCGAGCAGGAGCAGGTCGTCGGAGAGCTGGCTCGACCCGGTGAGGATGTCGGCCTGCATCGCGGCGCCGAGGGCGACCACCTGGTCGGGGTCGAGGTCCGTGTACGGCACGCGCCCGAAGAGCTCGCCGACGTAGGTGCGGACGAGCGGCACGCGGGTCGACCCGCCGACGAGCACCACGGCGTCGATCTTGTCGGCGGTGAGCTTCGCGTCTCCCAGGGCCTGCCGGCACGCGGCGCCGGTGCGCTCGACGGTGGGGCGGATGAGGGCGTCGAACTCGGCGCGGGTGACGGTCACCGCGGCGCCGCCGATGGAGACCGTGGCCTGCTCGGCGTCCGTGAGCTGGCGCTTGGCGGCCTCGACCGCCAGGAGGAGCTCGCGGTGGTCGGCGTCGCCGCGACGATCGAGGCCCGCCTTCGCGAGCACGTGCTCGCCGAGGGCGCGATCGAAGTCGTCGCCGCCGAGGTGGGTGTCCCCGGCGGTGGCGAGCACCTGGAAGATGCCGTCGTTGAGCTCGAGGATGGACACGTCGAACGTGCCGCCGCCGAGGTCGTAGACGGCGAACGTGCCGGTCTCGCGCTTGTCGAGGCCGTAGGCGATGGCCGCCGCCGTGGGCTCGTTGAGGAGCCGGAGGACCTCGAGGCCCGCGATGCGCGCGGCGTCCTTCGTGGCCTGGCGCTGGGCGTCGTCGAAGTACGCGGGCACGGTGATGACCGCGCCGCCGGGCTCGCCGAAGAGGCACTCGATCGCGCGGGCGCGGAGCACCTTCAGCACCTCGGCGCTCACCTCCACCGGCGTGACCGGCTCGCGGCCGGGGACGCTGAAGCGCACGAAGCGCTCCTCGGACTCGTCCATCGTGTAGCGGAACAGCGCGGCGTCGGCCTTGCATTCGGCCGGGGCGCGGCCCATGAAGCGCTTCACGGAGGTGAACGTCCGCTCGGGGTGCGCGGCGGCCTCGTCGCGGGCGGCACGCCCCACGACCACGGTCCCGTCGGGCTCGTAGCGCACCGCGCTCGGGAGCAGCGGGTTCGCGGTCTCGTCGAGCAGGCAGCGGGCCTTCCCGCTCATCACGACGGCGACGAGCGAGTTGGTCGTCCCAAGGTCAATACCGATGTTCGCCATCTAAGGAGCCTTCCGAGCGATGCGGACGAGGTCCGCGAAGTGTGACTGCCATCTCTCTCTGAGTCCGGCCGCGGGGGCGGCCGCGGGGGCGGCGGCGAGGCTGCCGCGGGGGGCCGCGGAGCCGACGGGACCCCTCAACTGCCGGGAGCGGACGGCTCGCGGATCAACCCGGTGACGTACTTGAGCCGCGCGAGGCGGTCTTCTACCAGCGTGAGATCCCCGGTGCCCTGCTCCCACGCGACGAAGATGGTGTCGAGCTCGACGCGCAGCTCGGCCTCCCGTTCGCGCGCGAGCTCCGAGAGCGCCCCCGGCGTCTCCTCGTCCTGCTCCCGCCACTCGAAGATCTCGGCGAGGAACGTGGGGTCCAGCTTGGGACCGCCCTTCTCCCGCGGCTCGGCCTGGCCGGTGGCCAGCATCCGCGCCCGCCTGTCCGGATCCTTGAGCACCCGGCGCGCCTCGTTCAGCGCGGCGGTCCACTGCAGCGACATGCGCCGCTCGACCGCCGGGCGCGCGGCGAACTTGTCGGGGTGCACGCGCCTGGCAACGGTGCGGTAGGCCTCGTCGACCTGGGCAGCGGCGAGGTGGTAGCGCCGCGGCACGCCGAGGAGCACGAAGGGATCGAGGCTGAAGGGGGGTGGCTGGAGCGCGGTGCATCCGACGCACACCGGGCCCTTCACCGCCTCGTTGCAGGTGTAGCAGATCACTGGAGCCCCGCTAGACCGAGAACGACTCGCCACACGAGCAGGTGCGACCCGCCAGGGGATTGTGGAACTCGAAGCCGGTCTTCATCAGCTCGCTCTTCCAGTCCACCTGGGTGCCGTTGAGGAACAGGTACGACTTGCGGTCGACCAGGACCTTCACCTTCTCGCTGGCGCCGAACTCGAAGACCTTGTCCTTCGGGTCCGCCGTCTCGGAGAAGTCGACGAAGTACGACAGCCCGGAGCAGCCGCCGCCGCGGATGCCGATGCGGAAGAAGGCATCGGGGGTCTGGCGCTTCATCGCCAGCTCCTTGATGCGCGCCACCGCGCGTTCGCTGACCTCGATCGCCATCCTACTTCGCGGCCTCTTCGTTGGTGGCGGCCATCTTGGCCGCCTTCTTCTTCTGGTAGTCGGCGATGGCGGCCTTGATGGCGTCCTCGGCGAGCACCGAGCAGTGGATCTTGACCGGCGGGAGCGAGAGCTCCTCGGCGATCAGCGAGTTCTCGATGCCCATCGCGAACTCGATCGACTTGCCCTTCACCATCTCGGTGACGAGCGAGCTCGACGCGATCGCGGAGCCGCAGCCGAACGTCTTGAACTTGGCGTCTTCGATGATGCCGTCATCGTTGATGCGAAGCTGCAGCTTCATCACGTCGCCGCAGGCGGGCGCGCCGACGAGGCCGGTGCCGACGTCCTCGGCGTTCTTGTCGAGCGAGCCGACGTTGCGCGGGTTCTCGTAGTGGTCGACGACCTTGTCGCTGTAAGCCATGGGGGGCTCCTCGGATGCGGGGGCAGTTGTTCGTCTGGAAACGGTTCGCTTAGTGGGCGGTCCAGGACACCGACTTCAAGTCGATACCTTCTTTGACCATCTCGTAGAGGGGGCTCATCTCGCGCAGCCAGCCGACCTTCTCGGTGATGAGCTTCACCGCGAAGTCCACGTCGGCGTCCGTGTTGAAGCGGCCGAGCCCGAAGCGGATGGAGGTGTGCGCGAGGTCCTCGGTGACGCCGAGGGCGCGGAGCACGTAGGACGGCTCGAGCGACGCGGAGGTGCACGCGGAGCCCGAAGACACCGCCAGCTCCTTGATCGCCATCATCATCGCCTCGCCCTCGCAGTACGCGAAGCTGGCGTTGAGGTTGTTGGGGAGGCGGTGCTCCCACGAGCCGTTGAGGTAGAGCTCGTCGATGTTGGCGCGGAGCTCGTCCCAGAGGCGATCGCGCAGGCCCTTGACCCGCTCGATCTCGCCGTTGGTGAGCGCCTCGACCGAGAGCTCGGCGGCCTTCCCGAGGCCCACGATCTGGTGCACCGCGTGGGTGCCCGACCGGATGCCGCGCTCCTGCCCGCCGCCGAACAGCATCGGCTCGAGCCGGATGCGGGGGCGGCCACGACGCACGTACAGCGCCCCGATGCCCTTGGGCCCGTAGATCTTGTGGCCGGAGACGCTCACGAGGTCGACGTTCATCGCCTTCGCGTCGAACGGGAGCCGGCCGAAGCCCTGCACGCCGTCGGTGTGGAAGAGGACGCCCTTGTCGTGGCAGACCGCGCCGATCTCGGCGATGGGGTTGACCGTGCCGATCTCGTTGTTCGCCCACATGATGGAGACGAGGATGGTGTCGGGGCGGATGGCCTCGCGCACCTGCTCGGGGGAGATCAGGCCCTCCTTGTCGACCGGGAGGTAGGTGATCTCGAAGCCTTCCTTCTCCAGGGCGTGGCACGCGTCGAGCACGGCCTTGTGCTCGATGTTCGACGTGATGATGTGCCGGCCCTTGTCCTTGTAGAACCGCGCGACGCCGAGCACCGCGAGGTTGTCGGACTCGGTGGCGCCCGAGGTGAACACGATCTCCTTCGGATCGGCGCCCAGCATCGCGGCCGTCTGCTCGCGCGCGAGCTCGACGCCTTCCTGCGCCGCCCAGCCGTAGGCGTGGTTGCGGGAGCCGGCGTTGCCGAACACCTCGGTGAGGTAGGGCAGCATCACCTCGACCACGCGCGGATCGCAGCGGGTCGTAGCGTGGTTGTCCAGGTAGACGGGCATCTTGAGCGCGCCCTGGTTGCTAGGCATCGGGGGGGTCATCCGGTGGGAGAGGGTGAGTGCACGGCCGCCACCATCGCCGGAGCTTCTTTCTCGGCGTGATCGTCTTCGCGGCAGGCGCGACAGGCGGTCTTGTGGGTGGCGGGCGCGCAGGTCTTGCAGGTGTCGAGGTAGTCGAGGGAGGCGGCGAGCTCGGCTTCGAGGGCTTGCAGCCGCGCGAGGGTGGCGCGGGTGTCGGCGAGCTTGGCGGCGTAGGCGGCGCGGAGGTCGCCCATCATGCCGGGGGCGTTGGGGTTGCCCTGGATCTCGGTGAGGAAGTCCTTGATCTCCGGCAGGGAGAAGCCGAGCTCCTGGAGCCGGGAGATCCAGTGGATCCGCACGAGCGCGGAGCCGTCGTAGAGACGGAACCCGCCCTTCGTACGGGACGCCGGGACGAGCAGACCGAGCTCTTCGTAGAAGCGCAGGGTACGATCGGTACGCCCGCTCTTCTCCGACAGCTCTCCGATCTTCATCTGTGCGCCTGCGGACGCGGACTGAGGCACGGTGTCTGACCCTCACGTGAACGTAAGGGTTATAGTCGGACCGCGCCGCCAAGTCAACGACCAGCGGCCCAGGCCCTGCGATCGGTGGCGTCGGCTACGACCGGGTTTGACATCCGCCGGGGGCGGCGCCGGCCGAGGCGCCCCGCCCGGCGCGGCGGACGGCGCTAGGCCGGGCGAACGCCCCACCCGACGAGCTGCTCCACCACCCAGTCCGGGTCGTCCAGCGGCAGGTCGTGCCCCGCCTCCGGGTGCACCCGGACCGGCGCGCCGAGGCGCTTGCCGAGTGCGTGGGACGCCCGCGGGTGACACAGGCGGTCGCCGTCCGAGCAAAGCACGAGGAGCGGGGTCGCGAGCGCCTTGGGCGCGGTCGCGCGGGACCCGGCCCAGAGCTGGCGCAGGAGCACGTCGGTGCCGATGGGGGCCTCCGCGGCGAAGGACGCGAACGTCCCGGCGTGCCCGCGGCCGCGCTCGGTGTTGGAGACGAGCCCGAGGATGTGGGCCTCGCGGGCGGCGCCGCCCGAGGGGAGCGCGCGCAGCAGGGTGCCGATCGCGGAGGGGGAGAAGCGATCGAAGAGCGAGGCCACGTCGCGCGCGGAGGTGTTGCAGACCGCGATGCCGTCGAAGTCCTCGGGGTGCGCCTCGGCCCACGCGAGCGCGATCATCCCGCCGAGCGAGGGCGCGAAGAGCCGCCATCGGTCGCCGGGGACGCGCTCGGCGAGCCAGCGCACGCGCAGGTCCGCGACGATCGCGGCGACGGAGGTGGGCGAGGGCCGGGCGCGCTCGGTGCCGACCCCGGGGAGGTCGAGCGTGCGCACGTCGGCGCCGGTGCGCGCGGCGAGCACGGCGGGAAAGTCGCCCCAGTGGCGGCGTTCGCGGACGAGACCGCGGAGGAGGAGCCAGCGTACGGACATAGGGGCGGCTAACCGGTAGGGGTCGAGGTCGAGCCGCCGGGGGCGCGCCGCACGCACATCCCCTGCCCGGACGCTGCCCCACCCCCGCCGCACCGCGACGCGCCCCCCGGGGGCACCCGTGCCCCACCGGGCCCAGGATCGCGACGGGCAGCGGATCCCCGGGGTGGCACCGGACGTGCAGTGCTCCGATCCGCCCGTGATCCGCCCCCTGCCCGCCCTCCTCCTCCTCGGCGCCTGCGCCGTGGCCGAGGATCCGTCCGCGGCGGCCTCCGCGGCGGCCTCCACGGGCCCCTCCGAGCGGGCCGCCGCCGTCGGCATCCCCCAGGATCGCGCCCCCGGCCGCCGCACCCTCGGTTCCGACGGCGCGTGGGAGGCCGTGGTGGCCGAAGGGGGCGCGCTCTCCGTCCGGCCCGCCGGCGCGTTCGGCGCCGAGGTCCCGGTCGACGCCGACGTGGACGCCCGCGTGGCCCTCGACGGCGCCACCCTCGTCTACGCCCGCCGCGGCGACCTCGTCGAGACCGACCTCTGGCGCGTCACCCTCCCCGACGGCGTGCCCGAGCGCCTCACCGACTGGGTGGGCTCCGAGGACCGTCCGCTGCTCTCGCCGGACGGGCGTCGGCTCGCGTTCGTGTCCGGTCGCACCGGCCTCGCGTCGTGGTGGGTCATCGATCTCGACGGTGCGCGCCCCGTCCCCGTGGCCGCGGCCCGCCAGGTCACGAACGTGGGCGTCACGCGCGGCCGCCCGGGTGTCGCCCCCGAGGGCTTCACGCCGCCGCCCGACGGCACGACCTACGCGTGGACGGCCGGGGGGCTGGAGTGGGTCGCCGAGGGCGTGGCCCACACCGCGGTGGTGCCGTGATCGTCGCGCTCGCGAGCCTGTTCTTCGCCCACGCGCAGAGCTACTCGATGCCGACGACGGAGGACGACCTCCACTACTTCGGCGTCTCCGCCTACAAGGACGAGGGCGGCCAGGACTGGAACTGCGGCGGCAACTACTACACGGGGCACAACGGCACCGACATCGCCATCGGCGGCTTCGGCAACATGGCCTACGGCGTGGACGTGACCGCCGCGGCCGACGGCACCGTCATCTCCTCGCACGACGGCGAGTCGGACACCTGCACGACCGGCACGTGCGGCACCGCCAACTACGTGATCCTCTCGCACGCCGACGGCCGGCGCACGCTCTACTGGCACTTCCGGCGCTGGTCCGTCACCGTCTCCACGGGCGACAGCGTCACGTGCGGCCAGAAGCTCGGCGAGGTCGGCTCCTCCGGCAACTCGACCGGCCCGCACCTGCACTTCGAGCCGCGCACGAGCGGCAACTCGCCGATCGACCCGTTCGCGGGGAGCTGCGGGGCGTCGTCGTCGAGCTGGGTCGGCCAGGGGCGCTACAACGACCTGCCCGACCTCGTGTGCGGCAGCACCGACGCCGACGGCGACGGCTACACGACCACGGACGACTGCGACGACGGCAACGCGAGCGTGCACCCGGGCGCCGCCGAGTACTGCAACGGTCGCGACGACGACTGCGACGGCACGACTGACGAGGACGACGCCGTCGATGCCCCGACCTGGTACCGCGACGCCGACGCCGACGGCTACGGGGACCCCGACGCGTCGCGACGCGCCTGCACGCAACCCTCCGGCTACCTCGCCGACGACACCGACTGCAACGACGCGAACGCGCGCTCCCACCCGGGCGCGGTCGAGCTCTGCGACGGCGACGACAACGACTGCCTCGGCGATGTCGACGAGGGCTACGAGGAGGACGGCGACGGCTTCCGCACGTGCGACGGCGACTGCGACGACACCGACCCGACGCGCTACCCCGGCGCCCCCGAGGTGGTCGACGACATCGACCAGGACTGCGACTGGGCGGTGGACGACGGCACCGACGAATACGACGACGATCACGACGGGTGGACGGAGACCGCCGGCGACTGCGACGACGCCGACCCGTTCGCGTTCCCCGACGCGCCCGAGGCGCCCGACGGCGGCGACGACGACTGCGACGGGGCGATCGACGAGGGCACGGTCGGCGGGGACGACGACGGCGACGGCTACACCGAGCTCGAGGGCGACTGCGACGACACGGAGCCCCTGCGGTTCCCCGGCTCCCACGAGAGCGCGGACGCCCGCGACGACGACTGCGACGGCCTCGTGGACGAGGGCACGGTGCGCGGCGACGACGACGGCGACAGCTTCACCGCCGTCGGCGGAGACTGCGACGACGCCGACCGCCACGCGTTCCCGGGCGCGCCCGAGGTCGTCGACGGCGCCGACAACGACTGCAACGGCCTCGTGGACGACACCACGGCGGTCTACGACGACGACGCCGACGGCTTCACCGACCTCGACGGCGACTGCGACGACGCGGACCCCGGCGTGTTCCCGCTCGCGGTCGAGCGGGTGAACGGCCGGGACGACGACTGCGACTTCCTCGTCGACGACGAGACCCCGGCCTTCGACGACGATCACGACGGCTGGACGGAGGACGCCGGCGACTGCGACGACGCCGCCCCGCTCACCTTCCCCGCGGCCGTGGAGCGCGTCGACGGGCACGACGACGATTGCGACGGCGACATCGACGACGGGACCTCCGCCTACGACGACGACGGCGACGGCTACACCGAGGACGAGCGCGACTGCGACGACGCCCGCGCCGAGGCGTGGCCGGGCGCCCCCGAGCTCGACAACGGCCGCGACGACGACTGCGACGCCATCGTGGACGACGAGACCCTCGGCTTCGACGACGACGGCGACGGCTGGTCGGAGGCCGCCGGCGACTGCGACGACGGCAACGCGCACGCCTTCCCGGGCGCCGAGGAGCGGGTCGACGGCTGGGACGGGGACTGCGACGGCGTCACCGAGATCGCGGAGGGCTGGGGCGCGGCGACGTGCGCCGCCGGCGGGTCCGGGGGGTCGACCTCGGCCGGCGTCCTCGGCGCCCTGCTCGGGCTCCTCACCGTGGCGCGGCGCCGCGCGCGCTGACGGGCGCGGCGCGTACGGAGGCCCTCGGCCGGGCGACGAGCCGGCGCGCGGGGCGTCCCCGAGATTTAGCGGCGGCGGCGGCGGAGCCGGCCGAGGAGGCCCACCCCGAGCAGCATCCCGGCAGCCGAACCTCCGCAGCCCAGGCGATCGAGGCGCACCCAGTCGTCCGGGCCGCGTGGGCGCGCGCGCAGGCCGTCCACGCCGGGGCCGATCGGGCCGGAGTCGGCGGTGTCGTCGGGGGGCACCACGTCGGTGTCGTCGGGGGCGGTGTCCACGGGATCGGTCTCGCCCGGGTAGCCGCCGGCGCACGACGCCGAGAGCGAGAAGCCGCTGGTGGCGCCCTCGTAGCCGTCCACGACCACGACGTAGCGCTGGCCGGCCGTCGCGGTGAAGCCGAGGCCCTCGGCGTCCGCGTCGGGGCTGACGCTGCAGCCCACGGTCCCGCCGCCGTCGCAGGTCTCGGAGGTGAGCACGAAGAGGTCGAGGTCCGCGGCGAGCCCCGTCACGGACAGGGTGACCGCCTCGCCGAGCTCCGTCGCGAACTCGTACGCGATCTCGGGCCCGGAGTAGGTGTACTCGCCGCATCCGTACGCCGCGTGGCTGCTCGTGGCGCCGCCCGCGTTGTTCGCGGTCGCGATGGTCTCCCCGCAGCGCAGGCGCCCGACGACCGTGCACGGCGCGACGTTCTCGCACACGAGCCCGGGGAGCTCGCCCCACGCCCCGGCGTCCACCCAGTAGGACGGCGGCGCCGAGCACGGCCCGTCGAAGGGATCCGACGCGGAGCCGCTCGCCTCGCGGACCTCGAAGTGCACGTGCGGCCCCGTCGAGTGCCCGGAGGAGCCCATCTCGCCGAGCTTCTGGCCGCAGGTGACGTACTGGTCGGTCGAGACGGCCACGCTCCAGGTCTTCAGGTGGGCGTAGTAGGTCGCCTTGCCGTCCGCGTGCTGGATCTTCACGTAATTGCCGAAGCCGCCCCCGCCGTCGCAGTCCCCGGTGGAGCACTCGTCATCGGCGCCGTCGTTGGTCGCGATCACCGTGCCGTCGGCGGCCGCGGTGATGTCCCGCCCGGCCTCCATGCCCGACCAGCTCCCGCCGCCGTAGTCCGAGCCCCGGTGCCCCGAGTAGGTGTTCCCGCCGCAGTTCCAGTCGGTCACGCTCCCGTGGTCGACGTACGCGGTCGGGTAGAAGTTGGCGTAGTCCTCCGCGGAGCTCGGAAACGCGTAGTCCTGGGCGTACGCGGCGCCGATCCACGTGAGGAGGAGCGTCAGCGCCACGTTGCTTCCCGCTCGGCACCCCGGGCCACCCACACCACGCGGCTCCCGACGAATTGCACGGGTCCGTCGTCGGGCGGATGAACGAAATCGGCCGGCGCCCGCCCGGGCGTTGACGCAAGATTGACATTCGTGAGCTGCCGCGGCCGCCCACCGGCGACCGGGACCACCCAGACGCTGGCGATCCCACTGGTTCCGGCTACATACGCCAGGGTCGTGCCGTCCGGCGCCAAGGCGAGGCGGTCGGGGCGCCCCTCCTCCAAAATCGGCACGGCGCGAACCGCCCCGTCGACGATGCGCACCGCGTAGATCCCGCCGTCCCCTGGACCCGGATCCGCCGGCACGTAGAGCACGTGATCGCCCACCACAGGCTCATCGTAGACGTGCTCGAGGAGGGGCACACCGTCGGCAGTGAGAATGTGCTCTTCCAGGCGCAGGGCGTGCCCGTCGACCACCCACGCCGCGGAACCGGCGCGCGGGCGGTCGACCTCCGAGGATCGCAGGAAGTCGGGCTGACAGGCCGAGAGAAGGAGCGCGAAGAGCACGGCACGCATTTTCGCTTCAAGCGACCCGGAACGCAACCGATGGACGGCCGACCGTGCCATCTGGCCCAGTTGCAGGTGTCCCCAAGAATCGGGCATGCACGGGCCTCCGCTGCCAACGCCCCTCCGCCCAGGAAGTCTCCCATGCGCCTCACGCTGCTGCTCTCGCTCCTTCTCGTCGCCTGCACCGGCGAAGCCGACAAGCCGAACGACACCGCGGATGCCGACACCGACACGGACACCGACACCGACACCGACACGGACACGGACACCGACACCGACACCGACACCGACACCGACACCGACACCGACACCGACGAACAGGACCTGGACGCGGACGGCTTCACCGTGGCCGAGGGCGACTGCGACGACAACGACGCGACGCGGTCTCCCGGCGTGGTCGAGGTGTGCGACGCCATCGACAACAACTGCGACGCCACCGTCGACGAGGGCGTCACCACCACGTTCTTCGCGGACGTGGACGGCGACGGCTACGGCGACCCCACGGTGACCGAAGCCACGTGCACGGCCTCCGCCGGGTACGTCGCCAACGGCGACGACTGCGTGGTCGACGACGCCGCGTTCCACCCGGGCGCGGACGAGTCCGACTGCACCGACGCCAACGACTACAATTGCGACGGCTCGGTCGGCTACGCCGACGCCGACGCCGACGGCTTCGCCGCGTGCAACGACTGCGACGACGCGACGGCCACCACCAACCCCGACGGCGTCGAGATCTGCGACGAGGTCGACAACAACTGCGACACGGTCGTGGACGAGGGCGTGACCACCACGTTCTACGCCGACGCCGACGCCGACGGCGCGGGCGACCTCTCCGCGCCCGTCGAGGCCTGCAGCCTCACCGACGGGCTCGCGTCGAGCTCCGACGACTGCGACGACGCCGACGCCACCAGCTACCCGAGCGCCGTCGAGGCGTGCGACGACGCCGACAACGACTGCGACGGCACCATCGACGAGGACGTGGTCCCGACCTGGTACGCCGACGCCGACACGGACGGCTACGGCGACGCCGCCCTCTCCGTCGACATCTGCCTCGCGCCCGGCGGCTATGTCGCCGACGCGACCGACTGCGACGACGCCGATGCCGCCTACAACCCCGGCGCCGACGAGTCCGACTGCACCGATCCGAACGACTACAACTGCGACGGCTCGGTAGGCTACGCCGACGCCGACGGCGACGGCCGCGCGGCCTGCGAAGACTGCGACGACACGGTCGCCACGACCTACGCCGGCGCGGACGAGGCCTGCAACGGCGTCGACGACAACTGCGACACCGTCGTGGACGAAGGCGTCACGACGACCTTCTACGCCGACGCCGACGCCGACGGGGCGGGCGACGCCGCCTCGACCATGGACGCCTGCGACGTGCCCGCCGGCTACGCCGCGAGCAGCGACGACTGCGACGACACCCTCGCCGCGGTGAACCCGACCGCCGCCGAGATCTGCAACGGCGGCGTGGACGACGACTGCGACGGCCTCGCCGATGACGGCGACGCGGGCGTCGACCTCTCCACCGGCTCCACCTGGTACCTCGACGGCGACAGCGACGCCTACGGCGACAGCGCCACCGGCACCGCCGCCTGCCTCGCGCCCGCCGGCTACGTCGCCACCGCCGACGACTGCGACGACAGCACCGCCGCGGTGAACCCGGGCGTCCTCGAGGTGTGCAACCTCGGCGTGGACGACGACTGCGACGGCGCCGCGGATGACGCCGACACCACGGTCGCCGGTGCCGCGACGTGGTACCTCGACTACGACAGCGACGCCTACGGCGACCCCGCCACGTCGCTGGACGCCTGCGAAGCGCCCGCCAGCTACGTCGCGGACGCGACCGACTGCAACGACGCCGCGTTCAGCATCAACACGGCGGCGACCGAGACCTGCAACGGCGGCCTCGACGACGACTGCGACGGGCTCTCGGACGACGACGACAGCAGCACCGACCTGACCACCGGCGCGACCTGGTACTACGACAACGACGGCGACTTCTCCGGCGACGACGACGTGGCCCTCGACGCGTGCAACCCGCCCACCTCGTACGTCCGGTCGAGCGGCGACTGCGACGACGACGACTCGGCGATCAGCCCGAACGCGCTGGAGGTCTGTAACAGCGGCGTCGACGACAACTGCGACGGCCTCGCGGACGACGACGACAGCGCCCTGAACACCGCCACCGCGACCACCTGGTTCGCGGACGCCGACGGCGACGGCGCGGGCGACTTCTCGACCACGACCCGCACCTGCGACGCGCCCGATGGCTACGTCTCGAGCCCGTCGGACTGCAACGACGGCGACGCCGACGTGTACTCGGGCGCCACCGAGGTCTGCAACAGCGGCCTGGACGACAACTGCAACGGCCTCTCCGACGACGACGACTCGAGCCTGGACACCTCCACGGGGTCCGCGTTCTACGCCGACGCCGACAACGACGGCTACGGCGACGCCGCCACCACGGCGCTGACCTGCGAGATGGGCACCGGCTACGTCACCGACGCGACCGACTGCGACGACGGCGACCCCCTGACCAGCCCCGGCGCCGCCGAGGTCTGGTACGACGGCATCGACCAGGACTGCGACGGCGCCAGCGACTACGACCAGGACGGCGACGGCGCCGAGTCGATCGACTACGCCGGGACCGACGAGGACGACACCAACGCGTCCTGCCAGGAGATGTGCAACGACGGCCTGAGCCAGGACCGCGCCGGGGCCTCCTGCGAGGACCTGCTCGCGAACTTCTCGGCCAGCGAGACCGGTACCTACTGGATCGACCCCAACTACGACGGGGACACGACGGATGCGTTCGAGCTCAAGTGCGACATGGACAACGGCGGCTGGTCCCGCTGCTTCAGCGTCGAGAACACCGAGTCGACGGACATGAACGACAACGTCTGGTTCGACGACTGCGTCGACTGGACGGGCGACTGGACGGGCGACGAGGTCCGCGTGGTGCTGCGGGACACCGACGGCACGGTGCTGTACGACCACTCGGGCGTGCGGCCGAGCGTCTGGAGCTACGCGCAGCTCACCTCGACGAGCGCGGCAAACGAGCAGTACTACTCGTACAACCACGCGAACATGGTCCCGTTCGACAATGGCGACTGGCTCATGATCGCGGGGAACGAGAGCAACAACGGCGGCTGCGGCGGCTCCTTCGGCAACGGGTACGGCCTGGTCGTCTACCCGAGCAGCCCGAGCTACAACCAGAACCCGAAGATGCTCGTCATGCCGTACACCCAGCAGGTGGACGGCAGCACGCGCTTGTTCAACGGCTGGAGCCCCTCGAACGAGATCAGCGGCACCGGCAACACGTCGTTCGACACGTGCTCCGGGACCACGCCGGCCCAGCTCGGCACGTTCGAGTTCTACCTCCGCTAGTCCGAGCGCGGACGGCGGCGTGACGATCGCGCCGCCGTCCACGTCCGGTCCCTTCGCGGCGGGCCGGTGCCCGTCGACGGAACGTCGCTAGGTCGCCCCGACCTCGCGCATCCAGCCGTCGAGGAACAGGAGCGTCCACAGCCGGGCGTCCGTGCCCGTGCGGTCGACCTCGCCGATGAGGCCGTCGATCGCCGCCGGGAGGAAGAGCCGGTGCGGATCCTCGCGCAGGGTTGCGACGCGCTCGTCGAGCCAGCCTCGCGCCGGCCCGCCGAGCCAGCGGCCCCACGGCCCCGGCAGCACGCGCTTCGGCCGGTTGACGAGGCCCCAAGTGAGCGCCGGGCGCAGGATCTCGCGCAGGGGCCACTTCGTGACGGCGCCGCCGATGCCCGTGCGCACCTTCCACGGGCCGGGGATCGACGCGCAGTAGCTGACGAGGTCGCGATCGAGGAGGGGCTCGCGGATGGCCACCCCCGCGAGCGACGCGCAGGCGCCGGTGCGCGCGAGGGCGTCCTCCGGCATGCGGCCGCGCAGGTAGGCGTGGAGGATCTCGTTCACGGGGTCGCTCACGACCTCGCGGTAGAGCGGCTCCAGGCACATGCGCCGCATGCCGTCCCGCACCCAGCCGGGATCGCGCATGAGCAGGCCGCGCGCCTCGGCATCGAAGACGTGCACGCCGCCGATGCGGCGGGAGAGGCCGAACGGCACGGTGGGCTCGACGATCTCGGGGCGCTGGTCGCGGAAGAACCGGCTCGCGGCGCGACGCGCCGGCGCGGGCATCCGGCCGAGCCAGGTGGAGAGGCGGAGCTGGGACGCGAGCACGCCGACCATGCGGCCGCCGAAGACCTCGTCGCCGCCGTCGCCGGCGAGGATCACGTCCACATGCTGGGCCGCGGCCTTCGCGAGCAGGTACTGGGGGATGGCCGCGGGGTCGGTGACCGGCTGGTCGGACGCGCCGACCACGGCGTCGAACGCGCCGCGGAACTTCTCGAAGTCGACCCGCACGACCTCGTGCTTCGCACGGAGCAGGTGCGCGACCCGCCCGGCGTAGGGGACCTCGTCGTCTTCGGCGTCCTGCACGCCCACGGTGAAGGTGTGCACCGGGCCGAGGCGGGAGGCGAACAGCGTGATCGCGGACGAGTCGAGGCCGCCGGAGAGGAACACGCCGACGCGCTCCTTCCCGGACGCGCGCGCGGCGACCGCGCGGTTCAGGCGGCGCTCGATCTCCTCGAGGGTGGGCTTGTCCTCCGGGAGCGCCGAGTACGGCGGGGCGTAGCGGAGGTGGAACCAGGGCTCGACGCGGGAGCGGCCGTCGAAGACGAGGTGGTGGCCGGCGGGGAGGGCGCGCACGTCGCGCAAGAGCGTCCGCGGGGCGTGGACGTAGCGGAACGAGAGGTACTCCGCGAGGTGCTCCCGGGCGATCTCGCGGCTCACCCACGGGAGGTCGAGGAGCGGCTTGGGCCGCGTCGAGAACGCGATCCGGCCGGCGCGCTCGGCGTAGTAGAGGCGGCGGATGCCGAACGGGTCCCGCAGGAGGTGGAGCCGCCGCGTCTGCCGCTCGTACACCGCGGCGACCCAGGCGCCTTCGAAGTGGGCGAGGGCGCCGACGCCGGACTTCGTCCAGTAGTCGAGCAGCGTGTCGGCGGCGGAGAGGCCCGTGACCGGCGCGCGGTCGAAGTGCCCGGACACGGCCACCACGAAGCGTTCGCTCCGCGCGAGCGTGGAGCGCGGCTGCGCCGTGAGGAGCGCGCCCTCGGCCGCGAACTCGGTGCCCCCCTCGAGGGGCCGGCGCTCGGCCGGCTCGAGCTCGCCGTCGATGGTGAAGATGCCGGCGATCCCGCCCATGCCCACCCGATAGACGGCCCCTGTTAGCCGGCCCGGGCGCGGGGTGCGATATCCTCGTCCGCCATGACCGTTCGCATCCACGACCTGCTCCGCGTCGCGATCGAGCAGAAGGCGTCCGACATCCACATCTCGTCGGGCGAGGTGCCCGCCATCCGCGTCGACGGCGAGATCCACCGGCTCGATCTGCCCGCGCTCACGAACGACGACGCCAAGCGGCTCGCCTACTCGATGATGCAGGAAAAACACCGGACGGCCTTCGAGAACAACCTCGAGACCGACTTCGCGATGTCGTTCCGGCAGTTCGCCAGGTTCCGCGTGAACGTCTACACGCAGACGCGCGGCATCGGCTTCGTGATGCGGCAGATCCCCACGCGGGTGCTGACGATGGCCGAGCTCGGCCTCCCGCCGGTGTTCGAGCGCATCGCGAGCTTCAAGCGCGGCCTCGTGCTGCTCACCGGGCCCACGGGCTCGGGGAAGTCCACCACCCTCGCCGCGATCATCGACCACATCAACAAGAACCGGCGCGAGCACATCCTCACCATCGAGGACCCCGTCGAGTTCGTGCACAAGCCCGACAAGTGCATCATCAACCAGCGCGAGATCGGCGCGGACACGAAGTCCTTCGCCGCAGCGCTCCGCAGCGCGCTCCGCGAGGACCCCGACGTCATCCTCGTCGGCGAGCTGCGCGACCTGGAGACGATCTCGCTCGCGATCAGCGCCGCCGAGACCGGCCACCTCGTGTTCGGCACCCTCCACACCAACTCGGCCCCGGAGACCGTCGACCGCCTCATCGACGCGTTCCCGCACGAGCAGCAGTCGCAGGTGCGCACGATGGTGTCCACCTCCCTGATGGCGGTGGTGAGCCAGCTCCTCGTCCGGAAGGCGCACGAGCCGGGCCGCGTCGCGTGCCAGGAGATCATGCTCTGCAACCCGGCGATCCGGAACCTGATCCGCGACAACAAGCTCTACCAGATCCCCAGCATCATGCAGACCGGGCGCGCGGACGGGCAGCAGCTCATGGAGGTCTCGGCGAAGGACCTCGCGCTCAGGAAGAAGATCACCCGCGACGAGGCGGTGCGCATCACGAACAACCCGAAGCTGTTCGACGACCAGCCGCGCCCCGGCGCCCCGATGGGGATGCGATGAGCGGCGTGGCGATCTCGGTGAACGGCGCGCCCCGCGAGGTGCCCGCGGGCACCACCATCACCGCGCTGGTGAAGCTCCTCGGGGCGCCGCCGGAGGGCGTGGCGGTCGCGGTCAACGGCGCGGTCATCCCCCGCGCGGAGCACCGGGATCACCGGCTCGTCGAGGGGGACCGCGTCGAGGTCATCCGCGCGGTCGGCGGCGGGTAAGCAGGAGGCAAGCCGGGGATCGTAAGCCCGATGTCAGGGCGGTAGGCGGGCGGGCGCCGTTACGACGGTCCCATGCACACACTGCTCCTGCTCCTCGGCCTCGCGTTCGCCGGCCCTCCGAAGGTGGTCGTCGTGACGCACCCCCTGGTCCGCGCGCTGGAGCTGCCGATCTCGGCGCGCGCGGTGCGGCACGCGGGCGTGCCCGAGGCCGACGTCCGCGTGGCGCTCGGCACCGTGCACACCCACGGGCTCCACGCGTGGGACCTCGTCGTGGTGTTCGAGGACGCCCACATCGCGATGCGGAAGTATGGACCCCTCCCCCACTTCGGGGTGTTCGTGATCTCGCAGCTCGATCGCGGCATGCGCGGCCCGACGCTCGCCGACGCCATCTACGCCGAGCACGTCCGGTGGGGGCACGACCGGTACCAGGAGAAGGACAAGGACTGGAACCCCGGCCACGGGTACAACGACGAGCGGCACGGCGGCAAGCACCTCTCCGACGCGGGGCACGGGCCCGGGAACAGCGGCAAGGCGCGCGGCTACGGGAACGGGAAGAGCGGCCACGGGAAGAGCAACGGGAACGGCAAGGGCAACGGGAAGGACAACGGGAAGGGGAAGCACTGACCATGGTCCGCCTCCTCGCGCTCGTTGTCTTGGTCGGGAGCCTCTTGGCGTGCGCGTCCGCGCCGGAGGTGGACACCCCGGTCGGCCCCGAGAGCGTCACGCGGGCGCTGATCCTCGCGGAGGTCGTGAAGAAGCACCCCGACGACCCCGAGGCCGCCCTCGACGCGATGGGCTCCTCCGCGGAGGAGCTGGAGACGCTCCTGCTCGAGATCGCCGCGGACAGCGCCCTCTCCGACGCCTACGCCGAGGGCCTGGGGCGCTGACGCGATCCGGGCCTGGCTACATCTCCCGCCGGCCCTCGAGGGCGCGGGCGAGGGAGACGCGGTCGGCGAACTCGATCTCGGTCCCGACGCTCACGCCGTGGGCGAGCCGCGTGACGCGCACCCCGAGCGGCTTCAGGAGCTTGGCGAGGTAGAGCGCGGTGGCGTCGCCCTCGACGTCGGGGTCGGTCGCGAGGATGACCTCCGCCACGGGCGGCAGGCCGTCCGTGCCGCCCATGCGCGCGAGGAGCTCGCGGATGCGGAGCTCGGCGGGGCCCACGCCGTCGAGCGGGGACAGGGCGCCGTGCAGGACGTGGAACGCGCCCTTGTAGGTGCCCGACCCGTCCAGGGCGTTGATGTCCTGGGGGCGCTCGACCACGCAGAGCGTCGCGGCATCCCGACGGGCATCGGCGCAGCGGCGGCAGATGGTGTCGCTCGAGAGGTCGCGACAGCGGGCGCACTCGTGGACCGACCGCCGCAGGGTCGTCAACGCCTCCGCGATGCCCTCGGCGACCTCCGGCGGCTGCCGCAGGAGCCAGTAGGCGTACCGCGTAGCCGTCTTCTCGCCGACGCCGGGGAAGCGGGCGAGGTGGGCGACGGCGCGGCGGAAGGGGTCGACGCTCATGCGGCCCTCACAGGAGCCCGGGCGGGAGCCCCATCGACGCGGCGAGCTGGCCGAGCTTCTGGGCGACGAGGTCCTTGCTGCGGCGCACGGCCTCGTTCGTGGCGGCGCGGAGCAGGTCCTCGACGAGCTCACGGTCGTCCATCGCCTTCGGGTCGATGCGGATGGAGAGGACCTCCTGCGCGCCGTTCATGCGCACGGTCACGAGGCCGCCGGCGGTGGCCTCGACCTCCTCGCGCTCGGCCTGCGCCTGGAGCTCCGCCATCTGCTTCTGGAAGCCGCCCAACAGGCCGCCCATCCCACCCATCGCACCAAAAGGATCAGTCATCGGATTCCTCGCTGGCGGGAGATCTATCCCCCCCGTCGATGAGTGAGGCCTCGGTATGTTCGACGCGACCGCCGAGCATCGCCACGAGGCGTTTGACCACGGCGGACGCCGCGACGGCCTCGCGCGCCGCCTGGGCACGCCGCTCGTCGGCCTCGTTGCGGGCCTCGCGGCCGGTCTGCCCTTCGTCGCCGCGCCGGATCTCGAAGCGCCGGAACCCGGGGAGGACACTGACGAAGTCGACCTCCTGGAGGTGCTCGCGCACGACGGGGCGCCACTGCTCGACCCGCACGACGAGCGCGAGCGTGCCGCCCTCGAAGCTGGCGAAGGCCGCGTTCTCCTCGACCACGACGCGCTGGTGGGGCGAGAGCACGCCGAGCGCGTGCTTCCAGGCCTCGGCGGGATCGGCGGGGAGCTCGGGGGCGGCGGGGGCGGCGGCGACGGCGGGCGCGGCGGCCGGCTCGCCGCGGCCGTTCGGGGGTTCG